>JAXGWF010000019.1:0-64934 GCA_040773465.1 Geobacteraceae bacterium | reverse complement strand
GGGCAAGGCGAACGTCGTGGTGTTCCCGGACCTGGACGCGGGCAACATCGGCTACAAGCTCACCGAAAGGATCGGCGGCGCGGAAGCCATCGGCCCGGTAATCCAGGGTCTGGCCAAGCCGGTCAACGACCTTTCCCGCGGTTGCTCCGTGGAGGACATCGTCAGCGTGACGGCCATTACCGCGGTCCAGGCACAATAATCAGAGAAACACTGGAGGCGGGGCTGCCGGCAACGGTGCAGCCTTCGCCTCTCGAACCTACAGGCACAAAAAAGGCCGGCAGATTCTGCCGGCCTTTTTTCCTTTCAGGACCTTGCCTGATTGCTTACTTGGCGTAATCGGGCCTGGAGAAGGAATATTCGAAGTTCATGTGATCGGTATAGGTGCCTTCGAGAATCGCGGCGACGTCTTCGGTGAAGACGAGTTCTTCATCCGTGGGGATGACAAACACCTTGACCGGTGAATCTTCGGTAGTGATTTCGCACTCTTCACCCTTGACCGCGGCACGATTTTTTTCCGCGTCGAAGTGAATGCCGAGGTACTCGAGCCCTTCGCAGGCCATTTCACGGATCTGCCAGCCGCGCTCACCGACACCGGCGGTGAAGACGATGGCATCAACCCTGCCGAGAGCGGCCATGTAGCTGCCGATGTACTTGCGCAGGCGATAGGCTTCGATATCCATGGCAAGCTTGCAGGTCTTGTCGCCCTTTTCGGCATGGGCAACCACGTCCCTGCGGTCGGTGTACTTGCCGGTAATACCGAGAATGCCGCTCTTCTTGTTGAGGATGCTATCGATTTCAGAGCCGGAAAGACCTTCGATCTGCATCATGAAGCTGGGGATCGCCGGATCGATGTCACCGCAACGGGTGCCCATCACGGCCCCTTCGAGCGGGGTCAGGCCCATGCTGGTATCCACGGAAACGCCGTTCTTGATGGCGGTGTGGGAAACGCCGTTGCCGATGTGCATGGTGATCAGGTTGCATTCTTTCGGTTTCTTGCCGAGCAGTACCGCGGCCCGCTTGGAAACATAGAGATGCGAGGTGCCGTGGAAGCCGTAGCGACGGACACCGTACCGAACATACCAATCGTAGGGAAGCGGATAGATGTAGGCGTACTCGGGCATGGTCTGGTGGAACGCCGTGTCGAAAATGGCCACGTTGGGGACATCCGGGAGAACCTTTCTCATGGCCTCGATACCCGCGATGTTGGGCGGATTGTGCAAAGGAGCCAGATGTTGAAAGGCCTTTACCGCCTCAAGCACCTTGTCATCGATCAAAACAGATTGGGTGAATTCCTCGCCGCCGTGCACAACCCGGTGACCGACAGCCGAGATTTCCTTGATGTCGTTGATGACACCGTTAGCCGGATCCGTCAGGGTCTTGATGATCAGGTCCATGGCTTCGTTGTGGGTCGGGCACTCGTGTTCTTTCTTGTACTTCTGGCGACCCGGTACTTCCTGCTGGATGAAGGACCCTCCGACAACAACCCTTTCAACGATACCTTTTGCAATGAGTTCCTTGCGATCCCAGTTGTACAGCTGGTACTTGACAGACGAACTGCCACAGTTAATGGCGAGAATATCCATTTACATTCCTCCCTGAATGTTAAGTGGTCTGAATTTAAATATGAAGGTGATCAGATATGCCTGGGACAACGACGCTGGCGTTTAATGAGGCAAAGACAAAATGATCGCTATTTTATACAATAGTGAGCCGGCGAATTCAATAGTTTTTGTTGACTCGCCGAACCGGTCAAAACATATCCAGAAAAATGTAACATGTTGTAACTAAAGCTAAAAAACGATATTTTTGCTAAAAATAGGAGGATATTTTGACGGCAAAAAAATTGATTTTGGTAAGAATTTTATTATAAATAAAATAATTTATTTTAGTCAAACATCTGCCCTTGGTCGACCGAAATTTTCCTGGATAAAAACTGCCAGCAGCTCCCCTGCATCTACCAGCTTTTTTTCCATCTGAGCGGTCAATTTCTCTCCATAGCCGAAATCGGAACCGTGTATGGTAAGTTGCCAGGCAGGAAGCGGTGTCCCCCGGAGCAGTTCCGTATAGGCCAGGAGGTCGACTGGGGAAAAATAGTGGCCGAGGGAAGGGGAGGATGACCAGGCAGCGACCGGACGGATCGTGACCTGTTCATGTTCGTTGTCACTGTTTGTCCCGGCATCGATGAACAGGACCGCCGTCACTTCTTTACCGGCCAGTTCTTCGGCTAGTTCCGGTACCAGCTGGTGGGTGACGATTACTTTCAGCTTGTTCTGTCCGAAACGTTTTTCAACCATTTCGGCCAGCGCCGGACCGGCGCCGTCGTCCCGACGCAGGAGATTTCCGTAGCCGATAACTGCAAGCATAATTATTTTACTCTTTCGTTAAAAGAATGAGGAAAAAGGAACGAAAGACAAGGATGAAGTATGAATTATGAAGTATGAAAAAATTCAGCCAAAAAGACCGAAGACAGCTCAAACGTGTAATCTCCTGCGCCAGATTAACCAGACCTGCCAGGTTTCCGAAAACCTGGCAGGTCTCATCTCGAAAATTCAAAAAATGCTTATTTCTCACCCGCTCGTATCTACGCTAGAGCCCACAGAGGACACAGAGAGAAGCAAAAACAAGAGATCATTCAACTTAAAACTCATCACTCATAACTCAAAACTGCTTTATCCCCAGTCTCCAGTCCCCGGAAGGAGCCGCTACCGGAGAGGCTTTTCCTCGATCCTCGAACCTCGTACCTCGATCCTCTATCCTCGCTCCTTGCCCCAATGCATTTCAGTCGCGCGCAAGCTCCCTTACTACGCTGCCGTCGGGAGCAACGATCTGAATATGCAGCGGCATTTTGCCCAGGGCATGGGTCGAACAGCTGAGGCAGGGGTCGTAGGCGCGGATGCCGTGCTCCACCCGATTGAGCATTCCTTCCGTTACGTCGTCACCGTGCACGTATTTTTTGGCAATGTTCGTGATGGTCCGGTTCATGGCCAGGTTGTTGTGACCGGTGGACACGATGAGATTGACATCGGTGATGAGGCCGCCGCGATCGACCGTGTAATCATGGATCAGAGTGCCGCGCGGCGCTTCGACCATGCCGATCCCCTTCAGCCGGTTGACTCCTGCTTCGGCCCGTACCCAATCGTCGAGGATGTCGTCTTCATCAAGGGTCAGGTCGATTTTTTCCAGGTCGAACAGGATCTCGATCCGGCGCGCGTAGTGGAAATGGAAACTGCTGGTCACGGTGCGTCCGTTGCCGAGGCGACGGAACGCCGCCAGCTCTTCGTCTGCTTTGGGGGTGCCGGCGAAATCGCAGACATTCAGCCGACCGAGTGGTCCCACCCGGTACATGCCGGTATACTCGGCACGGTTGTAAGGACCATGGGCCTTGAAGTAAGGGAATTTCAGGTAGCTCCAGTTTTCCGTAGCCTCATCGATGTAATCCAGGTAGCGGTCGTTGGCGATCCCGTTCTCAATGGGCGTCCCGTCGCCGGCAGTGAAGCGGAGCAACCCGTCATAGTGCTCCAGGCCTCCTTCTGGTGTTACCAGGCCGGCGAACAGGGAGGGAAAATCATAGACCTCGATATACTCGGCGTACTGCGCGAAGCTCGTTTTGAGGAGATCGATGGCGAATTCGATCGTTTCGACGGCTTCGGGAATCATTGCTTTGATGGCATCCCTCTTTTCTTCGGTTAACGGCCGCCGTACGCCGCCGGGAACGGCCCATGCCTGGTGAATACTCTTGTCGGCGAGAATCCGGATGATTTCCTGGCCCATGCCGCGCAGCCTGATTCCCCTGCGGGCCACATCAGGATACTTGCTGATCAGCCCCATGACGTTCCGGGTGGCGGGGTCATGATCGAATCCCAGCAGGAGATCGGGGGCGCTGAGATGAAAGAAGCTCAAGGCATGGCTCTGGATGTGCTGGGCCCAGTTGAAGATCCTGCGGAGCTTTTCGGCCACTGGTGGAACGGCCACTCCCATGATGGCGTCACCGGCCTTGACTGAAGCGAGGGCATGGCTGGTCGGGCAGATACCGCAGATTCGGTTGGTGATGCCGGGCATCTCATAGAAGGGCCGTCCGATGCAGAATTTTTCGAAGGCGCGAAATTCCACCACGTGCATCCTGGCTTCGGTCACGGATCCGGCATCGTCCAGGTAGATGGTGACTTTTGCATGTCCTTCGATCCTGGTGATCGGTTCGATACGCAGTTTTGTGGCCATAACCTGACACTCCTTGGCATGATGGCGAGTAACCGGCCCGCGGGCTGACAGTCGCTACGTTTACCCGCGGCCTCGCCATGACTGTTGTTTGCCTGCCTGTTCGATTTCCTGGTGCGGGGTGCGCCGCGACAGGCGCATGCGACACTAGCCGAACGTAATTGATTCCGCGGGCAATTCCGGCTTCTCGCCGGCCAGCAGAGCGCTCACTGTTTTGAGGATGCGGTCGGGATCGGGCGGGCAGCCCGGCAGGTAAAAATCAACCGGTACCGCGGCATGCAGCGGGTAGACCTTGGGAAGCAGCACCGGCAACACCTCGATGGCTTCCGGCCCCTTTGGGATACTGCCCGGCCCCGCCTGGTAGACCTGGGTCAGGACATCGTCGATCTTCAGCTGATTGCGCAACTGGGAGGTATTGCCGGTGACGGCGCAATCGCCGAAACTGACGAGAACTCTCGACCGTTCCCTGACCTTCAGCAGCAGCTCAAGGTTTTCGGTATTGCAGAGTGCCCCTTCAACGAGAACCACATCGACGTTCTCGGGATATTCCTTGACATCGGCGATGGGGCTGTATACCAGGTCGAACAGTTCCGCCAGGTCGATCAGTTTTTCGTCGATATCGAGAAAACTCATGTGGCAACCGGCGCAGCCTCCCAACCAGACAGTCGCGACTCTTGCTTTGTTTGTCATAGGTAGCTCCACGTTTTCTTTTCCCGTCCACCCTTGATCCATTGCAGGAAGCCCACTTCCTTCTCCATTTCGGCCACGGTCGATCCCTTCCAGAACAGGGTACCGGTGGGGCAGACATTCACGCATTTGCCGCATTTCGTGCAGGTCCAACTGGTACCCCATTTCTGGTGCATGTCGATGACGATGCGGTTCTCGATGCCGCGTCCCTCCATATCCAGGGTATGCGCCCCTTCCACCTGGTCGCAGGCCCGGATGCAGCGCGTGCAGCTGATGCACCGGTTGTGGTCGAGGCCGTTTCGCTCATGGCTGGTATCGATGGCGGGGAGCTCGGGGCAGCGATATTCGAATCGGGTGTGATCCACCCCCAGCTCGGCGCAGAGGGCCCGCAGTTCGCAGGTGCCGTTGGCGACGCATACCGCGCAGGTGTGATTCCGTTCCGAAAGGAGCAGCTCGAGAATCATTTTACGGTATTTGATCAGCTTTTCGGTATGGGTATGAACGACCATCCCGTCCTGGGCCTCGGTGACGCAGGCAGGGAGCAGTCGCCGCGCCCCTTCCACCTCGACCAGGCAGAGCCTGCAGGCGCCGATCGGCGTCAATCCCTCCAGGTGGCAGAGCGTCGGCAGTTCGACGCCGTTCTGGCGACAGGCCTCCAGCAGGGTCGAGCCCGCCGTGGCGCTTCCCTCAATCCCATTAATGGTTACGGTGATGACTGACATCGGTGTTCCTCCCCTTGCCAGGCTCGAGAAACTCGGAAATCTTTCACGCTTTGCGCAGTTCCCCCTCCCTTGACGGGCCTGCGCGCCGAAGGCTGCTTCTGCCCGCCAGGGGGAAGGGGATTATTTGGGGTCACGGTCCTGATGTTGCCGCGTCACGCTTTCTCACGATCCGCCTCTTCCCGGATGCGGCGCGGCAGTTCGGTGACCAGCTCCCGCAGCGGTACCTCGTTCATTATGCAGACGCCGACCGGGCACTTCCGGTCGCGAATGTGGGCCTCGTACTCTTCCCGGAAATACTTCAGTGTGCTGAGCGTCGGATTGGGAGACGTAAAGCCGAGCCCGCAGAGGCTGGTGTCCTGCACCATCTCGGCCAGTTCCCTGAGCTTGTCGAGGTCTTCCATGACGGCGCTGCCGTTGCAGATCTTTTCCAGGAGGCGGAGCATCTGCGTGGTTCCCACGCGGCATGGTATGCATTTTCCGCAACTTTCGTCCCGGCAGAAATCCATGAAAAACCGCGCCACGTCCACCATGCAGCTCCGGTCGTTCATGATCACGAGGCCGCCGGAACCCATGATGGAACCGAGGGCCGCCAGGTTCTCATAGTCGATGGGAGTGTCGAGGAAATCGGCCGGTATGCAGCCGCCGCTCGGCCCGCCGGTTTGCGCCGCCTTGAAGCCCCTGCCGTTGGGTATGCCCCCGCCGATTTCATAGACCACCTCGCGGAGCGTGATCCCCATGGGCACCTCGATCAGGCCGGTATTGTTGATTTCGCCGGCCAGGGCAAAGATCTTGGTCCCCTTGCTCTTTTCGGTACCGATACTCGCATACCAGTCGCCGCCGCGGTTGATGATAGGCGCTATGTTGCCGAAGGTTTCCACGTTGTTGATCAGGGTCGGGCATTGCCACAAGCCGCTGATGGCGGGAAACGGCGGCCGGGGATACGGCTGGCCGCGGCGGCCCATAATGGAGGTCAGGAGCCCGGTTTCTTCACCACAGACAAAGGCGCCGGCCCCGAAGCGGATATCGACGCGGAAGTTGAAGGTGCTGCCGAAGATGCGGTTGCCGAGAATCTCCGCCTTTTCCGCCTTCCTGATGGCATTGGCCAGCCGTTCCGCAGCCAGCGGATATTCGGCCCGTACATAGATGTAGCCTTGGTCGGCCCCCACGGCATAAGCGGCGATGACCATTCCTTCCAGCACCAGGAAGGGGTCGGATTCCATGGTGGTGCGGTCCATGTAGGCGCCTGGGTCTCCTTCGTCGCCATTGGCGACGATGTATTTTTTCTCTCCGGTCGCCTTCCTGACGAAGTCCCACTTGAGGCCGGTGGGAAAACCCCCGCCGCCGCGACCCCGCAGGCCGCTCTTCTTGATTTCCTCCACGACCTGTTCCGGGCTCATTTCCTCGAGCACTTTCAACAGCGCGGTGAAACCGCCCATGCTCACGTACGATTCGAGGCTTTCCGGGTCGAGGTTGGCGCTGTTGGCGAGCACCACCTTGTGCTGCTTGGTGAAAAAGGGGAGATCCTGGGGCAGAACGTGTTCCGCCAGCGGCGCGTTGCCGACCGCGTGCTCGTCCAGGATCCGGACGACCAGTTCCGGGGTGACATGCTCATAGATCACGTCCTCGCACCCTTGCCGGCGAACCGTAACCAGCGGTCCGCGGCTGCATGGTCCGACGCACCCGGTGCGGGTGACATCGATGTCCACATCGAGGTTTCGTTCCTTCACCGCCGCAACCAGCGCCTTGTGCACCGCTTCGGCGCCGGACGACAGGCAGGGCGAACTGTAACAGACGAGCAGACGGCAGCGGAATGCATTTCGTTTTTCCAGTTCCTGCCGTGCCATGTCCCGCAATTCTTCACGTGTCATAGTTTTGGTTCCTCCCGCATCACCGCCTTCAGTCTTTCACCGCGTTCCTGCATTCCTCGAGCATGGATTCGGGCGTTTGCCTGGCATGCACCTTGCCGTCCAGGATAATCATCGGCGCCAGGCCGCAGTTGCCGAGACAGCGGACGATGTTGATGCTGAGTTGTCCGTCGGACGTGGTTTCGCCGGCCTTGACATCGAAGGCCTTTTCCAGCGTTTCGACGATGTCCCCGGCCCGCTTGACGAAACAGGCGGTTCCCATGCAGATGTTGCAGGTGTGTTTTCCTTGCGGCTTGAGGTTGAAATGATGGTAGAAACTGGCTACGCCGTATACCCAGCTCAGGGGGAGCTTCAATTGGCGGGCTATGTAGGTCATGGTGTCTTCGCTGAGAAAGCCGAATGTTTCCTGGGCGGCGTGCATAACTTCAATGAGTGCATCCTGGCTGTACTGGCAGCGTTTGAGGGCGCGGTCAACCTGAATGTAGGCGGAATCCTCAGTCGATTCCGTCGAGCCGGCAGTGGACTGCTTCTGTCCGGCGCCCCGTGCCCGGGCTTCCGCTGCTCGTTTCAATGCCGCCCCTGTTGCCGGTGAAGAGATGCCGCCTGTTTCCCTGTTCGTGGTTGCCGAACCCCTGTCCCGCGAATTGTCAGCTCCCATGATTTCCTCCCTGGCAGAACGTGCGTGCCGTTATCATCTCCGGAATTATCATCCGCCTTGTCAGCGGCTTGAAGCAAGCCGCGACAGAACGAATGGATTTCATCCGACTATGGAAGAATTAGCTCATAACCGAATCGGTCGGAACGGATGAAAAAAAACGAAAGAAAGCTTCGGTAAAGGAAATTTGGCAGGAAAAACGGTATAATTAATACATGTATCTGTAAGGGTACTTCGAATTTATGGCTTGTCAATCAGGTCGGTCAACCTTGAAATGCCACGTGTGGGAACGCGGGAAACGTCAGGAAGGGTGAAGGGTATGCTGCTTTTTCAGGTGAAATTTTAGTTTAACTAAAATAGTTTCTTTGTGCTATAGTCCCCTGGCGAGCCAATTTTCGAATGTCCAATTGAAAATCAATGGCGGGAGGCGGATCGGATGACGTCTGGACGAGAGCGCCGGCTCTCGGCATTTGATGGCGTCTCGTTGGCCACTGAAGGCTCAGTACGCTACAGGAAGAAAGGACATTATCATGGAACCGTGGACTGAAATCTTGCACCGGATGCACAAGATGGGAACGAGGGCGGGAGAATGCCTGGAATTGTTGCAGAGATCTTTCATCAACACTTCACGCGAGACACTGGATGATTGCATGGCGTTATTGGCGGAAGTAAGGGAGTCAGAACCGGAAATTTCGAAAGAAGTTAAAAAGTTAGCAAGGAAAAACAAGGGGAAAAAGGCTTACGAGGAGATTCCCGGGCATTTTCTCGGGATATGCGACCACCTGGAAACGCTTGCGGACATGTTGAGAAAAAAGATTGAAGATAATATTATGTTCAGCGACCGGGCGATTACCGAGGTAAGTTTTCTGTCCCAGAACCTGCTTGAGATAGTAAAGGCCGCTTCCGACCTGATTCTGGTTAAGAACCCTGTCCTGCTTCGCTACATTCAGGAATCCGAGAGCATGTTGGTAAAAGCAACCATCGAATATGCTACACTTCATGAGGAACGATTGATAGAAGGCTTGTGCCTGCCGATCGCTTCACCGGTTTTCCTCAAGATCCTCGAGGCAGTGAAGGGTATTGCCCACGAATCGAAAGTTATCGCGGAAAGTATCTCCGCATAACTCCGGAATCGCCGTCCGCTGCCCGAATCGAAGCGAAAGGGATTCGCGGCAGCCGGCGGCCCCTTACCCCCTCCCCGTGCCGTGCAGCCAGAGCCGCTCGAGGGGAATCCGTTCGTAATGGACCGCCTTGCGGATCGGGACTCCTACGAGGCCCGTATTGAGACTGTATCCCCGCACGACCTTTCGTAATTCGTCATCATCCTTGCCCAGGAAAAGGTATTGCTCCACCGCGGTCAGAAATTTCCCGCCGCGCTCCAGCGCCTTTTTCCAGAGACTGTGGAAACCGCCGTTACATTCGTTTCCGGTGACCGGGTGCCGGTATGACGGGAAATTGATGATCTCTTCAGGTGCCTCGGGAAAATCCCACGGGTAAAAGAGGGCAAGAAAGGATTGAAGGCGTCCCGACAGAAAGCCGTCGGCCAGGCGCAGGGCCTTGCCGATCGTTGCCCTGCGGAATGCGGCATTGAGGATCATCTGATGCCGGTATCCCTGCAGCAGGTAGTGCCATGAGTCGGGGTCAAGGGAAAGAGATTTTTCACAGGCAGAAAAGAAAAAGCGCATCAACTCGAGGTTCAGGGCGCCTTTTCGCCGTATTTTCGGCAGGAAGGCACAGCGTGTCAGACGCAGTGACGACTGGTCGAGCAGGTGCAGATCGAACCAGGCTTCGATCAGGCGGTGCCTGATCCGCGATTCCCGCCGTTCGAGCGGACACTCCGCATAGTAGTTTCCACTCACGTGGTATACGTATGGATGCAGGATGGAATCAAGCGCTATGTGGGTCAGAAAGCCGCAGATAAAAGCCGCCTTTTCCCCATAGAGGCTGTCGTTGGGCGCGTCGCGCAGGGACTTGAGCATCTCGTGAACCGGCCTGCTGGTGTCGTTGCCCTCCGCGCCATGAATCATATCTCCGCAGCAGGGCCTGTTTTTCTCGGAAGGACGCGGAACC
The DNA here is from genome assembly GCA_040773465.1 of Geobacteraceae bacterium. Classification (GTDB taxonomy): domain Bacteria; phylum Desulfobacterota; class Desulfuromonadia; order Geobacterales; family Geobacteraceae; genus RPRC01. The sequence goes on along the minus strand of JAXGWF010000019.1, from coordinate 54,720 downwards.
GCGTAAAAAAAAGTATCAGCGACAATGGCGCCGAAATGATATGCCGTCGAATAATCCCGCAGCAGGGAGAGAAATCCTCCGCCGGCGGAGCCGATCAGGTCTTGTGCCGTCTGCTCGGCACACATGATGTGAGACAGTTCTTTACCCATTTGCGAATTCCATTTCTTTCCGTCGCCGTGAGAACGCAAGCGGCTCGTTCATGGATACCGCCTGAGATTCGGGCAATCACGGACCGGTGCGGTGAAAAACTCGGCAGTCCCTGCCCGGGCCGGGCGGCAGGCCGACATAAATAAAGGCGCGTCCTATACAGAATCACGCCCGTCCGAAAATCATCATACTGCCGACACGTAACTTACCAGATGGGCGATTCGATCCTGCCTGCCCGCTTGATGAGGACGTCCACGATTGCCAGATCGAAGATGTTCGTGGCCGCGAGTTCGGGACTGATACGGGAAATGAAATGCTGTCGTCCTTCTTCCAGCTCATTTTCAAGGATTGCAAAGATGGTGTCGTTCCTGATTCCTTCCTCTACCTTATCCCGGTTGTAGATGGCCACATCGGAGATGATGGCCCGTGCCAGTCGGCGCGCATGATCCGGGTTGTCTATCAGACTCATTTCCTGCCCCCTTTGCCCTATCGGGTCTTCAGAACGAAATAAATGCTGGCATTACCTCTTTTCACGAGCAGCACCGCCGAACCTTTGGTATCGCTTTCCGCGATGATTCCGGCGTATCCGGCGAGGTTTTCCACTTTTTTTCGATTAATGGAGATAATGATATCTCCCTGGCGCAGGCCTGCCTCGGCGGCGAGACCTTCCGGGTCGATTTCAGTAATGATGACCCCGGAAAGCCCCTTCATCCTCAGTTCACGCGGCAATTCCTCCACCGACATGCCGAGCCATTCGGTCGGGGCTTGCGCTTCGGGTTTCACCTGCTTTGCCGCGGCACTCTCGGAGCTGCCGATGACAAGAGGGAGCTTGAGTGCCTTGCCGTCGCGAACAACCATGACCTCGACACGTTTGCCCACGGGCAGTGCCGCCACCAGGCGCTGGAGGTGCGACACATCCTTTACATCCTTGCCGTCGATGGCGACAATGACATCTCCTTGCCGTATTCCGGCCTTGATCGCGGGACTTTCGGCGACAACCTCGTTGACCAGGGCGCCGGCCGTTTTCTTCAGGCCGAAGGAAGCGGCGATTTCTTCGGTAACCGGCTGGATCGAGACGCCCAGCCATCCCCGGCTGACACTGCCCTTGCTGATGAGTTGCTCAACCACGTGCTTGGCCATGTTGATGGGAATGGCAAAGCCGATCCCCTGCCCGGCGGCGACGATGGCGGTGTTGATGCCAACCACTTCGCCATGGATATTGAGCAGTGGGCCGCCGGAATTTCCCGGGTTGATGGAGGCATCGGTCTGGATGAAATCCTCATAGGTCTCGATTCCCATGTTGGAGCGGCCGGTGGCCGAAACGACGCCGACGGTAACGGTCCGGTCAAGCCCGAAGGGGTTGCCGATGGCAATGGCCCACTGGCCGACCTGCAGCTTTGAAGAATCACCGAGGACCGCAACCGGCAGCGGTTCTTTGCTGTCGATCTTGATGACGGCGATATCGGTTTTGGGGTCACTGCCGACGACTTTGCCGGTATAGGTGGTGTCGTTGGAGAGCTTGACCTTGATGGTTTCGGCATCCCTGACCACGTGGTCATTGGTCAGGATATAGCCTTCCTTGTTGATGATGAAACCGGAGCCGAGACTGGTGTCCCGCCGGTAACGGGGCTGGTTCCCGTTGAAGAAATCATTGAAGAACGGTGAGAACTGGAACAGGGGTTGGACGAGTTTCTTCTTGCTGATGGTTGATATGTTGACGACGGAAGGCGTTACCTTATTCACCAGGGAGGTGAAGGCCTGCTGCGTGGCCAGGACGTCCTTCGGGACTTCCTTGACCGGCGCATCCGCCGTTTCCTTACGGTTGGTTTCGTAAAAGAGTATGCCATCTTTTTTCTCGCAACCGGAAGAAAGAACCAGGGTAAGCAGTGCAATAAGAAAGGTTATAGTGCGTAACCCTTTCATGGGACAACCTCGCGTACTTGTTGGAATTCCAAGGATAAATGAAAGTAGGTTAGCCAAAATGCGCTGGGTTGTCAATGCAATTTCCCCTGCCGGACGGAATACGTTCTCGGCATTTTTGCCTTTTCAACCCGCTAAATTTCTGCTACAGCAAGCATCGGTTATCCTGAATTCACCTGATGAGCCCCTTCGTTGCGGCCGCTGTTTTCCCCGGAGCCCCTTTCATGGACAAAGTATTCCTCATTACCGGTATCTTCACCCTCGCTCTCGTGCTTCGCCGGGTCGGTGTTGTCAGGGAAAAATACCTGACCTTCCTGGTACGCTACGTAATCACCTTTTCCCTGCCGTGTCTGACGCTTATGACCATCGGCACCCTCGACCTGGAAAAGGCGCATTTCGATATCGCCCTGATTGCGTGGCTGGTGATGTTTGCCGGCGCGGCGATTTCCTGGGTGGTGGGAAAAATGATCCGGCTCGAAGGATCGAGGCTGCGAGTCTTCATCCTCGTTGCCACCTTTCCCAATACCGCGTTGCTCGGCTATCCGCTTTCCTACGCGTTGTTCGGCGAGATCGGCCTGTCCTATGCGGTAATTTACGACCAGATGGGAATGTTTCCGGTCTTTCTCACCCTCGGTTTCTTTGTTGCCGGTGGTTCGGAAAGCTTATTTCACTGCCTGAAATTCCCGCCGTTCCTGGCCCTGCTGGCGGCTCTTGTCCTGAACGTATCGGGTATCCGTTTTTCAGGTCCGTTTGCAATGCTTGTCAACGGCATTGGCTGGACAACGCTGCCCCTCACCATCTTTATCATCGGGGCGAGGGTAAAACCTGCCGCTCTCCGGGACGCCAAGCCTGTTGTGGCTTGTCTTGCCCTGCGGATGTTCCTTATTCCGCTCCTGCTGACAGCCGTGCTTTTTTTGCTGGGAATGTGCGAACTTCCCTACCGGGTGACGCTCCTGCAAACGGCAATGCCACCGGCCCTTACCACAAGCATCATTGCCTTGCAGTACCGTCTCGACGAGGAATTCGCGATTGCCTGCATCAGTGCCGGATCCGTACTCTGCGTTTTCTTCTTCACCATCAGCATGCTGTTTTTCTGACGAGGTGGTGGAAAACGCCGCCGGACTTCAATCATCCTGGATAAACTGTTGCCCGTCTTGACAGCATCCGTTTCTTTGCTATTAATGGTCTGTAATCATCCGGTATCGCGGATGATTACAGACTTTATCCGTTGCAAGGAGGATTGTATGAAACTGATCGCAACCGTTGTAGCCGCCATGCTGCTCACTACATCCGTCGCCTTTGCCGGCATGCCGAAAACCTACCAGGTTACCGGCCCGGTCCTGGAGCTGAAGCCGGACATGGTGGTCGTCCAGAAGGGCAAGGAGAAGTGGGAGATTGCCCGAGACAAGGATACCAGGGTCACCGGCGACCTGAAAGTGGGTTCAAAGGTCACGATCCAGTACCGGATGAAGGCCGCCGGCATCGAGGTTAAGAAAGGCGGCAAGTAGCAAAAAAGGCGAAAGCATTGCCGATGTCGGATCGTGAAATTCCATGGCAAATGAAAAAGGGGGGCGTCTATGGCCTAGCCGTTCGCCTTTTGTATTGATAATATATTTTAATAATGTATAATCCCCTTACCATCGGAATGGCAAGGGGATTTTTTATGGGAAATGCTTCGGAAAACAAGCCTCGAATACCGGCAGGTGCTGGCGAGATTCAGGTCAACTTCTGCAAGAATCCTGTTTGTGCGAATTTTGGCAGACCCGCAAGCGATGGTGTACAAGCCAGAGGACCTGGTGCGAAGGACAGAGATCGTGATTCTTATACTGTCGTCAGCGGAAAAGGGGGGCCTTTTCTCAAGTGTGGTAAGTGTGGAGAACATATACCGATAAAAAGCAATCAAGCGATAAAAGAAGAGATTGAACGTCTTTCCTTCTACCTAAATCCAAAAAAGTCACCCTCTTGCCCAAACGTAAAATGTCCCAATCATGATGCCATTCTTATAGGAAATTATAACAAAGATAAATATTGGGCATTTGGGAAAACAAAATCGGGAGCAAAGCGTCTTCGTTGTAAAACATGCGGGGCTACATTTTCAATAAAACCTCCCGAAATGTTGATGCCAACTCGCAGACATAAAATGTCTCACAAAAATGCCACAATATTCAACTTCTTACTTGCAAAAGTACCAATAAGAAAATTGAGTAAACGTATCGGAGTGTCACCTCAAACTATATACGACAAAATTGATTTTATACACCGGCAATGCCTTGCCTTTGCCGGAGAAAGAGAGAGGTTTTTCAACGAAAGGAAAGTAGAACGTCTTTACATCGCTGTTGATAGGCAGACGCATATTATTAACTGGCCCACTGCAGACAAAAGAAAAAACATTGTCCTGCAAGCTTTGGGAAGTGCAGACAGAGAATCCGGGTATGTTTTTGCCATTCATGTTAACTATGATGCAGATTTAGATACAGACGAGATCGAAGACGATGCTGAAAATTCAGGGGATTACCTCGTTTCGCCTCCTTTTAGAAAGTATGCAAGGGTTTGGCTTAAAAAAGAATATCAGGCCAAAGCTAAGTTACCCAAAAAGGAGGACACTTCTGGTCTTGAAAAAAGCGTAATTGAGGGAATCAATTCATCTTACAATGAAATAAATGCAAGAGACGACGTTGAGGCATATGACATGCCGACTCCTGACAGCATGTTACCGACCAAAGGAATGATAGTTCATTCAGAGTATACCCTTTACGCGCACTTTTTCATCCTCAAGAATATGTTGCGTGGCGTTAACAAGGTTAGATTTTATTTGGATCAAGAATCAGGAATTCGCGCTGCATGTCTTTCAGCTTTCATTGATAAAGTATTAGAAAAACGCTGCGATGCTTTTTTTGTCCGAATCAACAAAAATTATACTCAACCAGAAAAGTTAGGCCTATTTGTAAAAAGCAAAAGAGAAATCGAGGATTTCAGGGAAAGTAATCCTTACCTGAGTGAACTTGCTGATTTTGAAATAAGACGGTTAATGATTATCGCGGAGATGCAAAGGCTCGTAGAATTAGGGAAATGGAAAGATCGTTGGTTATTGTATCCGTTCCCTCATATGAGCGAGCCTGAAAAAGCCATTTGTTATCTTACCAGCCTCCGAGAGAAATCGTACGACTATGACAATGAACATATGGCCAGGCTTTATGAAAAAGCAAGCCTCCACCCCATTGATCGATTTTTTATGCAGGCGAGACGTGCCGTCTCCATGCTTGAAAGACCTATTAGCTCCGCAAGCACAACAGGGAGAAAGTGGCATGGTTACAATGCATATAATCCTGCAATGATCGCCAAGCTACTTGATATTTATAGAGTCTATTATAACTTCGTAGAGGTTGGCGAAGATGGTAAAACACCTGCCTTGCGATTAGGTCTTGCAAAGGGCAAGGTTGATGTTGAGGACATAATTTATTTCTCCGAAGCATAATTACATGTTCTGATAAAACCTGTCATCAATTATAAGTCGAAACCTACTACCGATTATTACATCAACAATCAGCCAGTGATTGTTGCCAGTAAACCTGCCAGTAAGGGAGCCTGCCTATCGGAATTTGCCACGAAAAACTGAATGAAAGTACTTACTGGAGCCATAATACAAAAGAGGGACTTTTTTTCATAAAAGTCCCTCTTTTTATTATCTTCCACAACAATTGCATCACTATTTCTCAAAGATACAACGTACGCCCTCTCCTTTTAATCCAGGGCCGAAACATCCATTGCAATAAATACAGGTTGCCGGTGCGGTGTCTCCATCTTTCCAACGTTTAATCAGATTTGGCTCGCGGATCAGGGGGCGGCAAAGGGAGACATAATCCGCCAACCCGTCGTGTACCAGTGCTGCTCCCACTTCGGGAGAGCGAATGCCACCTACCAGCATCAAAGGTACGCTGATTTTCTCTTTATAAAGGGCAGCCGCATCTCTGTAATAAACTTCCTTTTCAGGCGAGTCCAAGGCTCCAACCCTGCAACTGGAATAAGCCCCGGAAGCATAGAGCGTCCCGCCACTCACTTCTATCGCGTCGACACCAGCCTTTTCAAGTAGAGCACATACCTGAAGCATCTCAGCTACGTTAAGACCACCTTCGACAAAATCCTCGGAATTGATTTTCACAAGAACAGGATATCCCTCCCCCACTTCATTCCTTACCGCCTGGAATGCCTCAATCAAGATCCGTGCACGATTCTCAATGCTGCCGCCGTAGTTGTCCGTCCGTTTATTAAAAAAGGGGGAAAGGAATTGAGTCAGCAGATAACCATGGGCCGCATGCAGCTGCACGCCATCAAAGCCGGCTTTTTTGGCCCGCCCTGCCGCCTTTCCAAAGTCTTCGGCAACTTGAGCAATCTCCTGCAAGGTCATTTCCCGACATTGAGGAAATTTGTCGGTGTCATTGGCGGATGGCCCCAATGCTTCATGCCCGGTTAAAGCTGAAGGTGCATAACACCCTGCATGGGCCAATTGAAGGACAACCTTTCCCCCGGCATCGTGAATCGCTCCAGCCATTTTCGCCAGTCCGTCGATGAATTCATCTCCACTTACAGCCAATTGCCACGGCGCAGCTTTACCTTCCGGGTTCACATAAGACATGCCGGTGATTATCATGCCCACGCTTCCAAGTACTCTTGCCACCGACATGTCGATGTTTCTTTGAGTACAGAAACCTTTGTCATCGGCAAGTCCGTCCCATGTGGCCGAATAGATGAATCTGTTCGCGAGAGACATTCCTTTAATATTGGTGCTTTGAAACAAACTTTTCATTGCTGTTTCCCCGCGCTCTTTCAAGCATAATTCCCTATCTCTTTCCATGGTCTTTCCTCCTCATGTTGGGTTGTCCAGGCATAGTGCCAAGAATTGGACCAGCCTTAACGCCTAGACCGGTCTATGTAATGATAAGTAAAAAAAGATGCTTTACTTCACTTCTTCTTTTTGAGCCAAATATGTATCGAAATACAGGTGGATAAAATTCTTCAGGGGCTCGGAGGACTTCATAACCTTGGCGCGAAGCAGCGCCCCTTCGAACGATGCGATCATGTTCTCCGCCAGCATTTCGGCATCCAGATCCGCGGGGATTGCGTTTACCCTCTGCGCCTGAAGAAGCAAACCGGACAAAACCTTGGTCCAACCCTGCAGGCATTGCTCAAGACGATGTCGGACATTCTCGTATTGATCGGACATTTCAAGACTCAGGTTGCCGATAAGGCACCCCTTGGTACAATCATTACCTTCAAATCTCGCAATCAAGGTCTCAAAACCTTTTTTGATGCGCCCTAAAGGGGGTGACGATTCATCGTTGTATATCGGGTGTAAAACTTCGTTGATTTCAGAAGAATACCTGTCGATTATAGCCAGGCCAAAATCCTCCTTGCTAGAAAAGAAGTTGTAGAATGATCCTTTTGGCACATTTGCCTGCTTCAAGATAGCTTCGACACCAGTAGCGTTGAATCCTTTGGACAAAATGATGTCCAACCCCGCCTGCACTATATCGTCTTTATTGTGAATTCTTTTCATGGTTTACAAATTAGACCGGTCGGTTCAATATGTCAATCATTTTTTCCATTTGGGTCATGGCTTGTATATTAAAATTTACTTGTCAACCTAATTTCTCTTATTGCAAAAAATATCTTCCGCAGCATCGCAAATTATGTTGACACCATGTATCTGTAAGCATAAATGACACAACATATTATAAGTACAACAAAAACAGCCCTGTCATAAGACAGGGCTGTAAAAAAGCTTGAGAATTTTATCAACACCAATGGCGAACGGCTAGGTCTATGGCGCACCCCTTTTTTTCTTCATTATTGCAAAGATTTTTCAACCGGTCCAACAACGATGGCTTTGCCCGGAGTCACGCATCGTTTTATGATCCGCTCAATACGGCCGGCATGGCGGAGAGGGAAAAGGTCTGAGTTTCTCAGCTGCTCTTATCGAGCGCTTCCCGCACGTTTTTCAATAAATTGCGCGGATTAAAGGGTTTTTCGAGAAACGTGAGATTTTTATCAAGCATTCCTCGACTATTTATGAAATCCCCGGCGTAGCCGCTGATGAAGACAGCCTGGATGTCGGAGCGGATCTCCTTGACTTTTTCATAAACCTCTTTGCCGTTCATCTTCGCCATTACCATGTCCAAAACAACGAGATCGATGCTGTCCTTGTTTGCCAGAAACTTTTGGACTGCGTCATTTCCATCCGTGGCTGTTATGACCTTAACCCCTACCATGTTCAGGACTTTTTCCGATAATTCCCGGACCGACGGGTCATCATCAGCTACAAGGACCGTCGCAGTTTTCTTTTCCAGAAGCTCTTTCTCGCCGCCGGCCTCTTTCATGACCGCGCTTTTGATCATGGGAAGATAGATGGCGAACTTCGTTCCCACGCCCGGTTCGCTGTACACGGTGATAAAGCCGTTATGCTGCTTGATGATGCCATACACCATGGCAAGGCCCAGCCCGGTTCCCTTTCCTACTCCCTTTGTGGTGAAAAAAGGCTCGAATACCCTCTTGAGAGTTGTTTCATCCATGCCGCAGCCGCTGTCTGATACGGAAATACGGGCGTATTTCCCCGGCACACCGAAACCGTGGGCTTTTATGAAATCGGCATCCAGCACTACCGATTCCGTTTCTATGGTCAGTAAACCACCCGTTACCATGGCATCCCTGGCATTCGTCGCCAGGTTGAGCAGCACCTGTTCAACCTGGCCGGTGTCCGCACGTACCTTCAGCTCATCATTGCTTACCGTAATTTTCAAGTCGATATCCTCACCGATGATCGGCAGGATGAACTTTCCTATTTTCGTAATTGTATCGTTAAGATCGATCGGTACCGGGTTGCTCAGCTGTTTTCGGCTGAAAGCAAGCAGGCTTTTGGTCAGGTTGGCGGCCCTTTCGGCGCCTGCTAGAATATGATTCAGATTTTTTCTTTGAGGATCTTGCTTGTCCATGGCCAGCTCAATGAGCGTACCGAACCCGATAATACCCGTGAGGATATTGTTGAAGTCATGGGCAATGCCGCTGGCCAGCTGGCCGATCGCTTCCATTTTCTGGGCGTGGAAAAGTTGTTTTTCCAACTGTTTGCGCCTTGTTATGTCCTCGACAACGACAATAAAGCAGGCGGGATCAGTTGAAGAGGCGGCTACCAGCGAAACGGTGAGGTTTACCCATACCGGATGTCCATCCTTGTGAAGGTAACGCTTTTCAACGGAATACGTCCGCAGCGAATGCTCCAGCAGTTGCCGCTGACAGGAGAGATCGGTAGTGATATCATCGGGACAGGTGATGTCTCGACATGATTTTTCCTGAAGTTCATCCCGTGCGTATCCCACGATATCGGCGAGCCGTTGATTGACGCGGAGAAAACAGCCGTCCAGCGCCACGTACGCGATGCCCACCGCGGCCTGCTCGAAGATAGTGCGAAAGCGTTCCTCGCTGGCCCGTATCGTTTCCAGAGCTTCCTCAAGTTGTCCTACTTTTTTTTCCAGCTTGCGCGCTACCGTTTCCGCGTACATCCGGTCCAGGGCCGAAGCCTCCGTAGCCTGCCCCGTTGCCGGACCATCGTTTTGCCGGCGCTTGTCAATGACTTCTCCGATGACACGGAAAAACTCATCCGGTTCCATCGGCTTGACGAGAAACCGGTCGGCTCCAAGAGACATGGCAAGTTTTTCGTCCCGCTGTTCGACAAAGGTGGCCGTATAGAATACGAAGGGTACCGCGCGGAGCCTTTCATCGAGTTTGATCGCGCGGCAGAGCTCAAAGCCGTCCATCCTGGGCATCATGATATCCGAAATGATCAGGCCGGGAGCAGATAGGGCGGCTTTTTCAAGCGCTTCAACGCCATTGCCGGCGCACTCTACCTCATAACCCTGGCTCTGAAGCGCCCGTTTCAGGAAAACCCTTGAATTGTCATCGTCCTCAACTATCAGAATTTTCACGTCTGGTCTCCGATTACGCCTCTGATCTGGGTGATGACCCGTTCCGGGTCGATGGGTTTTTCAATATAACCGTCACAGCCGGCGGCCAGCAGCCGTTCCCTGTCGCCGGACATGGCATACGAGGTCATGGCAATAACGGGAATACGGTTCTCAATCTCGGAAGCGCGGATTTTTCGCAATACTTCCGTGCCCTCCATATCCGGCAACTGGATATCGAGAATAATGAAGTCGGGTTTATTGCGCAGGGCCATTTCGTAGCCCTGCATGCCGGTAAAGGCCTGGAGCGTCAGGTACGCGGATTTCTCAAGCAACAGCGTGATCAGCCGCATATTGTCTTCATTATCTTCGATAATAAGTGCTGTTTTCATGCTTCGGCTCCTTTTTCCTTCTCCGGAATGGCATGAGAGTGTTCCCTATCCAGGGGGACCCGCAAGGAAAAGGCGCTCCCTTCACCCTCGCGACTCTGTACCGAGACAGTGCCATGGAGAATATCGGTGGCCAGTTTCTTCGTCAGATACAGCCCGAGCCCGGTGCCTCCCGCCTTTACCCTCAGATGTGACTCGAGTCGCTCAAAGGCTTCAAAAAGCTTGGGAAGATTTTTTTCGGAGATTCCTATGCCGGTATCCTGCACGGTTATCGTTACGTAACCGTCCGATTCTGTTGACATGACGCTGATCTTTCCCGATTCGGTGAATTTGACCGCATTGCTCAGGAAGTTGAGCAGACACTGGAGCAGTCGTTTCCGGTCCGTTGTGAGTTCCACATCGGGCCGGATATGCAGTTCGATGGCCAGTCCCTTTTCCTTGATCTGCGGTTCCACGCTTGCGGCCGCTTCTTCGACAATCTCTTTCAGGGAGACTTTTCCCGGAAATGTTTCAACCCTTCCGGCTTCGATTTTCGAGATGTCAATGACGTCGGTGATCAAGGCCAACAGGTGTTTTGCCGACTTGTAGACCCTGGCGAGACTGTCCTTCTGCTCATCGTTCAACTCCCCGGACAACCCCTGTAATGTCATGCCGGTGAAACCGATAATGGAGTTCAACGGGGTGCGCAGTTCGTGGGACATGGAGGCAATGAACATGGATTTGAGTTGATCCAGTTCCTTGAGTTTATTATTGGCGGTAGTCAGTTCGAGCGTGCGTTCGGCGATCCGCTGCTCCATTTCCCGGTTGATCAATTTCAGTTCCCGGGTGCGCATGGTTACCTGCTGCTTCAGCAGTATACTTCCCAGCAGGCTCATGAGCAATACGGCGCCTAAGCTATAGCCGAGAATATGCAGCCATGTCGGCAGTTTGAAGTGCACCTCTTCGGATGCCCACCGTTTCAGCGACTGATAGTACACGGACTGGCTATCTTTTTTCTGATCCGAAAGGCGACGGTCAATGGTGTCCAGTAAATGCTTGGGGTCACCCTTGGTCGCCGCGAAAAAGAGGTCGGAAGGTTCGAAAATAATGGACGTGTCTTCCAGTCCGGCCTTTTTCGCGTGCATCAATCCATAGAAACGGTTGGTGATTGCGGCATCCGCCTCACCCTTGGCAACAACCTTGAACATGGTCTGGTAGTCAGGCACGGAAATGAGCGTGGTTTTCATGCCGAAGCTGTCAACGAGCCTGACAAACGCATACTGCTGGACCGAACGCTCCAGCACGGCAATACGTTTTCCGTTCAGGTCCACTACCGAATGGATTCCGCTCCCTTTGGGGGCATAAACCTGGGACCATGAAGAGAGGACCGGAACCTTGTGAAAGGAGAAGTGCATTCGCCGATTGCCAGAGTATGCCATGTCGGGCATGAGGTCGATTTCCCCTTTTGCCAGGCGATCCAGTCCCTCACCCCAGGTTCCGGACACATAGCGCAGATTCCACCCTTCGATTTCCGCTATGTGTTCGATAATGTCGATGAATATCCCGTCGGGCTTGCCCGACTTTGTGGTAAAGACCTTCGGCGCATTTTCATAAACGCCGACGACTACGTTTCGTGCCTCGGCTCTTGACGGGAGTGTCGCAAGGCATGAAAAAACGGTCACGATTGACAGTACTACAAAAAAATCGATGAGTAAAACCTTGATCCTGCAAGTTCCGGCAAGGTGTCGGCCTTTCCCCATGATACGATGTCCTTTCAACCGAAATGGAAGTCGCGATGTTTTCTTGAAAAATTCTTTACCCTATGCACGGTTAAGGGTTGTAATCCCGTGTATTCCCGCGAACGGTACTACAAAATCCAATGGCATTGCTTTGTCGGAAGCAGCGGATTGATCGTCGGGGGAGGAAAGGGGCTGTTATCCACGCTCTGCACATGCACAGAGTGTAAAAGCTCCACTTGTTTCATTGGATTTTATCGGGCATGCGTTCTCTGTCAACAAAATTACAATAAAATTAGGGCATTTGCCGGGATACGATGAAAAACCAAGGTTTGACGGCATGCCTGGTTTTCGCCCGGAACGTATCGGTTGGGGCCGCCATTTATCCGGAGTTTCTGATGGGCGCTGAATGGCATGTAAAACTCCTCATCCGGTCGGATAAAACCTTGCGCACAGGGACGGTTCCGCATAGAATTGATTTGATTCCGTTCATATATTCCGCCTGGCGGTTGGATGGATACTCTGAATATCTTCAGTAAAGGAGGTTCCCATGAAGAAGAAAATCGGCGTGGTACTTTCCGGCTGCGGGGTCCGGGACGGCAGCGAGATTCACGAAGCGGTGCTGACCCTGCTGGCAATCGACAGGAACGGAGCTGAAGCGGTCTGTATGGCTCCGGACATGGCGTTTCCCGAAGTGAACCACCTGACCATGGAAGAAACCGGGGCACAACGGAATGTCCTGGTGGAATCGGCCCGCATTGCCCGCGGCGCTATCAGGGACATCAAGGAGGTGACGGCCGCGGACCTTGATGCGGTCATCTTTCCCGGCGGCTTCGGCGCCGCGAAAAATCTCTGCGACTTTGCCGTCAAGGGGGCCGATGCCTCTATCCAGCCGGAGGTCGCCCGCCTCATTCGCGAAATGGCAGGGGCCGGGAAGCCCATCGGCGCAATCTGCATCGCGCCGGCACTGATCGCGGCGACGCTCGGCAGGGACTATGCGCCGCAGGTAACCATCGGTAACGACGAGGGAACCGCGGCGGCCATCACCAAGACCGGCAGCAGGCATGTGCAATGCCCGGTCACGGCCTTCGTAGTAGACGAAAAACACAAGATCGTCTCCACTCCCGCCTACATGCTGGCAACCAGCATTTCCGAAACCGCCGAGGGCATTGAAAAGACGGTCAAGGCCGTGTTGGACCTGATCTGAAATCAGCGGCACGTGCTGCTTAAAAAACGGGCAGGTTGCATTATTCTTTACCAGGGAGCCGGCAGGTTCGACTAGCTTTAACCGGTGCGTTTGCTTCCGTTACAAAGGCCCGCAAGCTCTTTCCCTTACGGGAAGATGCTTGACGGGCCGATGTTTTTCCCGGTTTTCCGTTCCGGAGTATGGCCCGGGGAACATCCTTGCTGGCATAGTTTATGAGTCAGTAACGGCAGTGAAAAAAGAAGCCTGTCAGCTAAGCCGACAAGAGTGTCTCTTTTTTCCCTCCTTAAGGCGACCGTTAGGTCGCCCCTTTTTTTATCCTGTTTCCAGTGTAAAGCCCACATTTGCAGGCTGGAACACGCCGGGAAACTCCTGCAGCAGTCGCGCGGAAGCAAAAAAGCCGGTACAGTGCCCCGCGGCAATCCTGCCGATTCCGAATCCGCGCAGGGCGGTTACGGTCGCTTCCGTCTGTTCGGGAGAACAAAAACCGAGATGGGTCCCGCCCAGAACGGCGTAAACCCGCTCTTCACCGCTTTTCTCCCTGGCGTGCTCGATGGTATTCACCAGACCCGCATGGCAGCAGCCGAGCAACAGGACGAGGCCCTTCGCGGTCTTGATGACCAGGGACTGGTCGTCTTCCAGCCGGTCGGCTTCGCCCCCTTTCTGGTCGCGAAACATGCCGAGGTCGCCTTTTTCGAAGGGAGTCTTGCGTGGCACCTCGCCGGTGAGGAAGATGTCCGGGGCGACCTGACGGAACCGGTCGTCCAGGTCGAACCGGGCTCCCATGCCCCGCAGGTAGGACTCGTTGTAGGGGATGCCGATCGGCATGCTTTCGCCGGTATCCTTTACCCGGTAGCGTTCCGAGAAAACCGCGGGGTGCGCCAGTACAGCCTTTTTCCCGCAGTTTCTCAGCAGCGGCAGGAGGCCGCCGGTATGGTCGTAATGGCCGTGGGACAGGATCACCCGGTCCACCAGGCGCAGGTTCTTGTTCATGCGCAGCGCGTTGTGCAGCAGTGTTTCTCCCATGCCGGTATCGAAGAGGAGGGTCGGTCCGTCTCCCTCGATAAGGGCGGCAAAGCCGTGTTCGCCAAGTGTTCCGGAAATGGGGCCGACGGTGTTTTCGCACAAAATGGTGATACGGTAACGGTTCATGAAACTATCCTTTCAAGGTGTCTAGAGAAAATCACATGGCTGAATACGTGATGTCTTCGGGTTATGAGAATTTCATACTTCATCCTTGCCTTTTTCTTTCCGCCGTTCCACCAGGTAATAGAGAACCGGTATCGTCACCCGTGATAGGGTGGTGGAGGCGATCTCGCCGCACATGAGAGCCAGGGCCAGCCCCTGGAAAATCGGATCAAAAACGATAACGAAGCTGCCCACCACCACGGCGGCGGCGGTCAGGAGCATGGGCCGGAACCGTACCGCTCCCGCCTCGATGATCGCTGCGTCCAGCGGGAGTCCCTCCCGGCGCTTCAGCTCGGCAAAATCGATGAGAATAATGGAGTTACGGACGATGATCCCGGCCAGGGCGATGAAGCCGATCATGCTGGTGGCGGTGAAGAAGGCGCCGAACAGGGCATGCCCCGGCAGGATGCCGATCAGGGTCAGGGGAATGGGCGCCATGATCACCAGCGGCGTGGTGAAGCTGCGGAACCAGGCTACCACCAGCACGTAGATGAGAATCATGACCGCGGCGAAGGCGATGCCCAGGTCGCGGAAGACCTCGTAGGTGATATGCCATTCACCGTCCCACTTGATGGCCGGCCGCTCCTCGCTCCACGGCTGCCGGGCTGCCAGTTGCCCGATCCGGTAGCCGTCGGGAAGCTCGATCTTTTCGATTTCCTTGCCCATTTGCATGATGGCGTAGACCGGTGCTTCGATTTCGCCGGCCACGTCCCCGATCACGTAGACCACGTTTTTCAGGTTTTTGCGATAGCGGCTCGTGTCCTCGATTCCCCGGCTGACGCGAACCAGCTGGGAAAGAGGGATGCTCCCCGACGGCGACGGCACGGAAACGGCGGCGAGCGCCTCCAGCGAACTGCGCCGGTCAACGGGCAGTCTCACGTTGATCGCTACCGGCTCCTTTTCTTGCGGCAGGTGCAGGAGCCCTGCGTCCATGCCGCCGAGGGCGACCCGGAGGGTCCGCACCACGTCGTCCACGGAGACACCGGACAGGGCGGCCTTTTCCCGGTCCACGGCAAAGGTATAGCGGGGCTGGTCGTCCTCCAGGTACCAGTCCACGTCCACCACGCCGGGGGTTTTGGCGAAGATCTTCTTGATCCGGCGGGCGATGTCGATGCGGGTCTGCTGGTCGGGTCCGTACACCTCGGCCACCAGGGTGGAAAGCACCGGCGGCCCGGGTGGGATTTCGGCTACCTTGACGCGGGCGCCGTAGCAGTCGGCAATCTTTTTCAGCATCGGCCGGATGCGTTTGGCGATATCGTGGGACTGGTCGGAGCGGTCGCCTTTGCCGACGAAGTTGACCTGGATATCGGCCAGGTTGGCGCCGCGCCGCAGGTAGTAGTGACGCACCAGGCCGTTGAAGTTGAAGGGCGCGCTGGTGCCGATGTAGGTCTGGAAATCGGTCACTTCCGGCACGGCGCGCAGGGCGTCGCCCATCTCGGCCGACAGCCGTGCCGTTTCTTCGAGAGCGGTGCCGCTGGGCGCGTCGACGATTACCTGCAGTTCGCTCTTGTTGTCGAAGGGGAGCATCTTGACGGTGACGATGCGGAAAAACAGCAGGCTCACCGAAACCAGGAGCAGCACCACGACCCCGGCAAGGAAGCCGTTCCGCACCTTCCGGTCATGGAGCAGTTTGCCCATCACCGTGCGGTAGAAGCGGGTAAGCCGCGAATCCCCGGCCGGATCGTCGCTGCCGAAATGGGACTGGCCCTTCATGAAGCGGACCGCGAAATAGGGTGTAACGATGAAGGCGATGAGCATCGAGAAGAGCATGGCCATGCTCGCTCCTACCGGGATCGGCCGCATGTACGGTCCCATGAGTCCGCCGACGAAGCCCATCGGCAGGATCGAGGCGATGACCGCGAAGGTAGCCAGCACCGTCGGGTTGCCGATCTCGTCCACCGCCCGGATCGCCGCCTCCAGGGGGTTGAAGCGGGTGGTGGTGAAGTAGCGGTGGATGTTCTCCACCACCACGATGGCGTCGTCAACCAGGATGCCGATGGAAAAGATCAGGGCGAACAGGGTAATCCGGTTCAGCGTATAGCCGAGCAGCATGAAGACGAACAGGGTCAGGGCGAGGGTGACGGGGATGGCGATGGCGGCCACGGCCCCGGCCCGCCAGCCCATGAACACGGCGATGAGAATCGTCACCGAGATGGCGGCAAGGAACATGTGGAACAGCAGTTCGTTGTTCTTGTCGCGGGCGGTTTCGCCGTAGTTGCGGGTCACCGTCACCTGGATATCCGCGGGGATCATCGTGCCTTTCAGCGATTCCACCCGCTGCAGCAGGTCCTCTGCAACCCAGGTGGCATTGGCTCCCTTCCGCTTGGCGACTGATACGGTGACCGCCGGAAAGTCGCGCCATTTCGCCTTCGCATCGAGGCCGGTGGTGACTGCGCCGGAAACGCCCCGGCCAGGTTGCCTCGCGGACTCAGGCGGGGCAATTCCTTTTACGGCAGCGGCCGGTCCCATGCCGAAGAACAGGTACTGGTCCGGCTCTTCCGGTCCGTCCCGGATATCGGCCACGTCGGCGAGATAGACCGGCCGGCCGTCGTGGACGTTCACCACCAGCCGCTTCACCGATGCCGCATCGCCGAGGAACTCGCCGCCGGTTACCAGGTAATCCCGGTTGTTTTCAGGAAAGTCCCCGGAACGGACCGCAACGTTTCCCTTCTCCAAAGCGCCGATCACCTGGAGCGGCGACATCCCGTACGCGGCCAGCCTGCAGGAATCGAGCCGCACCTTCAGCTGCCGCCGGAGGCCGCCGGTGATCCCGGTTTCGCCCACGTCCAGGCTCTTCTTCAGCTCGTCGCACAGTTCGCGGGCAACGCGACGCAGGGTATGGTGATCATAGCGCTCCGACCAGAGGGTGAGGGTCACGATCGGCACATCGTCGATGGACCGGGGGGAAACCAGCGGCTGGCCGGCGCCGGGCGGCAGGAGGTTCCGGTTGCTCATCACCTTGTTGTAGAGCTTGACCAGGGACGTTTCCATGTCGGCGCCCACCAGGAAGCGCACGGTAATGATCCCCATGCCGGGAGAGCTCATGGAATAGACGTACTCCACCCCCGAGATCTCCCACATCTTGCATT
Organism: Geobacteraceae bacterium; assembly: GCA_040773465.1. GTDB lineage: Bacteria > Desulfobacterota > Desulfuromonadia > Geobacterales > Geobacteraceae > RPRC01. The sequence continues at coordinate 37,119 of JAXGWF010000019.1, read as the reverse complement.
CGAGGGGCTTGACCGCCAGTTCCTCGACTTCCTTCGGGGTCGATCCGGGAAGCGGCAGGTAGATGTCCATCATCGGCACCACGATCTGCGGTTCTTCCTCCCGCGGGGTCACCAGCACCGCGTACAGGCCGAGGAGCAGCGAGGCGACGACGATCAGCGGCGTCAGCTTCGAATCGATGAAAGCACGGGCTATTTTGCCGGCCAGGCCGAGCTTGTCCATGAAAACTCCAAAGGAAGGAAAAAACTAAAAACTCAAAACTGCTTTGTCTCTCACCCGCTCGTGCCTACGCTAGAGGCCACAGAGAGAATCAACAACGCGCACAAAGAATTCAACTAAAAACTCAACACACAAAACTTAAAACTGCCATACTCCTTACCCCTTCAATCCTTAATCCTGCTTTTCACTGATTTTCGCTCCGTCGCTCACCTTTCCGGTGCCGCCGACCACGATTCGCTCTCCGGCGGAAAGGCCGGCGAGGATTTCGATTTGCTCGGCATGGCCGGCGCCCGTTTTCACCAGGCGCATGCGGGCGATGTCCGCCTGGTCGACCACCCAGAGGTAGGTCAGCTGGCCCCGTTCCAGCACCGCGGTTTTCGGCGCCAGGAGCCCCTGCTTTTCACCCACGGGCAGCCGGGCGCGGCCGAACCTTCCAGTTCGCGTTCCGGTTGCGGGGATATCCAGTTTCACGATAAAGGTCCTGCTGCCGGGGTCGACCCGGGGAACGACCTCCGCCACCGTCCCGACGACACCTTCAGCGCTGTCATCCAGGAAGACCGGTACCGTCGCGCCAATGGCAACTTTTCCCTGGAGTGATTCAGGGACCGCTACTTCGAGGCGGTAGCCGCCGTCGCCGTCGATGGTCATCAACGTCATGCCGGGAAAAACGTTGCTGCCCGGATCAATCGGCCGGGAGGTGACAATGCCGGACATCGGCGCGGTAATCCGGGTATAACCAGCCACTGCTGCCGCTGCCCGTGCCGCGGCCCGTGCCCGAGCCAGCGCACGGTCGGCCATGTCACGTTCGGCCCGGCGGGTATCCAGTTCCTGGCGGGTTACCGCCTGTTCCTCGAAAAGCCGGGAAAACCGTTCATAGGTTACATCGGCCAGCTTCTTGCGGGCCAGGGCCTCGGCCACGGCATGCCCGGCTTCGGCGGCCTCGGCGGTATTTTCCAATGCCTCGAGTGTAACCAGCAGACTGCCGCGTTGAACGCGATCACCTTCCCGGGCAAAAATTCCCGTCACGGTTCCGGGGATGCGGGCCGCCAGGTGGATGCTGTTTTTCGCCTTCACCGTGCCAGATGCCTCGAATTGTTCGGGAATGGCGACGTAGGTCACTTTTGCCAGGGTCAGGCCTTTGATGACAGGGGGCGGTTCGTGGTTCACCGCGTCATCCCGCGAACATCCGAAGGTGCAGGCGAGAACCGCCACGATCAGCCATGCACTCGCTGCCGACAGTATCTTCATTTCATGACCTCCCGCAGAAATATCCCGGCACGGTACCAGGCCCGACCGGTTGCCAGGACATAGTCGCTTTCGTTTTCCACCACCGCGGCCCGCGCCCTGTTCAGGGCGGTCTGGGCATCGAGCAGGTCCACGAGGGTCGCGAGAGAGTTTTCGAACCGCCTGGCGACGAGCCGCACCCCCTCTTCCGCGTGACGGAGCGAGGCCCGGGCGACTGCCAGCCGCTGTTCCGCTTCCTCCCGACGCAACATGCTTTCCCGGACCTGGAACGCCACCTCCCGCCGGTACTGTGTCAGCGCTTCCCGGGCGGAGTTTTCCATGGCGCGGGCGCGGGCGTGCTCGTCAAAGCGACGCAAACCGTCGAACAGCTCCCAACGGAGCTGTACCCCGGCAATCCAGGAGTCGTTGTCCCGTCCGAAAGGGAGATCCCGGTCGTTCATCTGGTATGCAGCGGAACCGTACAGGGTCGGCAGGAAAGAGCTGCCGGCGAGTTTGACCCCGACCCCGGCTTTTTCCGTGTTTTTTTCCAATTCCTTCAGATCCGGGCGGTTTGCCAGGGCCGTGGTCACGAAATCCTCGGTGGTGTTTTCCAGGGACGCGCCGGACAGATGCTCGCTGATGTCCAGGGTTTCCCCTTCCGGTGCGCCGGTTGCCAGGGCCAGTCGCAATCCTGCCAGTGTCACGTTATTTCTGGCCGTGATGCGCTGCTGCTCCATCTCCGCCAGGTATGTTCCGGCACGCAGTTCGTCTGACTTGAGCCCCATGCCGGCCGTGCCGCGCACCCGTGCCAGCCGCAGGTGCTCCGCCGCGTCGATTACTGCCTGCTCCGCGGCGGCATGCAGCGCCCGTGCCCGCTGTACTTCGAGGTAGGAGCCGAACACGGCAAAGGCGACCTCTTGCCGTTGCCGCTGGAGGGCGAAGCCCTGTTGCTCCGCTTCCTTTTCCGTTTTGGCCGCTTCGAAAACGATGCCCAAGTCGAGCAACGGCTGTTCCAGGGTAAAGGCGGTGCGGAAATCGGTGGTGGAGGAGGGATGGTTCAGTCGGTCGACCTGGAAATCGTTTTCGGTAAAACGGCCCTGGTCGAGCTTCATCATGAAAACGCGGGTCGGCGCATTGGATGCCGTGAAATTTTCGTCGAGGAAGATGCGGGGCAGGAAGCGGTCGCGGCTGGCGGCGAGGCCGTGACGAGCCGCGGTTTCCCGGTATTCGGCTGCTTTCACCAGGTTGTTGCGGGCAAGGGACAGGCGTACCGCTTCCTTGAGGGTGACGGCCCGGTCCTGGGCGGACAGGAGGGTTGGAAACAGTATCAGCAGCGATACCACCAGAATGAATACCTTCACCGTCTGACCTCCTGCAAGGGTCTGGAGCGTGTTGAAAGATTCCCGATTTCAATCAGGAGCCTCTTTTCATGTATAACCAATAGGGGGAGATGTCAAGAAAACCGTGACCGGGAAATCGGTTGACAAGAGAGTGCCGGGACTTTAGACTCTATGGGTTTTGCAGGAGGGGTTTTTGTTCGACAGGGAGAAGTGGAAAAAAAGAATCCGCATGCTGTTATCGCTGGACAGCCATCCGGGGCACATTTCAATGGGCTTCGCGGTCGGGGTATTCATCAGCTTTACCCCCTTTTTCGGGATACATACTCCCCTGGCGATCGCCGCCGCTTTTCTCCTGCGCATCAACAAGATTACCTGTCTGACCGGGGCTTGGGTGAATACCCCGTTGACGGTGGTGCCGGTTCTCATGGCCAGCTACCGGCTCGGCGAGCATATCCTCGGCCAGCAGCCCGAAAAAATCATATTGAAAGACCTGTCCCTGGCGTATGCCATCGAACTACTGGCATCCCATGGGCTGCCGCTGCTGATCGGTACGTCGATTTTCGGCTTCGCGGCCGCCCTTGTTTCCTATGCCGTAATCTACTATCTCATCGTCCGTTTTCGTCGCAAGGACGAAACCCTCGGTTATCTTACCGAAGAGATGGAGGAGACCGGAGAGGAACTGGAGTAGGGGCGAACCTGGGTGTTCGCCCGATAGTGGGCAGACACACGGGTCTGCCCCTACGAGTACCCGACACGGGCAGGCCTATGCGCCCTGCCCTTTTTATTTTTTTCAATCCAAGGTTTACTGCCCCAAAAATGGACTCAGGGTTTGATAGGTGATGAAGGAAACTATGGCGGAAGCCGGTATTGTCAGTATCCAGGCCCAGACTATCCGGTAGGCGATCGTCCAGTTTACCGCAGAGAGTCGCTTTGAAAGGCCGACCCCGAGAATGGAAGACGTGATGACATGGGTGGTACTGGTGGGCATGCCGATGGCGGACGCGCCGAGAATGACCCCCGCCGAGGCGGTTTCGACGCAAAAGCCATGTACCGGCTGCAGCTTGACGAAATCGTGGCCGACCGTCTTGATAATGCGCCAGCCGCCGACCGCCGTGCCGACCGCCATTGCCACGGCGCAGGCAATTTTGACCCAGGTGGGAACCGCAAAGGTATCGAGAGCGCCGTAACTTACCAAGGCCATGGTAATGACACCCATTGATTTCTGCGCGTCTGCGGTACCATGGGAGAAAGCCATGGAAGCGGCTGACAGAACCTGGAGCTTTCTGAATCCCTTGTTTAAGGTATACGGTGACTTGTTGCGGAACGTCCACATCATCCCCACCATGAACAAAAATCCGACAACGATGCCGACGATGGGGGAAAGGATCAGGGCAAGGATGATCTTCTGCAGTCCGGCGCCGTGGAGCGACGCCATCCCGGCATGGGCAACGGCAGCCCCCATGATCCCGCCGATGATGGCGTGGGACGAGGAAGACGGCAGAGCGTAATACCAGGTTATCAGATCCCAGATAATGGCGCCGATGATGCCGGCAAGTACCACCATCTGGGTGACGTCGGAAGGATCGACGATTCCCTTGCCGATGGTCTTTGCCACCTTGGTGGAAATCATGGCGCCGGCAAAGTTGAGGGAAGCGGCCATGACGATTGCCGTCCGGATGGTGAGTGCCCGGGTCGAAATGCAGGTGGCAATGGCATTCGCCGTGTCATGGAAGCCGTTGATGAAATCGAAAAGCAACGCCGCCGCGATGACAAGGAAAAGCATTATCACCGTAGTATCAAGCATTTTTCAGAACCACGCTTTCCAGGATATTGACGGCATCCTCGCACTTGTCGCAGGCTCGCTCCAGAGTTTCGTAGATCTCTTTCCACTTGATGAGTTGTATCGGATCCTTTTCCTCGTCGAACAGGCGGCTGATTGCCTCGCGGCAGACCCGGTCCGCCTCGTTTTCCAGGGAGTTGACCTCCACGCAATAGCGGTTGATCTGCTCCAGGTTGCCGCCGAGCAGCGAAACCGCCCCTTCCAGCGACTGGCATGACTTGAGGATCAGGAATGCCATCTCCTTTGCGGTCGAAGTAGGCTGCTCCACGTTGTACATGACAAAGCGCTGGGAGCAGGCATCGATCAGGTCGAGAATGTCGTCCAGCGCTCCTGACAGGGCGTAAATGTCCTCCCGGTCAAAGGGGGTAATGAAGCTCTTGTTCAGCTTCTTGACGATGTCGTGGGTAAGGATGTCGCCGTTGTGCTCGACCTGTTTTATCTGTTTCTGGCTGGCCACCGGGTCGCTGAAATCGTCGAGCATCTCCTTGAAAAGCTGTGCGCCTGACACGATGTTCCGCGCCAGGTCTTTGAAAAGGACGAAAAATTTTTCTTCCTTGGGTATCAGTCCGAACATGTAGGTTCCTCCAATGCCCGCACCCGGAGGTCCGGCAAATTATAAACCTAGTATAGATACCATACTTTTATATCACAGCCTATAAAAAATGTTACATCCGTGTGTCGGTTGGCGTACCGGTCTCATTTCCCCTTGCATTTCCCTTGCGCCTTCCAGTATTGTGCGGAGCGATTATTATTCATTCCAGCACGAGGATATTTCGGGAGTTGTCGTGACAGGCATAGAGGCAATCATACTGGGCATCGTGGAAGGGTTGACGGAATTTCTGCCGGTTTCCTCGACGGGACACCTGATCCTGACGTCGGAACTGCTTCGCCTGCCCCAGACCGAGGCCCACAAGGTCTTCGAGGTAGCGATCCAGCTCGGCGCTATTCTCGCGGTTGCCTGTCTCTACTGGCGAAAGCTCGTCGCCCGCTCGGACCTGCTGCTGAAACTGGCGTTCGGCTTTCTTCCCACCGGCATCATCGGCCTGACGCTCTACAAGCTGGTGAAGAACCTCTTCGATGCCTCGGTGGTCAGTGTTTCGCTCATTATCGGCGGCCTCGCCTTCTTCGCCATGGAATACTACCTGAAGAATCACAGGCCCGCCATCGAGGATGCCGGCGATGTCAGCTATCGCACCGCCTTTACCATCGGCCTCGTGCAGTGCGTTTCGATGATCCCGGGCGTGTCCCGCTCCGGCGCCACCATCATCGGCGGCCTGTTGTGCGGCATGAACCGCACCGCCGCGGCCGAATTCTCCTTCCTGCTGGCATTGCCCACCATGCTCGCCGCCACCTGCTACGATGTCTACAAGAATAGCGCGGCCTTCCGGGGCGGCGATTGGGACAACCTGCTGATCGGTTTCGTCGTTTCCTTCATCTTTTCCATCATCGGCATCAAGGTGCTGATCCGCTTCGTCGCCAACCATACCTTTATCCCCTTCGGCGTCTACCGCATCATTGCGGGGGCATTATTTCTTTTCTTTATTTTTTAAAATTCAACACTCAAAACTAAAAACTGCCTTCCTTCACGGAACGTTTCATGCTAAAAACAGAAAAATTAGTTTTCTGTAATTTTGTGCGGCATGATCGGGGGGGGAGGAAGACGGATGAAAGGCGGAATCAAGGCCTGGCCGGAAGACGAACGGCCGCGGGAGAAGATGCTGAAACAGGGTGCGTCATCACTGAGCGACGCGGAACTTCTTGCCCTGGTCATACGAACCGGCGACCCGGTGACGAAACAGAGCGCCGTGGACATCGGTCGCCAACTGCTGCTGGATTTCGGCAGCCTTCGTGCTCTCGCGGCAGCGACCGTTGCCGAGATATGCCGCACCAGGGGAAACGGCCCGGCCAAGGCGACCGCCATCAAGGCCGCCCTGGAGATGGGCGCCCGCCTCAACACAGACCGGTTGGCAAACGGCGAGCGATTCACCTCACCTGAGCAGGTGTACCGGCATTTTCACTACTCTTTCCGCGACCGTCGCAAAGAATACTTCATTACCCTGCTCCTGGACGGCAAGAACCGCATTATCCGGGAGGTGCGGATTTCCGAAGGTTCCCTCAACCAGAGCATCGTTCACCCCCGCGAGGTTTTCAGCCCGGCGGTGCGCGACTCCGCCGCCGCCATCATCCTGGTCCATAACCATCCGTCCGGCGACCCGACCCCGAGCCGGGAAGACCGGGAGATCACCCGCCGCCTGAAAGAGGCGGGCGAACTGATGGGCGTGGCCGTGCTCGACCATATAATCATCGGCGACGGCGATTTCGTCAGTTTCAGTGCCCGCGGGATGCTGTGACGGAAGTTTCATAAGACCGTCAACCATTAATTGTGCCAGAATCCGCAGCAATTTTTCCGAGACCCGGCCGGAGGAGAGCCTTAGCCTTAAATATTTTTCGACGCGCATTCAGGTGAAATCATCGATTTTTGAGATACACTGAAACGAAACGCTTCGCGCACGTGATGTAATGCACTGCTAAACGTTAAATACGGCAAGGAGGAGACATCATGAACCCTGGTATTCGCAAGATCGTAACCCTGCTGATGCTGGCCTTCATCCTGCTGGCAGCAGGATGCGGAGGAGGGTCGGACAGTCAGCAACCAATCCTGTACACATCCCAGTCCGTCCTGTTCGGCCCGCGTATTGTTCTGAATAATGAAGAGTTCATCGCCAGCATCAATGCCCAGGTTAACGACCGGCTTGCCCAGAACCCGGAGAACAGCGACGACTGGATCAAATTTTTCGAGTATTTCAGTGACATCATGGCCCATGCCGCCTACGATGTCGAACTGCACAAGGTGCGCTACCCCTCGACCGGCGCCGATGGATCGACCGTCATGCTGAGCGGCCTGGTGATTCTTCCCCGGCAGGTTAATTCTTCGCAACCCAGTGTCCCGATCATGATGTACCAGCATGGAACGGAACCTTGCAGCGCCCTGGCGCCTTCCGGCTTCCTGAGTGTCGGCGCGGATCCGCTCGATTATCCCGAAGTCCTCTTCTCCATTGCCATGGCAATGACCGGCTACGGCGTGGCAATGCCGGATTACGAGGGAATGGGAATCAACACCAATACGCAACCGTTTGTGCACGCGAAAACCCTGGCTGTACAGGTGGTGGACATGCTGCGCGCTACCCGTGACGCCCTGGACGGTTCCGTCAACCTGTTTACGCCGCCCTGCACCTGGAACGGCAAGCTGTTCCTGATGGGTTACTCGGAAGGCGGCTTCGTAACCCTGGCCGCCACCAGGGAGTTGCAACAGCACGCCGCCGCCGAATTCACGGTCACCGCTTCGGCTCCCCTGTCGGGGCCTCATGACCTGTCCGGGACCATGCGTCCCCTGATCCTCCAGGACACGACTTTCAAGGCGCCGTATTTCCTGCCGTTCCTTCTGTCGAGCTACTACAGCGTCTACCGGGATCCGCTGCTGAGTCCCGACTATACCATGGTTCCGCCATATAACAGTACGTTGCCGCCCCTGTTCGACGGCAAGAGCACCGGCGAGGACATAAATATCGCCATGGGGATGAGTTATGATCCGGTGAGCCTGATCGTTCCGAAAACTGTCCTGACCAGCCAGTTCATCAGCGACATGCAAAACACAACCTCCGCGGTCTACGGCTACCTGATGGAAAACGACACCTACCGGAACTGGGTTCCTGATGTGCCGATCCGTCTCTACCATAATGTCAACGACGACCTGGTGCCCTTTGCCAACTCTCAGGTTGCCTTCGACGCGTTCAGCAGTGCCGGTGCAAAACCATGGGTCGGCCTCGTGCCGACCACGGACACGGTGAATATCTCCAACAGCCCGGTGCCGACGGTCCACGTGTCGGCGGCAATCCCGGAACTGCACGATTCCTGGAAATGGATTTACACCACGTATGGCAACTGATCAGTATCGTATGCCGGCTTCGAGGCGCTTTGTCGGAAAGAAACCTTTACCACCCCCAACCCCTCCTGAAATAGGAGGGGAGCACTACTGCATTTTTCCTCCCTGTTAAAGAGAGGATCATTCCTTTATTTCCCCTTCTTTGATTAGGAAGGGGGCCACTACTCTATTCCCCCTCCTTGCAAGGAGGGGGCTAGGGGGTTGCCTCCTACGTTCTATGGAACGGGTAATTTCCCTGAAGGATTTTTTCGAAGAACAAGACACGCTGAGAGGAGCATCTGGATATGAAAAAGACCGAGCTGAAAACCGCGGAACAGGTACCCATCAACATCGATGCCCGTAAAATGCTTGTCAGGAGCGACTGCGAGTTGATTCACCTGACCCTGAAGCCCGGCGAGATCCTGGAGAAGCATACCAATCCCTTCGATGTGGCTTTTTACGTTCTGGCCGGCACGGGCGAACTGGAAGTGGGTGACGAGACCGCGACAATTTCAACCGACACGGTCATCGAAGTGGCGGCGGGGGTAATGCGGGGATGGAAGAACAGCGGCGACGGGGACCTGCGGGTGCTGGTGGTCAAGCTGCTGTCGTGACCGTGCCGCAGTTGCGACCGGTCCTGCTCTTTTACGGTACCGTCAAGCCGAGTTCTTCGAAAACCGCACGGAAAAAATCATTGAGATCCTCTTCTATGAAGTAGCGGCCCGAAGCCGGTTCCAACATGACGTTGCCCCGGTTCACCACCATGACCTTGCCGGCCGCCAACGAAGGCAGGATGGCGGCCGGGTACACGGTCAGCGACGAGCCGAGCACCAGCAGCAGATTGCACTGGGCAACCATGGTTGCCGCCGCCTCGAAACCGTTCACTGCCTCGCCGAAGAAGACCACGTCCGGCTTGATAACCCCTCCGCAGAAGGAGCAGTTGACGATCGGTGCGTTGGGGCCCGTCCGTACCGCCTCGTCCCACCATTCCCCGGTTGCACCGCGGATTCCGCCCTGTGTGCATTTCGTGCAGGAAGCCGTCCAGTAGGAACCGTGCAGTTCGATGATCCGCCGCGACCCGGCCAGGTGGTGGAGGGCATCGATGTTCTGGGTGATGACCCCGTCGAGCAGGTCATTCGCTTCCAGTGCGGCAAGGGCACGGTGGGCGAAGGTAGGCCGGATATCCTTGGTCATTTGAATGAAATCCCGGGTAAACTCGTAAAAGTGCAGCGGGTCCCTGTGGAAATGGTCTATGTTGAAGACCAGGTCAGGGTCGTAGCGTCGCGTTACATAGAGACCCCGCGGTCCCCTGAAATCGGGAATCCCTGCCGAGGTCGAAATGCCGGCCCCGGTCAGTGCCACTACGGAACCGGCCTTCTTTATCATTTCGGCGCACTCACCGGGTCCGGGGAAGCGTTCAGAGCAACTCATGGGAAACCTCCTTTAAAACAGACCGTTCAAAAGCGGGAAAACGATTGCCGCGAATCTCATGGCAGTCTCCTTGGCGACCTTCCTCGCCGATGATTTGCCGTTTCAGCGGGAATGACACTGATATAGAGTATACCTGGAAACCTCGATGCGGGCACCAGGTTCTCTTGCTTCTCCATTGTATTTCAGGGTGCAGAATTTTATGTGCTCTCTACTTCTTTGCCGAATCTGGCTTGTTGTCCAACTCAAAACTAAAAACTGCCTTTATCCCTTACCCCTTAATCTTCCCAAGCATTTCCGGGCACAAAAATTTTTTTAAAAAATTATTGACACATATTTTTATTTGGTATAATTTACCAAATACAAAACATATACAAAATACCCGGAAGGAGAAAATCATGGCTGATCTCAAAGGAACGAAAACGGAAAAAAATCTTCTCGAGGCGTTTGCGGGCGAGTCCCAGGCACGGAACAAGTACACCTACTATGCTTCCGTGGCAAAGAAGGAAGGTTACGAGCAGCTGGCCGAGATTTTCCAGGAGACCGCGGACAACGAGAAAGAGCATGCCAAGCTTCATCTGAAGGCCCTGATGGGCATCGAGAGCACCATCGAAAACCTCAAGGCGGCGGCATCCGGCGAGAACGCCGAGTGGACCGAGATGTACCCGCGCATGGCGAAAGAGGCACGGGAAGAGGGGTTCGCGGACATCTCCTTCATGTTCGAGGCCATTGCCGCTATCGAGAAGGAGCACCAGGAGCGCTATCAACGTATTCTCAAGGCAATCGAGGAAGGTACCGTTTTCAAGAAAGCGGAATCCGTAACCTGGAAATGCCGGAATTGCGGTCATTCCCACGTGGGTACCGTGGCGCCCCAGGTCTGCCCGGTGTGCAAGCATCCCCAGGCGTTCTTTGAGGTCAAGGCCTTCAACTACTGATTCGCCCCGGCCGTAAAGGTTACTGCCGTTATCATAATCTGAATTCGTGAAGGCATTGCGGATGCAGGATAACAAAGGCCCGTGGCTTGTTCGCCACGGGCCTTTTCATTCCTTATCCCCTTTTTAACCGGCTGAAATCGAAGCCCGGCTCCATGATCTCGCCTTTCAGACCCGAGATATCGATCTCTTTCTGCATTGCGTACTGGATATAATCGGCTCCGGCGATGTCGCCGAGCAGCACCGCACCGACAATGACATTATTGCGCAGGACCAGCTTGCGGTAGATGCGTTCCTGTGCATTCTTCCGGACCACGGAGTCCAGCGCCCCCTCCGCGTCCAGTTCGCCGGCGGCAACGAGGTTGATTCCCGCAACCTTGAGCCTGTTGGAAGGGATCGTGCCTTCGTAGCGCGCATCGCCTCCGGCCATGTTCGTGCCGGCCGCTCTTCCCTGGGCGGTTGCCGCGGGCCAGATACCGTAATACCGTCCCCGGTGTTCCACCAGGTCGCCCGCGGCAAAGACATCCGCCAGCGACGTTGCCATCCGGTCATCAACCTTGACACCCCGTTCCATTTCGAGACCGAGCGCCTCGGCCAGCGACGTTTCGGGGCGCACCCCGGCGGAAACCAGGAGCACCCCTTCGGTTTCGATCCCGGGACCTTCCTTCATGTGTATGGTGAAGCTGTTTCCCGAGCGAACGATTTCCCGAATTTTCGCATCGAGATAAAAGGTGAAGCCCATCTCTTCCAGTTCTTCCTGCAAAAGCGCCGAGGCGGCGGGATCGGTCTGCCTGGGCAACAGCCGCGTAAAGGACTCCACTACCGATACCTCGAGACCCCTCTTTCTCAGGCCGTTGCCCGCTTCAAGCCCAAGGAGGCCGCCGCCGATCACGAGCAGCCGCCGCATCCCTTTGACACGCTCCAGGATCCGGTCGGCATCATCAATGGTGCGAAGGGTCATCACGCCATCCTGGTCTGCTCCGGGGATAGGAGGGACAAACGACTTTCCGCCGGTGGCGAGGAGCAGCCGATCGTAGGGAAAAACCTCGCCGGTTGCGCTTTCCACCGTTTTCGCGGTCGGATCACCCCGGACAATCTCCGTTGACAATCGCAGATCGATGCCGTGTTTCTCGTACCAGGCGCCGTCGTGCAGGGTGAAATCCTTGACGGTTTTCTCACCGGCAAGGTATTCCGGCAGTGCCGGGACGTAGTAGAAGTAGTGCCGGCTTCGGCTCAGCATGGTAACCGCCCCGCTTTTATCGATCTGCCGGATGGCTTCGGCAGCGGAATTGGCGGCAATACCGTTGCCTACTATCACGTAGTTCATCATTTTCTCCTTTCGGTATCCGATTTCCGGCGAAAGTGTCACTGCCGGGAGTCGAAACAGTGTTAAAAGAAGCGCAAGAACCAGTATAGCCTCAAAATGGAAATTTTCATAAAAATACAACCACCTGGAAACCATGCCGGCAGCACTCGATTTAGCCTGTTTACAAACGTACGATTCCGGTATAGGATGCGCATCGTTATCCTTCCCTTGCCGAAAGGGTGCAGGAAAGGGCCTTAAATTCCGCCATGTTCGACTCTGTGCCGGGCGGGTTGAAACGCTGGTTACAGAATGGCCGCCCCCTGCATGGCAGCGATACGCTTTTATGGAGAAACAGCTATGGTTATTCCCTTTCCCACGGACTCGCAGGCGCTTTTCGCCCTCATTACCCTTACCGCCCTGGAAATAGTCCTCGGTATCGACAACATTATCTTCATTTCGATCCTGGCGGGCAAGCTTCCCGAACACCAGCGGAACAAGGCACGTGTCATGGGTCTGGGCCTGGCCATGTTTACCCGCATCGGTCTGCTGTTTTCCCTTGTCTGGCTCATGAAGTTGACCTTTCCCCTGTTCAGCGTGTTCGAACGGCCAATCTCGGGCCGCGACCTGATACTCATCCTGGGCGGCCTGTTCCTGCTCGGCAAGAGCACCCTCGAAATCCACGACAAGCTGGAGGGTGAGGAAGGGAGTTCTTCGGCACGGGCGGCTGTCTCTTTTGCCGGCATCCTCGTCCAGATCATGCTCCTGGACATCGTGTTCTCCCTTGATTCCATCATCACCGCCATCGGAATGGCACGGCAGCTGTCGATCATGGTAACGGCCGTGGTTATCGCCGTCGGCTTCATGATGTTGTATTCGGGAGTCGTCAGCGCCTTTGTCGATCGCAATCCCACCATCAAGATCCTGGCCCTGAGTTTCCTCATTCTCATCGGGGTCGCTCTCATCGGCGACGGGTTGGGTATGCATATTCCCAAAGGATATATCTACTTTGCCATGGCCTTTTCGGTCGGCGTGGAAATGTTGAATCTCCGCATCAGGGGCCGGGGAACGCATCCCGTCAAGCTCCATCAGGCGTATACCGCGGAAAACGAATCCGAACACCTGTAGGGGAACCCGGGAAGCGGAAAGAGGGCGTAGCACTTGACAAGGAAGAAACATGCTTCTAGTGTAGAAAACAGTGTGATGTTAAACCAAGGAGGTCAGTAATGAAAAAAATCTCTATTCTCGGGCTATCTTTTTCCCTCGGCCTGCTCGTAGTCGGCGCCCTCGGCGTCCATGCCGCGGAACCCATGGCATGCATGCAGGGTGATGCCGACCGGGACGGAGCGATCAGCTGCGGCGAAGCGAAAAGCTTTGCGACAGAACGCTTTATCGGTATGGACCAAAACAGCGACAGACGGTTGAACATTGACGAAATGGAGGCGGGGATGGGCGGCATCCACAGGGCCATGGATACCGACGGCAGCGGTCTGGTCGACGTCCGGGAGTACGTGGCCTACTGGTGCGGCGACACGCCGAAGAAAGGGCGTAGCGCAGTCCGGGGCAACAAGCAGCCGCAGTTCAGGAAAATGGACACCAACCGGGACGGCACGGTGTCGAGCGGCGAATGCGTGGCACTCTGGACCGTGCGTTTCCATGATGCCGACGACAACCATGATGGCAAGCTGACCGCGAAGGAATATGTCCAGAGCGTCATCATCTGGTTCGCCGACATGGACCCGAACCGCGACAGCGAGGTAACCGTCAGCGAGTGGAACAATTACTGGATCGGCTCATGCCAGACGAGAAAGCTCAAGAAGACAGCCAGGCGATAGGTATGGAAAAGTAGGGGGCGATCCTTGTGATCGCCCATTCAGAGGGCAAACACAAGGTTTGCCCCTACGTTTTTTAACCCCCGCTAGAAAGAAGGGGAAGGTGTTGCCGGGGGCGACCAGGGCTCAATCCGGTACTACCCCTGGTGTATTCGGGCGGAAATCCTCCTTGTCGATGGAATAGGGTTCCGCGTAGGGGTCATCCACGCTGCCGGTTTCCGAAGTTATCACCGGGTGCCCCTTGTCGTCATAAACAACCGTTTCCTCGCCCGTTTCCATGCCGTCCATGTATTCAGTGACCAGCATGGGCCCGGAGCAGCCGGCCAGGGCCACAAGCAACAGCATCGATGCGCTCCTGGCGGCAAAGCCGGGCCGGGGCGCTGTCTCCTTGTTTTCAGTATTCCCTCTTTTGATCATCCCTTTCACTCCTTCAACCCTTTCCGCACCCTTACATTAGTGCTCGATCCGGTTTTATGTCAGGCTTGGTGGTTATTACCGGCAGTTCCTGTCATTTTTTCTGCATCATACGCTTTGTCCGCGAGGTCGGCACTGCATTCCACGGGTCGTCCGGCCAGGGATGCTTGGGGTAGCGTCCCTTGAGTTCCCGCTTCACCTCCCGGTAGCCGCTTTTCCAGAACCCTTTCAGGTCGCGCGTCACCTGCACCGGCCGTCGGGCCGGGGAGAGCAGGTGCAGCAGAAGCGTTACCCGGCCACCGGCAATGGTCGGGGTGTCACCGCAACCGAACATCTCCTGCAATTTTACTGCCAGGAACGGTTCGTCGCCGCTTACGTAGTCGATTTCGATGCGACTGCCGCTCGGCACGGTGACGTGGGTCGGCGCCCGCTCCTCCAGGAGACGGACCTGGTCCCCGGTGAGCAGGGCGCGGAGCGCGGCGGGCAGGTCGATGCAGGCCAGGTCGCGCCGACTCCGGACGCCATGGAGCCAGGGCGTGAGCCAGTCGGCAAGGGTGACCAGGAGGGGTCCGTCGTCCAGGTCGGGCCAGGGTTCCTCGGGAAACGCCCGGCGTACAAGGCGAACCCGGCCGCGAAAGCGACAGGCTTCCCTGTTCCAGTCGAGCATGGCCAGGCCGGAGCTTTCGATGACCCGGAGCAGCAGCGGGACCGCTTCGTCGTCCGTGGCTGTCGCCTGCCGCCGGGAAAGGGCAAGCGCCCCGAACGCCTCCTCTTCCCAGGCCATGACCCGTTCCTGTCCGTTATCCCAGGCAACGCGCCGTTCGAGTGTGATCCGGTTGCCGCATTCAGCGCGGACCTGTTCCGGATCGAGGGTGCAGGCCTGGTGGATGAGGCCGTCTTTCTGTTCTCCGGCATCCACCTGCACCGCCAGGATCCAGGGACGGCTGCCGACCCCGCTCTTGCGGGAAAGACGGGCGCCGCGGCCGTTGGCAAGCAGGTACCGGTCATTGCCGTCCTCCCGCTGCCGGGCAACCCGGTCCGGGTAGGCCGCGAGCAGAAGGCGGGCGTCGTCGTCGATCGTGGGTGGCGATTGCGGCAAGGCGGTGGCGGATGCTTCCATAAGCCGCGCGAGCTGGGACGCGGTGCGCCGGACGGCGCGAACCGGACCCGCCTGGATGCGCGGGTCGCGTTGTCCCCGTTCGGCCAGCGCCCCGCAGCGTTCCAGGATGTCGCAGTCGCAGCGGCCGGCCGTTTCGCCCGGACCATAGCGGAAAATATCACGCTCCGCGAGCAGGGCGCCGATGGTCGCGGCCGTTTCCGCGATCCCCAGTTCTTCTCCCCGGAGCAGCATCCGGGCGATGCGGGGGTGCACCGGCAGTTCCGCCATCCGTTTCCCGGTTGCGCTGACCCTGCCGTCCCGGTCCAGGGCGCCCAGGTCGCGGAGCAGCTCCCGGGCCGCGGCAACGGCCGCCTCGGGTGGCGGGTCGAGCCATGCCAGGTCCGCCGGGTCGCGCACTCCCCAGACCGCCAGTTCCAGTACCAGCGAGGTGAGATCGGCCGTCAGGATCTCCGGCAACGGAAAGGCGGTCATGGCATTGAAGGTATGCCTGCCGTAGAGCCGGTAACAGGTGCCGGGTCCAAGCCGGCCGGCCCGGCCGGCCCGCTGTTCCGCCGAGGAGCGGGCCTCCCGCACCGTCAGCAGCCGGTTCATGCCGGTGCCGGAATCGTGGCGCAGGGTGCGGGACAGGCCGCTGTCCACCACCACGCGCACCCCCTCGATGGTCAGACTCGTTTCGGCTATGTTGGTGGCCAACACCACCTTACGATGCGGTCCGGGCAGGATGGCCTGTTGCTGTTCGGCAAAGGGGAGGTCGCCATAGAGCGGGTGGATCGCCGTAGCGGTGCCCATCAACGTATCCCGGAGCAGATCGTGGCAGGCACGGATCTCGCCGGCGCCGGGCAGAAAGGCGAGGATGTCGCCCGCCGTTTCCGCCAGGGCCTGCCTTACGGCTCCGGCCATGCGCGCCGGCAGCGGCTGGTGGCCGCTTTCTTCCAGCCAGCGGATCTCCACCAGGTAGGAACGTCCCTCGGAAACGACCACCGGCGCATTGCCCAGCAGGGTGGCGACCGGACCGCACTGGAGGGTCGCCGACATGACCAGGATCTTCAGGTCGGGCCGCACAAGCCGCTGCGCCTCCAGGCAGAAGGCCAGCGCCAGGTCCGCCGTGAGGTTCCGCTCGTGGAACTCGTCGAAGATCACGAGTGACACTCCCTCCAGGCAGGGGTCCCGCTGCAGGCGGCGGGTCAGGATCCCCTCGGTGACCACCTCGATGCGGGTCGTGCGCGACACGCGCCGTTCGAAGCGCATGGCGTAGCCTACCGTTTCCCCGGCCTGCTCGCCGATGGTGGCGGCCATACGGTTCGCCGCGTTGAACGCGGCCAGTCGGCGGGGCTCCAGCATCACGATGCGGCCGCCGGCCAGTTCCGGCAGATCGAGCAGCGCCAGCGGCACGCGGGTGGTCTTGCCGGCCCCGGGCGGCGCCATGAGGACCGTGTTCGGCGAACCGGCCACCGTGCGCAGCAGCTCCGGCAGCACGGGATCGATGGGAAGGGGGGATGTGTCCATGAAAAGGTTCCTGCAAATAATCGGTATGAGCGCTCGTGTTCTTTGCGGTCTGTTGTAGCAGCTTTTCGAGCCGGCCACAATAGGGGGAAAGGAAGTGTGAAGCAACAAAACAAGTATGAAGTATGAAGATAAAAAAGAAAGGGCGAAAAACATGAACGAGGGATGGGGCCGGAAATAGTGCGGATGAAAATTTTCCCTTGACTACTGGCCTTTCATGGGTGATTTTTAAGCGCGACACGTAAATCCTGGAGGTATGGCATGCTGCTGAAAAAATTGTATCTCATTGTTTTCCTGGCCCTGCTGTTTCCGTCGGCGCCCGGTGTGTCGTCAGCCAAGGACGCGCCTGACGCCGAGGCGCTGGTGAAGAAGGCTATCGACTATTACCGCGGCACCGCTTCGACGGCAAAGGTGGTGATGACCATCCACCGGCCGGACTGGGAACGGACCATGACCATCGAAGCCTGGACCAAGGGGACCAAGGACAGCCTGTTTTTCATAACCGCGCCGGCCAAGGACAAGGGCAACGGAACGCTCAAAAAGGGGCGAGAGATGTGGACCTACAACCCGAAGGTCAACCGGGTGATCAAGCTGCCGCCATCCATGATGTCCCAGGCGTGGATGGGTTCCGATTTTTCCAACAACGACCTTGCCAAGTCGGACAGCATCATCGACGACTACAACCACACGCTCGAATCGGTCAAGGAGTCGGACGGCCACAAGGTCTACGTGATCCGCTCGGTGCCGAAGCCCGCCGCCCCGGTGGTCTGGGGGATGCAGCGGCTCTATCTCCGTGATGACAGGATCCTGCTCCGCGAGGAGTTTTTCGACGAGGACCGGCAGCTGGTCAAGGCCATGACCGGCAGCGACATAAAGATGCTCGGGGGCAGGCTTTTCCCCCGGATCTGGAGGATGCAGAAGGCTGACGTCAAGGACGAATACACCCAGCTGGAGTACCGGGAGCTGGAATTCCTCAAGGACCTTCCGGCCCGCCTGTTCACCATCACATCCCTGAAGACACAGGGGAGATGAAATCATGGATTTCAAGCTGGCGTGGAGAAATATCTGGCGGAACCCGCGACGCTCCATCCTGACCATGGCCGCCGTCGCTTTTGCCACGACGCTGCTGGTGTTCATGCTGTCGTGGCAGTTCGGCTCGTACGCCACGATGATCAACGCCTCGGTCAGGATCCACTCCGGGCACCTCCAGGTGCAGGCCGCGGACTACCACGAGAATCGCGAGATTCGCCGGGTGGTGCGTGATGCGCTGGCCGTGGGTTCGATTCTCCAACGGACGCCGGGGGTCAAGGCTTATACCTTCCGGGCGGAAAGCTTCTCGCTCGTTTCCTCGAAAAACCGCACCTACGGCGCGCTGGTGGCGGGCATCGACCCGGTGCGGGAGCCCGCCGTCTCCACCGTCAGGAGCCTGGTACGCGAGGGCGCGTTCCTGGCGAGCCGGGACACGGACGAAGCGATTGTCGGTCACCTGCTGGCGAAGAATTTCCATGCCGGGGTGGGCGACGAACTCGTGGTGCTGGGCCAGGGGCGCGACGGGTCCATTGCCGCGACCACCGTGCGCATCAAGGGGATCTTCAATTCGGGCCAGGACGAGTTCGACCGCGGGGTCGTCTATATCCCGCTCGGCTATTTCCAGGATGTCTACGGCATGGACGGGGCGGTTAATTCCGTAGTGGCCCTCTGTGATTCCCTTGAGGCGGTGCCGGCCGCAAAACGCCATCTGCAGAAGGCCATTGCGGGCATGAACGGCCTGACGGTGCTGGACTGGCAGGAGCTGACACCGGGGCTGGTGCAGGCCATCAAGATGGACTTGGTCAGCGGCTTGCTGTTTTACGTGATCCTGATTGTGGTCGTCGCCTTCAGCATCATGAACACCTTCCTGATGGCCATTTTCGAGCGCACCCGGGAATTCGGGGTGATGATGGCGATGGGGACCCGGCCCGGCAGGCTGATGCGGATCCTGGTGATGGAGTCGCTGGGGATGACGGTGATCGGCGTGCTGGCCGGTATCGCCGCCGGTTCGCTGATCACCTGGTATTTCCAGGTCAACGGCTTCGTCATATCCGGCATGGAGGAAATAATGCGGCAGTTCGGCCTGCCGGAACGGATATACCCGCAATTGTCGCTGCTGTCCATCGGCGTCGGCGCGGGAATCGTGCTTGTCCTGACCTGCCTGACGGCCCTGTATTCCGCGCTTAAAGTGAGAAGGCTGAAGCCGGTGCAGGCATTGACGGCGGTGTGACGCCGCCTTTGGCAACGACTCGGAGATGTGAACCATGATCCTGCAGATGGGGTGGAGAAATATCTGGCGCAACAAGCGGCGGACGGCCGTCATCCTGGCGGCCGTCATCATCGGCGTATGGGCCATGATCTTCATGGGAGCCCTGATGCGCGGCATCGCCGACCAGATGGTGAAAAACAGCATTGCGACCCTGACCGGTCATATCCAGGTTCAGAACGGGACCTTCCGCAACGATCCGGTAATCGAGCATTTCATGACGGAGCCGGAAAAGCTGGCGCCGGTGCTTGCCCGGTTACCGGCGGATGCCCGGTGGACGCAACGGATCAGGGTCAATGCCATTGCCGCCAACGCCCGGCACTCGAACGGCGTGGTGCTGGTCGGCATCGACCCCGGCCGGGAAGCGAAAATTTCCTTTATCGGCGATGCTGTCTGCCAGGGGCGCTACCTCCGCGAGGACGACAGCTACGGCATCATTATCGGGCAGGCCCTGCTCGAGAAGTTCGAGACCCGCCTCGGCCACAAGCTGGTGATGATGTCGCAGGGCGCCGACGGCGAAATCGCTTCGCGCGCGTTCCGGATCGTCGGCGTGTTCCGGGCCGAGCTGGAATCAACGGAAAAGCGGTTCATGTTCGTGACCCTGCCGGCGGCACAGCAGATGCTGAAGGCGGGTGACGAGGTGTCGGAGGTTGCCATCCTGCTGGGCAACTATAGCGACGCGGCGGCGACGGCGGACACCATCCGCGCCGGGATTGCCGACAAAAGCCTGAAGGTCTATACCTGGAAGGATCTGCTGCCCCTGGTGTCTTCCATCATGAAGATGTACGATGGGTTCATTTTCATCTGGTTCATCGTGGTGTTCATCGCCATGGGGTTCGGCCTGGTGAACACCATCCTGATGGCCGTTTTCGAGCGGGTCCGCGAGTTCGGCCTGCTGCGGGCGCTGGGGATGAAGCCGCGGCTGGTGGTAGCCGAGGTGCTGGCCGAATCCTTCTTCCTCCTGGTGATCGGGACATTCATCGGCAATGTGCTGGGGCTGGCGAGCGTATGGGTGCTGTCCGGCACCGGGATCGACCTGTCGGCGTTCGCCCAGGGCATGGAATTCGCGGGCATGTCGCGGATCATCTTTCCCGTGGTCCACGCCAGGGACGTGGTCGGCGCCGACCTGACGGTTTTCCTGCTGGGGGTCCTGGTCAGCATGTACCCGGCGGTCAAGGCCGCGCGGTTTACGCCGGTTGAGGCGATGGCACACGTGTAGTTTCCGTCCGGAAAGGGTGCTTTTTGATTCGGCCACAGGCCTCACCCTTTGGGCAGCCATATGCTGTCAACTTTTGCCTGCAAAAGTTTCTTGCAGGGACAAAAAATCCCCGCTTTCCGCATCGGAAACCAGTTATTTATCAAGTTCAGTGCCGGATAGGCAACTTCAGGTTTTGCCTTTTATTTCATACTTCATACTTGCCTTTACGCGGAGCATAAAATGAATATCGTAGAATGCCGGGATGTGAAAAAGGTCTATCACCAGGGGCACGTTGATGTCACGGCGCTGGACGGCATCACCTTCGCCATCGAGAAGGGAGAGTTCGTGGCCCTGGCCGGGCCGTCGGGCTCGGGCAAGACCACGCTGCTCAATATCATCGGCGGGCTCGACCGGGCGGACGAGGGGTCGGTGACCGTGGACGGCAACGATCTCGGCGGGATGAGCGAAGCCATGATGGCCGAACTGCGGCTGCGCAAGGTCGGTTTCGTTTTCCAGTCCTTCAACCTGATCCCGGTGCTGTCCGCCCGGGAGAACGTTGAGTTCGGCATGCTGCTGCAGGGGGTGCCGGCCGCGGAGCGCCGGGAAAAAGCCGTGGCGATACTCGACGACGTGGGGCTGTCCGGGCTCTACGACCGGCGGCCGTCGGAGCTGTCCGGGGGACAGCAGCAGCGGGTGGCGGTGGCTCGGGCGATCGTCTCGGACCCGGCCATTGTCCTGGCCGACGAGCCGACCGCCAACCTGGACTCGGCCACGGGGAACGGCCTGCTGGAGCTGATGCTGCGGATGAACGAAACGAAGAAGGCCACCTTCATATTTTCCACCCACGACAGGATGGTGATGGATTTCGCCCAGCGGCTGGTGATGCTCAGGGACGGGAAAATCGTGGATGATACAAAGAAATGAAACCATGAAACATGCACTCCTTTTATTGCTGACCTTGCTGATGTTGCCGGCGTTCGGCCAAGCCCGGGCCGAATCGAGCGACCTGTCAGCCGATACGCTGTCCGCCGCATCCGACAAGGACTCCGGCTGGCTGGATGCGGTCGACGCCGACTGGGGCGGCTACCTGAAGGCTCGCGGCACGGCATCGTGGCCGTCGTCCGACACGCTGTACGATCTCGTCGGCCTGGGCACCTACCTTGACGGCTCCCTCGAGGGGCGGCTGAAAAGCGAGCTGTTTTTCGGCGATTTCGCGAGCTTCGAAACCCATTATGAAATGGTCCTGTCCGGTGGCGATACCTGGCGGAAGAACAGCGAGCTGGAGCGGCTCTTCCCCGGCCTTGCCGCGCAGGGTTTCATCGGTGTCCGCATTCCGGAGGACGACCGGCGGCTGGTCGACCTGACCTCGGTCATCACCGAAAACGACGACCTGGTGCTCTACCATCGCATCGACCGCCTCGCGCTTACCCTCAAGCCTGAGTGGGGTGTGGTCGGTCTCGGCCGCCAGGCGGTCACCTGGGGCAACGGCCTCATCTTCAACCCCATGGACCTGTTCAATCCCTTTTCCCCCACCGATATCGAGCGGGACTACAAGATCGGCGACGACATGGTCTCGGTGCAGGCCCCGCTCGGCGGCACGGGCAACCTGCAGTTCCTCTACGTTCCCCGCCGTAACCCGGACACCCACCACCTTTCCTGGGAAAGCTCTTCGCTGGCCGCCAAGTATCATTTCGCCGTGGCCGGCACCGATTTCGACCTGATGGCGGCGCGGCATTACTCCGATTACGTTGTGGGCATCGGCAGCGTCGGCTACCTGGGAGACGCCGCCTGGCGGATCGACCTCACCTGGACGGCGCTCGATTCCGGCGGGCCGTCGAGCGATTACCTGTCGCTGGTGGCCAACATGGACTATTCCTGGACCTGGTTCGAGAAGAATTTCTACGGCCTGGTGGAGTTTTTCTACAGCGGCATCGGCGAGGACGATTACCGCGCGGCGCTCCTGAACCCGGACATCCTCGAACGGCTCGACCGGGGCGAGCTGTACACCCTGGGCCGGACCTATCTTGCCGCCAGCGTTACCATGGAAGTTCATCCCCTCGTCAACGTCATCCTCAGCGCCATAACCAACCTGCATGACCCCTCCGGAGTACTGCAGCCGCGGGTGACCTACGACCTGACCCAGAACATGCGGCTTACCGCCGGCGGCAGCCTGTTCTGGGGATCGCCCGGCTCCGAATTCGGCGGGGTGAAGATACCGGGGACCGGGTTTACCGCCCGGGGAGCGGATTCGACGTACTTGTGGCTGAACTGGTATTTTTAAAGGCAAGGGAAAAGGAGCGAGGTTCGAGGAGCGAGGATCGAGGAACGAGGCAAAGCGAGTTCAAGGTTCAAGGTTATAGATTCGAAAGGCAAGGATGAAGGATGTGAAAAGCAAGTATGAAGTATGAATTATGAAGTATGAAAAAGTTCGAAAAGCATGATGCTTGTCTGAAGGGTGATAAGGATGAAAGATGTGATAACCGATACTGAAAGACACGATTGTCCCTTTTGCAACGTTAGTCCGGAGCGCATTTACGCGGAGAACGAGTTCGCCATCGCCATTCTCGACGGTCACCCGGTCAATCCGGGTCATGTCCTGATCATACCCAGGCGGCATATCGCGTCCCTGTTCGAGGCGACCAGGGAGGAGCGGGAGGCGTTGTTCGACCTGCTGGACGAGGTTCGGTCGCGGCTGCAAAAGACGCCCCAGCAGCCCATTGCCGATATGGACGGTGAGCGCGTGCCGGACGGCTTCAATGTCGGTATCAATGACGGTGCCGCTGCCGGGCAGACGGTGTTTCACCTGCACATTCACCTGATTCCGCGGTTTATCGGCGACTGCCACGATCCGCGCGGCGGCGTGCGGAAGATTTTTCCCGATCGGGCGAGCTATTGGAAAAGCGAAAAAACAAGTATGAAGTATGAAAAAAGGCTGAAAGAGCATAACATCGGAAAGCATCTTACTAATGGAGAGTAGAGCATGAAAAAACTCACGGTATTATTCGCGGCACTTGGCATTTTGACGGCGGCTCCGGTCTTGTACGCGGACGAGACGCCGCTGCCGAAGCCGGACGTCCTGAACGAGGAGACGGTTTCCACTTCCCAGCGACTTTCCACCTATGACGTCCTGGTGGTAAAAGATTTTTCCACCGACGGTGTCGCCTATGACAACATCGACGATGAAGAGAAGCCGAGCGTGGACGCCATGAGGCCGCTCATCGTGAAGAACCTCTCCATGAGCATCGAAGCGGAGATGAAGAAAAGAAACCTGTTCAAGAACGTGGCCCCCACTTGGGATGGAAAAAGCAAGGCGGTCATTCTCGAGGGCGAATTCACCGAGTTCAACGGCGGCAACCGGGCGCTCCGCTTCTGGGTCGGTTTCGGTGCCGGCAAGACCTACCTGGCGGCCAAGGGGCGGCTGGTGGAGGCCGGGACCGGCAAGGTGCTGGCAACCTTCGAAGACCAGGAGACCGGCTACAAGGGAGTGGCGACCATGGAGAGCTTCGAGGATCTTTTCCCCCACCAGGCCAAGAGTCTCGGCGAGCATGTCGGGGAGTTCATCGCGAAGCTGTATTGAGGACGAGAGAGGTTCTTGGTCACCCCACTTTATGAAAGGGGGGCGGGGATTTCGAAAGACTCTATGAACCATGCTGTCCTATTACAAATATTTTTCAAGAACGTCCGCTTGGGCTCCATTACCCAGAAGCTCAGTCGTTAGAGCCGCTGGCTGTTAACCTATAGGGAAAAATGGCCGATCGCTATTCCAGGGGCAAAGGGGACGTCCTTGAAATATATATATTCGTATGATACCTTCCTCCCATGCCCAGAAACGCCCGCATTGACATCCCCGGCCTGCTGCAGTATGTCATAGTCCGTGGCATCGAAAAGCGCCAGGTACTCCTTGACGATCAGGACCGTGTCCCTGCTGATGTTTCACGCGCTGCGAAAAGCGGAGACGCTGTATTTCGGGAGCAGAAGGGCTTTCTGGAGCGGTCTGGGATGTAATTATAAATTTTAATGACGTCTACTTAGTCGGTGCGCCACATGAACGCAAAAGCCCCCTCCGGACATCTCGCCGGAGGGGGCTTTTCACTCTTCATTCCACAGCTTACATCGCGGGCGCGGGACGTTTCTCCAAGGCGTTCATCGGGGGATATATCACATTGCTCGGCATAATCTCGAGGGGCGCCGCAAGCCAGTCCTTCGTCGTCTCCAGCCACTTTACGAAATGCGGCATTTTCTTGTGAGTCTCAATGGCATCGGCGTCTTTGTATACTTCGAACAGATAGAGGATGTTGGGATCGGCGGCGTCATTTACAATGTTGAACATCAGGCAACCCGGCTCATTCTTCTCCGAACCGATGGCGTCGGCCAACATCTCCTTGATGAACTGATCACGAAACTCGGCTTTCATCTGAATCTTCACCACAAGTGCGCTCATAGTCTTTCCCTCCATTTTTTTGGGCTGCGGGTTTTTCCCCGGCCTGAACGGTTGCTCCGACAAGCAGCAACGACGACAAGAAGATTGCAAGAAAAAGAAAACATCCTCTTCTTTTACCATTAAATATGATGTCATATGACCTAAGATAGGGGTCATTGTACAGTTAGCCGATGATTATGCAACGGGAAAATTTCAAAAGATGTTCTTTGTCGGGGGGCTGGCCCTGGGAACGAAGGCTACGTTCTTGAAAAATATAAATACGAGAGGCACCTTCATTCCCTGCCTAGAAACGCCCGCCTAAACATCCCAGGCTTTTCGCAGCACGTCATTTCACCCCTGCCGGTTTGAAAAAAGTTACATAGTTTCTGCGATCCAGCGTCGGATCCAGGGCTTTCCATTGGCCGTTTATCAGAACGTTGGTAAAGCAGTGGTAAATTGGATCGGAGAAAAAGCGACAGGCGCTCCCTGCGAAACACATTGTCGGTCATTCATCTAGCCGGTCCTTGGAAAACCGGGACATCTCCCGGTTTTTGATTTTTGAGGTGCCGTGGAGCCAACGGGACCGCACCGGGGGGGTCGATAGTTTGATGTTTGGTCTGCCGTTTTCGCTGGTATCTCTCGCTGCATTGCTCAGCGCAGGTAATGCATGGTGATGGAGACCGTTCGTTGCGGTGCATCCAACGAAAAACGTGCATCAGTGAAGTCGGGCGGACCGAACCGGAAGCCGGGATTCCGTGATGCGCCGACACCTTCCTTGGGTATGCCGAACAGTGTCCGCTCAAGGCTGCCGCTGCCGTTCTCATCATGGAACACGCTGACGGCATAAGTTCCGTAGGGAATGTTCTCGAACCTGACGCGACAGACATCCCGGTCGATTCGCGCAAACAACCGGGCAACGGCCAGTCGTTCATTGCCGGGAAACCCCCGGGCGCTCGAAAACAGCAGTACCCCCGCCTGGCCGACGGAATTTCTGAATCCGCTTATTTCGAGCACGATGGCGCCGTGACCGTCCCGGGCCATGGAATGGCAGGGCACCAGCAGCAGGAGGAGAGTCATTCCCGCCACGGCAAGCCACGATCTTTCTTGGTTGGTGCGCCGGGTCATCTGTCTTCCTTTGCATACTTTGCCTGTATCATCTGTGCCGATATTCTGCCCGACTCGTAGATGGTCGGCAGTCCGCTTCCGGGGTGGGTTCCGCCGCCGACGAGATAGCAGTTCCGCAATCCTTCGAACCGGTTGTGTGGGCGGAGCCAGAGCATCTGATCAAGGGTGTGCGCCAGATTGAAGGTTGCCCCTCGGTACACGTGGTAGCGGTTGCGCCAGTCATCGGGGGTGATGACTTTCCTGGCTCTGATGTGCGATCGGATGCCCTGCAGTCCGGCACGCGTTTCCAGGAGCGCCAGTACCTTTTCGGTGAAGCTTTCTTGTTCTTCTTCCCAGCGGATCGGGAACGACAGGTTGGGTACCGGAACCAGGACATAGATCGTCGAGTGCCCTGCCGGCGCCAGAGTCGGGTCGGTTGCCGCCGCGTTCTGAACGTAGAACGACATATCGTCGGAGAGGCGGCCGTTGTGGAAAATATTCTCGATGTTCCGCCGGTAGTCCCCGGCGAAAAACACGTTATGGTGGGGTATGTCGTAGCCGCGATCGATGCCGAGGTAGAGCATGAAGGTAGAGCAGGAATACTTCATGGCGTCGAGGTTCTTCCGGGAGTACTTCGGTACCCCGGCGCCGACCAGGTTTGCCATGGCATAGGCGAAATCGGCATTGATGACAACTTCGTCGGCCAGGATTGTTTCTCCGCCTGCCAGGACAACCCCCCGCGCCGCGCCGTTTTCCACCAGGATGCGCTCTACCGGTGTGCTGAGCCGCAGCGTTCCGCCATGCTCGGTGAATACCGCACCCATGGCGCGCGATATTGCGTTGAGCCCGCCGATGACGTGAAAAATGCCGTAGGCGTGTTCCACGTAAGGTATGATCGAGAAGGCCGCCGGGCACTCCCAGGCCGACATTCCCAGGTATTTTGCCTGGAATGTGAACGACAGTTTGAGCTTTTCCGGCGAAAAATAGTTGCCGAGGTTGTCGAAAATGGATTTCCCCAGCGAGAGGTGCGGCAACGCCTTCAGCAGGTTGGGGGAAAAAATTGACCGGATCGTGGAATAGGGGACTTTTAGGCACGGTTCCATAACCTGGTAGCGGCGCTGCTCCTTTTCCATGAATTTCCGGTAGCCTGCCTCGCTGCCGGGAAACACCCGTGCGAGTTCCTGCTCCATCTTCCAGCGATCGCTGGAGGGAAAGATTTCGAAATCAGTGAATGCCAGACGGTACATGGGGTCAAGCCTGACCTGCTGTAAATATGCCCCAACATCCCGCCCCGCCAGCTTGAAGACTTCCTCCAGGATAAAGTTCATCATCAGGAAGGTGGGGCCGGTATCGAAGGTGTAGTCCCCCAGCCTGAGCGCTGCATTCCTGCCGCCGACCTCTCCTTCCTTCTCAAAAATTTCGACATCATAGCCATGTCTGGCCAGGATCATGCCGGCAGTCAACCCGCCAGGGCCGGCACCGATGATCACGATCTTTTTCGACATAAGCACCTCGTAACGGATGATGACCTGTCGCACCTTCCGGGTCGTAAGCCATACAATAACAGATGGTGGAAGGTCGTTTCCCGGTCCCGGGTCCCGGAGCCCGGAGAATCCACAAGGGCCAGTATCCGAATTCGACCGACCGCTGAAACTGTGTAAAGCGCACAAGGCCGCATCCGGGAGCACCGAAAATCCGGTTTCTACCTTATCTTAGTATGCTGCCTCTACGCCACATTGCAAGAAAAAGATCTGCTATAAGGGACGTCCTTGAAATATATATATTTGTATGATACCTTTCCCCCATGCCCAGAAACGCCCGCATAGACATCCCCGGCCTGTTGCAGCACGTCATAGTCCGTGGCATCGAAAAACGCCCGGTATTCGTGGACGATCATGACCGCGAAGAATTCCTTTCGCGCTTATCCCTACTGCTGAAGGAAACGTCAACGGACTGTTTCGCCTGGGCGCTGCTGGATTCCCATTTCCACCTGTTGCTGCAGCCACGAATCGTCAAACTGGCGCACTTCATGCGCCGCCTGCTCACGGGGTACGCGGTCGTGTTCAATCTGCGGCATGAGCGAGCGGGCCACCTGTTTCAAAATCGCTATAAATCAATCGTCTGTGACAGTGACGCCTATCTGCTGGAACTGGTGCGGTACATTCACCTGAATCCGGTTCGGGCAGGCATCGTTGCCAAGCTCGAGGCCCTCTCCGGGTACCCCTGGTGCGGCCATGGAGAATTGCTGGGTAAGGGATCGCGAAAGCTGATCAGCGCGGATGAGGTGCTGTCGCATTTTGCCCAACAACGATCCGTAGCGCGAAAACGATACGAACAATTCATCACCGATGGTATCGCCGCTCCCTCCAAAGTCAAGCTCTCGGCAGGCGGCAAGCGGACCACCCAGGCTCTCGATCCCGGTCTCGGCAACGACGTGCTGTATGACGATCGCATTCTGGGTGGCGGATGTTTTGTCGAGCGGGTCCTGGCGACGGCCGAGTCTGTCGCTGAGGCACCGGGGTTGTCTCTGTCTGACCTGATAGGACGCGTCGCCGAGTATTTCCAGATCGAACGGACACGCTTGTCCAAGCCAAGCAAAGAGCGGGAGCTTACCAAGGCAAAAGCGGTGATTTGTTACCTGGCGCTCAGGGAGCTGGGTATGCGGGGGACGGATGTCTCTGTCGAACTTGCCTGTACTCCTGCCGCTGTTTCGCATGCCGTGAAAAGAGGGGAAGACCTGTTCCGGGAAGAAGATGGCTTGCGGGAGAGATTGAGGATGAAATTATAAATTTCAAGGACGTCCCCTTGATTGCTTGGTTGCGAGGTAGATAAATGGCTTTGATAACATGCCCCGAGTGCGGCAACAGCATATCGGAACACGCACCAGCCTGTCCCCATTGCGGTTTTCCGAGAAAAACCACCCGGACGGATTTCAGAGATCCACCAAGAAAGCTGGCACTGAAAGAGAAAATGTTTATTCTGGCAATTGCGGCAGGTTTGCTCCTTTTCTATGCATGGGCTTCCGGCAGACTATTCCATTGACGGGAGCGTCCCGGGCAACTGGGAAGGTTGAGGGAGAAAAACCGGGATTCTTCCCGGTTTTTGATTTTTGAGTCGCAGGAATTCCAGGGACAATAAGGTGGCCACTCCATCAATCTTTTTCCGGAAACCAACAGGGTTTGGTTTGACTTTCTGACTTTCCTGGGAAATCATCAAAGTGCCGGGTGTCTTTACCGTCAGGCGTTCGCCGGCACGTTCAGCAGAAAACGCCATGCGGGTGTCACGTCAATCCTTCCTGAATCAACCTGAATCTGCTCCTCCTCGCCACGGGTCACGATGATGCCGTGCTCCAGTTTCAATTCGGCCATGGCTTTGGCCAGCGCGGTGGTTTCCTGTTTGCGGGTTTGCGGATCGGCCATGGACTCGCAAACCTGAACGAGCTTACGGGACCGGTCTTCAAGCAGGGCGATAAAATCAACCTCCCGACCTCCCCTGGTCTTGTAGTAAAAAATATCCGACGTAACCCGGCGCAACGCAGTGAATACAAGGTTTTCCAGCAAATGACCCGAGTTGACAAGAATACCTGAGCTGATTGACGTCACCAGCGCATGGTCGACGCAATAGATCTTCTTCGGATTGGTGTTGGCCCGAGCCAGGGAGGAGTCGAAGATGCGCACCGTGAACAGAACATAGGCATCCTCAAACCATGCGAGATAATCGGCCACGGCGGATTTCGGCGCTTTGTGGCCGAGTGATTTCAGGTAGCCGGTGAGGTTGTTGACGGAATACATGGAACCGGTGTTGTCCATCAGCCAATGCGCCAGATCCGTGAGCGCCTTGGGGTGCGAAATATCGTGACGCTCGACGAGGTCGCGGAACAATATGGCATTGAAGTATTCCTGGTGAGTCTTGATCCGCAGCATCCGGTCGAGTCCGGCAACCTCGGGGAAGCCGCCGATTTCCCAATACTCGTCAAATTCCTTCCGGATGGTCAGGCGTTTTCTCGCGGAAAGCGGACCGTCGCTCTCAATTCCCTTGTAGTCAAGAAACTCCCGGAACGAGAAAGGGAACATATCCCAGGAGAGCGCTCGTCCGCGCATCTGGGTTGCGACCTCCCTTGAGAGCATCTGCGCCGATGAGCCGGTGATGTATACCTCGCACTTTTCCGTACGCATCAGGCGGTCAATGAAAGGCTCCCAAGCGGGTACAACCTGGATCTCATCGAAAAAACAGTAAATCTTTTCGGCATTCTTTTTCTCCGGGTAGAGTGAGAAGTAGGCTTCGAGAATGACGCCCAGCTTGTCATGCTGCAGGCCGTGCAGGCGGTCATCAAAAAAGTTGAGATACAGGATGTTCTGGCGGGAAACGCCTGAGTCCTGAAGCCTCTGCATGAGCTGGAACATGAAAGTCGATTTGCCGCCGCGGCGCACACCGATGCAGATCGTTGCCTTTCCCGGCACCGGCGAGACCTTGACCCGCCTGGGTACGCCGGTTGGAATATCGAATTCCTGAAAATCGAGGATCATCTCTTTGAGAATGTCGATCATAGCCGAATCTCCGGTGATAAATATTTCCGGTTAATGCTCAAACTGGTAATATTTATTACCAGATATGGTGTTAAATGGCAATAAATATCTCTGGCTCAATGGAGACAGAGGGAAATCCGGGTCCACGGAGGTGTATCTGTCGGAGGCATAAATGGCGACACAGCCACCACCACTGAGAACAACATGGATACCCCGGCTGTCCAGGTGAGCGCAGATGTAGGCTGCCAGTTAGCAGAGCAATAGTCTTCATACTACTCATTCCGTAGATGGAGATTCCATGTGAAGACGCCCCGGTTCCGTCCTGCCGCAAATATTTTCTTCATGGCGCCTTTGTTTCCGTATCAGGGCTGTGTGCCAGGGGTTGTTTACTGCGCCTTGGCGGTTATCATGGCGATTATGCCGTTCATGATCTCTTTTACCGGATCCCCGTCGATGCCGGCAAAGGTACAGTTTGAAAGCACGGCGACGGCTACACGGCTGTTTTTCAGATAACAGACTTCACCATGGTAGCCAAGCACGGTCCCGTTATGCCACAGTTTGTCCGGCTGGTTTATCAGCCCCGCCGTATAGTGACTTGTATCTCCTGCTGGCACGCCGGAGTATATCAAGTTCACCATGTCCCCTGCTACGATCTTCCCGGTTGCTACAGAAATGATCCAATCACACAAATCCGTTGCAGTAGAAATGATCGCCCCCGCGCTCCAGACATAGGAAAGGTCGATCGCCGACAGGTTCTCCGTGGTTTTGTCTTCTTTGTCTATGTGGTATCCGCTGCTGACGTTGCCGCCGTATGCGTTGCCGGTAGGGACATAGGTTGCGGGCAACCCCAGGGGCTCGACAAGCTCCCTGCGTATGAATTCAGCGTATCCGGTCCGGCTTACCTTTTCGATTACCATTCCCAGCAAAATATAATTGGTGTTGTTGTAATGGAAAACTCCTTCACCGGTCATGCCCTGTTCATCGGTCAGTTTGAAACCGTATTCAACAAGCTCCCCCGGGGTGAATTGCCTGGCCGGATCGGCAATTGCCGAATCAACGACATACGAGGTGGGATCATCATTCAGATATCCTCGCAGGCCGCTGTCCATGTTCATCAGCTGTCGGAGGGTTATGTTTCGGTACGTGTCGTTTTCGATGCTCTGATACGTTCCCACTTCATCATCCAGGTTCAGCAGGCCGTCCTGGGCAAGTTTGAGAATGCCGAGTGCCGTGAAGCTCTTGGTAATGCTGCCTATCTTGATCTGGGTGGTGTCGCGCAGGGGAACCCTGGTTTCCAAATCGGAATATCCCATTGACAACTTTATCGTTTTGCCGGTGGCCTGGTCCTTGATGCACACCTGGATACCCGGTATGCCGTAGGTAAGTATTTTTGCCGATACGAGAGATCGTAATTGCTCTTCGTCGATTACGTTTGTGGCATTTTGCTCATTTGAGCAACCGGCTCCGAGTAAGCCCAGCACCATCGCGAAAAGAATGATAATTGTTTTCATGGAAGTTGTTTCTCCGGTGGGTGGTTAAATCTTCTTTTCGTCTTATCGGTGGATTTTCGTTTTTCTGGAGTCCGATACATGGAGGGCGGGGGGCCGTGAGGATGGGGCGGAAAGCCTGCAGTGTCCCACCGAGATAGCCGGGTTGCCGAAATATCATCCATATTTCAGCCCCGGTTTTTTGTTTCTGAAGCATGTCTCCAGCGGACACGGAGAATTTCTATCAAGAGATGGAAGAGTTTGTTCGGAGACAAACCTGCCAAATAATCCTGCGTAAGGACATGAAACCGATTTATGTGTTGCTTTCAAATTATATTGTATAGATCTTCGAAACTTCGTTGAATAGTAGTTTGTATGCAACTTAACCTATTGAATTTATTGCGTTATTTGAATTACATTAAAGCAATTTTGGTGGAAATAGACTGGTAGGGGTGATAAACAAAGTCAAATTTTTTAAAAATTGCCAGCGAAACGGCAAAATCCGGGCAACCGGATGACGCAAAGCTACCTGTCCCATCGCTGGGATCGAGGGGCTGTCGAAAGGTATCATTGAAGAGCCTATCTTTGCTTGCATCAGAATGAAGATAGGCTTTTTTTGTAATTTGCATCGAATGATTAATTGATTCAAACAAACAGATTCGTTCAGGCTAAAAAGAAAAGGAGAAGAATCATGAAAAGTCACCGTAAATCTGCAGTTGCTCTCTTTATCGTCCTTGCTGTTGTATCACTGCCCTTGATCTGTTCAGCCAACAGTGATGGAAAGCCGCGTATGGCTGTAATGCGCTTTACGAACAACACGGCCGCCTGGTGGTGGAAATCCGGCATAGGCAGCGAACTTTCGGATATGCTGACGAATGAACTGGCCAGTTCGAAGAAATTCAACATGATCGAGCGTAGAGAAATTGACAGCGTTCTGGGAGAGATAGGATTCTTACATCATATGAAGAAGATACTGAAGATGAAGGCGGTGGTCTGAATTTCATGGGTTTTTCTCTCGGAGGGAAATCGGCCAAATCCTATATTGCGGTTGATTTGAAAGTTGTCGACACAGAGACGAGCGAAATTATTGACACTCGCACAATTGAAGGTACTTCCGAGAGCACTAGCCGCGCCTTTTCAGGAAACCTGTTCGGGATCGGCGACAATGCCGAGCAGAAGAAGAAAGCTCCGGTTGGCAAAGCAATTAGAGCAGCTGTGATTAATACTGCGGAATATTTGGAATGCTCCATGGTGGACAAGGATCAATGTATAGAAAAGTTTAATAAGAAAGAAGAACGGCGGAGAGAAAGAACCAAGAGCGAATTGTCCCTGGATGAGTAACCTGTGAATGGTGCACTCAGCCTAAGCATGGGACAGGATTGTTACAAAAGCGCCAGGAGAAAGTCTCTTGAAGCATTCGCATGCCTTGAAAACGGCGACTATGAAGGAGCCTTGGTCGGCTTTGTTGCGGCAGTGGATCTTTTGCCCGAAGACGGCCATCTGGCGAAGGCACAGATATGCAGCAATATTGGCCATGTATTGGTGCGGCTGCAAAAGTACGAAGAAGCGGCAACCTCTTTCGGCAAAACCCTTGAAATATTTCTGCGGAGTTGGAGTACAAGGCGGGAATCGCTGATCAGAGCAGTAATATCGGCTATGTCTTTTCCCGGCAGGGGGCGATCAAGTATGCCGTGCAGTATTTTGGCAAGGCAAAAGAGATTTATGTCGCGCTTGGTGAAGACGGAAAAGTCCGCCTCTGCGAACAGAACATGCAGGCGCTTGAATCTTTGCAAAAAAGAAGTTGAGGGCCACCGGATCCGCCGCGAAACGCTCCAGGTGAAGAATCCTCCGTTTGAGCCTCTCCCCTTCCACGCGCAGCGGTTCATGTTCGCGACTTCCGAATATAGTCATAATCTTTTCGCCGCATTCCGGCTCGTGTCGTATCCATCCGTTAGTAGCGAACTATGGCCGAATAGGTGCTTATCGGCCAGCCTAACCCGTATAAGCCGGCCCGCAAGAAAAACGGAATAGTCGTGATTCCGTCGTGTCTTTGCCGCGGCGGGGGAATTTATAACGTTGAATAGGCATCCCGATATGGTAACTTTATGAAAAGTTCGCATATTCTCAAACGGCGCAGTACTTCGAGGGACGATGAACTGCATACAATGCAACAGGGCCTTTTCGGAAGAAGACCGCGTAGCCTCGATTTCCGGCAGCATGATGGGTGATGAATATACGGATGTCTATTATCTCTGTCCCATCTGCCGGGTTTTTACCGTGGCGAATTGGCGGGATAATTTTACGGGTATTGAAACCATGGTTACATCTGGCCCAATCGACGAACGCACGGGTATGGCGCGAATCGAGCTGATTCGGCGCTGTTCCCGGCCATGGGATAAAAAGTGCCGTTGCCCGGCTCACCGCGAATACTTCAACGACGCCCTGGATTGATGATCGCTCCCGTTCCCGGTTTTTTCCTCGCCTTTATTGATAGTTGAACCCTGTCGGGAACGACCTGCCGGCCTCCAGAGATGAGGAGTATTCCGTGAGAGTGCTGCTGATTTCCGCAAATACGGAAAGAACCGATATAGTGCCCCTTCCGCTGGGGCTCAACTGTGTGGCCGTTGCTGCCCGAAACGCCGGGCACGAAGTGCACATGCTCGATTTGATGGGCGGTGGCGACAACTGCTCGATCGTCCGTGATGCCATCCAGTCGTTCAGACCAGGGGTGATCGGAATTTCCGCCCGAAACATCGACGACCAGAACATGGCGGAACCGAGATTCCTCCTGGAGCCGGTACGCGACACGATCACCGTGTGCCGTGCCGTATCCAGTGCTACCATCGTTGTTGGGGGAGCCGGGTACAGCATCTTTCCGGAGGCGGCGCTTCGTTACCTGAACGCAGACTATGGGATCTGCGGCGATGGCGAAGTGGCGTTCACGGCGCTGCTCCAGGCACTGGAGCGGGGAGCGGCCCTGTCGGGCATTGCCGGTCTCTGTATTCCCGGGTCAAACGTGCAGATGGGATGTGCCGTGAGACCGTGTCTTGAAACACTCCCGCTGCCCGACCCATCACTCTGGACCGTGCCCGCCGGCATCGGGGCGGAGCTATGGCTTCCTTTCCAGACCAGGCGCGGCTGCCCCCTGGGGTGCAGCTATTGCAGCACGCCCGTAATTGAAGGATCCACGATTAGAAAACGCCCCATCGCGGCGGTCGTACAAGGAATCGCCGAGCACGTGGCGGCCGGCTTCAACCGTTTCTACTTTGTCGACAGCACCTTCAATTTGCCGCCGACGTATGCAAAGGAGCTCAGCACGGCGCTTGGTTCCGCCAACCTGGGAATCCGCTGGCGATGCATCCTCTATCCGGGATTCGTGGACGAAGAGATGGTGAGGAAGATGGCGGAAGCCGGCTGCACCGAGGTAAGCCTCGGATTCGAAAGCGGTTGCCCCGCCATACTCAGGAACTTCAACAAGAAGTTCAATCTGGACCAGGTGCGGGCTGTCTCGGCGATGCTCAAGGACTACGGCATCCGCAGGACCGGCTTTCTCTTGCTGGGAGGACCCGGGGAAACGAGGGATTCGGTGCGGGAAAGCCTGGCCTTCGCCGATTCCCTTGAGCTTGACCTTCTGAAACTGACGGTAGGGATCCGGATCTATCCGGGAACGGCACTGGAAAAGGAGGCCCTGCGGGAAGGCGTGATAGCCGCAGGAGACGATCTGCTCTTCCCCCGCTTCTACCTGGCCGAGGGGCTTGGCGATTGGATTGAGCCGATGATACGTGACTGGATGATGGAACGTCCCTACTGCACTGCCTGAATGCACCAAGAAGGCCCGGTAGCGTGGGGCCACCGAAAACATGAACGCTATCTTGCAGTTGGATGTATCGTGGAAAGGTTTCTCGGTATTTTGCAGAAGTAGTTTCCAGCAAATTGAAGAGGGCGTCTTCCTTCATGCCCCATTCAGCTGCGCACTCCCGATAACGCTCTTGAGAACCTCGCGCAACTGGTCAAAGTTATAAGGCTTGCTGACCAACTCGGCGATGGCCTCCTTTGGAATCTTTGAAGTAACCATCGTATCTTCGAAACCGCTGGAGACAATTATCGGCAACCGCGGGTCGAGCTTCTTCAGCTCTCTAATCAACGAGTATCCATCCATGATCGGCATGCCGATGTCGGTGAGAACGAGGGTAATCTCTCCCGGGTTCTTCTGATACGTTGCCGATGCTTCTTTTCCATTGCATGCTTCGATGACCCCGAATCCCAGCGACTCCAGCATGCCTTTTGCCACCGATATGATGGCTTCTTC
Organism: Geobacteraceae bacterium; assembly: GCA_040773465.1. Lineage (GTDB taxonomy): Bacteria > Desulfobacterota > Desulfuromonadia > Geobacterales > Geobacteraceae > RPRC01. The sequence continues at coordinate 704 of JAXGWF010000019.1, read as the reverse complement.
ATCCTCGAGCAGCAGTATCGTACCGCTACCCTGCCGTCCCGTGCGGCTTCAATGAGTTTTTCGTAGTTGGGGAATTCGGTGATGGTGGTGATGCCATGTTTTTTCAGAACATCTATTTCATTGTCGCCGGCTTTGGCTGCGACGAGAAAACCCTTCAGATCCTCCGGTCCCCTGATGCCGGAGATGTCTTCATGAAAGAACAGCGGCACGTCGATTCGGGCATATGGCTTGGAGAAAGTGTAGAGTGCCTCTCGTTGCTCATTCCGGAATATGGTGTCTATTACGTCGAAATCTCCCGCCTGCATCCTGCGCTGTGCTTCGCCCCAGTCTGTTCCGGCAAGTTCCACACGGATACCGGTTTTCTTTTCCCAAAGTCGCCACTGGTCAATGGTAATGCCCTGCAACGCTCCCTGCTCATTCTTGAAAACATACGGTGGGTAATTGTCGTCCATGACGACACGGATTGATTTCGGGTTTTTGAAGCTTTTCGGGCTTGCGGCAAGGCAGTTGAAAGCCGTGATCAATAGGAAAAGCAATGCGGGGACCGGCCTTATACAGGGGGTACTAGTGTCCCGTGCGGTTAATTCATTCCTTTTACTTCCGGTTCTTTTGACCCCTGGCTGCGTTGTGTCTCCTCGACAGAGCCCTGCTATGCCTGCGTCGCCACGCCTTGCCAGAAGCCAAAACTCCTCGGAATTCATGCG
>JAXGWF010000018.1:0-69928 GCA_040773465.1 Geobacteraceae bacterium | reverse complement strand
TGGTCCTTGCAGAGTTAATAGTCTAACAATATCAGCCGATTAGCTCTGCTAATATACCATATTCCGGCGCAAAACCAAACTGAGAAATTACCTTTTTACGATATTTTTCAATAGGTTGCACTTTCCGGATGGACACTAACTAACAACAACATATGTATAATAGCAATTTATACTACACGCAGCCGAATATCTTTTTCTGCGGCAAACTACGGCCATATGCGCAACGGTGAATCCCCCCAAAACGACGCCGGAAAAATACAAGCCGATACGCCCGGGACATCCCATGTCAAAAAGCACTACCGACAATAAACTCACCCTTGTCAACAAGCTGATCCTCAGTTATGCGGCAATCGCCTTTTTCACTATGGCAGCGACGGTCTTTTCGGTCTTCGGTCTGCAGGCTCTCAACGGAATCGTACTCGATATTGCCAGGAATGAGCTTCCTTTTGTCAAGCGTACGGAAATTCTCCGGGATTCGGTTTTGGCCCAAGAACGAAGCGCGGCAAAATATTCACTGCTCAAGTCTCCGGAATTCAGACAGTTATTTGATCAGCAAAAAAATGAATTCTCATCCATTATTGAGGCACTCGGCAAGTCTGAATCCGGCCCTATTTTTGAAGAACTCGTCCGCAACTACCGCGACTTCAATGACAAGGCATTAATACTTTTTGAACAGAAGTCCGATGACATTGAACCCCTGAAAACCGCGGCGGAAAAAGTACTTGCCTCAATCAACGACCTTTCCGGTTCCCGGCAGGTGATTCTGAACGCCAAGTTGGAAAATGCGGACTCCCGGCGTGAAACAACGGTACGATGGACACTGATCCTCTCATCGATGGGTTTCGTGCTCGCACTGATCGTCATGGCATTCTTCCTGTACACTATTTCCTCTTCCATCAAGAAACTGAAGCGGGCAACACACAGTATTGCCGAAGGGAATTTCGACTTCGACCCCGGAATTCCGCGAGGTGACGAAATAGGGGACCTTGCCGAGGATTTTACCAGGATGGCCAAACGATTAAAGGTCCTCGAACAGATCAGTCTCGACGCGAGCCCCCTCACCCGCCTGCCCGGCAATATCGCAATCGAACGCGTTCTTACGAAAAAACTTCAAAAAGGCGAGACATTTGCGGTATGTTATGCTGACCTCGACAATTTCAAGGCATACAGTGACCGTTACGGTTACATCAGGGGAAGCGATCTGATCAAGATGACCGGCGAGGTTATCTACGAGGCAGTAAAGCGGAATGCGGATGACAACGCCTTCATCGGACATATCGGAGGCGACGATTTCATCATGATCGTTTCGTCTGATGAAATTGACAGTGTCTGTCAGGCGGTCATCGATACTTTTACTGAAAATATTCCTGAATTCTATTCCCCCGAGGACCTGGTGCGGGGATATCTCGAAGGAGTGGACCGCTACGGCACACGCAGACAATTCCCCATCATGACAATATCGATTGCCGTTGTCATGTGCCAACAGGGTGAATACGACTCAGCCGTAAAAATCGCCAAAACTGCCGCCGAAATAAAAGAATATGCAAAGGAAGCGGAAGGAAGCAACTATTTTATCGATCGCAGAAAGAGAGCCCGATGAAAAGATATCTCGTTCTACTACTCATTGTCGCGGCGCTGGGAGGCTGCGCAACCATAAGCAAGACCGACAAACATGCCCTTGAACAGCAGAAAAAACTCACCCTTGCCAAAATGCTTCTCGAAAACAACAGACCCGTGGCGACAAGAAAGATTCTCAACGAAATAAGCGGCGCACCGACCGTGGCGGGAGTAACCGATGAAGCGCTTTTTCGCCTGGCACTTCTCGATCTTGAGGCCGGAAAACAGAAATTTGCCACCGACAAGGCCGAAAAAAACCTTAACGCCCTGCTCACCAAGTTCAACGTGACGAGCTCTTGGAGTTCCCATGCCGTCACGCTGAAGGGCCTCTTTGAAGCTTATGATAGTGCCATTCAGGAAAAGGCCGAGTTGGAAAAGACAGTGAGAAGTCTAAAAATTTCCAACGCATCTCTTGCCAAGGAAAACTCTGATCTGCGACAGAACCTGGAAAAAATCAAGAAGCTGGATCTGGAACTGGAAATGAAGAAAAAGCGGTAACCCGTCTCATTTAAGGAGACATTTTTGCATGGCTCGATAAAACCCCGTCGGCGTCGAATCGAACACCTCGACCCTGAGCCCTAAAGCAGCGTAAAGATCTTTCAGGGTCATGTCATCGATAAACACTCCTTCGCCCTCCTTCATCATTACATCAGGAACCACCACGGCCATAACATCAAAAAAACGCCCCTCCTTCACGGTTCTGACAATATCCCTTCCCGGAACGAGCCCCGTAACCGTTACCGAATCGCCAAACAGGGTATTCTTTACCGGCAGCACTCGAAATGTCGTACCGGTTTTCTTGGCAAGCCGGTCAAGAAACTCTTTCAGGTAGGGGTATGCAGACTCTCCGGTCACTACCGCCAGGACTCCTTCTTTCAAAGGCCGGGCATCCTCAAGGACCCGAGCCGCTTCATCAAGAAAGAGTCGGATCATCCCGACACCATTTTCGAGCTGCGGAAAATCGCCATAATCAACCAAAGGGGGGATGTTTTTTCGAGCCTTGATGTAAAACTCGTCGGAAAAGAACAGAAACGGCGCACCCAGACGATCCGAAAGCTTCCGGGCACGAAGCTGCCATTTGGCAAGAAATTCAGCGGCATACCGGCTGGTAACCGGCAACAGTTTCGGTAGTGACTCCCGATGGCTGGTAAGCCCAACCGGAACTACCGCCAGGGACGCAACCCAGGGATAAAGCCCGGCAAGTTCCTCAACGGTACGCTCAAGGCACGTCCCGTCGTTCAGCCCCGGGCAGAGCACCACCTGCGTATGCATGCGTATCCCGGAACGGGCAAATTCCGTGAGCAGTTCGAGAACGGACGGATTCCGTCGGATGCCCAACAACCGCGACCGCACGTCCGGATCGGTGGCATGGACGGAAACATACAGGGGAGAAAGTCGCTGTTTGCAGATTCGTTCCACCTCTTCCCGACTCAAAGAAGAAAGGGTAACGAAATTTCCATACAAAAATGAAAGACGATAGTCCTCGTCTTTCACATACAATGAGGGCCGAAGGCCTTTCGGTAACTGATCTACAAAACAGAACAGGCAAGAATTACAGCACTTTTGCGGTGTAGGCGTTTCAAACAGAATACCGAGCGGCTCACCCTCGTCCCGCTCCAGCTCGATTTCCCAAATGGTTCCGTCCGCCTTCTCAATTTCCAGCAAAAGCGTATCTTCGCCGGAATAATAGCCGAAATCTATAACGTCGCGCATGGGATGGCAGTTTATCGCCAGTAGACGGTCTCCTGGCTGCACCTCTACTTCCGCCGCTATACTTCCGGGTTCGACCCGTTCTATCCTGATACCTGCTTTCATGATTCAACCAACGTGGAGACTTGCACCGGAAATGAAAGGATTGGAGAATACCGCTCGACCTCCGGAAAGAAGCCATCCGGCTGTCTGATGCCTAAAGAAGTATCTGCCCATCATGTCATCGTGAAATTCTCAAGGAAGAGTACGCCTGGAAAGGAAAACCAAATGGCGGGAACAGTCCGCAACCGCTGAAAAAGTGTTACAGAAGCTGGTGAACCCATTCAATGAATAATTTTCGGCGTAAAGGAATCCGGGAACGATGGCTTCCCCCAGACCACGTCTGCCCCCATCCGTTCCCGAATTCCCGACATTCGTTATCGTGCCGCTACTGATGCAGCTTGAAGCTCCCGTCAACCGAGGTAATATGGGAAATCGCATGCTTGTAAATCAGAATGTCTCCTTTTATTTCCAAAAGAACGGAAAAGTTGTCAAAAGATTTGATAAACCCTTCCATCTTTTCCCCCGACATCAAGAACACCACAACCTTAACGCGTTCTTTTCTGGACTGGTTCAGGTATTGATCCTGAATATTGAACGGTGCTTTCGCCATGCCCCTCTCCTTTTAATCAAAATGATCATTTACAATGTGCTCAATAATAGCAACATTTTCCGGATATTCAATCCATTTAATTTCAGAATCCCGATTGAACCAGGTTAACTGGCGTTTCGCATAGCGGCGCGTATCGCGTTTCATCAGCGTAACAGCGTCCCCGAAGGAAACAGCACCTTCAATATAATCACACATATGCCGATAACCCAGCGAACGCATCGGCTTAAGGTCAGCCGGATAACCGGCGAAAAGAAGGGCTTTTACCTCATCAAGAAATCCATTAATTATCATTGAATCTACACGGTTGTCAATATTTCTATACAACGTGCTCCTTTCAAGGGACAAACCGATTTTCAGATAGTTATAGTGCACTGAGTCGAAACCGTGAACCAGTCTCAAATGAGAAACGGGTTGCCCTGTTATTCGATAAACCTCGAGGGCCCGGATAACACGGAATCGATCATTGTAATGGATACGCGCCGCAGAATCGGGATCAACTTCCGCCAGGCGCCGGTGTAAGGCCTCGTTTCCCTCCCGCCCCGCCAGCTCCCGCAACTCGTCGCGAAGAGCCTCATCACCGCCGGGAGACGCCATCAATCCTCTCGCCAATGCCCGAATATACATCCCTGTACCGCCACAAACAATAACCTTCCGGCCCCGACCGGCAATGTCGGCAATCACCTTCTCGGCCTCCCGGCGAAAATCCGCCGCCGAGAACGGCTGGTCAGGGTCTACGATATCGATCAGATGATGGGGCACCCGCCGCATCTGCTCCGGCGTTGGTTTTGCCGTACCGATATCCATGTAACGGTATACCTGCATGGAATCGGCATTGACTATTTCACCGGAAAAAAGCTCGGCGAGACGAACGGCCAGCTCGCTCTTTCCCGATGCGGTCGGCCCCTGTACTATTATCAGCTTGATATTCCGCGCTTCCTCTGCCACTCAGATCCTCTTGAACATCTTTTCCACATCGGCGCGGCTGATTCTCTTGAGAATCGGCCTGCCGTGAGGACAGTTGCTGGCGAACCCGACGGAATCAAGCGCGGAAAGCAGCGCGAAAATCTCCGCGGAGGCAAGAGCCTGCCTGCCCCGGATTACGCTGTGACAGGCAATCCTCATCAGGATATCCTCCTGGACATCGGTTACCGCGCGGCTTCTTCCAAGCACGGCCAGCTCTTCAAGAGCATCCCTCAGAACCCGGATATACTCACCTTGCGCCAGCATGCGCGGGACGCCCTTGAGCACCCTGGACTGCCCGCCGAACGCCTCGAGATCGAAGCCGAACCGGCGAAACAAAGTCGCATGCTCGTCCAGAAGCGCGGCTTCTGCGTGGGACAGTTCGAGCACCTCCGGAAAAAGAAGCCCCTGGCTCTCCACCCCATCGCTGGCAAACTGCTCCTTGAGCCGCTCGAAGGCAACCCGTTCATGGGCGGCATGTTGATCGATCAGCAACAGATCCTCGCCATCCTGGCAGAGCAAATAGGCATCCAGATACTGCCCAAGAACCGTCAGTGAAGAATAAAAACCGTCCTCCGGCTGGGCCGGTTTCACATCGGGAGACACCGAGAGGTCTCCCCTGCACCCGCGTTCCACGCGAAAAAGAGACTCCTGCGCTTTCTGAATGCAGGCTTCCCGCTCCAGGTGCCCTGCAGTGGTCCGCGTGCCGGGAACGACCTGTGCGGACTGATAGTGTCCCAGTGCTTCATGAACCGATGCAACCCGGGAATGGCTCCGGGACTCCGCCGCCGGCTCGGGAGCGTTCACGGTAGCGGGAGATTTTCGGACCCATGGTGTCGACTGCAGCATGGTTCCCAGAGAAGATACCATAAAATCATGCACCCGCGACTGGTCGCGGAAACGAACCTCGTGTTTGGTGGGATGCACATTCACGTCGACGTCCCCAGCGGGCACCTCCAGGAACAGCACCGCCACCGGATATCGGCCCCGTTCCAGAAAACGGCGATACGCCTGGAGAATGGCATGGTGCACAACCCTGTCCCGGACAAAGCGACCGTTCACGAACGTGTAGAGATGGGATGCCGCCGCCCTGCTGCACTCCGGTTTGCCGGCCAGCCCCTTCAGCCGCAGGCGACCTTCCGTCCCCTCGACCGGGAAGAGGTCAGCCACCACCGAACGTCCGAGCAGCGCACCGATGCGCTCGGCCATATCACCGTTCAGTGCCCGGAACAGGGTTCTACCGTCATTGGTACAGGTAAAACGAACATCGGGGCGGGACAGCGCCAACCGGGTCACCTGGTCGGCCACGTGCCCGGACTCGGTTTCCCTGCCCTTCAGAAACTTCAAGCGGGCCGGAGTATTGTAAAAGAGATTTCTCACCTCGATGACCGTTCCTTCGGCCATACCGCGCGACTTTACCTCCTTGAGCTTGCCACCCTCGCCATATATTTCGGTTCCCTCGATACTCCCCCGTTCGCGGGAAGCAAGAGAAAAGCGTGATACGGAAGCAATCGAAGGCAATGCCTCGCCGCGAAAACCGAGGGTGGAAATCGCGAGCAGGTCGTCATCAGCGGCAATCTTGCTGGTCGCATGGCGCTCAAGAGCCAGCAAGGCATCCTCGCGAGACATACCGCAACCATTGTCGCTGACGCGAATCAAACGCTTGCCGCCGTTCTCGAATTCGATGACGATTTCCGTGGCGCCCGCATCGAGGGCATTTTCAACCAGCTCCTTTACTACCGAAGCGGGACGCTCGACAACCTCGCCGGCGGCTATTTTATTACTGAGATTTTCGGAAAGTATCTTGATGCGGGACGACATGAAATCCTCGAAGCAGACAGAAATAACAGAAATATCACTTTGACCCATCCGGAAAACACTGAAAGGCTCAACCCGGCCCCTCCCGATACTTTCCGGATAAAAACCAATTTTACTCTATCAGGATACCCTATTCGCTTGTCCTTTGTAAATACAGGGTTGTTCCCGGAAAACGCGGCTGTGCCGCGCCTCCGGAAAAACGGCGCTTATCGTCTCTTCCCGGCAAACCCCCGATACATGTAGCCGGCAAAGCGGGGCATCCCTTGCAGGTAAAAGCACGTCATCTCCCGAATATCGAATCCGTGAAGCTCGACCAGGCTGCGGATATCGCGGTCGGGCCGGCACCCGCCGCCGCAGAAACGAAAGAAAGGTTTTAAGAGGCGCTGCAGAAAACGGACGTCACGCTCGACACTCAGGCCATGATCGAGAAAACAGAAAACACCTTCCGGCCGCAAAACACGATGCGCTTCGTCCAGGGCACGTCCCGCGTCTCCGATGCTGCACAGGGTCCAGGTGCTGATCACGGCGTCGAAGACCTGATCGGGAAAAGGCAGCTCTTCGGCTCGGCCGACAACGAACCCGACCGGCACCACGGCATGCCGCAGTCGTTGTCGCGCCTTGACGAACATCGATTCGCAGGGATCGAGAAGCGTACAGCGCCGCACGCCGTTGGGATACCAGTGAAAATTCAGCCCGGTGCCGCCGCCGATCTCGAGAACCTCACCGTTCAATCGCGCCAGGAACTCGCGGCGGCACTGTTCCACCGCAGGGGTTGAAAGAAAATAATCTATGATGGCCGGCAGGATTTTTCGCTCATAAAACCCCATTGTGCTCCCATCTCCAGTAGCGAATTGAATGACCGGAATCGGTTGACTAAAACAGATACATTACGAGCGTCCGGTTTCGGACACTATATCAGGTTAGGCACAGCGGCGCCAGCAAGAGTAAAGCCCTGCAGCTCAAACCTCTTCACATTTTTACGGTTTACTGCTAGACTGAATCGGTTAAATGCTTACACGAGAAAGGGAACGAGGAAAGAAGATGAAATACATCAGCACCAGAGGCGGCATAGAACCTATTGGCTTTAAAGACGCGGTCATGATGGGACTCGCCACGGACGGCGGACTCATCCTTCCCGAGGAAATCCCCCTTCTCGATCCAAAGGAACTCGAAGCGTGGCGGAACCTTCCTTATCGTGAACTCGCATACCGGGTCATCTCCCTGTTCTGCGACGACATACCTGCCGGCGATCTCAAAAATCTTATCGACAGGTCCTACGACAGCTTCGACCATGATGAAATCACCCCCGTGGTCAACAAGGGAGGCGTCGGTATCGTCGAATTGTTCCATGGGCCGACCCTGGCCTTCAAGGACGTTGCGCTCCAGTTCCTCGGCAATCTCTTCGAGTACCTCCTGAAGGAGCGACGGCAGAAGATGAACATCGTTGGCGCCACCTCCGGTGATACCGGCAGTGCCGCCATCTACGGCGTGCGCGGCAAGAAAAATATCTCTATTTTCATTCTCCACCCCCACGGGAAAACCTCGCCGGTACAGGCCCTGCAAATGACCACGGTGACGGACGACAATGTGCACAACATCGCGGTAAAAGGTACCTTTGACGATTGCCAGAATATCGTCAAGGCTCTCTTCAACGACCTGCAGTTCAAGGAAAAGCATGCGCTCGGGGCAGTCAACTCCATTAACTGGGCCAGGGTCCTCGCGCAGGTGGTTTACTATTTTTATGCCTACTTCCGCGTCACGAGCAACCTTCAGCAGCAGGTGGTTTTTTCGGTACCGACCGGTAATTTCGGCGACATCTTTGCCGGCTACATAGCAAAACGCATGGGACTTCCCATAAGCAAATTGCTGCTGGCTACTAATGAGAACAACATCCTGACACGCTTCATCCTGCACGGTGACTATTCGCTCGGCAGCGTTGTGCCGACCCTTTCACCGTCCATGGATATCCAGGTCGCATCGAACTTTGAACGCTATCTCTACTTCCTCTACAATGAAAACCCCGCCAGGGTCCGAGAAGCCTTCGAGGAATTCTCGCAAACCGGCCGCATGGAATTCTCCCCCGGAGAGCGCGCCACCGTAACCTCGGATTTCATGTCCCAGTCGGTGGACCGCGCGGGAACCATCGAGACGATCGCATCCTTCTACAAGGAAACCGGCTACCTGCTCGACCCGCATACTGCCGTTGGCGTACGGGCAGCCCTCGATCATCGTGAAAACGGTATCCCGTTCATCTGCCTGGCAACGGCTCACCCCGCGAAATTCGAGGAGGCAGTCATTATCGCCACCGGGCAGTCTCCGGAACGGCCATCGTCGCTCGCGGGGATCGAAGACCTCCCATCCCGGTGTGAAGTCCTCGAGGCCGATACGGCGACCATCAGGGATTTTATCGATCGCCTGGCACTGTAATCGCCGCACCCTCAATTCCGGCACGTACCGGCAAGTTCGCCCGGCATCCGCGATGCGAACGCAGGCACCGCGCTTGCATCGCTTCTGAAACAAACCATGATACTGGATTGGAATGAAATCGACACCGTTCTGCTCGATATGGACGGAACACTCCTGGACCGGCATTTCGACGATCACTTCTGGCTCGAACACGTACCGAAGACCTTTGCCAAAAAACACGCCATCACCATCGCGGAAGCAAAGGAACGACTCTACCGGCTCTTCAGATCCCAGGAAAACACCCTCAACTGGACTGACCTGGACTACTGGTCATCTCGCCTCGACCTCGACATCCCCCTGCTGAAAAGAGAAGTGGATCACTTGATAGCGGTCCACCCGTTTGTTGTGGAATTCCTGTGTTTCCTGCAACATCACGACAAGGCCGTCCACCTGGTGACCAACGCCCACGGCAAAACGCTCAACCTGAAACTGCGGACCACGCGCCTCGGTCCCTATTTCGACGGCATAGTTTCCGCCCACGACCTGGGACTGCCGAAAGAAGACCCGGCGTTCTGGGGGCAATTGCAGAAAAAAATCCCTTTCACACCGCAACGAACCCTGCTGGGCGAAGACAGCGAAACCAACCTGGCCACTGCCGCGCTGTTCGGCATCCGTTACCTGATTTACGTTGGGCGCTCCAGCTCAAAAGAACCGGCTCACAAATCTCGACGCTTTCACTCCATCGATTTTTTCAGTCGCCTGATTCCTCACGCCGGCACACCGACAATCGAAATCCCCCCAATGAAAACACTGCACGATCCGTTGCAGGACAAGCGCTCTTGACGGGAAACGTTCCATTTTTCACCGCAAAAACACAGAAAGCCCCCCTGTCTTTACAAACAAGTGAGGCTTTTTCTTGAAAACGCCCAAATTGCCGTTGCTCACGGTCAACCGGTTACCGTGTCAACTTTTCAATAATCTCCCTATGTTCAGGATAGAGACGGATTAAATCAGACCTCTTTCCCAGCTCGAAATCCTTGAACTCAAAGCCCGGAGATACAATGCAACCAACCAGGGCGTAAGAATCGGGTTCGGCAAGTGAAGCCCCGAACCATGTACCGGCCTTTATGGTCACTTGAAAACAGGCAGCATTCTCACCTGTTTGCCCCAGTTCATGACGAGCATAGTTTCCGGCACTATCCAGCACATGAATTACCACGACTCCTCCGGCATGGAAATGCCATATCTCATCGGATTTTAAACGGTGCAATGCGGAAAACTCGTCATCGGCAATGAGAAAGTAAATTGCCGTCGCCAACGATCGTGCGCCTCCCTTGAAGCGGCCGGGCAGGCTTTCCGCCGCAATCAATTCCTCCGCTCGATACGTCTCGCGAAAATATCCTCCTTCAGGATGCTTGTGAAGACCAAGGCGGTTAATAAGGCGAAGTGCTTCCCGATTCATAGTTTTCTCCCCGCGCCTGTTGATATGGATAAATTTCTCATCCAATGTGCGCAGAGGAATCCGCTCCTGTCAAGATAATTCACAAGTAATCGGCATCCTCGAAGAACCCGGGGTCAAACCATCCATTACCTTGACATCACGCTTTTTTCACGTTAGTTTGAGGAAGCGTTTACTATGGTACTATCAGGTAGCATCAAATTCCTGACTGTTTTTCCCCAACAGCGTGAACACCCTTTTTGGTGACACGCGGGAAGCGGCTTAAAAAGTGAGGACCAATGGAAATTGCATTAGCGGTAGCAGTCTGTGGAGGATTGGGATGTCTTTCCCGTTACTTGATTTCAGGATGGGTTTACAACCTCCTTGGCAGGAACTTTCCATACGGCACCTTTGTCGTTAATATTCTCGGAGCATTCATAATCGGGTTTCTCATGGAATTCGGCATCCGAAGCACGCTTATTCCCGCCACCCTTCGCATGGGCATTACCATCGGCTTCCTGGGTGGCCTGACAACATTTTCCACATTCAGTTACGAAACATTCCGACTCATAGAAGAAGGAAATTTCATTACCGCATCGGCAAATGCAATTCTGAGCGTTCTGGTCTGCCTCCTGTTCACCTGGGTGGGAATCACCATCGCTCGCTATCTATAAGGGAGGTAACCATGCCCAAGTTTGCCGGAGAAAAAGTCCTCATGAGAATATTTATCGGAGAAAACGATAAATATGGTCGAAAACCTTTATACGAAGCGCTGATTGATTTTCTGATAAAAGAAGGTTTCGCCGGGGCAACGGTTTTGCGGGGAATCGCCGGTTTCGGCGCTCACAGCCAGTATCACACGGACAAAATACTTCGACTTTCATCCGACCTTCCCCTGATTATCGAGGTTGTCGCCAGCAAGGACAAGCTGGAGTGGGCAATGCCGAAGATCGATGACATGATGGAGGGCGGACTCATCACCATGGAAACCGTCAACGTGGTGAGATACTGTACCAAGGATGACAAACAGTGCGTACTGAACGAGCCCTAACCTTTCAAGGTTAATAACTCCCCAATGATGACACGTACCATAAAATCAAAATCAAAAAAAATTCTCGTTGAAATGGCTTTCATCGTGCTTATTGCCGTTGTGACGGGAATCGTGTGGAATCACCGTTTGCTCTGGAACGTTTTTAACGGCACTATCGCGGACGCCACGACAACTTTACCGGCACCGGCTTCCCGGGAAGCAACCATGCTCCCGGCCGGGCTCATGCAGGCAAAAGAATTGTTTGACCAAAAGGAAGCGGTTTTCATCGATGCACGGGAACCATCCGTTTATGCCCTCGGCCATATTCAGGGAGCCGTATCACTGCCGGTTGCAAAGGTTGACTCGGCCCTGCAGAATTTCATGAATGAGACCCCCCTTGATGCAATCCTGATAGTCTACTGCAGCGGCTACGGTTGCCACGACAGCAATAACGTGGCGGAAAAACTTCAGGCCCGGGGATACGATACGATTTTCCTTTTCGAGGGAGGGTATCCCGAATGGAAGAATGCCGGCTTTCCCATCGAAGGAGCTGATTCATGAGGTCAAAGGTGAGATCCAAGATCAAAAACTATCTCATCCTGACCCTCCGCATTGGTCTGGGGCTTGTTTTCATTTATGCCGGGATTCTGAAAATACGCGACCCGATAGCCTTTGCCGGTTCTGTTGCCGCATACAAGGTCCTTCCCTATTTTCTCAACTACCTGGTCGCAGCGACAATTCCATGGATAGAGGCAACCTGCGGCCTCCTGCTTATCATAGGGTTCAAGACCAGGGCAGCAGCGGGAATAACCGCGGCCATGAATCTTTTCTTTATCGTGCTGCTAGCCTCGACCATCATGCGGGGTCTCGACATCGACTGCGGCTGCTTTCGCCAGGGCGGTGAAAAAACCTCCGCCTGGATTGCCATCATGAGAGATATTGTCTTCCTTTTCGTAGCGCTCGTACTGTTCACGGAAGAAAATGATCGAAAACTTCCCAACCGGTAACATTTTCCGGTTGCATCCGGAGGGCGGAGGCAAAACCTGCACTCCCCATATCATCTGCTGTCACACACCTGAAGCAAGCCATTTTATTTCTTTACGGAGCGAAAATGATTCTGGCCAACAGTCTTTTGGTTCTCTGTTCCTACGGAATCGGATCGATTCCCACCGGCCTTCTTCTGGCAAAAGCCTTCGGCGGCGTGGACATCCGCACCAAGGGCAGCGGCAATATCGGCGCTACCAACGTATACCGGACACTGGGTCGCAAAGTAGGAATTTTGACCCTCATCGGCGATTGTCTCAAGGGATTGCTGCCGGTTCTGGCGGCAAAGGCCTTCGACCTCCCCGACCTCTGGATCGCACTGGTCGGATTAGCCGCATTCCTCGGCCACATCTTCCCGGTTTTCCTCCGTTTCAAGGGAGGCAAAGGCGTTGCCACGGCACTGGGGGTATTCCTCGCCACGTCACCCTTCGCCGTTCTTGCGGCACTTGTTGTCTTCATAGTAGTCCTGGCCACATCGCGGTTCGTCTCTCTTGCCTCCATTTCGGCAGCGGCCGCCATGCCGGCACTGACGGCTCTCATTGATCGGAATCCGATAGTCGTTGCCATGTCACTGGTGATTGCCATCATCGTCATCGCCAAGCATCACGGGAATATCAAACGGCTCAAAAACGGTACGGAAAATAAGTTCAAGGCATGAAAAAAGGGCCTGATTCCAAGCCCTTTTCGTGTTTCGCCGTAGCCGGAAGGAAACTACATTTCCGTCAAAACCTTCTCCTCATACAATGATTCCAGCCTAAACTTGTGCTTTTCTTCCTCGTTGGCCAGCATGCCCATCAGCTTTTTAAGCTCAGGATCATCGGTCATCTGTTCCGCCTCCCGATAGAAACGAGCCGCCTTCTCCTCATTTTTCATCGCATAAATCAGAACTTCCTGATAATTCATCGAATCATCATAGGTAATATCGATCAAGTGCTGGCTGATACCGAGGTCGGGCACTTTATGGAATTTATACGAGGAAATTTTTTCCTTGTCGATGTTGAGGAGTATCTTTTTATGTGCCTTCTCCTGTTCCGCCAGTTCTTCAAAAATTTTTCGGGCCGAGCTATTGGTTGATTTTTTCGCGGCGTTAAGATACAGCCGATAGGAAGCGTCTTCCCTTTCCAGAGCAAATTCGATAATATCATCCAAAGTATTCAATTCCATGGCAATCTCCTCTTGTCGTCTCGACCATCACGGTGATTTTTGCACATCCAACTTTTTTTGTAACAACAAAGCCATTCCATGTCAAGCAGCGGCGTTCCCGCTTGACATGAACGGCAAGATGTCCTACATATACGTTTCCATGCTACGAGAACTAAAGGCTTGTTTTTCTTGCGCCGTTTTACGGATTTTCAGGCGCCCGCAAAGAGTAAATCCGTGGGGATACACCTTACTGGTATTGTTCACCATCATTGTTCTTTTCCTCAGTTACTACCTGCATTTCATAACTACTCCCGAAGGAAACGGTCGGATAACCAGGTTTTTTGATTTTTCATCCGGCTATACGTTGAAAAAAATCGCGGCGGAACTGGCTGATTCGGGCATTATCGGCAACGCAACGCTCTTCAGCATCTATGCACGGATCGAACGGGCGGACCAAAAGGTTCAGGCAGGCACCTATCTTTTCCGTGACAACATGTCACCCTCGGAGATACTCTCGATGCTGGTCAACGGCGATGTCTACCAGATCAGGTTCGCCGTACCCGAAGGTTATTCCATCTTCCAGATAGCTGAATTGCTGGATAAACAGGATATCCTCGCGAAGGATGCTTTCCTCAAGCAGTGCTTCAATCCTTCTCTACTCCGTGAATTGGGAATTAACGCGGAAAGCGTGGAAGGGTTCCTCTCTCCCCGCACCTATACCATCAAACCAGGTACGAACGCAGCCGGTTTGATCAGGGAAATGGTTTCCAGCTTCCACAAAACCTACGATCGAAAATTCGCCGAACGGGCACAGCATGCCGGACTTGACGAACTGGAGGTTCTCACTCTAGCCTCCATGATAGAAAAAGAAGCTGTCATTCCCTCGGAACGTCCTCTTATCGCTTCTGTCTTTCTGAACCGTCTGCAAAAGAAGATGCCGTTACAGAGCGACCCCACCTCTGTTTACGGTATTCGCGCCTTTGCCGGCAAAATAACGAAACAGGACATCCTCCGCAACACGCCGTACAACACGTATCGCATCGACGGACTCCCACCCGGTCCCATCGGCAACCCTGGAGAAGCATCCATCGAAGCGGTGCTCTTGCCCGCCCGCACACCGTACCTGTATTTCGTCGCACGAAAGAACGGTTCGCATCATTTCTCAACAACACTGGAAGAGCACAACAGGGCAGTAGCACGGTTCCTCAAGCCATCCAGGTAGCGGCAGGTGCCCCCCCATTCACTGCATCGTCAAGAGTCCCCCTCCCATAACCCGATCCAACAGGTTTCACCCCAGGCGACCTGTGATGTTCCAAACCTTTTTCTTTTGCAAAGCTCCAAACCTTGCTATACTGCACGAATTATCCTCGCTGGCATGCCACGGCATTACCGAGGCCCCCATAGATTCGCGGCGAAAGATAAGCCGGCAAAAGGTACAGCAAAGGCAGCCACAGGTATCGCCCGGAGCAGTGCACAGAAACGTATCCCCATAAACTCCGGCACAAGATTTTCAGAACTCGAATGGTTTTTCATGAAGAATGAAAACAATCCGAAAATCAGTTTGCGAATCCGCCCGCTGCTCTATTCCGTTGCCGCCGTTCTCGCTGTTCTCGTGCTTTTCGGCGGTTGCCGTCCCGCCGAAAAGCCGCCGGGACCCGCGGCGCTTTCATTCAAAATGCGGATTCTGGCGAACCTCGACCTGTTTTCCCCGACTCTCTCCAAGAATATCCGCAAGCACAACCGCTCCGCATTGCTTTCGACCCTCGACAAGTTCCATGGGCAATTGAACGTATCGGAAGAGGGTCAACATTTTTTCCTGGCCATCCTCGACAACCACGGAGTAACAATTGCGAGCCGGGCGCAAACGGCGGTTAACGGCGCACAGAACTACGGCAATTACCGCATCGTTTCCACCGTCCTTCAGAAAAAACGGATTTCACAGTCAAGCCTTTATCTTCAGGGAGGAGGGAAAGTGTACATAATCTGCGCACCGCTCCTTGACGATGCGAATCTGTCCGGAGTCGTTATCATTGGAATCGACTCCGACTACCTGAGTAAGTCCGGCATTTCGGAGCGGGACTTCATGTCCCTCGACTTCCGTAGCCGAGACAACGGTGCTCGATGACAACAGCGGAAAAAAATACCCCCTTCTTTTCCATCACTTGGTCTGGTCACGCGGGCGAAACCATTCGTCTTGCCCTGTGCGGGCATCTGTCGTTCCAGAACCTGCCGGCCATTCAATCCGACATTCGCCCGAAGCTCAAAGAAAAGTCTCCCTCCGCTCTGGTCATCGACATGAAGGAAGTTGCTTACCTCGACAGCGCAGGCGCCCTGGCTCTCATTGAACTTGAACGTTACGCCGCCGAGGCATCGATTCCCTTCACCTACGAAAACATGCGCGCCGAAATCCAGGGGTTGCTGGGACTTATCGATCGCTCGGCCGTAATAAATCCACCGGTCGCTTCGGCACAGACCGATGGCACCCTGCTGGAACAGATCGGGGAGACGAGCATCACCATTGTCAAGGATTTCGCTAACCTTCTGACCTTTCTCGGCGACCTTCTCGTTTCATTGTTCCAATCTTTTCTCAAACCGCAATCCGTACGTTGGGAAGACTTCTTTTTTTATGTCAAAAGAGCCGGTTTGGACGGTCTGCCCATAATCGCCCTGCTCAGCTTCCTCCTCGGCATGATCATCGCGTTCATGTCTTCTCTGCAACTGAAGCAATTCGGGGCGAACCTCTATGTGGCGTCACTCGTCGGTTTCGGCATGGTCAGGGAATTGGGACCCATTATGACGGCCATCATCATTGCCGGCCGCTCCGGATCGGCGTTCGCCGCCGAAATCGGCACCATGATGGTCAACGAGGAAGTCGACGCACTGGTAACCATGGGGTTCAACCCGACCCGCTTCCTCGCCCTGCCCAAGGTTCTCGCAGCCATGCTCGTCGTGCCGATCCTGACCCTCTATTCCGACGTTTTCGGCATACTCGGCGGCATGACGGTCGGGGTTCTCGGCTTTGACCTCACGGTATTTTCCTACATGACCCAGACCATCAAGAGCATCAAGGTTTTCGATGTTGTCTCAAGCCTGGTGAAGGCGGTGGTTTTCGCCATACTGATAGCGGGAATAGGCTGTCAACGAGGATTTCGCGTCCGGGGAGGCGCGGAAGCAGTGGGCAAATATACCACTTCCGCCGTGGTGGCGGGACTCTTTCTGATAATTGTCGCCGACTCTCTTTTCGCCATTATCCTGTATTATATCCGCTAACCGGTTCGTCAGGTCCGGCATGGGTTGAAAACAACCGGAACTTTCACTGTCTGACCATGATTCACGATTGAAAGGTTGCCGCATGACGCCACCGAAACAAACTCCGATTATAGAAGTGGAAAACCTGACCGCTCAATATGGCGACAAGGTCATTTTCCGCGATGTCAGCTTCCAGGTCATGAAAGGGGAAATACTGGTAATTCTCGGCGGAAGCGGCTGCGGCAAATCAACGCTCCTGAAACATATGTTCGGGCTCTACAAACCGGCAGCAGGACGGGTAACCATCAACGGCATCGACGTAACAACGGAAGACGAAAAAGCTCTCACGACATTACGGGAAAATATCGGCGTACTGTTTCAGTCCGGCGCACTGTTCGGCTCCATGACACTTGCGGAAAACATAGCGCTCCCTCTGGAAGAATACACCGACCTTTCCCGCGAAGATATTGACCGGATCGTGAGGATGAAGCTGAGCATGGTCAACCTGGCGGGATTCGAAAGCCTTCTCCCCTCCGAGCTCTCGGGCGGCATGAAAAAGCGGGCGGGCCTTGCCCGCGCCATGGCACTCGACCCGACCGTACTCTTTTTCGACGAACCATCCGCCGGGCTCGACCCCGTCACCTCAGCCGAGCTGGATATTCTCATGAAACGGATCAATACGGGTCTGGGAACCACCATGGTGGTGGTTACCCACGAACTGGACTCCATCTTTTCCATTGCCCACCGTGTCGTCATGCTCGACAAGGACGCACAGGGAATCATCGCCATTGGCAGTCCATTGGAACTTAAGGGATCTTCTTCCGACCCGCGCGTCACTAATTTCTTCAACAGGATCCCGGCCGGTGAAAACAGCAGAGGAGTATGACAACAATGCCAGGAAAAACCTCGAAGCTTCTGATCGGACTTTTCGTCATAGTCGGCAGCCTGATCGGCGCGGGAATCATCGTCTGGATCGGTGCGTCGAAATACTTTCAGAAAGGTTCCACCTACGTCACCTTTTTCGATGAATCGGTACAGGGACTGCAACTTGATTCCAGCGTCAAGTACCGCGGCGTTGATGTCGGCAGGGTGGAAAGAATCCGGGTCGCCCCCGATTACAAACTGGTTGAAGTAGTCATGAAAGTAGACCTGGAAGGTGACCTTCAACAGAACACCGTGGCCCAGCTGAAAACCGCGGGCATAACCGGAATTGTCTTTATCGAACTCGACAGAAAAAAGCCTGATGAACCCGACAGGGCGCCACGCATCGATTTCGCTGCCGAGTACCCTATCATACCCTCTCGCCCCTCGGAATTGCGCCAGATACTCACCGGTGTCGATGAGGTGATTCAGAACATCAAGAAAATTGATTTCCAGGGACTTTCAGACCAGTTCAAATCGGTAGGCAAAGCGACTGAGAACCTTCTCGCCGGCAAAAAGATGGACAATATCATGAAAAATCTGGTAGCCACGACGGCCAGCCTGCAAAGGACCGTTGCCGAAATAGATGCGGCGGTCGCGGAAGGCCAGGTTCAGGAAATCATGGCGGAAACACGGAATTCCCTCGTAGAAGCCAAAAAGCTCATCGCCTGCGTCAGAAAGGAAGTAGAGTCTCTCAATCTCGCGGAAACCGCCGAGAAGACCAACCTGCTCGTTAAAGGAATCGACCGGAGAAGCCGCGCCATCACCACGGAACTCAGGGTCACCAGCGAAAACCTCCAGCAGGCTTCGGAGACCTTGCAGACACTGCTGGAAAGGCTCAATACGACACCGTCGGACCTGATCTTCAGCGCGCCACCCGCGGTTCGGCGACAGTAATGTCTCCAGAATGAATATCCCAACATCCGGCACAAGGCACGGAAGCTTCAACCACTCGAGGTGAAACCATGACCAGAAAGCGTTTATCAGGATCACGACCAGGATTATCGAAACTTCGTTTTCTTCCCGCGATCTCCTTGGTTCTCATTCTCATCCTTTCAGGAGCAATGCTTGCCGGCTGCATCAAAAGAGGAGGCCCCTCTGCAGTTGTCCAGCGGTACACCTTCGAATATCCTTCACCACACTTCACCGACCTCTCCCGAATCAACCAAACCATAAAAGTCGAACGGTTTTCCGCGGCTAAAACATATAATAACCGATCAATGGTTTTCCGCCCCGAGCCATTCAAACTGGACACCTATGCCAGCAACCATTGGATGGTCAACCCGGGAGACATGGTCAGCGATTTCCTGCTCCGTGACCTCCGCGGTTCAGGCTTGTTCAGGGCGGTATTTTCCTTTCGCGACCTTGAAGATGCCCGATATTCCCTCGAAGGAAGCGTTGACGAGTTTCTGGAAGTTGATGAAGACGGCAAGCGGCATGCCGTAATGGCGTGTACGGTCACCCTCGTTGATCTCTTTCACACTGAAGCTTCCGCCAGATTGCTGTTTCAGAAGAGATATCAGGCCGCGGAACCTCTTCAGAAAGAGACGCCGGCCGGCCTTGCCCAAGCCATGAGTACCGGCATGGAAAAAGTATCTACCCGTATTATCAATGATATTCATACAGCGATTCTGAAAGAGGCAATCGAACAGAAGTAGGCACGACAAATCCTTCACCAGTTAAAAAGCCGCGCCTTCCCAGGCGCGGCTTTTTAACGAAAAACTTACCCTTCCTCAGCTTTCGAGAACCTCTCTTACCTTGAAAAGCAGATCTCTCGGCGCAATAGGCTTGGTAAAAAAATTGACATTTTCAGGCAGGATCTTCTTGTTTATGAGCAGATCAACCGGATAGCCGCTGTTGAACAGCACCTTTATCCCTGGAAACTGGATACTTGCTGTTTCAGCAACTTCCCGCCCGCCTTTTTTCGGCATGAGAACATCGAGTATCAGCAGGTCGACCGACTTATCCATAGCCGCCAGCTTGCCCAGTGCGTCAGCGCCGTCCTCGGCTTCAATGACCGTATATCCATATCCGGAAAGCAATTTCGAGGTAATCTCCCGCACCTGTTGATCATCCTCAGCAACGAGTATCGTTTCACTGCCACCTTCGATTTTCGGATACGGCACGACTTTAGTACTCTGCGCCGCGCCTTCCTGTATCATCGGCAAGTAGATCTGGAAGGTTGTACCGTTTCCCGGGGAGCTGTTCGCCAAAATGTATCCGCTATGTTCCTTGACAATACCGTACGCAATGGAAAGCCCCAGCCCGGTTCCTTTTCCTGTTTCCTTAGTTGTAAAAAACGGTTCAAAAATCCTTTTAACCGTATTTTCATCCATGCCAACGCCGGTATCTTCAACTGAAATGCAAACATATTTTCCCGGCTCTCCATAGCCATGCACCTTGACGAAATTGTCATCCAGTTCGACAGTCTCCATAGCCAAAGTAAGAGCCCCTCCATTGGGCATGGCATCCCGGGCATTGGTCGCCAAGTTCATCAGGACCTGCTCAATCTGGGAACTGTCGGCATATATGGTAATTTCTCCAACATCAAAATGAGCAACAATCTCGATCTGTTCCCCGATGATCCTTTCGAGAAACGATTTGAAGCCGCTGACGATATCATTGAGTTTCACCGGCTGCATATTGAGGGATTCCTTGCGACTGAAGGCGAGGAGTCCCTTGGTAAGCTCCGTTGCACGGTCCGACATAAGAAGGATTTGTTCCACGAAATGTCGAACGTGGCTACCTTCCGGAAGCTTCATCAAAACGAGATTGCCATACCCGATAATCGCCGTAACGATATTGTTGAAGTCGTGGGCTATACCACCGGCAAGCTGTCCGACAGCTTCCATCTTCTGTGCATGAACCAACTGTTGCTCAAGTTTTTTCATCTCGGTAATATCACGGCCTATTTCAATGACATTTACCGTTTCACCACTCTCGTCCTTAACCGGCACCGCCCGAACCTCCCAAATCCGGTCGGTCATGGATACGATCCCTTTTGCCGGCATGCCGGTGGCAAAGCTTTCAAGAACCGGACACCCCTCGTGTGGAGTTGAAGTCTGATGAAGCAGCATAAAGCAATGCCGTTCTTCACTCCGTATCCCTTTTTCATTGAAAAGCTTCATAGCCGCTCTATTCGCCCAGACTATTTCCAGATCGGACGATTGGAGCAGTATACAATCAGGGATAGCATCCAACAGGGCATTAAACTCGTGAGAAAGAATCTTGTACTTATTCTCATTTTCCCGCAACTCAATTTCAATGCGTTTCTTTTCCGTAATATCCCGGAGAATTGCCATAAGAAGAACCTTTTCATTGACCTCCACCGGACTTAATCCAATTTCTACATCGAAAACCGTTCCGTCAAACCTCTGGTAGCGCCATTCATAGAACTGGGGTATTCCTTCCAATGTCTGACGCATTTTTTTCAAGGCATTATCCCGTGAAAAAATCTTTTTGCCCTGACCCTCCGGGGAAAAGTCGAATACCGAATGATTGAGCAGGTTTCTTTTGGAAGCACCGAACAGCTTCTCGGCCATCGGGTTGCAATCTACGAAAACCCCTTCGTCCAGAAGAATGATTGCCGCATGCGCATGCTCAAAAACGGCGCGAAACCTCCGCTCCGAAGCAGCCAACTGTTCTTCCGCAAGCAGTTTCTCCCGTTTCGCCTTACTGTTCGCCATGGCAACGCCAATTGACGGGACAAGGCGCTTGAGATTATCTTTCAACACATAGTCATCAGCCCCGGCCTTCATGCAGTCAACCGCGATTTCTTCATTCAAGGCGCCCGTAGCAATAATAAACGGGATCAATGGTGAGTGTTCTCTCGCCAATAGCAGCGCCTGCATGCCGTCAAAACTTGGGAGATTGTAATCTGAAATTATGAGATCGGGAGCAAACTCTTCAAGTGCGGCAAGATATTCTTCCCGCGTCTCGACGCGTCTGGAAATAATAGAGAAACCTCCTCTACGAATTTCATATTCCAGCAGCTCAGCATCAGAGTGCATGTCTTCGTTTATCAGGATACGTAACTGCTCCGCCATAACAATCTACGCTCCCTTCACCGGAAGAATATCCCTGGCAGTCCCCATCCCGGGGAAACACCAAGTCCGGGGGTTATGTTACAAAGACGCCGAAATCAAAGAAATACCGGCTTTGTGTCCCTGCAAAAGCGATAAAAAGACTTTCTGCCCATCCTCGAAAAACAGCACGGTAAACCACATCACATCCTAATTTGATACGCATAGTTAAGATTATCTAAATTAGTTTTATTTGCAACGCATCCATAAATAATACTTGCACGAACAGCACACGAGCAGCGCGGCAAATGTCCACAACCTTCCCTCTACTGAAATGGCAACTGTTGACGGACAGAAAGAAAACCGAAATTCCGGGCAAAGATCGTCAGCAACCAGTCAAGCGCGCATAACCCGAGCAAAAAAAAGGGGGCCACAAAAGCGCCCCCTGATTGATTTTAAACAGACTAGCTGCTATTTCCGGATTATTTTTCTACGAGAGATGCCCCCCATGGCCGCGGCCTGCTGTTTCATGATTACGCTCTGACGTTCAAGGTGAAACTGCAGCCACATGTCACCGAAACTCTTCATTTTCATCTTCTTTCCATCCTGCAGCGCCTGGAGATTCTGCATGATTCGCTCATCGCCGGGAAGCTTTTTCAGGCCTCTCTCCAAGACCTTTCGCGCATCTTCGTGGCTCCCGGATTCGACGAGACAGTATGCATACAGGTTCCATAGCAGAGACTCCTTCGAACTCCACATCACCGCCTTGTCGAAGGTTGCTCTCATCTTTTCCTTTTTATTTCTTTTCATATAGCTGATCGCCAGCATTCCCATGGCAATCCAGTTCTTGGCGAAACTTTTTTCCAGGTAAGAAAATGCATTGGAAAAATCCCGTTTCAGATAGTAAATCATACCGATCTGGGAATTGATTTGTCCGGCCACCGAAAACTGCCAGGGACTGTATCGAAGCATATCCTGAAGGGTCCTTACAGCCTTCTCGACCCGCTGAGCCTGGAGATCCTTGCCGGCACTTTCCATGGCCGCGGTTAACTTTTTCAACACGAACCGCATAATCAGAACATACACGACAGCAAAAACAGATAACGCCACCAGCAGAGAAATCCACCAGGGCATAGCGACGACATACAGCAGAGCGAAAAAAACAGCTGCTGCCGAACCAAAAGAAATCAAGACGTTATACATCTACCAAGTATCCTTTCCGTTACAGTTCTTCCGAGTAGTTTCGTCGAGCCCGGCGGCGGTCCGTCAGATACTAGGAAGAACTCGACTCACCAGATTTAGCCACGATTATCTTCTTCCCCGGCATCAGAACAGCATGTAGCTTAAGGTTATTCCAGACGGCAATTACCTTGATCGCAACATTGAACCGCCTTGCCACCGAGGTCAGCGTGTCGCCACGTTTGATTGTGTAGTATTTCACGTTTTGCCCGGAATTTCCATCATGTCTTCGGAATGAGGGTGTCTTGACAGGACCAGCGTCATGACAGTCCGGCTTCAAGGGAACGGTAAGAATCTTGCCGCGCAACCTTCGTGAAATTTTCAGATTATTGATACTGGCCAATTCGTCGGGATCGGCGCCAAAATGCCGGGCAATCGATGCCACCGTATCACCTTTGCGTGCCCGATAACGGGCATACACATACTTCTCGGTATACCTTTCGGTTTCCGGAATCTTGGCATACGATTCAAGAAAAATATTCTTTTTCCCCTTGGGAAGTTTCAACTCGTAATCGGGATAATCCGGTGGCGTGCACCACCTCCTGAGTTCAGGGTTCAACCCCCGCAGAGTCTCATAGGAAACTTCTATCAGCTTTGCGACGAGTTCAAGATCCGTGCGGGTGGGAATTGGCACCGTATCAAATTCAATGGGCGGTAAATAAGCGACATCGGCAAAGCCGTATTTTGCCGGATCCTTGGCGATAATAGCGGCTGCCAACAGTTTCGGAACGTAATCCTTCGTCTCCCGCTTCAGATATGACCCCTCGGCAAGTTCCCAGAAATCGCTGCTTTCATACATATCTATGGCTCGAAGAATCTTGTTCTCTCCCGCATTATAACCGGCCGCGGCAAGGTACCAGTCATTGTTGAAGATGCCATACAACTTTTTCAGATACATGGCGGCGGCAACCGTGGACTTCAGCGGGTCACGCCGTTCATCAATCCATGGGTCTATGCGAAGAGAAAAAAGTTTCCCCGTTCCCGCCATAAACTGCCAGGGACCAACCGCCTTGGCATGGGAGTAGGCATGGGGAGAAAATCCGCTTTCGATCATTGCCAGGTAAACGAGGTCCTCGGGCAGGGAGTTTTTCCTGAGGATCTCCTTCATCATGGGAAGGTAGCGCTCTGAACGGGTAAGCAACTTCGCAAACCAGGGGCGTCCCGAAGTCTGAAAATAATTTATAAAGTATTCGACCCTGCTGTTGATGGTAAGCGGTATATCCGATTCGGGAATTTGGTACGCCAGAACCTGATTTTCGAATTCTTCGAAGCCATCCAACGTATCGTCAAACGTTTGAAAGTCATTTGCGGCGGGCAGGCCCAATGCCTTGCAGAGAGTTTTTTCATCGGAAATCACACTGAATCGGGAAGTGGAACGCGCAACCTTCAAAGCTGAATTTTCCTGTTTCACCTTGCCGGTGGAACCGGATTGAAATTTTGCATCACCTTGTACGGGGCCGGCATCAGAAATTGCCACCGACATCTGCAGCATACAGAAAATTGCCGTAATGATGAGTAGTTTCATAAAATTTCCCTTCCTCGCGTACTCCGGAACAAGAGTAGTGGGGAAGCTTTTTCAGGTGCGAAAGTATAGAGAAGAATTATCGGACTGTCAATGTTAAAGGGGGGCGTTCAAACAGCGGAGAAATCTGAATACGAGAACTTTCTTACGACAAAACCACCATAATTTCATCCAGTTTCCTCTGGCCAAAACCTCCGCTCCAGCTCATCGAGAAGCGGACCCAGAGTCTCCGGATCCCTGGCTGAAATGGTAATGGCGCCATAGGTTCGCGCAGCCTGCCGCGCCTTCATGAACGCAAGAACATCCTGCTCCTTCAGAGCAGGCATGAGGTCGCTCTTGTTGAACACGAGCAGTCGCGGTTTTTCGGAGAGCTGCAGGTCATCCAGGATATCTTCAACCTGACGAAGTTGTTCTTCAAAGCGGGGGTTCGACCAGTCCACCAGGTGCAGGAGAAGATCGGCGTCCCGCAGTTCCTCAAGGGTAGCCTTGAACGCGCCCATGAGTGATTCAGGAAGGGACCGGATGAAACCGACCGTATCGGTAACGATGATTTCCCGTTCCCGGGGAAAACGGAGCCTGCGTGTTGCCGTATCAAGCGTTGCAAACAGCAGATCCTCGGTAAAAACGGAACTTTTGGTAAGCATGTTGAGCAGAGTCGATTTGCCGGCATT
Organism: Geobacteraceae bacterium; assembly: GCA_040773465.1. Lineage (GTDB taxonomy): Bacteria > Desulfobacterota > Desulfuromonadia > Geobacterales > Geobacteraceae > RPRC01. Next base: position 44,486 of record JAXGWF010000018.1, on the reverse strand, counting down.
CGTGTAGCCGACGATAGACACGATGGGAATTCCCGCTTTGACCCGTTTGCGCCGCCGCTGGTCACGTCCGCGCGAGAGATCCTTCAATTCCCGTTCCAGCTTGGCTATTCGGTCCCTGATCCGTCGCCGGTCAACCTCGAGCTTCGTCTCTCCCGGGCCGCGTCCACCAATCCCCCCCATGAGTCGGGACATCTGCACCCCACGCCCGGTGAGGCGAGGCAGAAGATATTTCAACTGGGCCAACTCCACTTGCACCTTGCCGTCGAGAGTGACGGCCCTGCGGGCGAAAATGTCCAGTATAAGCTGGCTTCTGTCGATGACCTTCAGCTCGGTCATGTGGGAAATGGAACGAACCTGGGCAGGTGACAGCTCCTGGTCGAAGACCAGCAGGGTCGCGCCAAGCTGGAGAGCTCTGATGATCACCTCGCGTATCTTGCCTTCACCCATCAGGTAACGGGGATTCAGTTCGCGACGATGCTGGATAATGGCATCAAGGACTTCCACCCCGGCGGTTCGCGCCAGTTCCCGCAGCTCATCCATGGATTCTCGCGCTTTCGGAGCTGACGATTGCGTGACGGAAACCAGAATGGCCCGCTCTTCCACCCCGCGCACTTCGCGTATCGCGGGAAGGGTTTTTTCCAGGGAACCTTCCAGCGTGGAAACAAATTCAAGCACATCCATGCGGAAACGTTCAAACGGACAGGGAACATCGACGTGACAGGGTGAAGAGTCGAGAGGATCGTCGGAAAGGTACGCGACCTGCAGCGAAAAAGTTTTCTTTCCCGGCACGAGAAGCAGGGCAGCCATGAGGTCGAGTCGCAGCAGTGCCAGATCGGTGAGATCATCCTCGGTAAGAGGTTCGCCCTTGAGATGGGTATGACAGAGCCGCAGGCCGCGCAGCCGTTTCTTTCCGAGGGGGTAGTCGTTGAGTTCCGGGATGAAAAGCTGGCGCTCATCACCGACGATCACGTATTCGACAAGGCCGATCCGATTGATGAGAACCCCGACCTGACGCCCCGTTTCCAATGACAGTTCAGCCAGGCGTTGGGCCAGTTCAGAGGTAACAAGCTCAGCAGGAGGCACCCGCCGGCGATAAAGCCTTTCCAGGGCACTCAGTTGGCTTTGCTTCAGGCCTGCAAGATTGCCGTGGAGTTGTCGTATCGTAAAATCCTTTCTCAACGCGGGGCCAGCAGAGCAAGTATGCTGGCCCCGGTGAAGAGCATATCTTAAAAGACTTGAAAAATCAGGTACTTGAAGACAACCGGTTACATCCCCATGATGTTGTAGCCGCTATCGACGAAATGGACGCCGCCGGTTATCCTCCGGGAAAGGTCGCTGCACAGGAACAGCGCGGTATTGGCGACATCCAGTTGATCGATGTTACAGCGCAGCGGCGCATGTGCCTCGATATGCGCGGCAATCTGGTGGAAACCGCCGACACCCGAAGCGGCAAGGGTTTTAACCGGCCCGGCGGAAATCGCATTTACCCTGATGCCGTCAACCCCCACGGCTTCCGCGAGATACCGCACATTTGCCTCGAGTGCTGCTTTTGCCACCCCCATGACGTTATAATTGGGGAAAACCTTCTCCGCGGCATAATAGGTCATGGCAATGATGCTGCCGCCCTGTTCCTTCATGAAGGGGTAGGCTTCCCTTGTCAGCGCAATCAGGGAATAGGCGCTGATATCCATGGCGAGAGCGAACCCCTCCCTGCTGGTGTTGAGAAAGGAACCTTTCAGTTCATCCCGGTTGGCAAATGCCAGGGAGTGGACCAGGATATCGATGACGTCCCATTTTTTCCCGATCTCGGAAAATACGTTTCGAATGTCTTCATCACGAGTAACATCACAGGGGAGAACCTCCGTAACGCCAATACTCTCAGCCAACGGGAAAACCCGTTTGGCAATGGCTTCATTGGCATACGTCAAGGCCAATTCCGCCCCTTCCTCCACGAATGCCTTAGCCATCGCCCAAGCAATACTTTTTTCATTGGCAACACCAAAAATTACGGCCTTTTTACCGTCTAGCAGACCCATTGCAACCCTCCATGAAGCTAGGCAAAAAATATTCGGACCTCTTCCGCGAGGTCAAGAAAAAACCAGGACCAATGCCTGCGACCCGGAAAGATTCCGTTGAAAATGAAGCGGCACTGTCCCTTGTGTCACGGAATAATAATTTAAAAACCTTTTTTTTGCAACCATCCTCCCATCCATTAATCGATACATTCGAAACCACCCTCCTGCTTTTCTCCTCCCAGCCAACCCTGAGATTGATACGAAACCTCCCCTCTGAACCGCACTTTCTTCACCAAGGCAAACATTTCTTGGCATAATTCCGCATACGCGAGAAATTTCTTGCCTTTTTCGACCCCTATGCTATTATGCCTAAAATTTAGGCATAGATTGTTTTGTTCCGTGAGAAATGAAAATGCGCAGCAGCCTCGTCATAGGATCTCTATCCGTATCTCCTCCCCTTGTCCTCGCTCCCATGGCAGGTATAACCGATTTACCGTTTCGCCTCACGGCAAGGGCTCTGGGCACTCCCCTCTGCTTTACCGAAATGATCAGCGCGGAAGGGATGAAACGCACTGGCAAAAACACCGTTGCCCTGTTGCGAAGTACCGCGGATGACAGGCCCCTCGGGATCCAGTTGTTCGGCGACGACCCGAATTCTCTCGCCGAAGCCGTGCGCATGATTGAAAATCGCTGCGATATCATCGATATCAATATGGGTTGTCCGGTAAAGAAAGTGGTTTCAAGCGGCGCCGGCAGTTCATTGCTGCGAACCCCCCTCAGGGCTGCCGCGATACTTCGTTCGGTCCGCAAAGCCACGAATCTTCCCCTGACCATAAAAATCCGATCAGGCTGGAATGCCAGCGAGGTCTCTTTTCGGGAAATCGGACGTATTGCGCAAGAAGAAGGTTGTGATGCCGTAACGCTCCACCCCCGGACACGGGCGCAGATGTTCAACGACAACGCGGATTGGGAAAAAATACGGGAGTTGAAAATTATGCTCGACATCCCGGTTATCGGCAGCGGTGACGTATTTTCCGCCCGCGACGTCGTAAACATGTTCTCGCAAACCGGGTGTGACGGCGCAATGATCGCGCGGGGAGCCCTGGGGAACCCCTGGATTTTCAGGGAAGCCGCGGCTATGCTAGCGGGGACCCTCCCCATCGCCCCGACCCTTCAGGAGCGGCTCGCTACGGTAATGTCTCACCTGGAGCTTCTCTGTGAATTCAAAGGGGAAAAATCCGGTGTCCAGGAAATGCGAAAACACCTTTCCTGGTATGTAAAGGGACTTCCGGGAGCCGCGCGTTTTCGTGTCCGGGCGAATGCAATTACCGAAAAAGAACTTCTTTGTCAGGCCATTAACGACTTTTTTACCCAAACAGGGCACGAATGAAAAACAACCATGGCCTGCAGGGCTATTTTGCTAATGTTATCGATAGTGTCGGGGACGGCGTCATCGTTCTCGACGGGCAGCACAGGATTACCTTTTTGAACCCTGCCGCCGAGGAAATCACCGGCATTTCACGAAGGCACGCGGAAGGATGCAAATTTGACGAGCTCTTTCGGGGAGAAGAAGTGCTGCTGGAAATGGTCACCAAAACCTCGGAAAGCGGTATGATCATCTCCGATCATGAGAACGTGGTTCTCAAAAAAGGATCGTATGTTACACCCGTCAATGCAACGACATCCCCCCTGATGCTGGCAAACGGAGAATGTATCGGAATCGTTCTCGTATTGCGCGATATCAGCAATCTCCGGGAGCTGGAAGAGGCAGTCCGCCGGGCGGACCGCCTTTCGACGCTGGGAACGCTTGCCGCCGGGCTTGCCCACGAGATCAAGAATCCTCTTGGGGGCATCAAGGGAGCGGCGCAGCTCCTCGAGCGGGAACTCCCTCCGGGAAGCGACCTCCGAGAATACACCTCCATCATGCTGAAAGAAGTCGGCAGGGTGAACCGGATCGTTGAAGAACTTCTGAGCCTGACAAGTCCGCGGAAACTGGAACTGACCCATGTGGACATCCACCAGACACTGGGAGATATCATCACCCTGCAGAAGAAGGCCGGCACAACCAAGGAAATAACATTTATCCAGGACTTCGACCTCAGTATTCCCCCAATTCTTGCCGACGAGGCCCTCATTACCCAACTTTTTCTCAACCTCATCAAGAATGCGGTGGAAGCACTGAACGATATCGGCCGGATCAGGGTCTCGACACGGGTCCTGTCGGACTACAGCATGACCAAGAGAGGAGAACGATTCTCCCGCATGGTTGTCATCGATGTAATTGATGACGGTTCCGGCATACCGAAAGAACTACTGGAGAATCTCTTCACGCCCTTCTTTACGACCAAATCGAAGGGAACGGGTTTGGGCCTGGCGATCTGCCACAAGATCGTCACCGAGCACCGCGGCATGATCAGGGTTGATTCTGAACCCGGCACGGGAACGACGTTTACGGTTATGCTCCCACTGATACGCTAAACTGTCGGCCAACCCGAACCTGACATTTACAGAACGTTTTTGAAATACCGGGAAACAAAAAGGATAGAACTATATGCCACTCAACAGAATTCTCGTAGCCGATGATGAAGAAAGCATGAGATGGGTCCTCTCGAAAGCGCTCAAAAGAAAGGGCTTCAGCGTAGAGCTCGCCAAAGACGGTGATGAAGCTTTGCGTATGATTCAGTCTTCGAACTATGACCTGGCTATTCTGGACATTAAAATGCCCGGACCAACGGGGCTCGACCTGCTGGATCAGATCAGGGAACTGAAAAACGATCTCCTCGTGGTGATCATGACCGCCGAGGCAAGCATGAAAAATGCCGTGGAGGCGATGAAGCGGGGCGCGTATGACTATATTACCAAGCCGTTCGATATGGATGTAATCGACGCGATTATCGAAAAGATCGACAAGGCGCGGGAAATAACCTCCCAGGTTTCTCTCTTGAAAGAGGAACTCAAGGACCGCTACCAGCTTGAAAAAACCATCATCGGCAACTCCCAGGCAATGCGGGAAATCTATAAAACCATCGGCAAGGTCGCACCGAGCGACATCACGGTGCTGATCCAGGGTGAATCGGGAACCGGCAAGGAACTGATCGCGCGGGCCATCCATTTCAATTCGAAACGGCTCGGCAAGCCATTCATCGCCATCAACTGTGCCGCCATTCCGAAGGAACTACTGGAAAGCGAGCTGTTCGGTTTCGAAAAAGGGGCATTTACCGGTGCCGTTGAACGAAAACTGGGGAAATTTGAACAGGCAAACGGCGGAACGATCTTCCTCGATGAAATCGGTGACATGCCCCTCGATCTGCAGGCCAAAATTCTGCGTGTTCTCCAGGAAAAAGAAGTAACAAGAACCGGAGGCAACCAGAGCATTTCCGTCGACACCCGAATCGTGGCGGCGACAAATCAGGATCTTGAAGAACGAGTGAGGGAAAAGGCGTTTCGGGAAGACCTTTTTTACCGCCTGAACGTGGTGCCGATCCACCTCGTGGCCCTGCGGGAACGAAAAGAAGACATCCCGCTGCTCGTGGAATATTTCCTCGGGAAGACCTGCTCGGAAATGGAATTTCCGCAAAAACAGTGTACGCCGGACGCTCTCTCACTCCTCTCTTCCTATAATTGGCCGGGAAACGTGCGGGAACTGGAAAACACCCTCAAGCGCGCCGTAATCCTGTCTTCCGATCCGCTCCTGACGGTTGATGACTTTTCCGGACTGAAAACTCATACCGCATCCCCGGCACGCAGCGAGGATTTATCTCTCGAAGCCCTGGTGGAGATGAAGCTGCGATCGAGCCTCGGCAATCTGGAAAGGATGGAAACAGGGGACCTTTACAGTTTTATCCTCGAACAGATGGAAAGGCCTCTCATCCGTTTCGTTCTTGAAAAAACCCGTGGAAACCAGGTCAAGGCCGCGGAAATTCTGGGGATCAACAGGAATACCTTGAGGAAAAAGATTCAGGAACTCGATATCGAGATAAAAAAAGACTAGGTTTCATCCGGGGACATCAGGGTTACAACCTGATTTTTTGGATAACGACAAAGGCGGTCAAACCATTGAAAGGCGGGGAAAATCTTTTCAAGGCACACATCTGCACGTTCAGGCGTTCGAAATGCGGCATGCTCCAATCATGCATGAAGCCGCACAGGGAATTTATTCATCAGCTTTTAGAAATGCGACCGTATTCGGCCCGGGCAGTCACACCCCTCGCTTAGCCAGGTACCTCTTGAGAACGAGAAGTGACTCTCCGGTTACAGCGGTCAACTCAACACCGAAACCTGGGGGATAGTTGTATTTACTGGCCTGCTCACGCGAATTCTTCCAGCGAATCACGCCTTTTGCCTGTACAAGCGCTCCGTCCAGATCCGATATGGAAAAGGCCAGAACCAGCTCGGTCCCCACATCGAGATCAAAATCAGTGGCAACGTAAATTCCACGGGAACTCAGATCCAGTATGGTTCCGGTCATAGTGACGCGGAAGGCCTGGAAACGGATCGGCGCCTTGAACGGTATTCGCGGCTCCCTCCGATCCAGTTCCGGAACATAGCGACGGATCATGTCAAGATAGAGTCCGCGCTCAAAGGGCTTTGTCAACAATCCGTCGCATCCCGCCTTTCGGCAGAGCGCATGATCTTCTTCCTTGACCGCACTCGTCGCCATGATAACCGGAATGGAAGACAATTCCGGGTCGGCTTTGATCGCCGCGCAACACTCGGCTCCGTTCATCCTCGGCATGTACAGGTCCATGACCAACAAATCGGGACGAAAAGCCCTGGTTTTTTCCAGGGCATCGACTCCATCCCGTGCACACAACACACTGATACTCGACATCTTGAGAAAATCCTTCTGGATCTCCAGAAACATCGAAGCATCATCGACCAACAGTACTTTCTTGGGCATCAGCGCTCCAACCTCATCCGATTCCAATTTTGCGCAGCAAAGCGGAGAAATAAACAGGGGCACCCCCTCTGACCTTCAGGTAAAGCCGGACACAGGGAGCACCCCTCAATGACACCACGAAAAAGCTACGGAGCAATACTTACGAAAGGATCCGCCATCTTCGGGGTTACATGACAGAAGTATTGCACGTTATCCGCCAGAAACAAGCTCGCGGGCGACAATATCGTGGTTTAACCAGAAAACTGGCGCCCCAGACTGCCAGGAGGTCCGGAATATGAGTCGGCCGACGGCCCGGAATACGGCACGTGAAAGTTCCGCACACACAATTTCCTTCGAATCCCGGTTCAGGTCCAGCATCCTGTTTGCACTGTCCAGCATCAGTGTCGCCTGGTTTCGGTTATTGTGATGTGGCCAGCTTGCATAGTCATGGAAAGACTTCAGCAGTGGATCGGAAAGGTACCGGTCGGCATCCTCCAGGAGAGCCTCTATGGTGGCTCCTTCCTTGAGAAGCCGGCGGCAGGCATCCTTGATGCGATCGAGGCTCGTACCGCCCCCTTCGCGCTCCAAAGCGGCAAGCAGCGGGTAAAGGGAAATCTCCACACCGAGAAAAAGCGCACTTGAATTGGTCTGGATTTCCGGGCAATTGAAGACGGTAGCCCGCACCCCCTTTTCCCATGCAGCCGAAGCTATCTCCTCCAGGCGAATCTTTGCCCACCCCTGTAAATAAGGCGTATAGGACTGCCAGGTATAGGCTCCAGCAATAAGCACCTCGCAGCCATGATAACCGTACGCGGTATAGGAGACCTTGCCGCCCGAAGCCTCAACCCGCTCTCTGATTCCCCGTGAGGCTTCAATGAGATGATGAAAGGTATTGGCCGTCACCTCATCGAAACAGTCGGCACAGAGTTTCCCGAGAGGTGAATCCCAGAATACCTCTGAAGCAGTGAACCGGTCTCCCTGTCCCTTGAACACCCTGTTCAGGACCGGCATCAGAACCCGGGCCCGGGGGATCCCACCCGCCATGGTGTGAGAAAACAGCACATTTACTCCATCGGATATCAAGGTGTCCATTTTTTCCATGACCATGGCAAGATTTGCCGTAAAACGCGCAATCCCCGCCTTCCTTGACTGTTCCACCGCGTTCCGGTCCAGTTCGGCTGATTCCCATCCAGTCGACTTGATGCCCTTCAACTGGTCAACGGGCGAAGTACCAGACTCAGAGCAGTCCATGTCGAAGCCCGCCTCGAGGGGAATATTGATTATCGTACCACCAAGCATCGACTCGGATGCAGCCAATTCCTCATCGGTCAGTGCTCTGAGCGACCCGTCGGCATCACGCCTGCCTACGGTTATCCCGAGAATCGTCATGCCCGCTTGCCGGGCTTCTTCAACCAGTCCATTTGCATAGCCTCGGCCAAACAGCTCGCCGAACAGGACAAAGACATCGCCTTTTCCGTAGCCTGCCGGCCCCGGGAGGGTTCTCAATGGATTATACTGTGTCATGATTGAAAATACCTTTCTCCTGAATCCGTGGCGCCTGAACGCCAAGACGAGCAAAATACCGGGGTTTCAACGTCGCTGACGTCTTTTCGTGCCTGCTGCACGAAGTGAACCTCGTCGGATGGTCTCTTGCCGCGGCACTGCAAAAAACCGAAGCGTTCCGAGAAGGCATGAAGACTTCACGGATTCAAATTTCTTTAATCAAAATCAGCACTGCCCATGCCGCGGCCGAAACACACCCCGCGTTTCGAGTTTTTTATGAAGTCAAGCATATAGCGCACATCATCGGTTATTTCCAGTGTCGACTCGGCGCTTTCCAGGTTTTCCCGCATATTGGGACCGGAGCGAAAAAGATGTTTAAAAGCATTCTTGATCGCCCGGACACGCGCCGCATCATAACCATTCCGTCGAAGCCCGACGAGATTTACGGTTCGTACCGTATGAGTCTCGTCCATGATACAGAAGGGGGGCACATCCCTCGATGTACGGGAAAGCCCTCTCATCATGGAAAGCATCCCCACGTGACAGAACTGGTGGACCACGCAGTTTCCGGAAATTATCGCCCGGTCGTCAATGGTGACATGCCCCGCGACTAGGGAGCCACCGGCAACAATGGCATGATTGCCCACGACGCAATTATGCGCCACGTGGGATTGCACCATGAAATAATTATTATCGCCGATACGGGTCATGGTCCCTTCCCGGTTCCCGCGATGGACGGTTACGTACTCGCGAAAGCTGTTGCCGCTCCCTATCTCGAGGAACGTTTCCTCGCCATGGTAGCCGAAATCCTGGGGATCGTGGCCAATGATCGCACCATAATGAAGAATATTGTCGCACCCAAGACTGGTCCAGGGGCCTACAACGACATTCGCCATGATTCTCGTGCCACGCCCGATCCTGGCATGGTCACCGATAATGACGTTCGGTCCGATCTCGACATCATCTTCTATCACCGCGGTTGGGCTGATGCGTGCCGTGGGATCTATCATGAGCACCTCGAATCTGCAGTTTATTTGAAATAGCCACCTGCCGTTACAAGTCTGAGCGAACAGCGTAATTCTCAAACCGCGTAAATTCACCAAGGAAGGTCAGATCCACCGTCCCGATGGGACCGTTTCTCTGTTTGCCGATAATGATTTCCGCCCGCCCCTTCACGTCGGGATTCTCCTTGTTGTAAACCTCGTCCCGGTACACGAACATGATAACGTCGGCATCCTGCTCGATCGCCCCGGACTCTCTCAGGTCGCTCATGATCGGCCGCTTGTCGTTGCGGCTTTCCAGGCCGCGGTTCAACTGGGAAAGGGCGACTACCGGAACCGACAGTTCCTTGGCCAAAGCCTTGAGGGAACGGGAAATCTCCGAAATTTCCTGCTGACGGGACTCGGGCGAAGCCCCTCCCCGCATCAACTGCAGATAGTCAACGACCACCATGCCTACTCCGTGCTCCGCTTTCAATCGGCGGGCCTTTGCACGCATCTCCATGATCGAGATGGCAGGGGTGTCGTCGATAAATATCTTGGATTCGTGGAGCTTGTCGGCACCCCGCATGATCTTGTCCCAGTCACCGTCCTGGAGGTGGCCGGTACGCAGGCGACTGGCATCGACCCGTGCCTCCGAGCAGAGCATACGGGTAACCAGTTGTTCCTTGCTCATCTCGAGGGAAAAGATTGCCACCGGATGACGGGGGTTGGCATGAATAGCCGCATACTGCGCTATGTTCAGCGCGAAAGCCGTTTTGCCCATGGAAGGACGCCCCGCGATGATGATCAGGTCTCCGGATTGAAAACCGGCAGTCTTGTTGTCCAGGTCGACAAATCCGGTCGGAACGCCGGTAACGCTTTCTTTTTTCTCATAGAGGTCTTCAATATACTTGATCGTATCCTTCAGGATCAGGTTAACCGGAAAATAAGGAGATTTGATCCTGTTCTCGGAGATTTCAAAGATGGTTTTCTGGGCCTTGTCCAGCAATTCCTCTATTTCCGCCTGATCGTCATAGCCGTCTGTTACAATTTCCGTAGCGGCGGTAATCAGGTTGCGGGCAATGGCCTTTTCCTTGACGATTTTACTGTAATAGGCAATATTGGCCGCGGTCGGCACATAATCAACGAGGGTTGCGAGGTAGGGAGCTCCACCGATTTCCTCCAGCTCGCCCTTTCGCTTGAGGATCGTGGTAAGGGTAATGAGATCGCACGGTTCCCGGTGCTCATTGAGTTCGATCATCGCCCTCATTATTTTTCTGTGCGACTCGCGATAAAAGTCCTCGGGAACAAGAATATCGAGCACCCGGTTTATTGCTTCGTTGTCAAGCAGGATACCCCCGAGAATCGACATTTCGGCCTCAATGCTCTGGGGAGGAAGTTTATGTAAATTTGTTATGGACATCTATTCTCCAACTCACTTTACTCTGACCTTGTCAAATCCTGTTTCCCTATGTATTTTCTGCTCACGACAAGTATCCATGGCCTCAGAAAAGAACGCCATAAATTCGAATTGTTAACTATACCCTTCATATATATTCCGGTCAATATTTTTGAAAACCGTTTTCCTTCTGTACAAGGATGCAGAAAGGGTTGGTGTTCAAGGTGACGGTTAAGAAATTCGAAAGATGAAATGGCCGTTTTCATTTTTCTATGAATTTTTTTCTTTTGCTGGAAAAGGACACGCTAAACAGTTGACATCAAACTCATCCACGGTTATTCTTTCTGAGAATTTGATAATTGGCATGCACAGCTTCAAAATAGCATAGTAGCGGACAAAAGAAGACTGGCCGTTCATATAAATCAAAGGTTGCCTTGAAAAAAAGGTATTGACTTCACAAGGAGGAAACAAATGAAAAAGTTCGTGTTACTTACGTTGTTCGCGCTTTTTGCATCATTAGCGGCATCGCCACCCCTCTTGGCCGGAGAGCGGGCCGGGGCATTTTCCGTATCGCCATATATCGGCGGATACACTTTTGATGGCGATCAGCAACTCGAGACCCGTCCGGTTTACGGCCTCAGACTCGGCTATGACATCACCGACAACGTTGGGGTTGAAGGTGTATTCAATTACGTCGACACGGCCTCCACTAAAGGGTACGGCAGCAGAAAAGCCATTTCCTACCGACTGGATCTCCTCTACAACTTTCAACCAAAAGAAAAACTTGTTCCCTACCTGGCTGTCGGTGGCGGGGGAACCAATGTCGACAAGACGACTTTCGTCAAAAGCACTTTCGCCGGGACTGCCAACATTGGTGGCGGCCTGAAGTACTTCCTGACGGACTCCATTGCGCTCCGCGCGGATGTCCGCCAGCTTTTCGTTTTCAATGGAAACAAGGGCGGCGAAGTTGTCTACCTTCCGATAGAAGGGGCCAACAGCAGATTCGTTCCTTATTATACTGAAAAAAATTCCGGCGGTTTGATGTTCAACTGGGAATATTCCGTTGGCGTAAGCTTCCTGTTCGGACCGCCGAAAAAACCGGCTCCTCCCGTTTGTCCTCCCCCGGAACCGGCTCCTGAACCAAAACCGGTTCCACCGCCGCCGCCACCCGCACCGAAACCGCAAAAAATCTGCATGACCCTTAAAATCGAATTCGATTATGACAAATACGACGTGAAAGCGAAATATCACGATGTAATCGCTAAAGTCGCTGATTTCATGAAGGAACATCCGGAAACGACTGCCGTTATCGAAGGACACACCGACAACAGGGGAAGCTACAAATACAACATTAAGCTCTCTGAAAGACGTGCCGATAGCGTGCGCAACTACATGGTCGAAAAATTCGGTATTGAACCGGATCGTCTCACGACAAAAGGCTACGGCTACACCAAGCCGATTGCGACAAACAAAACCGCCGAAGGCCGCCAGAAAAACCGCCGTGTCGACGCACAAATCGAATGCATAATAAATGTTGAAAACACTCAGTAACACATGATAATCACGGGCAGTCGGCTAAAGTAACGAGCCGACTGCCCGTGATACATTAACAAAAAACACTTACCTTCTTTGAAGGCAAGTGTTTTTTTTACTTTCACCTCTTTTATCCCCTTCGACTTCTTGGGCCTTATATTCTCTGATATCGAACAAAAAAACGCGAGGAAAGACATTCCTTCCGTCTTTCCTCGCGTTTCACCATGCATGGTACCGATTTTTCTATTCGGCCTTTTCAACCGTTACCTTGAGTGTCGCGGTAACCTCCGGATGCAGTTTCACCGGCACCTCGTATTCACCAAGAGACTTGATGGGCTCCGCAAGTTGAATCTTTTTCCTGTCGATTTCAAGACCCTGATTCTTGAGAGCTTCGGCAAGCTCCATATTCGTAACCGAACCGAAAAGCTTATCAGCTTCACCAGCCTGGTGCACGAGGGTCAAGGGAGTCGCTTCAATTTTTTCAAGCAGATTTTTCGCTGACTCCAAAACCTTGTTTTTCTTATATTCCATCTGTCGCTTGGCATGTTCAAGAGCTTTGGCATTCCGGGTTGTTGCCTCGATAGCAAAGCCTTTGGGAATGAGGTAGTTCCTGGCGTAACCGGGAGCAACCTTCACGATATCCCCGATATGCCCCAAAGTTTCGATGTTTTCCTTCAGAATTACTTTCATTTCACTTCCTCCTAGCCTGATAACACAGGTTTTCATGTAATTTTCGGAGTGCGAAAATCAACCCATAGATCCACAAGGCCGAAAATCGCGACAACCGACGTAAGGACCGGCTGCAATGCCAGAAGAGCGTAAAAAATGGCCCGTGTGAGACGTGACATTTTCATTTTTTCGGTAAACCAGCAAAACAGCGCCAAACCCTGGATAAAGTAAAGCGCGTAAACGATAACAACTACATTCAATGCGGTATCTTTCAACGGAATGTATGCTGTCAGCAGGGCAAACCCGGCTATGATCAGCATCCAGACCAGCCCATCAGGATTCCGATAGCGTGAAAAAGCACCGAACTCCATGTGTCTGCCCAAGGAGTCGGAGAATCTCCGCAAAATGAGCAGGTTCGATCCGGCAATTATCCCCAAAAACAACAACACGAGCGAAGGGTAGATTCTCACTAGAGACTGTTCAACAAACTTGAGACTATCTTCCAGCCCTTTGAGTTCTTTTCCGGAAAAACCCGCCTGGCGATAGGTTTCACCAACCTGGCGGATCGCATCATGAATAGTGCCGCGTACTTGTCCATCCAGGTCCACGGCAAACAACGTAACGGCCAGTATCATCAATGCGGCGACAAGCAAGGCATTCAGCCCGACAGTAATACCGATCGAGCGGGCTCCCCCGGTACCCCGGGCCAAAAGTTCAGGCAAAACAAGTGAGCAGGTTACCCCGAGAACAAGATACTGCAGCATGCCGGACGGTTCAAGCAATGCCAGTGCCGATACCACCAGCAAAACAATTGCAAGTCCGGTTACCCGACGGTATTTCAGTGAATAGTAGACGCAGGGAAACGGCACGAAAATTCCGGCAAATCCACCCAGGAACGGTATTGTGCTGTAAACCAAAAAAAGCCCGAAGGTCAGAAGACTTCCCTTCAGTATCGCACCAGTCATCCCATACCCGGATTTTTCCATTACACCGCCTACCTCTCAGGTCATTGAAAAACAGCAAAGAAACGGTCGCCACCGAAGGATAGCGCCACGCACCGGTGAGGACGGATCTCTGCTGTCTTTTTCAATAATCTGCTAAGGCATAACATGCCCGGCGGCAATCGGAAGCAGAGCTATGTTCCGGGCCCTCTTTATCGCCTCGGTAATTTCCCGCTGGTGCTTCGCGCAGTTTCCGGAAATTCTCCTGGGAATTATTTTGCCACGTTCGCTGATAAATGACCGCAAAATACGCGGATCTTTGTAATCTATGGTAAGTTGCTTGTCCGCACAGAAGCGGCAAACTTTACGACGTTGATAACTTCTTTTCCTGCGGGGACCACTTCCCCTTGAAGCCGTTCTTTCAGCACTCATATTGTGGTACCTCCCGTAATAATTATTCCGCCGATTCGGTCGACGTTGTTTCTGCCGCGACTTCCGCCGCCGATTCTTCGACTGGCGATTCCTCGACAACCGTTGCCGGCGCCGGCATCCCCTTTTCAAGCTTGACGGTCTGGTAGCGGATTACCTTGTCGTCAAGGCGGAAACGCCGTTCCAGTTCGGCAACCAGAGGCGCCTCGCCTTCAAACGTCAGGTAGAAATAACGACCACGGGGAAACTTCTTTACGGGGTAAGCAAGCTTACGCGTGCCCCAATCCTCAAGTCTGTAACACGTACCCTGCAAAGAGGCAATCGTGTCCTGTACCTTCTCCGACAGCACCTTAATATCGTCATCATTAAGGTCTGGCTGGACGATATAAATCGTCTCGTAACTCCTCATATGCTTCCTCCTCACGGTTTTTTGAGCCCCGGACCTGCCCGGAGCAAGGAGACGGCTTTTGCCGGCTAAAGTGGTAAAAATATCAGAGAAATCAATTTCCATCAAGTAAATTTATTACGTCAAAATCTTTCTTCGGCGAACAACCTGAAACAATGCATCCGCCAGTTCTATCCCGGTTCAAGAAAGTCCCTGTTATTATAGAGACTCATGGTTTTTTCCATGCCGTTGGCCAGGAGCGATTCGAGAATATCGATCGCACCATCCAGAACCATTGCAAGATTCTGCATCTCACTTGCCGGGAAAGGATTCAACACGTAGTCGACGACATCGCCATAAACCGGACGACCGATACCTATCCTGAGGCGTTGAAAATCCCTGGCACCCAATACAGCCTGGATAGAACGAAGGCCATTGTGACCACCATGGCCGCCCCCTTTTTTCAGGCGAACGCAACCAAAGGGGATATCAAGATCATCATGCACTACCAGAATATCTTCTTCGGATAATTTATAAAATCTTGCCGCTTCGGCAACGGAGCGGCCGGACAGGTTCATGAAGGTCTGCGGCTTAAGCAGAAAAAGCCGATGCCCCTGCCAAAAACCTTCACCGCAAAAGCCGGAAAAGCTCTTTCTTGAAAGTTCAATCCCGGCCAGCTGCGATAACCTGTCCAAAACCATGAAACCCGCGTTGTGGCGGGTCCATAGATATTTCGAACCGGGATTTCCCAGTCCTACAATTAATTTTACAGCCATGAATAATAGTCCAAAGCAACCAGAGGGACAGGCTATTCGGTTTCTTCGACTTCCTCCTCCACTGCTTCCCCTTCCTGCTTTACCTTGCCCACGATATTGACAACAGTTGCGGAAGGATCATCAAGAACTTTCAATCCCAGGGGCAGCTGCAGATCGGAAACATGCAACGACTCGCCGAGACCAAGTTCGGTCACATCAACCTCGATATGTTCCGGGATCTCCGTTGGAAGACACTCAACCTCGATTTCGTGGCGGACGATATCCTGGATTCCGCCTTCTTTAACGCCCTTGGCAATCTCGGTAATAGAAATCGGTACCTTCACCTTAACCTTTTCCTGCAGGCTGATGTTGTGAAGGTCCACATGCAGCATACTGCCCTTGAGAGGACTGCAGGCCATATCGGCCACGATAACGATCTTTCCGTCAAGAGCAGTTGCCCCCTTCAGGGTAAGCAGATTATTTCTGCCACCCTCACCGGCAATAGCGGCTTCCAGTTCCTTCTTATCAACGGATACCGCAACGGACTCGATTCCCTTGCCATAAACGACGGCAGGGATCCTGCCATTTTCTCTCAGCCTCCGGCAAATTCCTTTACCCAGTTTTTCCCTCGTCTCTATCGTGAGAACTCTCTGTTCCATATAACCTCCGGGTCTGGTTTTTAATTACACACAGCAAGCATGTAGAGATGGTTTATCTATACAAAAAGCGAACTTACCGATTCATTGCGGTGAATTCTCCGAATCGCTTCGGCCAACAATCCGGCAACGGAAATCACTTTGATCTTCCTGGATTGGGCAGCGGTTTCATTCAGTGGAATCGTGTCGGTAATGACCATTTCCTCGATTTCCGAATTTTCGATCCGCTCGATTGCCGGGCCTGAAAGGACACCATGGGTCGCACAGGCATAAATCGCCTTGGCGCCGTGATCACGCAGAGCTTTTGCCGCCTGGGTCAAGGTACCGGCGGTGTCGACCATATCATCGACAATAATGGCAATCTTATCACGCACATCACCGATAAGATGCATGACCTCGGAAATATTGGGACCCGACCGTCGCTTGTCGATAATCGCCAGATTGGAACCCAGCCGCTTGGCAAAGGCCCTGGCACGTTCGGTCCCTCCCGCATCGGGAGACACGATAACCGTCGAATCACCCACCAGGTTGTTTCGCAGGTATTCAAGCATTACGGAAGCGGCATAGAGGTTATCGACCGGGATATCGAAAAATCCTTGAATCTGGCCGGCATGGAGATCAATGGTCACAACCCGGTCAGTACCCGCGACCGTCAGGAGATCGGCGACGAGCTTGGACGTAATCGGGGAACGGGCCGCGACCTTCCGATCCTGGCGAGCATAGCCGTAATAGGGGATTACAGCCGTTATCTTCGAGGCGGAAGCCCTTTTCAGGGCATCCATCATGATCAGTATCTCCATGAGGTTGTTGTTTGTCGGTGAGCACGTGGATTGAACGATATACACCTCTCTGCCACGAACATTTTCTCCGATTTCAACCCGTATTTCACCATCGGAAAAGGTTTTGACCTTGGCCTGTCCAAGCGGGACACCGAGTTTCTCACAGATCTTGACAGCCAATACCGGGTTTGAGTTGCCACAGAAAATACGTATCTTGTCTTCCATCACTACCCCTAAAAAGCCGTTCTTGATTGGTTCAATGAAAAAGGATGGCTGGGGCGCCAGGGATCGAACCTGGGAATGCCGGAATCAAAATCCGGTGCCTTACCGCTTGGCGACGCCCCAATACGATTGAAATTGTATACTAATTTTACATCGACGAGTGAGTTTTTTGGCTGGAGTCGGTAAAAAACTTATCGCAGGTACAGTCCGAGATTCACAGGGTATGGGTAACTACGGAATACCACGAAGTATTTCGCGAAACCAGCTTCCTGCAATCTCGTGCCTGCCGCTCCGTTGCGAAGACCCCGAAGACCGTGGGACCACTTCCCGACATGAGAACTCCCCGCGCACCGTTTGCCCGCAGTTGCTCTTTGATCTCCCGGATGACGGGAAAGCGACCGATGGTCACCTGTTCTAGGTCATTCGAAAGCAACGAACAGATATCTTCGATCCTGTTGCAAAACTCTGGCAGTTTATCGGTATCGGTTTTCTTTGTCAATTGTAAATTTTGATAGACCCACGCCGTGGAAACATGAATATTTGGGTTAACCAGGACGAGCCATGCCGGCGGAAGCCCCTCAATGGCGGAAAGCCTGTCGCCGATCCCCTCGGCCAGCGCGGTCTTTTTGAAAATAAAGAAGGGAACGTCCGCGCCGAGCCTGACGCCAATCTCCATAAGCTGTTCATCCGTAAAATCCAGGCCCAGGAGCTCATTCAATCCCATCAGAACCGATGCGGCATCACTGCTGCCGCCCCCCAATCCCGCGGCCATGGGGATGTTCTTGACCAGGAAAATATCGATGCCGGTTTCCAGTCCGGCACGCTTCAGGAGCGCATCAGCAGCACGCCAGACGATATTGCCGGGACCATCCGGCACTTCCTCCCGGTTGCAGCGCACGCGAATGCCCGGGGTTTCGGAAAGGGAAAGCTCAATTTCATCGGCCAAAGCGATCCGTTGCATGACCATTCGCAGATCGTGGTAGTTATCCGCTCGCTTGCGAAGCACATCAAGCCGATAATTGACTTTTGCCGGCGCCAACAGCGTGATTTTTTTCTTGGTATCGCGGCATTTCATTGATGAAAAATCCTGTTTACATGGACTATGGAATAACGGCTCGTATTGCGCGACTTTTCGTCACATGAAATACAGAAAGAGCCATAAGCACCGGCTTACCTTATTGTTCCGACAGGGTTTTCGCCCTGGAAATGGCCGTCCTGATTGCCGGCAGTGCGGCATTTGCCGCCCGTTCACCTTCAAGGACCGCCACATGGCGCTTGCTGAAATCAGAAGATCCCATGGAAGACACTTTCGGGCTAATCACGACATCCGCCTTTTTCAACTGGTGGGAAGCGATCTCCGCATACATGATTCCGATCGATTGGAGAATAGTGCCGAGGGTTCCCTGCGGCTTCGGCGCTTCTCCACCACCCGAGACATCGACGGCAATAACCACATCGGCGCCGAGCCGACGCGCGGCATCCACCGCTACCGGACTTACCACACCGCCATCCACGTACATCCTTCCACTGATAGTTACCGGCGAAAAAACTCCGGGAATCGAGCAGCTTGCCCTTACGGCGGTCCCGGTGTTTCCTGAGCCGAAAACCATTTCCCGCCCGTTCTGAATATCCGTTGCAACGGCATAAAAGGGTATGCGCAACTTTTCCATCGGAGTATTGCGAAGCATTCGGTTGATATACCCTTCAAGCTTTTCGCCCTTTATGAAACCATTGTCCGGAATGGTGAAGTCGACCAGCTCACCCTGTTCAAGATCGAATGAAATTTTCTGCAACTGGAACGAGGTGAAGCCATATGCATAGAGACTGCCGACAAAACTTCCCGCACTGGTACCGACTATCATAGCTACCGGGATGTGATTGGACTCGAGCACCTTGAGCACGCCGACATGGGCAAAGCCCTTCGCGGCGCCGGCGCCGAGCACCAGGGCAATCTTCACCGGTTTCTCGACCGCCGGTGGCGGGACCTTTTTCGGCAGGCACCCCGAAACCGGAACGATAACCAGTAATACCAGGAGAGCGGACAACTTCCGGACAGCCCAAACCATTTTCTTTTCCCCTTGGGATTCCACGACAACGTCTTACTGCAGCGCGTCTTCAATGCGGATAAGTTTGCTCTTTTCCCTGATGAAATCAAAACCGTCAATCTCTTCCATGGCACGGCGGATGCCGCCTTCCCGCGCCTCGTGAGTCATGATGACGATCGGCACGGTTTCACCCGCCATCCTGGCGCTCTGGATCATGGACTCGATGCTGATTTCATTTTTACCGAGGACTCCGGCAATTTTGGCCAGGACTCCCGGCTTGTCCAGTGCGCTGAATCGGAGGTAATACTTGCTGAGGATCTCACCGATCGGCTTGATTTCCAGACTCTTCAGACTCGTATCGAGATACCCACGGGGAGCGCTTCTTCTGCCGATACCCGCCTTGAGATTGCGGGCTATGGCCATGACATCGCCGACGATGGCGCTGGCGGTCGGATCCATGCCCGCCCCACGACCGTAAAACATGACGGTGTCAACAAAGTCGCCGGTCAACCTGATCGCATTGAAGACCCCATCAACATCCGCCAGGGGGTAGTTCACGGGTATCATGGTAGGATGAACGCGCGCCTCGACCCGGCCGTTGTCAAGTTTGCCGATGGCCAGCAGCTTGATCTTAAAGCCGAATTCCTTGGCAAAATTGATATCCATCGACGAAATGGCGCTGATTCCTTCCGTGTAGATATCGTCAAAATCAACCTTGGTTCCGAAGCACAGTGAAACGAGAATCGCGAGCTTGTGCGCCGTATCGACACCTTCGATATCGAAGGTGGGATCGGCTTCCGCATAGCCCAGTTCCTGGGCCTTCTTCAGAACATCGCCGAAATCGGCTCCTTCCTGCGTCATTTTAGTCAGAATATAGTTGCAGGTACCATTCAGGATACCAAGCACGGTACCGAAATGATTTGCGGCCATATTGCCTTTTATGGCGGAAAGAACCGGTATCCCGCCGCCTACCGCCGCCTCATAGCGGACTTCGACACCTTTTCTGGCCGCAGCGGCATAGATCTCCTCGCCATGCACGGCCAACAGAGCCTTGTTGGCGGTTACGATATGCTTACCGTTTTCAATTGCCTTAAGGATAAATTCCTTCGCCGTCTTGTAGCCGCCGATCAGTTCGATAATTACCGAAATCTTTGGATCGGAAAGAACCTCGTCGGCATTCCGGGTCAGGACACCCGGCTCGACCGGAACACCGCGATCCGTAGTGATATCAAGATCGGCCACCTTTCTCAGGCGAAGGCGAGTTCCCAGTTTTTCCTCAATCAGCGAGGCATTTTGCCCCATCAGCTTCACGACACCGGCACCAATCGTACCGAACCCCACTAGCCCTACCCCAATCTCTTTCATAACACCTCACAAAAGGACGCTGGAATGTCAGGCAGCCGGACGTGACCGTGGTTATTTCTTGTCGGTCAGGCCGGCCGCAACTTCATCGAGTATTCCGTTGACAAACGACGGAGAGTCTTCAGTTCCGAATTTCTTGGCCACCTCGATGGCCTCGTTGATCGTAACGTTTTTCGGGATATCACCGCGATACTGCAACTCGAAAATAGCGATTCGCAGTATGCTCAAGTCAACCCGGGCCATCCGGGCAAGCGACCAGTTCTTTGATTTGGCGGCAAGGAGATCGTCAATCGCGGCCCGATTTGCCGCAACGCCCTTCACCAGTTCCTCCGCGAAATCAACGGCATCATAGTGGACCCGGGAGTCATCCTCATCCCTGGGAAGAGCAAGGGGCTCATCTGAAGGATTCAGATCCGACGCATAGAGCATCTGCAGAGCCATCTCCCTTCCTAAACGTCTCGCTCCCACCTATGCAAGCCCCCTCAGAAGATTGACCGTTTCCATGGCGGTCACCGCTGCATCGAAACCCTTATTGCCCGCCTTGGTCCCCGCCCGCTCGATAGCCTGCTCGATGCTGTCCGTGGTCAGGACGCCGAAGATTACCGGAACACCGCTGTCCAGCGACACGTGGGCAACGCCCTTGGAAACTTCGGCAGCCACATAGTCGAAATGTGGCGTCGCACCCCTGATAACCGCACCAAGACAGATGACGGCATCAAATTTTCCGCTTTCCGCCATTTTTTTCGCCGCGAGGGGAATCTCGAATGCACCGGGAACCCGGGCAACCACGATTTTTTCATCGGCCGCTCCGTGGCGCACCAGGGCGTCAAGAGCTCCCTCAAGCAATCGCTCGCTGATAAAGCTGTTGAAGCGACTCACCAGGATGCCGAGCGTCATCCCGCTGGCGTCCAGTTTTCCTTCAATGTAGGTAGGCATAAAAGAATCTCCGCGAAATCAGTGATATGTAGTACCGTTCTGCAACCGACCCGCCAGGATCGGTTCAGATATTCTCCAGCAGATGACCCATCTTTTCACGCTTGGTCCGCAGGTATTTCAGGTTGCAGACGGTTGCCTCGATTTCGATCGGCACGCGCTCGACGATGTCGATGCCGTAGCCTTCGAGTCCCACCATCTTTTTCGGATTGTTGGTCATGAGCTTTATTTTCTTGGCTCCGAGGCTGACGAGAATCTGGGCTCCGATTCCGTAATCGCGCAGATCCGCCTTGAAACCCAGTTCAATATTGGCTTCGACGGTATCCTTGCCCTGGTCCTGCAGCGCATAGGCACGCAGCTTGTTGACCAGCCCGATACCGCGTCCTTCCTGGCGCATGTAGAGGACAATGCCCCTTCCCTCGGCTTCTATCATCTCCATGGCATGCTGCAACTGCTCACCGCAATCGCAGCGACAGCTGCCGAACACGTCGCCGGTAAGACACTCGGAGTGAACCCTCACCAGGACGGGATCGCCCGACGCAATTTCACCCTTCACCAAGGCGATATGTTCCATGTTGTCCACATCGTTTTCAAATACGATGGCTCGGAAATCCCCGAATTTTGTCGGCAGATGGACCTCGGCCGCCTGTTTCACCAGGGACTCGTGACGCATCCGGTACGCAATGAGATCCGCGATGGAGCAGATCTTAAGGCCGTGTTCCTTGGCGAATTTCTTAAGCTGCGGCATGCGGGCCATTGTTCCGTCATCATTCATGATCTCGCAGATTACGCCCGCCGGTTTCAGACCGGCAAGTCTGGCAAGGTCCACGGACCCCTCGGTTTGCCCGGTGCGCACGAGCACGCCGCCGTTGCGGGCACGGAGCGGGAAAATATGACCGGGACGGGACAGGTCGTCCGGACCTGTTTCATCAGCGACCGCCGTACTGATCGTATGCGCCCGGTCAGCCGCGGAAATCCCGGTGGTGACGCCCTTCCTCGCTTCGATGGAAACAGTAAACGCGGTACTGAATTGCGACGTGTTGTTTTCCACCATCGGCGGCAGATTCAACCGGTCACATTTCTCTTCGGTTAGGGTCAGACAGATGAGGCCGCGACCGTATCTCGCCATGAAGTTGATGGCCTCGGGAGTTATCATCTCGGCCGCCATGGTCAGATCTCCCTCGTTTTCCCGATCCTCGTCGTCGACAAGGATGACCATCCTTCCCTGCCTGATATCCTCTACTGCTGCTTCAATCGTTGCTACCGGCATTGTCTTCAGGAGCCCTCTTTTCTCTAAAAAATCAAAACACTATTGTATCTCACAAAAAGCCGCTTTTCGCAAGCAGTTCCAGAGATATCCCTTCCCCGCCGTCACGCATCCGCCCGGCAAGCAGTCGTTCCACGTATTTTCCGATCAGATCAGTCTCGATATTCACCTCGTCTCCCGGCCGGCGGAAACGGAGCGTAGTATGTTCCGTGGTGTGAGGAATGATGTTGACGGTAAATCTCTCGTCGGCAACGGTATTGACGGTAAGACTGATGCCGTCGATCGCCACGGAGCCCTTTTCGATGAGATACCGTGCGGAGCGGGCCGGAAGCTGAAAGGAAAACAGGACGTTGCCGGAAACCTCGCGTCGCTCGCGGACAACCGCGACGCAGTCCACGTGGCCGCTGACGAGATGCCCGCCAAGGCGGTCACCCAACCGGAGGGCCCGTTCGAGATTGACGAACGCTCCGGGCCTGAGCGACTTGAAGGTCGTTCTCTCCAGTGACTCGGGAGACACATCGAAGGAAATCCGGTCGGCGGATTTTTCCACAACGGTCAGGCAGGCCCCGTTTACCGCTACCGAGTCTCCAAGCGCAATCTCTTCACGGGGAAGGCCGCACGACACATGCAGGCGGGCGCCGGCGCCAACGCGATCCAACCCGATTACCTTACCTACTTCTTCCACAAGTCCGGTAAACATATCAGCTCTTTTCCGGGTACCCGATTACGAGAAAATCCTCGGCAAACCGGCGCACGCGTTCCGTGCGCAGCGCAATCGCATCTCCCATTCGTTCTACTCCCCGACCCGAGCACAAACCGAACCCGTCATCACCGGCAACCAGTTTCGGGGCATAAAAAAGCAGGAACTTGTCCACCAGGTCTTTTCTTATCGCCGTCCCTGCCAGTTCCCGCCCTCCCTCGAGGAGAACCGACTGGATGCCGCGCTTTCCGAGCCTTCGGAGCAGGTCTTCCAGGTCGACCCGGCCATCCGCCGCATCACAAACCAGGATTTCAGCGCCGAGGCGATGTACCGCCTCGGTTTTTCCCGGGTCGGGCTCGATCGTGGCAATGATCGTTCCAGCCGGCGAATCCAGGTGAAGGAGCGCGGCGCCGGTCGGCGTCCGCAGCCTGCTGTCGACAACAACCCGAACCGGGTCCTTGCCCCGCACCATCCGGCAGGTAAGTTGGGGATCATCGGCGAGAACCGTACCGATACCGACCATGATTGCATCGACCCTTGATCGCAGCCGATGAACGTATCGCCTCGATTCTTCGCAGGTAATCCACTTTGAGTCGCCGCCTGCCGTTGCCGTTTTCCCATCCAACGTCATGGCGCTCTTCAGGATCACGAAAGGCATGCCGGTCGTAACATGCTTAACGAACGCCTCGTTCAGGTGCCGGCACTGTTTCTCCATGATTCCGCTCGTTACGGCGATACCTGCCGCACGAAGCAATGCCAGTCCCCGCCCGGAAACCAGGGGATTCGGGTCCGTCATGCCGACATAGACCCGGGACACCCCGGCATTGATCAGGGCTTCGGCGCACGGAGGAGTACGGCCATGGTGCGAACAGGGTTCCAGGGTTACGTAGACATCCGCTCCGCGAGCCAGCCCACCGGCCTGGCTCAACGCATGAACCTCGGCATGGGGCGTGCCTGCTTTACGATGCCACCCTTCTCCAACTATCGCCCCATCTCGAACAATGACACAGCCCACAGCCGGATTCGGCGAAGTCCGGCCAATGCCTCGACGCGCCAGGGCCAAGGCCCGTTTCATCATCTTCAGGTGAAAAGCATCCATACATTATTCCGAGGCGGCAAAACAAGCAAAGGCTATCAGCAGGGTATTGAACATCTGTTACACCTTGCCGCCCTTGAGCAGATCCTGCAGCTCCGACATGAACTCGTTGATATCCTTGAAAGAACGATAAACCGATGCAAAGCGCACATACGCCACTTCATCTATTTCATGAAGCTCGGCCATCACCCATTCGCCGATGGTAGTGGTGGAAACCTCGCGCTCACCACCTTCCTGAAGCCGGGCTTCGAGACGGTCCACCATTTTTTCGATCTCTTCCACGGAAACGGGCCTCTTTTCGCAAGCCTTCTTGATGCCGGCAACGAGTTTCAACCGATCGAAGGTTTCCCGCCTGCCATCCTTCTTCATGACCATGGGAAGGATTTCCTCCACCCGCTCATGGGAAGTGAAACGCTTTCCGCAGACCTCGCACTCGCGGCGACGCCTTATTGCCGCACCACCCTTTTCCGGCCGGGAATCGACAACCCTGCTCGTAGGATGTCCGCAAAAAGGACACTTCATGGATCAAGCCTCTCTCTCGATTCGACGGCGCCGAAATTGACCATTTCGATGCCCGCGTCATCGATCATCTCCTCCGCGAGCCTGTCGGGGTAGCCCTGCTCGTAGACAATACGGCAAATTCCGGCATTGATAAGCATTTTCGAGCAGATGATGCACGGCATGGTCGTGCAGTAAAGCGTCGCTCCATTGATATTGGTGCCGTGTTTCGCCGCCTGGATGATGGCATTCTGTTCGGCGTGCAACCCGCGGCACAACTCATGGCGCTCACCGGGAAGAACCGACAGCCTCTCGCGCAGGCACCCCACGTCGAGACAGTGGGCGACACCGGTCGGGGCGCCGTTGTACCCGGTGGCAAGAATATTCTTGTCCTTGACCAGTACGGCGCCGACATGCCGCCGGAGACAGGTTGATCGACGGGCGACAAGCCGGGTTATCTCCATGAAATATTCATCCCAGCCCGGTCTTTTCATCGTTTTTTCGCGCATGGTTTCCTTTATACGCCTTGCCTGCGCCCCTTCGGGCGAACGCGAAAGGGACCAAAGCATTTTTCGTTCCATTCCTGATTCCGCAAGAATAGAACAGAATCCCCCACCAGGTCAAGAAAAGAGGATTTCTCGGTAAAAACGGGACGCACTACTCCCCATCAGGAACGGAACGCATCTTTTTCCGCGCCGCCGCAACCTTCTTGGCGCGCAGTCGTGCTTCACGCTCGCGCCGGGGAACCGTCGTTGCCACCCGTTTTTCAACCTTTTTCTCGCGTCGGGCAAGTTCCTTCCGCAACCGATCCATGGCAAGCTCCCGATTCTGACCCTGGGAACGCCGCTCACTTGCCTGTACGACAATACCGGTGGGCAGGTGGCGGATTCGAACAGCGGAATCCGTTACGTTCCGATGTTGCCCACCGGGGCCGGACCCCCGAAAAAACTCCACGCGAATATCTGATTCCTTGATTTCCATGGTTATCCCGCGCCAGGTAACGTTTGTATCGATCCAACGCACAATCAGCCTCCCCCACCAGATTTCACCCCACGGAAGTCGAAAAACGCCGATACCTGCGAAAAGGGGGGAATGCGCGATTGACACATGATCGCTGACGGTATAATAATACGCTAAGTATTATGTAAAAGGAAACCTTCGTGAATGCCATCTCCATCCTGAAGAGAAATTTCGGTAACAACCGGGACGCATTTGAAATAGTACTGGAACACAGCGCCATGGTGGCCGCCAAGGCTGTTGCCATCGCCCGTTCCCTGCCGGATTCGGCAATCGATGTTGATTTCGTGGAACAGGCGGCGATCCTCCATGATATCGGCATATCCCGAATTCACGCTCCCCGAATCGCCTGCCATGGGGATGCCCCGTATATCTGCCACGGAATCCTCGGCCGCGGAATCCTGGAAAAGGAGGGACTGGCACCCCATGCCCTGGTCTGTGAACGTCATATCGGCGTCGGCATCGGCATCAAGGATATCGTCCAGCAACAACTCCCCCTTCCGCGGCGAGAAATGGTACCGGTAACAAAAGAAGAAAAAATAATCTGTTTCGCCGATCTCTTCTACTCGAAAAATCCGGGACGGCTGCGGATCGAAAAATCCCTCGACGAAGTCAGGAAAGGTCTACAGAAACACGGCAAGCACAAGGTCGCCATCTTTGAAAACTGGCTCCGGGAGTTTTCTCGATAATTCCCCCGGTGCCATCGCTCCCCAATCCCTTGCTATTTGCCCGTAACGTCCGTCAAGCACGATTGTGAACCTCTCTGAAAGGAGATAGCCACCGTGATGAATTTCGCACCTTATTTTCTCCCTGTTGTTCTTGCCCTCATTCTTCTCATCCTGATGAAGCTCCAGGCAAACGCCTCCCGCAAAGCACTCCATGCAGCGGAAGAACGTGTGCAAGCTCTGGAGCAACAGCTGGCAAGCCGTGAAACCGATGAGGGTTCGCAAGACCTGAAGCAATTGCTGGTAAATACCGAGAACGACCTCAGGGAAGAACTCCGCAAAACGGAAGAGCGAATGCAAGCCCTGGAGCAGCAGCCGGCAAGCCGCGAAACCGGTGAGGGTTCGCAAGACTTGAAACAATTGCTGGTAAATACCGAAAACGACCTCAGGGAAGAACTCCGTAAAACGGAAGAGCGAATGCAAGCCCTGGAGCAGCAGCTGGCAAGCCGCGAAACCGGTGAGGGCTCGCAAGATCTGAACCGTGAACCGTCCGAAACCGTAAACAGCATCAGAGAAGAGATCGTCAAGATCAGTGAGGAAAAAGATCTGAAAATCGTGCAATTGCAGGAAGATCTGCGATCGGCCCTGGATTCGTTCATGAGAGCCACCGGAAAAAAACTGGAAGAAAGCGAAGCCGCGGCAAAGGCCCGGGGTGAGGAAGTGATCGAAAAGGTTACCACGCTGCTGCGCCAAGCGGTCCGGAAGCCGGAAAAGAAAAAGGAAGAAGAACCGCCACCGGCACGGCCCGCCGTTTCGCCGATGCATGAAAAGGCAAAACGACTGGCACGTCTTATCGTATCGGACATAGTCCTTTACAACCAGGCCGCGGTGGAGGAAGGAGTCAAAAACGGCACGTTCACCGACGTCATGGCCCACGAAAGACAGGAAGCGAAAAAACTCTATGCATCTCGGATACCCGAGGAGATCAGGAGCAAAACGAATTACCTGGATGATGCCTTTGCCGCTCTCATCGAACAAAAAAAGAGGGAGCTCAATATCAGCTGACGACTCCAGCCTCTTGAGTCCGCTCTTCTTTTTCGTACTATCAAGCGATGTTCCAAGGCCCGTTGACCGTGAAATTCCGGTCAGCGGGCCTTTTTTGCGGGATGCGGACGATGCCGTTCTGACGGAAGGAAAATTCCCGGCAAACGGCAGCGGCGTCATGTAGTATACTTTAAGTATAAAATGTCCGCCCGAGCCTGTGTTGTCCGGAGGAGCCACGCCTGAAGCAGGCTCCGGGGAGGAAGTACCCATGAGCATTCCCCCGTCAACAATAAAAGTTTCCGACTTCCTGTGGGAGCTTCCCACCACCTGCAAAGCCGGCATGCTGGTGCCGGCCCGCATTTATGCAACGGAAAAACTCCTCAGGCAGATGGACGCGGGCGTATTCGAACAGGTAACCAATGTCGCCTGTCTGCCCGGAATCATCGATTATGCCTTCTGCATGCCTGACGGCCACTGGGGCTACGGTTTTCCCATCGGCGGGATGGCGGCGATGGACCCGGATACCGGGGTGATATCACCCGGTGGCATCGGTTTCGACATCAACTGCGGCATGCGTTTGGTCCTCACCAATCTCACGCTCGATGAGGTCGAACCCGAAATCCATCACCTGGTCGACACCCTCTTCACTCGTGTGCCGTCCGGCGTCGGCAGCACCGGCTTTGTCAAACTCTCCCATGACGAATTCCGCCTGGTGGCGGAAATGGGTTCGCGATGGTGCCTGCGGAACGGATACGCCTGGCGGGAAGACCTGGAAATGACCGAGGAAGGAGGCTGCTTCGCCGGCGCCGATGCGGCAAAGGTGAGCGAAAAGGCAGTAGAACGCGGCTTCGACCAGATCGGCACCCTCGGCTCCGGCAACCATTACCTGGAGATCCAGGTGGCAAAGCCGGAAAACATCTACGACGAGGAAATTGCGCGATCCTTCGGTTTCACCCGGCCAAACCAGGTAGCGATCATGTTCCACTGCGGCAGCAGGGGCTTCGGTCACCAGGTGGCGACAGACTACCTCAAGCTGTTCCTCTCCGTTTCGGAAAAGAAATACGGCATCAAGGTCCATGACCGGGAACTCTGCAGCGCGCCGTTTCACTCCCCGGAAGGCCGGGACTATTTCGCTGCCATGAAGTGCGCGGTGAACATGGCGTTCGTCAACCGCCAGGTAATTCTGCACCGTATTCGCGAGGTTTTCTCGACCATTTTCCACCGGTCTCCTGAAGACCTGGGAATGAACATGGTTTACGATGTGGCCCACAATACCGCCAAGCTGGAACGACACCTGGTGCACGGCAAAAAAAAGGAAATCCTGATCCACCGGAAAGGTTCCACGCGGGCCCTCGCCCCCGGCATGGAAGGACTCCCCGACCGCTACCGGGAAACCGGACAGCCGGTCATCATCGGCGGCAGCATGGAAACCGGGTCATATCTCATGGCCGGGCTCCCCGGCGCACGGGAAACCTTCTGCACCACCGCCCATGGCAGCGGGCGGGCCATGAGCCGCCACCAGGCGAAAAAAATTTTTCGCGGCAGGAAACTGCAACGGGAATTGGAAGAACGCGGCATCTATGTTCGTACCGCCTCATGGGGAGGACTCGCGGAAGAAGCAGGCCCCGCCTACAAAAACATCGACGACGTGGTGGAAGCGACCGAACTGGCCGGTCTCAGCAAGCGCATCATCCGCCTCGTCCCTCTCGGCAACGTCAAGGGATAGGAGCGCCTATGCCGTTCCGCTACCTGGAAGATGTGGCTACAGCCGATGAAGCCTTCGAAGCCTCCGGCAACAGCGTGGAAGAACTGTTTCTTGCCGCCGCCGAAGCGACCCTCGGCGTAATGGTAGAGCACCCGGAAACCATCAGGGGCCGGGAAACCCTCTCCTTTCGCCTGGAAAACGATGCGTTGGACATGCTCCTGTTCGATTTTCTCCAGGAACTCATCTACTACAAGGATGCCCGTTGCCTCCTGCTGCGCATAATCTCCCTGCGCATCGACCTTGACGCATCCCCCCTCACCCTCACCGCGAAAGCTGAAGGCGAAACCATGATCCAGGGGCGTCACCCCCTGCTCACGGACGTCAAAGCCGTCACGCTCTACCGTTTTGCCGTTATAAAAGATGACACGGGCTGGAAAGCCACTGTTGTTCTGGATATCTGAACTCTTGTGTCCTGATCCTTTTATAACGTAGGGGCAGGCCCCCGTGCCTGCCCGAACGAAGGGCAACCACAGGGGGTTGCCCCTACAGCCCCCACCCCCCGGCCCACCGCTACTCGAGCGCTTCCACGGCCCTCCTGACCCGTTCCACGATTTCCGACGGCGAGGACCCGGAACAGTCCAGCGCCTTGCCGAAACAGACGCGGACCCGACCACGCCGGGGCCAGGCAACGCCCGGCGGCATGATTTTCTCCATGCCGGAAATCCGCACCGGCACCACCGGCACGGCAAGTTCCCGCACCATCATCCCGACACCCTTTCTGAACGGCTGCAGGTTCCCGTCCAGAGACCTGGCTCCCTCCGGAAAGAGCAAAATATTGATCCCGTGATCGACAAGTCTTCCCATGTGGGCGAGGGATGTCCGGAATCCGCCTTTCTGGGGGAGCGGGAACAGGTTGAGAAGGATTGTGCCGTACTCGTAGGCAAAGCGTTTCCAGATCTTTCCCGGCCAGGTCCGGAAGTTGACGAAAAAGAATTCCTCCCAGGCCGCCGTCGCGGTATCGTAACGCCAGTACGCCGGGAGCGCCGCCATTATAGCCGGTTGATCGAGGTAGCTGAGATGGTTCGCCACGAACATGACCGGTGCATCCACCTGCGCGAGGTTTTCCAATCCGCGCGCCTCGATCGAGACAAACAGTCCCAGCAAATGCCGGTGGAAGATGAAATCCCAAAATTGCCTGACCCGGCAGAGCAGCCGGCAATTCACCCAAAGCCTCAGTCGCCGCTCTGTTTTCGGCTGTTCCCTGCGGGCGATTATCGCCCGCAGGTCCGCGACCGTGGTAGCCGAATCGATCAGGGAATCCTCCAGGTCAAGGCGGAATTCCTGCTCGAGGTCGTTCAGCAACTCCAGCTGCCCGATGGACGTCAATCCCAAGTCGTTCACCAGGGTGGAGTCTTCGCACACGGATGAAACCGGCGCACCCGTAACCCGTGCGACCAGGCCGGTCAGCCGGTCCACGGCAATCGATCCTTCACCCTCCCTGTGCCCGGCAATCCGCTCTTTGACCAGGAATTTGCGGATCTTGAGGGTCGTGGTCTTCGGAAATTCCGGGTCCGGCCAGACCGTAAAGCCGCTGATCCGCTGCAGCGGGTCGAGGCGGTCGTTGGCTTCGCGGATGATCTCGCCGACGCTTCTGCCGCTGCCGTCCAGAAGCAGTACCGCATGCACCTCCTCGCCGCGTCCACGGTCGACTCCCAAAACACACGATTCGCGTACTCCCGGCAACGAATCCAGGATGACTTCGACAGCATCCGGATACACGTTTATTCCCGCCGCGGTCACGATCAGCTCTTTCTTGCGCCCCAGGATCCGTAGTGAGCCGTCGGGATCCATCCTTCCGACATCCCCGGTTCTGAACCAGCCGTCAGGGGTGAAAACCTCACGCGTTGCCGCCTCGTTCCGGTAATACCCCGGGAAAACGTTCTCGCCACGGGCAAGCACTTCATCCTCGTCAATGCGGATATCCACTCCGGTGAGGGCCGTGCCCACCGCCCCCTCCACCTGCTTCTCCATGCTGTTGGCCGTCAGCACCGGAGAACACTCCGTCAACCCGTATCCCTCGATGACGCGGAATCCCATGGCGTTCCAGAACCGAAACAATTGCGGTGACAGGGAAGCGCCCCCGGAAACGAACAGCACGAAGTTCCTGCCGAATTTTCTCTGGACGGGGAAAAACAGCCATTTTCTGAAGTCGAACGGCAAGCGCGCCCCAACCCGCAACAATCGCGGGAAGACCCCCGTCATCCGCATGGTTTCCACCTCCCGCTCAATCCCGGACCTCAGGAGCTGGAGAAGACGCGGAACGCATATCGCGGCATGGATGTCCTCCTCGTGGAAGGCATCGAGGATCGCCGACGGCTTCAGGGTCCGCGGATACACCACGGAAGCACCATTGAAAAACGGAGTCAGAAAACCGCCCATCTGTTCGAACATATGGGAAAGGGGTAAGAGTGAGAGAAAGACATAGTCCGGATCTACTATGGGAATCCGCTCGTTTACCTGGACCAGGTTGGCCACCAGGTTGCGGTGGGTAAGCACGACCCCCTTGGGAGTGCCGGTGGTACCGGAGGTATAGATAATCTCCGCGGTCTCCCGCGGATCGATTGCCGGGTAGGAGGCCAACGGCTCCGCGTCCTCGAGAAGAAACGTCAGGTCATCGACGAAGAGGGACGGCAGATCCGTTATCCGGTCCGCCTTGTCCCGGCTCTGTACGACCAGCCTGGCGCCGGTCAAGCGGGCGATTGTCGCCGCCCGCTCCCGGTCTGAAAGAAAATCGACCGGCACAACCACCGCCTTGCGAGCCACGCAACCCCAGAAGGTCACCGCCCACCAGGGGCTGTTCGGCGCCCAGACCAGGACCCGGTCGCCCGGTCCGATTCTCTGTCGGTCAAGCAGGCCGCTCATCCGCAAGGATAGGTCATACAGGGTTTCATAGGAAATTTCGAAACGGCGAACGCCCGTGCGGTAGACTATGGCAGGTCTGTCAGCCCACGATCGAAATCCGTGTAAAAGGTCGAGCAAGGTCAACATGTCTTATCCCGGTAGAATACTTCGAGGAGGATTCTTGGAGAGGCCGTTGCTGTTACCTAATACACATTATATGGCTTGCGACGGTTTTCGGCAATTCATTCACTTGAAAACATGTCCCTACCTTTGCATCGTTCAGAGCACCCTTTGCAGATAAACTTCGCCGGTATGAGAATGAAACCTGATCTTTCTGCCTTTCACGCCGCCGACATCGGACGCCGCCAGGGTAAGGTTCCGCTCCTTGATTACCCGTAAAGCCGCCGCAATATTCCGGCTCCCGACCGAGAGTGCTTTCCCTCCATCTTCGGAGGTATCGATGTCGGCGCCACCGAACATCTTGATGAGCAG
The DNA here is from genome assembly GCA_040773465.1 of Geobacteraceae bacterium. Classification (GTDB taxonomy): domain Bacteria; phylum Desulfobacterota; class Desulfuromonadia; order Geobacterales; family Geobacteraceae; genus RPRC01. The sequence goes on along the minus strand of JAXGWF010000018.1, from coordinate 11,616 downwards.
ACTGGAAGGTTTGATGGAAAGGCGGGCAAAATTTTTCAGCATAATCATGATTGACGAGTCGACATATCTGGGATCCCAGCAGAACCCCTTCTCATTCGGGAGAATCGCATGGCACATGGCGCCGATTCGGTGCCGCGGGCTGAACATGGTGACGGAAAGGCAGGAGCCGAGCAAGGTAGTAACAATTGTCGGACAATCCGCCACATAAAGCTTCCCCGGCTTGAGGTATATCCGGATTATGGATGATTCCGCCGTATTCACAAATACCTTGTCCACATCAAGAATCAGAACCTTTCAAGCATTTACTTCAACATTTCACCGGTCGTATCGGCCACGCCCAGGCTTGTCCTGGACAGATCGCCGATAACAAGTGAACTTCGTCGGATGGTCTCATGCCGCGAGAACGCTTAAAACCGTGGCGTTCCGCGAAAGCGTGTGCGTGAAGGCGTCACGTGTTCATGTCATAATGATCGCCGTTTTTTCCGAACATCTCTTTCTCCGACGCGGTAATGGCCGCCACATCAAGGATCAGGGCAACGGTACCGTCACCGAGAATGGTCGCCCCCGAAACTCCCCTGATATCGCGGCAGGCCCTGCCCAGGGACTTGATTACCGCCTGGTGCTCACCGACGACTTCATCAACCACGAGACCGATCCGGTCGTCGTCAACCCGAACGATTACGATCTGCTGGACATCGGGGGGCTCATCGTCAACGGCAAAGCGATCCCTCAAGGGAATGTACGGTATCAGCGAGCCACGAACATGCGCCAGGCGTGTCGTCCCGGTTTCGCCCCACAGGTGCTCGACACATTCCTCCACCATGGAAAGCGGCAGGATGAAACTCCCCTCGCCGATTTTTACCAGCAGGCTTTCGATGATCGCCAGCGTCAAAGGAAGCCTGATCGACAGCACCGTCCCGGCGCCACGCCGACTGCTTATCTCGATGGTGCCGCGCAAGCCGTCTATGGCACGCTTCACCACGTCCATGCCGACGCCGCGGCCGGACACGTCGGTAACCTTTTTGGCCGTGGAAAAACCGGGAGCAAAGATGAGGGATATCAGCTCCTTTTCCGACAACTCCGCATCGGGGTTTATGAGGCCCCTAGCGACGGCAACGGCACGGATGGCCTCCGGGTCCAGGCCGGCGCCGTCGTCCTGAATGGTTATCACGACACTGTCCATGGAATGAACGGCCGTAAGCACGACAAGCCCTTTCCGCCCCTTGCCCGCCGCTTCCCGGACATCGGGAAGCTCGATGCCGTGGTCGAGACAGTTCCTTATTATATGCATCAGGGGGTCGCCCAATTTACCGATAACCGTCTTGTCCAGCTCGGTTTCCTCACCGGTAGTGATGAACTCCACCTCTTTTCCCAGTTCACTGGAAAGATCGCGCACCAACCGCTTGAACCTGCCGAATGTTTCACCAATAGGCACCATGCGAATATTCATGGTGGTATCCCGCAATTCATCGGTCAATCGCTCTATCTCTTCGGCAACCGGGGCAAATGGAGAGTCATGATTCGAACCGGTCATGCGCGTCAAGCGGGCGCTTGCGGTCACCAACTCTCCGACCAGGTCCACCAGCTTGTCCAGTTTTTCCGAGGGAACCCGGAGCACTGAGTCCGCCTCGATGCCTTTTGAGACCGGTCGAGCCCCACGCACGGTTTCCTGTTCCAGCAAAGCGGATTCCACATGCGAACGACTGATCAATCCCTCATCAATGGCTATTTCGCCGAGGCGTTTCTGTTTTGACAGGCACAGCTCGACATCTTCCGGCGTGAGGTCGCCCCGCTCCACCAGAATCTGGCCCAGCATTCTGCCGGTCGGATCATGCGCGGAGCCGTTACTCTCATAGAGAACATCTATCGTTACTTCGCTGCTGTCCTCCACGAAAATGAACACGTCCCTTACCGCCCGGATTTCATGTCGCGTTGTCAGGAGAATATCCCAATAGGTATAGCATTTTTCAGGGTTTATGGATTCCAGGTCGGGAATTTCATCAAGATGGGCAATAATGCTGCATTCGCCGAGTCGGCCCAATTCGCCAAGAAGAGCGCGGGGATCGGGTCCGGTAATAAAAATATCCGGCGAAGGTCTGAATCTCAGCCAATACACTATCTGCTTGCCGCATGATTTCGCATTTGCCGCATCAGCCTCAAGCCCGCCCTGCCCTTTTGCGCCATCATCACAGGTCGAGATCCTTCTGAACGCATCGGTCAGAACCGCTTTTTCCGATTCCGCCTCTTCCCCGGTTTTTTCCATGACGGCGCTTATCCAATCGCGAGCCTTCAGCGTCAGATCGATCAATTCCCTATCAACGGGGACTTGTCCATTCCTGACCAGGGCGAAGACATTTTCCACTTCATGCGAAAAAGCGGAGATATCTTCAAAGCCGAATGACGCCGCCAATCCCTTTATCGTATGCATAGCCCGGAACACGCGCCCTATCGACTCCGAATCGGATGGATACCGCTCCAGCTCCAGAAGCGACGCCTCCAGTTCGTCCAGCAGTTCTTTGGACTCGGCTTTGAAAGACGCCATGAACCTGTCAAGCATGAAGCCCCCCTGGCCATTTACGGCACAATCACCGGCCGGAATTTGCGCCCTCGCCGGACTTGCCGACAATCCAGAAACAGGCGCCCGTGGTTCCGAGCGCACAGGGGAAATGACGGGCATAGCCGGCCTCTTCCACGGCACGGATGAAGGCGGGTGAAGTGCCGGCAAGATTCACATCCTTATGCAGCTTGCCGGCGGCAATATGGGCGGAACAGAGGATCTGCAGGAAAGAGATGTCGACTTCCTCGACATCCTCGAAACGCAAAGCAAGCGTGCCGACGCTTTCAAGAGAGTGGAGCAGCGCATGCCGCAGTTCCGACACATCCTGAACCGTAATACTTCCGGAACAGACAAGTTCCCCGTAATCGCCCGTTTTCCTGAAATCGCACTTCAAATCACTTCCAATCATCAAAAGAAAGAATTTGGCCGTAAATGAATACTGGTTCGTAAACAAAATTATTACAAATTTATCTAATTTGTCTATGCCAAGCAGGAAAATTTCATCCTGCCTCACTATCCCCATAAGCTGAAGAAGTCAACAACTTCGCCAGAGGACGTGGGGGCATGAGTTTCTACTTCACTCCAAAACTTAACAAACCTCCATAAAAGTTGATTTCATATGCAACCTGTTCATGCTATAAAAAATATTCATTCATGCTGCAAAAAGGAACTCTTCTCTACCACGTCCAAACAAGTGCACAGACCATAAATGGAAGGAGGTTTACATGATCGCACTGCTGACTCTGCTGATTCTGCTTGTCCTGCTGGCTGCCGTGGCTTTCTTCGTCATCGGCATCTACAACGGCCTGGTCCGGGGCCGCAACGAGGTAAAGACCGCCTGGAGTTCCATCGACGTGCAGTTGAAACGGCGTTACGACCTCATTCCGAACCTGGTTGAGACGGTCAAGGGATACGCTTCCCATGAACGCCAGACCCTCGAGGCGGTAATCGCCGCCCGCCAGCAGGCCGTCAACTTCTCCGGCAACGTCGAGGAGCGCGCCAAGGTTGAAAACGTCCTCACCTCGGCACTCCGCTCCCTGTTCGCCCTGTCGGAAGCCTACCCCGACCTGAAAGCCAACCAGAATTTTCTCTCTCTCCAGGAAGAGCTTTCCGCCACCGAAAACAAGATCGGCTTCGCGCGCCAGTATTACAACGATGCCGCAATGCGCTACAAGAACCGCATTGAAATATTCCCCAGCAACATCGTGGCAAACATGTTCGCCTTCAAACCCGAGCCCTTTTTCCAGACGGAAGCGGAGGCGGAACGCGAAGCGCCCCAGGTCAAGTTTTAGCGGAAGCTTCGCCCGGTCGCCTTAAACCTGAATCCACGACCTTTGAACGCCAAGCGGGCGGAAAGCCGGGTCTTTCCCTACAACCGAAGACATAAAGGCGTTTCGGATTCAGGGTAAATTCACATGTGGAGGATACCGCCCATGATACTTGAAGTTATCAACAATATCGGCTGGTCGATCATATTTTCCCTGATCGGCGGACTGTGCGGCATGACCCTGGTGCTTCTGTTTTCCCTGATCACACCCCGCCTCATCGACCGCTTCACCCCGCACATCGATGAACAGAAGGAAATCGCCCGGGGCAACTCCGCCGTTGCGGAATATTTCGGACGCATCGTCAGCGCGACGATTCTCGGGTTGAGTATCGTGGCGGCCGCCGCGGTGCTGGGAGGCATCATAGCGGCACTGCACTAATAAAGAGTTCACGGACATACTCTAATCACCCGAACTGAATTGTATTCAAAAGTTCCGTTTGCCCATGAGTGCCGGCATGCCCGGCGGAACGAGGACCGCACCTATGCAAAGGCTGCCTTGGCTCATCGTAGCCCTGATTATTCTCCTATCTCCCACGCTTTCCCACGCCCGGGCCGGTGGCGGATGTCTCGCCAAAGGCACCCTCATCCGAACAGCGAAAGGCTCCGTCGCCATCGAGAAACTGAAAGAAGGCGACAAGGTTATCGGCCTTGTTTCCGGACGCCTTCAGGAAGCTACGGTTCAGGCGCTGATTATCGTTCATCCGGATGAATACCTGGAAATTTCAGCCGGCAAGAAAAGAATTGCGGTAACCGAAGAGCATCCGCTCATGACGGCCCCCGGGGAGTTCCGGCAGGCGTCATGCCTGACTCCGGGACAAACCATCTACCGCATCAAGGCCTCCAAGCCCACCCCGGTTCGAATCGGTTCGGTCAAAAAAATCCCCGCCTGGACCCCCGCCTTCAACCTGCTGGTAATGCCGGGTGGAACCTTTATTGCCGAAGGCTTTATCGTTCACAACAAGGGCTGCTTTCTGCCCGATACGCCGATACTGCTGCAAGACGGCACGGAGAAACCCATAAGTACCGTCAAACCGGGCGACAGGGTAATGGCTTTTACCGACAAATCCGTACTGACCACTACAACCGTGAACAAGGTCATTACCCGCGAGGTGAAGGAATACATCCGGCTGGAAACGGCCGGCGGAACCCTGCTGGTTACTGCCGACCATCCCTTTTACCTGGGACACGGGCTGTTCCGGACGCTCGATTCACTGCGGGTCGGTGATCGGATCATGGCCGGAGACGGGACACGACTTTCGGAACAGAGCATCGTTTCCATCAGCCCGGTCAGGAAAACCGTCACGGTCTTTAATCTGCAAACCGATGCGCCGAACACCTTTTTTGCCGGCGGCCTCGCCGTCCACAACAAGGGGGGTGGCGGTGGAGGCGGAAGTTTCCACAGCTCTCATTCCGGCTCCCGCTCCTACAGCGGCGGCGGAGTTTCGAAATCACCAAGCGTAGTCATACCCGGGCTCATTATCCTTGCGATCATCTTTATCGTGGTCATCAAGATCAATAAGGCCAAGGGACTCGGTAAATTCGAAAATCTCGATTATGTTTTCGACCGCCCGCGGGTGGAGCGCAAATCCCGCAAAACCGAAAAGCTCCTCGAATTCATCGGCAGGCAGGACCCCGCCATTCGTCCCGACAAACTTCGATCCCATGCGGAAACCGTCTTCCGAAAACTCCAGGAATGCTGGTCGGCCCGCGACTACCTCCCCCTCGAGCCGCTGCTCATGCCCGACCTGCATGCGCGCCACTCGGCGCAGCTGCGATCCCTGGCACGCAACCACGAAGTGAACATCATCGAAAACCTCACCATCGAAGCCGTTGACCTGGTAAACGTTCGCTATACCGAAAGGCCGGGCCAGCGTGAGTTTACCGCGCTGATAACGGCACAGGCACGAGATTACTACATTGATGACCGTTCGGGAAACTTCCTGCGAGGAGACACCTCGGCGGCACGCTTCCAGGAATTCCTTACGTTTCAGTGGTCGGACGGCGAATGGTTGCTGCGGGATATCGAACAGACGGGAGAGTCGGATATCCTCAAAGACGAGAACTTCGTCGAGATGCTTACCGATGAGACCGTGCAGCGCATTTATGCCGAAGCGGCGGCGGAAGGAGCCGCCGGTCCCTGGCTGGAAAAGGAAGAAGAAACCAAGGCGACACGCACCGAGCGGCTGCTCAACTTCCTGGCGCAAACCGATCGTCTCTGGAATCGCCGCACCATGCTGGAAAAGGCACGCCGGGCATTCCTGAATGTATACCTCGCCCGTGAATCGGGAGACCCGGATCGCATCCCGGCGGACATCCTGTTTCCCGAAGTCGCTGAAGATCTCCGTTCGCAGATGCGCCAATGGCAGGCCGAGGGAATCACGGCCGAGTATCGCAATCTCTGCATTCGCAAGGCCGAGATCATACTGGTTCGCAACTTCGCGGTCCCCTCGAAAGATGAATTCACGGTCCGCATCGATGCCCATGCCCAAAGAATCGTCCGCAAAGGAGGGCAACCGTGGCGGGAAGACCGTTACGTGACACCGTTTGAAGAATTCTGGACATTCGGCAGACTGGACAACGACTGGAAACTGAAGGAAGTCCTGCCGCCCGCCCGGGGAAAGGAACGGACAAGGGAGGAAAACATCGACGAAGACTCCGGGCCCGGCCAATTGGAATGGTATTACCGCCAGCCGAGAGCGCAATGACCCGATCGCCGGTAGAATGCGGCCCAGCCGACACCACCGGCTGCCCGCAGGGTGAGGCCTGTGGCCGAATCAAAAAGCACCCTTTCCGGACGGAAAGAGGGGATTTTTTGTCCTGGCAAGGAAATCGAGGGGTTGCGCGGAGGCATACTCGGGTATGTCGCACAAGCAAGCACGATGATTGACACAGCCAGGGCGAAAAAGCACCCTTTCCGGACGGAAACCGATTATCCATTTGCTTATAGAGCGCAGGTTTGTTACAAGAGAAACAGCGTGACCCGTCCCTTCACCACGGTCTCCGCATTTTCTGGAGGTGTTTCGTGCCCGGCCGGAAATTCGCCCTGCTCATTATCGACATGCAGAACGACATTGTGCTTCCCGGTGCTCCCGCATGCGTAGCCGGCGCTTTTTCCACGGTTCCCGTCATCAGAAATCTCCTCGATTCTTTTCGGGCGAAGGGTTCCCCTATTTTCCACGTGGTGCGCGAGTATCGTCCCGACGGCAGCGACGTGGAAATAACCCGGCTCGAACGCTTTTTAAAAAACCACCGCTATGTCATCCCCGGCACCAAAGGATGTGAGATCGTTGAAGAGCTCACCCCTCTCCCCGGCGAATACCGGATCGTCAAGCGAAGATTCAGCGCATTCATGAACACCGAACTTGACTTCATGCTCCGGCGTCTTGGAGTCACGCACCTGGTGGTGTGCGGAACACAATACCCCAACTGCATCCGAACCACGATTTTCGATGCCGTGGCATACGGTTACCAGGCAATCAACATCACCGACGCCACGTCCGCCCAATCCCCGGAGATTGCGGCCGCAAACATTCTCGATATCCGTAACATCGGCGTCGAATGCCTGTCATCAGCGGAATTCCTCGCTTGCTTCGCGAGCTCGAAGGAAGGCAACGAATGATAATTCATGGCGGTAACCATACCGACGACTTCTTCCATGGAGACAAACAATGAAGAAAATTTTTATTCTGATCGTTTTTGCATTGCTCCCGCTCTGGTGTACCGGGACATCCGTTGCCGCGGAGCCGGGCATTTCGACGATTGCTTTCAACAAGAGACTGCTGCCCCGGATCAAGACGAACATGACCTACGGCCGGATTGCGGCCCTGGCAGGAACACAGGGCATAAAACTGGTCGAAACCGGCAAAGCAAAGTCATCAACCACCCTGTACCGTTGGAAAGGAAGAAAGAGTTCCGTTCTGACAGCGCGATTCGGCAATGACAGGCTGCTTGAAGCCTGGGTACTCGTTCCCAACGGAAGAACTTTCGCCATCAGAAAAGATGGTAAAATTGAAGACCTGGGATACGTGAAATAGAAATCGGATACCGCCCATGCCGTTCACGGCCGCGGGGAGCGAAAGGAGCTTTCAGATAGTGCTATGCGCAGATCAAGAAAACAGATAGAGGTTTCAGGGACCGTCTCACTGAAAAAAACCGATATGGCGTTCCTGGGAGGTGATCGAATCGCCCTGCTGGAAAAGATCGATGAGTACGGATCCATCAGCAAGGCGGCCAAGGCTGTAGGAATCAGCTACAAGACCGCATGGGACACCATCAATACCATCAACGACATGTCGGAAAAACCGCTCTTCATCCGCGTGACCGGCGGCAAGTCCGGCGGAGGAACCCGCCTTACCGAAGAAGGTAAAGACCTGATCCGAACCTATCGGATCATCGAGGAAGAGCATGAAAAGTTCCTCACCAACCTGGAAGACAAAATGGGAGATGTGGACGAACACAGCCTGGAAAAGCTCATCAAGAAGCTTTCGAAACAGGCAAGTGCACGAAACATCTTCGCGGGCAGAATTGAAAAGATCATCCCCGGAGAAACCAGGTCCGAAGTGACCCTCGACCTCAAGGGTGGGGAAACGATCGTCGCCATCATTACCAATGAAAGCGTCCGCTCCCTCGGGTTACAGAAGGGAAGCGCCGCCTATGCCATCGTCAAGGCGGGGTCGGTAATCATCGGCGTCGGCAAACAGAAGATGAAGGTGAGTATCCGTAACAAGCTGCCGGGGAGGATCGTCAGCGTGACCCCGGGCGCCGTCAATTCGGAAGTAAAGGTCGAAGTCGCGGATGAAAACGTCATCACCGCGGTAATAACAAACGAGTGCGCAAAAGACCTCGCCCTGAAGGCGGGAGATTCCGTCTGGACCATGTTCAAGGCTTCCAGCGTCATTATGGGAGTCGGGTAGTCGCTACAACCGCCCTGAGCGGAAGATGCCCAAGAGGAGCCAGAAACCCATCAGTCCCGCAACCAGGTAGCCGAGAAAGGCAAGGACCGGAAGCCCGAAAACATGCGGCCCCTTATCGGTCTGCATGATGAGCGACGCTCCCACCAGGAGCGCCGCGATGATCAGGCTCGAAGAGAGCCGGTTACCCGACTTGTCCAGTTCCCGAATGAAATGCTCGAGCCCCCGATGCTCCAGGTCGATCTTGAACTTGTTCCGGTTGAGCCGGTTCAGCATTTCCTTCAGGTCGTCGGGAAACGTTCTGGCCAGGTTGTAGTAGGATCGCAGCGAATCTCCCATCTCCCGGGCAATGTGGCCCGGCGCCATTTTTTCACTCGCGGCCTTTTCCACGAACGGCCGCAGCCGATCGACCATGTCGAACGCCGGATCGAGCATCCTCCCCATCCCCTCGACCGTCACCAGGGCCTTGGCCAGCATCATGAAATCCGGCCGGAAACGGATCCGGTACGAGGCAATGAGCTCGATCAGGTTGCCGAGGACCCTTCCCACCGACATTTCCGCAAAAGGCGTCTCGTAAAAATCATCGATAAAGTCATAGAGGTCCCGCCGCAAGGCCCTGCTGTCAGCGATATCGGTTATATCACCGGAATAGAGCAGGAGCGAAACGATCCGGTCCGGATCCCTGTCGACCACCGCGCGAAGAAAGTCGACGAAGAACATCCGGGATGACGGATCAAGCCTGCCCATCATCCCGTAATCCAGAAGGCAGACGACGTTTCCCGGCAGGATGAAAACATTTCCCGGGTGGGGATCGCCGTGAAAAAAACCGTGCTCCAGGACCTGGCGGATAAAAGCCTCGGCGCCCCTGCGGGCAACAAGCTTTCTGTCAAGGCCCGCTTCCTCCAGTGCCCGGATATCGGAAACCTTTATGCCGTGTATCCGCTCCAGGGTTAGGACCCCGGAAGAGGTGCGTTCCCAAAATATGCGCGGGAAACGAAGGGTGGCGTCACCGGCGAAATTGGCGGCAACCCTCTCAATGGTATGGCCTTCCCGGGACAGGTCCAGTTCGCGTCGAATGCTCCCGGCAAACTCCTTGACGAGTTCCACCGGATCGAACGAAACATTCTCGGGAAAATGGCGCTCGGCAAGCAAGGCAAGCCCCAAGAGGACTTCGATATCGATTTCAACCTGCTCGACGATACCGGGCCGCCGGACTTTCACCACCACCTCTTCACCACTCTCCAGAGATGCGACATGCACCTGGGCAATGGAAGCCGCGGCAATCGGTTCTTCATCAAACGAGGAAAAAAGCTCCTCCACCTCGCCGCCAAGCTCCCGCCGCACGATGGTTTTTACCTGGTCGAATGAAAAACCGGGGACCTGGTCCTGCAGTATGGAAAACTGCTCGACATAGTTTTTGGGGATGACGTCGGAACGGGTGGAGAGAAGCTGCCCCAGCTTGATGAACGTCGGACCGAGTTCTTCCAGGGCAAGCCGCATCCGTTCAGCAGGCGATAATCGCGCTATCCGTCCCTCACCGCGTCTGAACAGTCGCGAACCGCGCTCCATGAACTGGGTCAGGTGCAGGTGCTCGATCAGGCTCTCGAAACCGTACCCGATCATCACCCCGCTTACCTGCCGGATCCGCCTGAGGCTTCGGGCATTCAGCTTGATCCCCAACAGAGTGGACATGGCATGCCTTTCAGGAGTTTCGCAGTTTCTCTTCCAGGGCCTCCACCCGTTTCAGCAGACGGTCGTAGTCTTCCCGCGGCACCAGGCCGATTTTTTCGACCACCTTCTTGACTTCGGTTTCGGCCATTTCCGCCAGCCGCTCCTGCCCCTCCCGCGACATCTTCCGCGCTCTTTCAAGGAAGGCCTTACCCTCTTCCTCGCTCACCTGACAGGACTCCTTCAACTCCGCGAGAAACTCTTCCGTCTTCTTTCGTGAAAGGGAAACAGCTCCCAGGCCGGCAAAAAAAGCTTTCTCCAGCAGATCGAACATAACGGTCTCCTTCAATCCCAGGATAACAACGAATTCGGATTATCACCCATACTGTAACGGTAGCAGGAAAGCGTAGAATTTCAATCCGTTATCAAAATACGGCGGCGCAATTCGGCGGCAAGGCAAAATTCGTTTTTAATATTCTTTGCATACAAACCAAATTATTTGTGTTATATTGTTTGGTCTTTGAAGACTTGGCAAAAACCATGGACATTGCGTGTTCATGTTTTTTTATTTTCCGAACCGGCGGTTCGCTGCCGGTTGTCCCTGAACAGTTCCCAAGGAAAGGAGAAGGACTATTGGATGTACACGTGCGAAGCAATGATATCGATAGGGCGATTCGCGATTTGAAGCGTACCCTGCAGAAAGAAGGGCTCTTCAAAGAGATAAAAAAAAGAAGGTACTATGAAAAGCCTTCCGTAAAAAGGAGACGCAAACAGGCCGAGGCGGAGCGGCGCCGCAGGAAAGCCATGAGGAAGCGGCGTCCCGAACGGGACTGACGGTTCTCACCGCGGGTCTCTTCCGGCAGCGCGTCAACCGTTCGGTTCATGCGATACTGCCGGGAATGCCCCCCGTGGAGCGCTCTCCCTCTTCCATTCGTTACCGGTAGTCACCATCCATACAGCTCCGTATCATTCCGTAGAAACAATCTTCCGCTCCCTGAGCAATCCCCACGGCACCTAGTGTCCCGTGCGGTTAATTCATTCCTTTTACTTCCGGTTCTTTTGACCCCTGGCTGCGTTGTGTCTCCTCGACAGAGCCCTGCTATGCCTGCGTCGCCACGCCTTGCCAGGAGCCAAAACTCCTCGGAATTAATGCG
>JAXGWF010000017.1:0-70947 GCA_040773465.1 Geobacteraceae bacterium | reverse complement strand
GTTCGCCCTTTTCATGGATGCGCAGTATCAGAAATTGCCCCGCGCGGCATTTCCGCGCTATCAGGGGAGCTTCCACCCGCATGTGCCAGGTGCGCTCCGTCAACATTTCCTTGTGTAGAATGGTGTGCATGGAAACCTCATTACCTTTTTTCTGGTGTGCGGCTCACTCGACAGAAACACTTGTGTAACGACTTTACCCATTTGGATACAACAACAATTTAAAAAATCGGAAAGCATATATACAGATATTTATTCAAAGGTAAAATTTTTTTTGTCATTAAAATTATACCCGGCTATATGAGTAATCAATATAGTTACTACTGTGTACTTAAAATAGTTATTTTGTCGTCGACTAAAATGGCCGAAATGTACCACGAAACCAATCTCTCAGGCCCTAACATGCCAGGCCTGAGCACAGAGGAGCGCGGAATGCCCGGGCACAAACGACGCTGACATCACGGCAGGCATGGCGTACCGGACACACTTAGTTCAACTTGGCGCATGACGCGGCTATGTAAAAATATCGAAGCCTTCCACGCGGGAGAATCCGTGAAAGCGTCACGACTCAGGCCAAACATACCGTTGGCACGCATTACATTTTCTTGTTCACCAAATATTTAAAATCATGGCTTCAAGGGACTTTTGCCAACCATTGAAACCCAATTGAGTACACCTTTTTATCAATATCAGGTACTTTAATTAGTCTAAGCCGCAGATTATCCGAAATACTATTGCCGACCAAGGATCACCCTCCCCCATAAATCGTAAATTAATCTCTTGATTCCCATAAGACACTCTGGTTGACAAAATGAAGTCAAACATAATGTTGACATGCAACACACGCTAGAGTATTATAGCGAAACACTTGCCTGCGGGCACCACTATCCGAAACGTTTCCACGACCAGTTTTTCAATTGTTGTGCAGGATCCAGAGGGTTGAAAGTGAAGATCTTGGAAGGTTCATAACCGGGAAAGGAATTCCCTTCCTAAAGGAGATTCTCCATGACTGAATACAATGTCACATCCCCCCCCTACCTGAGTACTCACAGCTTTAACAGAATCCAGGCTGAATCACCCTACAGCGCGGATAAGCGTCACAACCCTTTTGTGGGCACGTGCAGGGCTGTTCGTTCGTCTATCGAACTCTTCGAGGCGGAACTGGACGATGAACACGAGGTCTCTATCCTTCTTGCGTCTTTCGGTTCCTCGGTCGAATTCCGTGCAGAGGAAATAAGGTTTTCACCGTCAAACGTCATAACCTTCCACGGCTATACCGATGCTGGAGAAAAAGTCCATTTTGTACAGCATGTTTCGCAGATCAGCCTGCTCCTGAAGGCTGCCAGAAAAATGAACGAGACACCACTGCGCGTCGTTTTCAACCATGCGGCAGCATGATGAGCGGCTCTTGGACGTTACTCCGGAACACGACAATCTGAAGAGTAAGCATCCCCCGGCATGGCGTTTTCATTACCATTCAACGCTAACCGACATGCCTCCGCACGCGAAGAACTCGCTTTACCGACCGGGCGCAAAACATTCTCAGTGGCGACCGGCGTAATTACGGCAGGCAGTCGCTCGACGCAGCACCTAGCGCGGAAATGGTAGTGCATACTGTTCGACCCGTGAGGTTGTTGCATACCGGTTGCCGCCATGATCAGGAGATTATCCCTCCCAGCCCGTGAGAATCCGGCCGCTCTTTCTTTTGCCGCGAAAGCGTTTCTCGCTTACTGGCAGTAACCGCCTCGAACAAAGCGTAAACAGCGCCCCTTCCGACATGAAACCTGTCTCGACTGCCGCAGCACGGCAAAACGGCCGTTGGTGGAGCCTTGTAACATGGCGCCTCCCGGCATTGATATTTCCCGCATGATTCACCGATAAAACAAGGTGTTTACTTAGAGGTCCTCATGAATCCAATCGATACGCTCCTTCCCCGACTCCAGCAAAAAATCGGCAACTACGGAAAAGAGAATCTGGAAGAAATCCTTTTCGCAACCGCTGAAGGTATACGGCTCATATCAAAACGGGATCGTATCCGGATCTACCTCGAAGACCTGACCGGAGGAGTACTTTCCTGCATCCACGTCTCAGGCCCCCATGCCGAGGAGATAAAAAAAACGACCTTTCCCCTGGTCTCCCGTGAAGCCGCGGTGTCGACCGTGTTCGCAACGCAATCGCCGACGACACTCAGTGACATCACGACATGCGGGCTCCCCCTGGATATCAGGCTTGCCAAAACCTGTTCGATTGCGGCGAATCAGATATTTCCCCTAGTCAACCAGGGCAGATCAATCGGTGTCGTTTGCGTTGATCATGAAAAACCGGAAATCTTAGCTGATGAGTATGGTTTGAAACCGATGATGGATTTTTTACTTTCCATTGCCGACAGCCTGGACCAGGCACGCAAATATAACCAGCAGATTCTCCTGACTCGGCGGGTTGAGGAATACAAGAAGAGAGAGGCGGCGGCGCTTATGGTAAAATCGGCGGTGCTGCTGATTGACCGCCTTTCCCTGGCATCGGTGCTGGTTCCGGTCGCCGGAAACCACGGAAAAATGAAGATGGAAGTACTCGCCAGCTATTCCGCCGACCCGCGGCTTAAAGCCCTATACGACGATTTGGGTTCCATAAGGCTTGGCAGGGGACGCTCCCTGGTAGCGAAATTCGTCGGTGACGACGGATGTATTAACGACGAGCAATTACTGAAGCCGGTATTCATTCCCGACCTTGCCCAGCAGGTCCTGCAAAAGCGGGCGTTAACGGAAAAGATGTACCTCCGCTCTTTGTACATGGTTCCCCGATACGATCCTGACACCCGCAAGGTGATCTGCCTGGTCAATTACTATTCCCGGGAAAATTACACCTTCTCCGATTTCGAGACGGGAATTTTACAGACACATGCCGAGATGGCCGAGCGGGTTATCAGGGAGGTCGGCGACGAACACCTGGAGGTCAGGATTCTCGCGGAAATCACCGACCTCCTTCGGGAACGCAATGAACAGTTGCAGTCGTTTCTGGACAAAGTTCTGTCAAAGGCAACCAAGCTGATCGGCGCGGATACCGGCAGTATTGCCGTTGTCCGGGAACGGGATGGAGAAAAGTGGCTGGTTGTTGAAGATGAAACAGGGGCAATCCTCGGCGCCAAAAACAAGGCATGGCTCAAAAAAAGAATCCCTCCCTTCCGCATCGGCGGATTCGATCTGCCAATACATGAGCGCAGCCTGTCCGGCTACGTCGCGTGGTCCAAAAAACCGCATATAATATCCGACGTTGAAAAGGAAAACCAAGGCGAAGGATTCCACTTTCCCACCAGCAAGCTCATCAAAAGCGAAATAGCCATGCCGATCATCTGCGACGATGTGCTGCTCGGGGTAATGTGCCTCAATTCTCTAAAACCGGGTTATTTTACCGAAGAGCACAAACGCATCCTGCAAATAATCGAAAGCCTCACTTCGCGGCATATTTCGGACATCCAAAAGATAGAAACGCTCCAGAACCAGGTTGCCAGGCTGACCAGCGATGTGGCATACAAAGATCCGCAAATATCCTCATACCGCCTCGGCAACATCATCGGCAACAGCCGGACGTCCCAGGAAGTCGTAAATTTCATCAACCGTGTTTCCGTGCCGCTGCTCAATCGCATAACCTTCTGGAACACGAATGTTCTCCAGGAAGCGACGCTGGGGCTTCCATCAATCCTGGTACTGGGAGAAACCGGATCCGGAAAGGAATTTTTTTTCAACAACCTCTACAACAAGCTGAACACTATGTACCGTGCCGAGACGAATTCATCAGGCGAACTCCCCGTTAAGAAAACAAATATTGCCGCCTATAGCGGCGAACTGACGTACTCGGAGTTATTCGGCCACAAAAAAGGAGCATTTACCGGAGCATACAGCGACCGGCAAGGGATACTGGAGGAGGCCCAGGGAGGAATCGTCTTCCTTGATGAAATCGCGGATGCGGACTCGAAAACCCAGGTTCAGTTGCTCCGTTTTCTCGATGACGGCGGATTTTCGCGCCTCGGCGACAGCGTCGAACGCTATGGTCGAGTGCTTGTCGTAGCGGCAACCAACAAAAACCTCCAGGAAGAGATAAAATGCGGACGTTTTCGTGAAGATCTCTACCATCGGCTTTCCGAGCTCACGGTACGCATTCCCTCGCTCAGTGAACGGAGAGAAGATATCATTGATCTGGCGACCCACTTTCTCGGCAAGCTTTACAAGACCTACCGGGGCAAAGAAGACCCGGAGGAAGAACACCCCACGCTCACGGAAGACGCCAAGAAAGCTCTCGTCAATTTCCATTACGAAGGGAATATCAGGGAACTCAGGAGCATTCTCCTCCGCGCTCTTTTTTTCCGCTCGGGCAACACCATTACCGAAGAGGATATCCATCGCGCAGCGGCACGAGAACAACAAGATCGCCCGGCCGTTACCCATGAAAAACTACAGGATCAGCTTGCCGCCGATATACTCGCGGAAATCGAGGCCGGCAAGGATTTCTGGGAAGCCGTCTATGATCCCTATACGAAGAACCGCATTTCCCGGGACGTGGTCGGATTGATAATCGAACGCTCAAGACTGGTGGCAGGCCGCACCATGCCAAAGATCGCGCGACACCTCAAGGCAGCGGACGGCGACATCCATGGAAATTCCATGGAGCGCAAAAAATTCTTTAAATTCAAGAATTTTCTCTACAAAACGATCCGCGTGTAATTCCGCCCGGAACGCTTTCTACCTGAATCCGAGGTGACGCCTGAACACCAAGGCGTTACGGATTCAGCGGTCCACGGCAAATACCTCCAGGCAAGGCATTTGCCGGTAACCGGCAAAAATCAGCCGCCGACATTGCCATCCAGGACTTGGCGGACCTTTTTCAGGAAGGTCTTCGGGATGATCGGTTTTTCGATGAAATCCCCGCCGTCCTTGAGAACCCCCTTGGCGTTGACGATTTCCTCGGTATAGCCGCTCATGAACAACACCTTGACCTCGGGCCGCACCGAACGGATCGCCTCGAAGGCCTGCTTGCCGTTCATTTTCGGCATCACCACATCAAGAATGACCAGTGAAATGCGCTCGGCATGCGCCGTGAATTTTGCAACGGCATCCTCGCCGTTCTCCGCCAGGATTACCTCGTGCCCGCATTCCTCGAGCAGAAACCTGCCGAGCATGCGCACTTCTTCATCGTCTTCGGCGAGCAGAATCGTTTCCTGCCCATAGGGCAGGAAAAGCGGCTTGGCGATTTCCGCGGTAGTGGTTTCGGATTCGATTATGGGAAGGCATACCCTGAATGTGGTTCCCCGGCCTTCCCGGCTCTCCACGCTGATGTAGCCGTTATGCTGCTTGATGATGCCATAGGCGATCGACAGACCGAGACCGGTACCCTTGCCGACCTCCTTGGTGGTGAAAAACGGTTCATAGATTTTTTCCTGAATCTTTACATCCATACCGCTCCCGGTATCGGTCACTGATATGAACGCAAAGCGAGAAGCATCGGAAAAACATGAAGCATTCAGCAGGTTTTGATCTCTCCCCAGGATCCCGGTTCTGATCGACAGCACCCCGCCATCGGGCATGGCATCGCGGGCATTGGTCGCCAGGTTCATAAGAACCTGCTCCATTTGCCCGGTGTCCGCCAGGACGGTCATTGAATCCTGCCCCAGCGTGATGTTCATCTCAATCTCTTCGCCGATGATCCGCTCCAGGAACTTCCTCATGTTCCTGACGATTCCGTTCAGGTCAACCGGCCGTGGATTACTCTCCTGCTTCCGGCTGAATGCCAGCAATCCCTGGGTCAGCCCCGCAGCCCGCTCCGAAGCGGCAAGGATCTGTTCCACCTGGCGACGGGATGGATTGTCGCTCTGCATATTCATCAAAACCAGGTGGCCGTAGCCGATGATGGCTGTCAGAATATTGTTGAAATCGTGGGCAATGCCGCCGGCAAGCTGACCTACCGCCTCCATCTTCTGGGCATGCCGCAGTTGCTCTTCGAGGCGGAGACGATCCTCATCCGCCCGTTTCCGCTCGGTAATATCCCGTACCACATAGAGAATAAGGGAGGGTTCACTGCCATCCCCCGGAATAGGGTTGCAGAAATGCTCCGTGGGAAATACATCGCCGTCTTTTCTCTTCATCCGGTATTCGGTGGTATAAAAGCCTTTTTGCCGGCAGGCCAGAGAAGCTTCCCGATTGAAAGTTTCGGCCGTCTCATCGTCGAGATGCAGGATTTTGGAACTGAATCCGATCAGTTCCGCGCGGGTATAGCCGAACATAATCTCCGCCGAGGTATTGCACTCGACAACAATCTTGGAGTCATCTTCCAGCAGAAACAAAGCCTCATTGAGACTGGAAAATACTATCTGCAGCAGCCGATGCGACTGGCGCAGTTCCGCTTCGGCCCGCATGCGCCCCGAAATGTCGCGAACCACCTCGAGGAGCCGTTCTTCTCCTTCGATAACAGCTTTTTTCAGATCGACATCAACCCAGAAAACATGCCCGCCTTTCGAAGTGGCCTTCCATTGCATGGCACGGGAGGTTCCTCCCGGTGCACGCCGCATCCTATCCAGAGCTGCATCCCGCTGGTAACGAAAATCCTCTGCGGCCGTGACTCCGCCCCCCAGGGAAAGGAGTTCTTCCCTCGAATAGCCGAACATTTCGCAGGCACGCTGGTTCACGTCCATGATTCTTCCGCTACCGACGGCGTGAACGATTATCGCATCGTGTGAAGCATCGAAAATTGCGCGGTAGTTGGCCTCAGATCTCTTGAGGGCATTTTCCGCTACCTTGCGTTGCGTGATATCGGTAGCGGTCCCCGTAATACGAACCGGCCGTCCCTGTTTGTTCCACGCGACGACCTTACCGCGAAGCAGAACCCAACGCCACGCTCCTGACTGACTCAACATCCGGCATTCGGCCTGCAGGCGGCATTCATGGTTTTCAGTTTTCTGCCGGTAGTGTTCAAGCATCACCTGAAGATCACCCGGGTGGATGATCCGTTTCCAGAAATCCGCACCCCGTCCCATTTCAGTCGGCTGGTAACCGAGCATCTCGGCCCACCTGTTATCATACGTCAGGTCCGTGTCGCTGTTTACCCGCAGGTCCCATAAAGCATCACTGCTTCCCTCCAGCACCAGCTTCAGCTGCTGCTCGCTCTCCCGTAAGGCGAGTTCGGCTTTCTTGCGATTTCTCAGGTAGAGATACGCGAGAAGAACGAAAGCGCCGATCAGGATGAGGTGAATGGCAATGGCATCGACCCTTATTTTATTGTACATGGCCAGGAAATCGCTCTGTCTCACTCCCACGTACAGGGCGCCGACCACTTCGCCTCTCTCGTTGCGCAGCGGATCATAGGCGGCAAAATAGGGAACGCCGAAAAGCCTGATTTCGCCACGAAAGGGCCGGCCTTGTACGAACACTTCCTGGTAGGTCGGGCCGTCGAGCCGGGTACCGATTGCCCGGCTTCCATCCTCGGTAAGCACATTGGTGGATACGCGTATGTCCCCCATGAAAATGGTCGCCGTCCCGCCGAAAATTTCCTTAACCCGGTCCGGAAGTTCGAAATTACCGTTCACCACGTAGTCACCGGCGAGCAGCCTGCCGTCAATCACCCGTATTGGGTTCCCCTTTTCCTCGAGAAATGCCCGGAAGGTTTTTATGTGACTCTCCTGCAACATCGTTGCCTGGCGAAATGCGTCGCGGCGAATCTCGGCAAGAGATAAAAGCGTGGTAAGTGAAATGGCGCCGGCGGCAATACAGCCATAAAGGAATATGAATCTGGAACTTTTTTTGAAGGGCATTGTGTCTCCCTATTTTCAGATTTGAATCGAAAGGTGGAGATGTCGCTCACCTTCCATATACGGATTCACCCTTGCGCACAACTTGAAGGTCCGGCTTTTTTAGGCAAAGATCCGGAAATGAGCGCCACGGGCTTCAACTCTTGTCGCTTGCAAAATACGCACAGATACAGTAGAAATTTATTTTTAACTCAACAGTGTACGAATCAAGTCGGCACACAAAACCGTGCTTCCCTTGCGGAACCGATCCCGCAGGGGAAGCGATCGAGGTACCAATCATATGAAAAAGAAGAAGAAACGCGAGCAGCAAACAGCCCGACACGGCGCCGGACAGGCGCCCTCCGGATCCGGGCAGCCGATGACCATTGCCGCTGCCCTGGATATTGCCCTCCGCCATCACCAGGCAGGCAACCTGCAGACCGCCGAGAGCATCTACCGGCAGATTCTCCAGTTCGAACCGGACAACCCGGAAGCGCTCCATCTCCTCGGCGTTATCGCACATCAACAGCAGCGGCATGAAGCGGCCGTGGAACTTATCGGCCGGGCCCTTGCCGGGAAACCGAATTTTGCGGACGCCCATTCCAATCTCGGCAATGCGCTCCGGGAACTGGGTCGTCTCGTCGAAGCGGAACAATCCTTCCGCAAGGCCATTGCCGTCAACCCGAAATTCGCCATGGCCCACTACAACCTGGGAAACATTCTGCTCACACGGCACCGCTACGATGAGGCCGCCCGGAACTTCGAACGGGCTATCGCCGTCAGCCCGCGCCTTGTGGAAGCCTATACCAACCTCGGCATCGCCCTGAAGGAACTGGGACGCCTCAAGGAAGCGGAAGCCAGTTACCGGAAAGCCCTTTCCCTGAGCCCCGACCACGTAATAACGCATTTCAACCTGGGCAATACGCTCCTGGAAATGGGTTGTCCGGAAAAGGCGGCCGCCTGTTACCGACGGTGCCTGGAACTGGCTCCCTCCTATACGGAGGCCCGTCTCAATCTCGGTGCGGTTCTGCGCGACCTCGGCATGATCGATGAGGCGGCTGACTGTTACCGGCAGGCTCGGGCTGATGTCCCGGACAATACCGAAGTGCTCGTCAATTACGGCGCCGTGCTCCGTGACCAGGGAAAACCCGCTGAAGCCGAAACATGCTATCGACGGGTCCTGGCGATAACACCCCATGATGCGCTGGCCCACTTCAACCTCGGCAACGCCTTGCGGGACCAGGGACGGCTCGAAGAGGCCCTGGCCGCATTTGAGCAGGCAGTGACTCTAAACCCCGAGCCCGGCATGTACAGCAATCTCGGCAACACTCTCCGCGACCTGGGAAGGCCCGAGGAATCGGTACAGGTCTACCGGAAAGTGCTGGGACAGGAACCGGAAAACGTTGAAGCCCTCGTAAACCTTGGAAACGTCCTCAAGGAACTGGCACGGCTCGATGAGTCCATTGCCTGTTATGAAAAGGCTCTGCTTTTGCGGCCGCAGCTGCCGGAAGCCCATTTCAACCTGGGAACGACGTTTCAGGACCAGTGCCGGACGGCGGAAGCCGTTGCCTGTTATCGCAAGACCCTGGAACTGAAGCCCGACCATGGTGTGGCACACAGCAATCTGCTTATGAACCTGCAGTACGATCCCGATGTCACGCCGGAAGACCTGCAGCGGGAATCACGGGAATGGGAACGCCTTCAACTTGCCGGAATCCCGGCCATGGCCGCTCCCAGTGTCGACCGCGACCCCGAGCGCCGCCTTCGAATCGGTTATGTTTCCGGAGACCTCCGCAGGCATCCGGTCGGCTACTTCCTCGACGGTGTCCTGGCTTGCCACAACAGCGAGCGGTTCGAGGTATTCTGCTACGCAAACCAGGGTTTCGGCGACGACCTGACCGAGCGCCTGAAGGGAAATGCCGATCACTGGCGGGATATCTTCGGGCTCAGTGACGAAGCTGTTGCCGCTCGAATACGGGAAGATGCCGTCGATATCCTGGTGGACCTTTCCGGGCACACCGCCCACAATCGTCTGCTCGTGTTCGGCAGAAAACCCGCGCCGGTACAGGCGACTTGGGCCGGATACGTCGGCACTACCGGACTCTCGGCCATTGATTACCTCATCTCCGATCACCGGGAAACACCGGAAGGAACCGATCACTGGTACGTCGAGTCGGTCATGCGCCTCCCGAACTGTTATGTCTGTTACGCGCCGCCGGAGTATGCCCCGCCGGTGGGTCCGCTCCCGGCCCGGAAAAACGGCTACCTTACCTTCGGCTGTTTCAACAATCTGGCAAAGATCAACCGTTCGGTGACGGATCTATGGACACGTCTCCTGCGTGATCTTCCCGATGCCCGGTTGCTGCTGGTAACCAAGGCCCTAGGCGATCCCGCCGTGCGTGGGAACTATGAACGCCTGTTCAACGAAGGCGGCGTAGGCGAGCGTGTTGCTTTTTCCGGCATGGTTCCCCACCGGGAACTCCTGGCACGGTACGGCGACGTGGATGTCGCCCTCGACCCGTTTCCCTACTCCGGTGGCCTGACCACCCTTGAAGGTCTCTGGATGGGAGTACCGGCCATCACCCTCGGCGGCGAGCGATTCGCCTCCCGCCACTCCCTGAGCCACCTGACAGCAGTGGGACTTTCGCAGTTCATCGTACCGGATCAGGATGCCTATATCGCTACGGCCGCCGCCCTGGCGCGCGACATTCCCCGACTCGAATCAATTCGCATGGGGTTGCGGGAGCGGATGGCATCCTCTCCACTGTGCGACACACACGGCTTTTCCCGTTCCCTGGAAGAAGCGTACCGAACCATGTGGCGCCGCTGGTGCGAAGGATAGCCCGGCATGGTCTTCCACACTCACTTTGATGCCCTTGCCGTTCAGGAAAAGGCCATCCGCTCTTACCCGTCATGCAACTGGTTGACCGGTGCCTTAAGCTGCTTGTGCTTGTGCTCGACCGGCCACCACCTGAACGTTGAATTTTCCGTTCCTCTAACAGATTGCCACGCGGAAAACTCATGATGGTTATATGACTGTTCTTATCGTCAAGCCGGGGGAAATCTTGAGGGAAAAGGATTTGGAAAAGAAGAGAGACCCGGAAAGGATCGGAGACTTATCAGGACTGGCAAGCAAAACGAGAGAGCCGGTCAGGCAGGGCCGGCGGCACGGCGCCCCTCCCCGGCAAGTCCGTATCCCTGCCAGCTGCCGCGTCGCTTCAATTCGCGGACAATGGAGTACCACATCTGGTTGTTCTTCAGGTTCCAGGTCGGGGCAACACGGATAGCAAGGGGAGCGGAACCGTAAAGGCGCTGGATGGTGACCCGCGGCGGAAGCATTTCCAGGAAATCGCACACCGCGGCAACATATTCCGCATGGGCCAGGGGAGCGAACTCCCGGCGGCAGTAGCGGTCGGCAAGCTCGGTGCCGAGCACCGCATGGAGCTGGTGAATCTTGATGGAATCAACCGGAAGCGCGGCAATGAGATCCGCGGTTCTCACGAACGACTCGCGGCTCTCGCCCGGAAAGCCATAGATGAGGTGCGTGCAGATCTCGAACCCGCGACCGTCTGACCGTTTCAATGCGGTCAGATACTCACCGAAATCATGACAGCGATTGAGCCAGCGGAGGACCTTTTCATCGGCGGACTGGAGACCCAGCTCCAGGCAGACATACCGCTCGCGGGCAATTTCCTCCAAGAGGGCAAGGGCGTCATCGCCCAGGCAATCCGGCCGGGTACCCACGGAGATCCCCACCACGTCAGGATGGTCGAGGACCCGGAAATAGAGATTCCGCAGCCGCTCCACCGAGGCATAGGTATTGGAGTATTTCTGGAAATAAACGATGAACTTTTCGCTTCCGAGCCGCCGGCGATGGTAGGCCATCCCCGCCTGCATCTGCTCCTCGACGGGTATCGTACCCTGGATGGCATCGGGAGAAAACGAACGGTTATCGCAGAAAATACAGCCGCCGGTCCCCCGGGTACCGTCCCGGTTCGGGCAGGTAAAGCCGCCATCCACATTTACCTTGCTCACCCTGCAGCCGAAGCGGCGGCGCAGGTAGGAACCGTAGGAATTGAAGAGGAGATCTGGGTGAATGAAATTCGTGTCCATAATAACCGCGACGAAAAAGCCTGTCCATAAAATCGGCAATCGTCTTTTACCTTATACCTTCAGCCTTTAAGGCTTTGCCTCGCTTTGCCCTCCAGCAACCCTATCATTTCCCGTGTGGCGCGTTCGGGGTCGTTTGCGGCAATTATTGCTGAAATGAGGGCGATTCCCCGTGCGCCGTAATCGAGGACTTCGCGCACCCGCTCCTTTTTGATGCCGCCGAGGGCGAAAACCGGGATCCGGAGAAGCCGGCAGGCCTCGGCAAGGAGTTCCGTCCCCACAGGCTCGCCATAGGGAGCCTTCGAGGGGGTAAAAAAGATGGGGCTGAAGGTAATGAAATCAGCCCCGTTTTCCTGAGCCGACAAAGCTCCTTCCTTTCCATGACAGGAAACACCGATCAGCAGCCGGTCTCCGACTATTTCACGGGCACGCGGCAGCGGAAGGCTGCTCTCTCCCAGATGCACGCCATCGGCGCCCGCGGCCAGCGCCACATCCAGTCGGTCATTGACCAGGAGTTTCGCGCCGTAACGGTCGGTAGTTTCTTTCATCCGGCACGCCAGTTCGTACAGGTCACGAGCAGGCAGATCCTTTTCCCGCAGCTGCACGGCACGAACCCCGCCCCGCAACGCCCCTTCGACAGCGCCGTGCAGATCACCTCCCAGCGCCTGTTTCCGGTCGGTTATGAGGTAGAGGGAAAAATCAACCCGTGGTTCTCGATCCATACCGCACCTCGTCCGGCGGCAACCATTCACCGGTCCTACCCGATAACCCCTTCCAAGGGGCTGGAGGCGGTCGCATACAGCTTGCGGGGAATCCGCCCCGCCTTGTAGGCGAGCCGACCGGCAATGACCGCCAGTTTCATTGCCTCCGCCATGGCAATCGGATCTTTGGCACCGGCAATGCCCGTATTCATGAGCACGCCGTCACAGCCGAGTTCCATGGCGACCGCGGCATCCGATGCAGTGCCGACACCGGCATCGACGATGACCGGGACCTTCACCGTTTCCATGATGATGCGGATATTGAAAGGATTCCTGATTCCCAGGCCACTGCCGATGGGAGCGCCGAGCGGCATGACCGCCGCACATCCCAAGTCCTCCAGCTTTTTGCAGAGAATCGGGTCGTCGCTCGTATAGGGAAGAACGGTAAACCCCTCCTTGATCAGGACCTTTGCCGCCTTCAATAATTCCTCGTTGTCGGGAAACAGGGTTTTCTCGTTGCCGAGCACTTCCAGCTTGACGAAATCCGACAGCCCTGCCTCACGTGCCAGGCGGCAGGTTCGGATCGCATCATCGGCGGTATAACAACCGGCCGTGTTGGGAAGAAGCGTATATTTCTTGAGATCAAGGTAATCCAGCAGGGACTCCTTGCTCCGATCGGAAATATTCACCCGCCGCACGGCAACGGTAACGATCTCCGCGCCGGAAACATCGATGGCCTGCGCCATCTGTTGAAAATCGGCGTATTTGCCGGTACCCACCATGAGCCGGGAGGAAAATTCCTTTCCCCCGATAACCAGTTTGTCCTGTACATCAGCCATTGCTTGCTCCTTTCGCCTCCCGGAAGGCGGTCCATTGGCGGCGAATCAACCGCCGCCGACAAAATGAACTATTTCGATACGGTCCCCGTCCTGGAGCGTGGTGGTCTCGTAATCAGTTTTCGGCAATATTTCCAGGTTCAGTTCGACCGCCACCCGTCGCGGATCGATCTCCAGCGACTCCAGGAGTCCGACGACCGTAAGAGGTCCTATTTCCTTCTTTTCTCCGTTTATCTGAATAACCACCATCGACCTCCTTGTCCGTCACGGGTCTTTCGTCCGAGCCGATTCCGATCGTAAAAAAGCAAAAAAGCCGCGAAAGCGGCTGAAAGTGAGGGCATATGCCCAATACGCTCGCTTCCCTCCGCCGGAATTACCCGGATCAGGTTCAAAGGGTTGCCGTCCCTTGCGGAAACGGGCTCTCAGTCGAAACTCCCCCAGCGATATAACCTTTTATTTTCTTGTCAAAAACAGCAGGATAGATAGTACTCGACGGTTGGGCATTCTCCACCCCCCAACCGTTCCCAAACCACTATCATACCTGTTTAAATTATCAATCCCCTTCTTAACTGTCAACCGATTTTTACTGTAATTTCGGAGCATTTTCACTATTATTTCCAGCAGCCATCCCCTCTGACAACAGGGATAACAGGAGTGGATACCGTGACTTCGCCGGAACCATTCGCGTGTCTCTTCAAAAACATAAAAACAGACGCAATCCCTAACCGGGGAAAACACTCTGCCGAATCGGCCCACTGGTTCAAGGTGGCCTGACGACACGACACCGGAAAAAAAGCACCGTGGATATGTTACCGTATCCACGGTGCTTTTTTCATCACCCCTGAACCCGCCTCACTTCGTCGTCTCTCATTGCGAGCAAAGCATCCCTATCGTTTCCGCGGTTCCCCCTGAAAGGAAACACAACCGGTTCCGCCACGCACCGTAACGAGTATCCGTCGCCGCGGCCTGACTGCGGTCCGTGTTCTTCCCGCTGCTCTCAATGAGCAGGCCTTCCTGTTCGCAGACCGGGTCCATGATACCCCCTTTACGAAGTCCGTAGCCGGGATTCAGCTGGATCGCCATGGTCTGGTGCGCCTCGGCGCAGAGGCCGCCTAAGATGCAGCGGGAACGATACCACGTGTCTTGAAGTCGGTCATCAGGGTCAGCGACATCGCCGGCCAGCAAGCCTGAAACACACAGGGGCGCTGAAGCGCCCCCATCATGGTTTATACCGCCTGCTTTGCTCTCTGCAACTTCACAAGCAGTGCCAGTGTTTCCGGATGATCATTGGTTTCGGCATACGTCAGTGCCGTATTGCCGCATAAAGTCTTGGCGTTTGGATCGGCGCCGTATTCAACCAGGCAGGTGATGCATTCATTGCATCCGTAATTTGAAGCGAACATCAGGGGTGTATGGCCGTCGCGATCGCGAGCGTCAACCGTGCACCCGTTTTCAAGGAGTGTCTTGATAACCTCCGCGTAACCGTTGGCCGCGGCATAATGGAGCGCCGTCTTTCCCTTGTTGCTCCGCGCATCGAGATCAGCACCCCTATGGATGAGATCGGTGACCAGTTCGAGCTTTCCCGTCTTGGCCGCATCGATGAGCGGAGTGTGGCCATGCCTGTCTGCTACGTTCACATTTTCTGTCATTACACTTCCTCCTTTTGGTAAAGTGTCCTGCCATGTTCTGTGCCCTGTTTACGAAGCCGGAATTTTCTCTACGATACTATATCATCTTTAGAAGCCGGTCGGTAGCAAGAAATATTGTCCAAGGCGAGCGGCGTGAAAACTTTTAGAGCAAAAACCCATCAACTGATCGCGGCGCAACCTCGGAACGGCACCATGCATCCGGATAAGCAGGTTGGCGAAACCGGATTCATTGAGCGTGAACCAGACCGGCACGCGCCGTTGTTCCCCAAATCGTGATGATAGCATTTTACCGTTATTCGTCCTCCCGTCGGCCCGGCCCGCCCGCCTTCTTTCTGGCAAATTTGTCATCGTACATCCGTTTGTCGGCCAGCCTGAGAACTTCCGCCAGCGGGCCGCCCTGCTCAGCGGTTGCGATACCAATGGAAATGCCGATTACGTAATTGCGGCATTCCAGGTTGAACAACTCCTCGCTCCTGCGAATCCGGTCCCGCACTTCGTGCGCCGTAGCGGTATCGGTGGCGGGAAGAATGATGGCAAACTCGTCACCGCCGATGCGGGCCACCACGTCGTCGCCGCGAACCGAATGACGGATCACCTGGGCGGCATGCTGGATCAGGCGGTCACCGACGGCGTGTCCCAGGGTATCGTTGACCCGTTTCAATCCGTCGAGGTCCGCCAGCATGATACTGACGGGGTAGCGTCGTCCCCGTTCGATGCGCTCCATCTCTTCCGTGAAATAACTCCGGTTGTAGAGATCGGTCAACGAATCGTGATTGTTCATATAGCGCAGCCGGTCTTCGGCTGTTCGCTTTTCCCGCAGCGCAGCGATGAGAGAGTTGAAGGCAACGGAAAACTCTCCGAGGAAGTCGACCCGCTGGTTGAGGTCTCCGGCCGCAATCTGCTGTGTCTGCCAAGTCAGGTGGCGAAGATTGGCATGAAGCTGCTTAAACGAGGAGAGAAGGTGATTGCGAGGCGGAGGCTCCATATCGAGCCGGCCCATTGAAAGGGCAGTTATAAATTCCTGGGCCTGCGCCAGTTCCTCCATCAGTCGTGCCAAGGCATCGGCAAGAGCGTCGAGTTGCGCTTCGCCGGACCTGGAGAGCATGCCCGGCGTAAAATCACCCCGCACTGCCCGCGTCACCTGTTCCGTCAGTTCGCGCAGCAGACGCTGATCATGCTCGTTCATGGGATCCCTTCCCCGGCCGGTTTCGCCGCAAAGCGACAGGTCCGCTCACCGCTTGCCCAGCAGTCGACTTCCCTGACGTTAAATTCCTTGCCGGTATAGACCTTGAAAATACCGGCAAGGAAACCCTCATCATATTCGCAGATCGTATCGTCAAGCATCGGCAACCCGGAACAGTCCAGGTCCTCGGAAATCGTCATTACCAGCTCAAGGCTTTCCAGGTCGGCCTTCTCGATCCTGAAAATTCCAACATTGAGCGTTCTCAACTTATCTTGCAGGTCGGCAATAAAACCGTTGAAATCGAGATTCGTATCAAGCATGTTCCCGCAAAATTCAGAGCCGGCCAATCTGCCCGCCTCCCGCAGAATTTCACTTGCGGTTTCAAGGCCGTACCGGGTGACGAGAACATCCCGCAGGGTATACTGCATCAGGCGGTAGACCGCCACATGGGTCGTGTCTCCCAGGTTGGGTCGTCCCGCGGCAATGTCCCCAAGGTTTTTCCATTCAAATCGATATAAAGAGTGTTCTTTCTTTACCACTAGTCCTCCCGGTTTTATTTCGATGCTGATGCAACCGATCAAGGCCCTTTCAGTTCTCTTCGGCCACCTCACGGCATTCTATTAGAAAGAATCGATTGTATTGAAAAATAATCCATCTTTTCCCAAAGCGGAAACCGGGCTTGACCACGCTGCAAAACAGTACTGCCTGAATGTTTTCAAGAGGAATTCGGCAATCACGAACCATCCTATTGCGACTCACCGATAGTAGGCGGCGATAAATATCCCCATCATAACAACTATCACGCAGAGCTTGAGAGCCACGCCGGCGACCAGCCCAAGCCAGGCGCCTATTCCGGCCTTTCCCGACTGAAGCAGATCCTTCTTCGCCAGGTACTCACCCAGGAAGGCGCCCAGAAACGGGCCGATAATCAGACCGGGAATGCTGAAAAACAGCCCGACCACCAGACCGGCCGTCGCCCCCAGCAAGGCAACCCGTCCCGCCCCCATTTTTCGTGCGCCGTGAGCCGTGACGAGCAGGTCGAGTGCCTGGGAAAAAAGCGTCACGGCAGCCAGTAAAGCCAGCACCCCCCAGCCGACCCGCTGAAAATCGTCCACCGATGCCGCCGCGGCCAATCCGAAGAAAACGAGCGGTATGCCGGGCAGAACCGGCAGGATCGTACCGGCGATACCGGCCAGGACGAGGACAACCGAAAGGATCCAAAGCACAAGTATCATAAGCTATTCCGTGATTGCCGGCAACCGGCCGATACCCGGTAGGGAGGTCTTGCTCGACGCGACGCGCAGAACGATGCGTTGCCGAAACGGGAATTGCATAGCGGGAGGAAAAGAGATCATCATCTCGACGAAACAGCAGGGCAAGCCGGGAAACATCAACCGGAGGAAATTGGTTCGTCTCCGGCTGATCAGGTCATCCAGGCGGGCAAGGACCTTTATTCGCTCAACTCCCCGATCCAGGCAACCAGGGAATGCTTGTCCTTGGGGTTGATGATGGTGCCAAGCACTTCTCCGCCCCTGATAAAGAACAGGCTCGGTATAACCTCGACATTGAATTGTTCCGGCAGCCGACGGTTGAGATCGCAGTTTACCTGGCCGACGATCACCTTTCCCGAAAGTTCCACGGCGACTTGTTCGATGACCGGGGCAAGCGCCCGGCAGTGAGGGCACCAGGGCGCCCAGAATTCCAGCAGCAACGGAAGGTCGGTACCATCCGTTATCGTCCGAAAATTTCCGTCATCCACGGCAATCGGTTTTGCTCTATCTTCTGACATGCTTACTTCCACTATCCGGAAATCCGGATTCACTGTTCGAAGTTCGACCGGCATGGATCCGCCGCAACCTCAGGAGGATGCCGCCCGACCTGCCGAAACTTATCCGTTCCTGAGAAAATCAATCACGGCAGCCGGATGAGCCTCGGCTTTTTTCACGGCCTGCCAGTGTTTGACAACCGTCCCGTCAGGACCGATTACAACCGTGGAACGGATCGTACCCATGCTTTTCTTACCATACATAACCTTTTCCCCGAATGCACCGAAGGACTGCATCACCTTTGCATCAGGGTCGGAAAGCAGAACAAACGGAAGACCGAAATCGCGAATGAACTTGTCATGGGATTTCAGGCTGTCTTTGCTGATCCCGAAGAGCACTACGCCCAGTTCCGCCAGGTCCTCGTGGAGATCCCGAAAACTGCAGGCCTCCTTGGTACAGCCGGGGGTATTATCCTTCGGATAAAAGTAGATAACCACCGTCTTGCCGCTGTAATCAGCCAAATCATGTTTTCTCCCGTCACTACCCTCGAGCACGAAGCCCGGCGCTTTCTTCCCCTCCAGTGATGCCATGCACTTTCTCCTTTCACGGGTCCCGGCAACATCCGCCTCAGCGGCCATCTCCTTCCGGCGGTTCTCGCAATACCCACCGATAATAATTTAGATATTCTATGCGACAAAACCAGGATTTCAAGGGATTAAAATAGGTTTTCCTGAACAAGGATGTATGCTGTACTCACTGTACCTTGACCTGTAAAAGCTACAGATACATACGTGCTCCTCCACTCCCCGACAGGCGGTTCTCCGCTATGGCCTGAACATCCGGGAACGGAAGGAACCCGAAAAATTCTTCCGAAGCAGACCCGCTATGAAAATCCCTGTTCATGGGTGGCCATACCGGCGAGATTTTCGGTCGGCAGGGTTCCCCCACCAGGCGCACGGACCAATCCGGAAACCGTCGAAGCCGCGGGACATACCGACTGTCATCCGAAACACCCCCGGTTCGGATACCGTTCTTTCATCTTGACCTTTCAGGCTTCGTTGAGTAATCTCATCAAAGACCTTGGGTGTAAAGGGCCTGTTACAGCTTTCAGTTTACAGCGCTCCCCGGTCGAGACCACGTATGGGACTTCGTCATGATCAAGGCATATGTGCGCACGGAAGACAGCATTCTTGCTCGAACGGTTGAATTGGAAGACCTGGAAACGATGGAAACATCGTCTCTTGTCTGGCTCGACATGATTTCTCCCACCCCGGAAGAAAGCATCAGCGTGGAACGGGCCATGAAACTGGAAATCCCGACCCGCCAGGAATCGGAAGAGATCGAGTACAGTTCCCGCTACTGGGAGGATGAAAGCGGTATCTGGATCAACACCTCGTTCCTGGTCAAGGACCAGGGAAAAGTTTCCACCGAAACCGTATCGTTCATCATGAAGAATTCCTTCCTGACCACGATCCGCTTCAGCGAACTGCGCATTTTCTCGGAGTTCTCCCGCAAACTGCGCCTGACGCCCCGCGCCTTTCATAACGGTGCCGACGTGCTGTCGGGCATCCTCGCCATGCGGGTTGACATCGACGCCGACTATATCGAGCACCTTTCCAAGGAGATCGTCACCATCGGTCGGAAAGACCCCCAGTCTTTCCACGAACCCAGCGAATTCCTCGAGTACATTTCATCCTACGAGGACATCAACATTACCTTCCGGGAAAACCTCACGGACAAGCACCGGGTTCTTTCGTCGCTCCTGAAAAGCACCATGATAACGGAAAGCCAGAAGCGGGAGCTCTCCATGATGATCAAGGACGTAAACTCCCTCATCATCTCGGCGAACTTCAATTTCGAGCGACTCGACTACCTCCAGAACCTGTTCCTCAACTACATGAGCATGGAACAGAACAAGGTCATCAAGATCTTTACCGTCATGTCGGTCATTTTCCTGCCGCCGACCCTCATTGCCAGCATCTACGGCATGAACTTCCGTTTTCTTCCCGAACTCGAATGGCGGATGGGCTATCCCGTGGCCCTCGGCCTGATCATCGTGTCCGCAATCCTGCCGATCTATATCTTCAAGAAGCGGGGCTGGCTGTAGGAGGTTGTCGCAAAACCATTGCGGCGACCGCCTATCGGAATCCACAAGTTGAAAGCGCCCTCCATCAGCCTTCCTTTCCGGAAGGCCCGCTACTCCCTTTCTGGCCATACGTGGCGAATTTTTCGATTACCCGGGTCATTTCGCCTTCAGGGACGATGACCGGCTCGCCGATGCATTTCGCCTGGTAATAGATCTGCGCCACCAGCTCGATTTCCTCGGCCACGGCAAAGGCCGTGGCCAGGTTCGGACCGACGGTCACCAGGCCGTGGTTTGCCAGCAGCACCGCGTTATACTCGCCGATACTCTCCACGACTCGTTCGGCAAGTTCCCCGGTGCCGAAGGTCGCATAGGGCGCAAGGGGCACCTTGCGTCCGGAAAATGCCACCAGGTAGTGAACAGCGGGAATCTCCCAGTGAAGGCAGGCCATGGTCGTGGCATAAACCGAATGGGTATGGACCACCGAGCGGATCTCCGGCCGCTGCCGGTAGAGGGCGCAGTGAAACCCAAGTTCGCTCGACGGCTTGCGGCTTCCTTCCACCACCGCTCCCGTCGCATCAACCACCGGCACATCTTCGGCCGTCATCTCCTCGTATTCGATGCCACTCGGGCTGATCGCGACGAGCCCGGTCGTGCGATCAATGATGCTCAGGTTGCCGCCCGTGCCGGATGTCAACCGTGCGGCGAGCATCTTCCTGCCAAAGCGGACGATCTCTTTTCTTTCTTTTTCCAACAACATGCAGTTACCTCCCGGCATGCGAATGCCAGACCTTTCCAGACTTATGAGAAACCTCAGCTCCACCACCCCCCGGTCCCCTCATTATCAAAGAGGGGAGAAGACGGAATAGCTCCCCTCCTATTTTAGGAGGGGCTGGGGGTGGTAAAAGTTTCTTTTCGATAAAGCGCAGCCATGGTTGCGTGGGATGCATCAGCACACCCCTTCGTTCTCACAGCAGTTGCAGCGGCGGCTCAGACAGCGCCGCCAGCTGCTCGCGCAGGGCAAGGATGTGCTCGCCCCAGTACCGGACCGTATTGAACCAGGGAAAAGTCCGGGGAAACATGGGATCATCCCAGCGGGCGGCGAGCCAGGCACTGTAATGGAGCATACGGAGCGCTCGCAACGACTCCACCAGCAACAGTTCCCGATGATCGAAATCGCGGAAATCGCGATAGCCTTCCATCAATGCCGCCAGTTGGGCAGTGCGACGGGCCTGGTCTCCCGAGAGCATCATCCAGAGATCCTGCACCGCCGGGGCCGTGCGGGCATCGTCGAAATCGACGAAATGGGGGGCCTCGGCACGCCAGAGGATATTGCCGGCATGGCAGTCGCCGTGGGTGCGGATGTAGCGAACCGGACCCGCCTCGGCAAACGCCTCGGCGATGCCGTCGAGCAGCCGACGGGTAACCTCCTCGTAGCTGGCCCGGTACTCGTCGGGGATACAGCGCTCGCCAATGAAAGCCACGCTTTCACGGCCGAAGCCGGCCAGGTCGAGAACCGGCCTTTGTTCGAATGATCTCACGGCTCCGATACCGTGAATACGCCCCAGCACCCGTCCCAGGATGCACAGGTTGTCAAGGTTGTCGAACTCGGGAGCGTGCCCGCCCTGGCGTGGATAGAGGGCAAAGCGGAAGCCTTCATGGAGAAAAAGGCTCTCCCCGCTCCCGTCCCGCCAGGGAGCGACCACCGGCAGTTCATGCCCGGCAAGCTCGAGACAGAACTCGTGCTCCTCGCGTATCTGCGCATCGCTCCAGCGTCCGGGACGGTAAAACTTCGCTACGAGCGGCGCGTCGTCTTCGATGCCCACCTGGAACACGCGGTTCTCATAGCTGTTCAGTGCCAGGACACGGCAGTCGCAATAAAAACCGCGCCCTTCTACTGCGTCCATGACAAAACCGGGCGTCAGGGTTTGAAACGGATGCGGATTATCGGACATCGAACCTCACTTTCCGAAAAGAACTGGAAATAATGGAATGCCCGCTACTATATCACCAATCATCCCCACCACAAAGAATAACATCCGAATCCGAATTGCCCGCACGAAGCCCCCGTGAAATTTCCTTGGAACTTTTTTTCGGCCGTCGCTGTCTAAGAAAACAAAAGGGCGCCCGTTCCGGTATGGAGGGCGATCCAGCTTTACTTACAGCACCGTCACAAACACCTGGAAATAATCATAAGGAGGATACCATGAGAATTTTTCTAGTAATGGCGTTACTCGTCGGCATGACCGGGATGGCCGGGGCCGGCAGCATCGGCAGAAGCGTAGAAGTATTGATCCGAACGGACAGCGGCAGAACACTGCCCCTCTATCCCGTTGCGGCGAAGCACCCGGCGCGCAAAGCCTATGCCGAGGCGGTCAAGGGCGAAAACTACCGCATCGTAGTGCGCAACAGGCTCAACCGGCGCATCGGGGTGGTGATCGCGGTGGACGGCAGAAATATCATTTCCGGGCGGAAGTCCTGGCTGCGCAACAGCGAACGGATGTACATCCTGGAACCCTATGAATCGAACGAATATACCGGATGGCGGACCGCAAGCGACCGGATCAACCGGTTCTATTTCACCAGTGCCGCCGATTCCTATGCCGCATCCTTCGGCGACCGTTCGGCGATGGGCGTAATAGCCGTGGCGGTCTATCCCGAAATCCGGCGTTATGACCCTCCCTGCTACGGCTCATCGCAAGAGATGACCCGCGACAAGGCGACTCGTTCCGCCGCGCCGTCGGCGCGCATGGAAGGAAAAAGCGCCGGAACCGGCTACGGCCGCGAGGAATATTCGCCTTCCCGACTCGTGGCATTCGAACCGGAATCGCGACCCGTCGAGAAAATCTTCCTCAAATACGAATGGCGCTCCACATTGTGCCGGAAAGGCATCATCCGCTGCTGCCGGAAGCCGGAGCCCCACAACCGTCTATGGGACGATGAAGGCTTTGCGCCGCCTCCCGGTGGCTACTGACGAAATGTGTTCCCCATCCGAAGGCATCCGCGATACGGATGCCGCATGTTGCCGGAACCGCCCTGATATGCTATTGTCTCAGACCATTATACCGGCGCCTCTACCAACGAAACCAGTCAGGAAGGAGAACCACTCATGAACAGCTGTCCTTGCGGAAGCGGCGCTTCCTACGCGGATTGCTG
This sequence comes from Geobacteraceae bacterium, assembly GCA_040773465.1. GTDB lineage: Bacteria > Desulfobacterota > Desulfuromonadia > Geobacterales > Geobacteraceae > RPRC01. The sequence continues at coordinate 47,692 of JAXGWF010000017.1, read as the reverse complement.
CGAACCGATCATTACCGGAAAGCAGCCTGCCGAAACGGCGGAACAACTCATGCGGGCGCGCTATTCCGCCTATGTAAGGATTGCAACCGACTTCATTTTCGAGAGCACCCATCCGAACCACCGCCAGGATTACGATCACGAAGGAACCAGAAAATGGGCGGAACAGTCTGAATGGCTGGGCCTCGAAATTATCGGCGCCAACCGGGGCGGCCCGGACGACACCAGCGGTGACGTTGAATTCATCGCCCGTTTCCGTGAAAAAGGAGCCCTCCGCACCCACCACGAATGCGGTCATTTCAAAAGAGAACAGGGTCACTGGTATTTTACCGAAGGCAGCCTGGCAAAGCCCCGGCCGATAGTCGTCGATAAAATCGGCCGGAACGATCCCTGCCCTTGCGACAGCGGATTGAAATACAAGAAGTGCTGCGGGAAATAGCGACCGCCATCCTTTTCCGCTTTCGAAAACATCCTCTTACCGATCCACAAAAGGGGCGGCCGGATGGCTCGCCCTTTTGTGCCTGTCGAAGCATCCCTCCTGTCCGGAAGGACACAAATTACCCGTCAACCCTTGACATTCCGCGATCATGTACTATCTGTCTACTGAAAGGATGCAATCGCCACATGCGACTCGCTCCTGAAGAGGTGGAATTATGAAAATCCTGCATGCTCCATCACTGATCCGCCTGAACCGCATTTCCTCCTCATGCCGTTCCGTCATGACAACCCTCCTGGTCCTGTTCCTTGCCTGGAGCGCCGTCCCATGCCAAACCGCTTTGGCGGAAAACGAGGCCACGTGCCCTGTTGCCGCCCCCTATCACACTCCCTTGGCAGGGGAGGCATACACGACCACGGTCCTGGGCAGGACCATCAGCATCCCGGCTCGGGATCGCGAGAACATTCTTTCCCTGACACTGGGGGCAAACTTTTATACACCAGACGTGGGAGGGGATACCGCGCTCCCGATCGCGGCGCTGTACTGGCGTCACCGCCGGGATACCTGGTGGGTCAGGAGCGTGATCGGAGTATTCGTCAACGAGATCGACACCGCCAAGAGTTTCGGCAGGTTCCAGCTCCTCGGCCACTTCGAAAACAATACCGTCCCCTTTGCCGACACCGAGATAAAGGACGGCAAGGAAGTCAAAACCAGTTCCGTGACCTGGGGGACCATCGCCGGCTGGCTCGGCGCCGGGATCAGGATCCCGGTGGCGCCGCACCAATCGGACAACGACCTGCGATTGCAGCTCTTTTACCAGGGGGGATACTTTTATGACAACAGGACCAGCGACACCGGCCTGAACGTGGTGCTGCCGCCGGACACCTTCTTCCAGGGGCTGCGTTTTCGTGTACGCTACGACGGGCTCCGCCGCAACATCATGGAACTGCCCCATGACGGATGGGCCGCCGGAACGGACCTGGAATACACCTACCGGGAAAAATGGTCCGACAGCACCTTCGGCACCCTGGTCTACAATAAAGACAAAACCAGGGAATACCTGAAGCTGTCCGGCTACCTGATCGGAGCCGCGGGTATACCCTGGCTGTCGGAACGGCACCGTTTCGTGGGTTACCTGCACGGCGGCGTCTCACCGATAGGGAAACTCGACCGGTTCTCGGCCTTCCGCGCGGGCGGCGGTCCGTTTCCCAACGAGACGGACGACCTCTACCGGCTGCCCTACCCCGGTGCGCTGTTCAATGATTTCCCGGTTTCAGACTATGTAGTGGGAACCCTTGAATACCGGTACGAGCTGCTGTTCTTCATGTATCTGCACCTGCGCGCCACGTTCGCCTGGGGAGCCAACCTACCTGATTACTCGGACTCCGAGGGGATTCACCTCAAGCTGAACTCTGCGGACGGCGAGGCAGTTTCCATCGGCCTTACCACCGGTTTTTTCTATGACTCGCAACTCTACCTGGAATATGCTTACGACAACAAGTTCCTGCGAAACGGTTCATCCGGCAGCAGCTTCATGATGCTCTGGTCCAAGTCGTTCTAGGTTGGATGCCTGAAATCCGGACACATCGCAGATAGTGCGACGCTGTTTGCCGAACAGGGGGTGTTTACACTGAAAACCGTTACATCATTGCAGTATACGAGGAGACGACAAGGGGCCTGCCGATTTCGGCAGGCCCCTTGTTTTCTGACGAGGAAACGGAGAAAACCGAGAAGTAGTTCTCCCGGCAGGATGTAAAAAATTTCAGCTAACGCTGGTAGCGCCTGGCGCATTCGGCAAGCGCGGCCTTCCTGGTTTTTTCCGCGGCATCCCAGATATATTCGGGGGCCGAATAGCTCTTCGGCCGACCCGCCACAGGGGCGCCGTTGAGCTTGATATAGTTTTCATAGTCCGCTTCAGCGGCATCGACGCACTTGTTATAGGATTCCCGCAGCTGCCGCTGTTGGGCCTGGAGCTCTTTTTCCCAGGCCAGCTGATCCCGCTTCATCTTCGGTAAGGCAAAAACGAAAAAATACGATATCGACAGGACCAGGATCGTAAGGAGCGCCACGAGATACCAGGTCGGGTCGATCTTTTTTCGGAAACTCTTCTCTTTTTCGTTACCTGTTTCGGGTTTCTCTTCAGGCATTTCCTTCAATTCTTTTTCTTCGCCCATGAACGTACCCACCTTTTAATGTTCAATGCCCATGCGATATGGTTTTCAGGATACCGCTGAAATGTTTTTTTTCAATATCGTCACGGAAACTACCGGACAATTTCACGATCCGGTATTCGAATAACCTGAACGCACCCTCCTGAAATCAAGAACAATGCAGTAATCAGCCTTGGCTCTGTCCAAAGAGAGCTTGCAGGCAATGCAAAGAATAAATTTCCCTGAGAAACCTGAAAGGTATCAAGGGCATGCGTTTGACGAATTACTCGTGTGTCCGGCGAAACGCATCTTTTAATTGATCGATATGAAATAACTGGTAAACGATGATGGCAAAAAGGGTCGAGGTTGCAAGCGGCGATTGGAACAGGGGCTGGTACGCGGAGGGTAATGCGGCATAGAGCGCAGGAACAAATTGGGTGCTCAGACCGAATATCATTGCTATGCCGATCGTGTATATTTTCCGCTGATCAAGCGGCTGTTCAAGCATTTCCTTCAGCCCGGTGCAGATCATGATACTCACCGCGAAAATCAGCGAGGCCCCGACGACGGGCCGGGGAACCAGGGCGATCATCATGGAGACCTTGGGAAAAAAACCGAGAAAAGCGAAAATCACCCCGGTAACAACCGATATCCACCGGCTGACGGCACGGGTCGCGGCCGCCAAGCCGATATTGCTCGACGAGGTGTCTACCGCCATCGCCCCCATGAATCCGGCCATCGCGGTCGTTATGCCGTCGGCCACGAGACCGTTGGCCACGGGTTTCATTTTCACCTCTTTCAGGTCAGGTTCTGAAATCTTCTGGGCGGCCAGCAGGTTGCCGAACGATTTGAGGCTTCCGCATATCGCGATGATAATGAAAGGCACCGCCAATTCCGCGCTGAACGACAACCGAAACTGTTCCCGCCAGTCGTATACGGGCAGCGCAAAAACAGGCTTGCTCCGCAAGACCTCGTAAGCGGACCGGATCTCCGGCGTAAGCAACAGCGCCGCTCCCCAGCCGACCAGGATGCCTATCAGCAGACAGTACATCCGTAACGCTCCGCGCCCCCAGAGATTGCAGCCGACCATCGTCAACAGCGCGATGCATCCTACCAGCAAATCCGCGCCGCGCACGCTGTCAAAGGCGTAGGCCACACCGAAGAAATTGGTTACCGACACGGCAATAACGTTTACGCCGACCATCATGACCACCAACCCTACCACTACCGAGGGAAAAAGAAAGCGAATGTACCGGATGATATTCGCCAGCAGTACTTCAAGCACCCCGGCGAAAACGATCATGCCGTGCATGACGGGAAAGCCGCCATGCCACGCAGCCTGCAGGGAAACACCCAAATATGACGGGCCGCAAAGATTCGGGCACAGGTACCCGGAACCAACCCCGGGCAAACGCAGGGCCTGGAGGATCGATCCCAGCCCGGCCGCCACCATGGTCATGGCAACCATGGAACTGGCGATATCAACGCTCCCGCCAACCTCGCGAACAAGCAGCGCCGGGAAGGTGGCGGCCGTAAACAGCAGCATCATCTGCTGAAAACTGAGCATCAGCAACGCCCCCGGCGGAGGGACGTCGTCAACGCCGTAGATGAGATCGTCCGGTTTCTTGTTCATATCAATTCATCCAGGCCGGTTTCGGTAAATCCGAAATACCGGCAACATAGAGCACCCGTCCGTCGACGGTGCATTTGCGTCCGAACATCCCTTTTTTCATCATGTTGATGGAGCGCGGATTGCGGGATGCCAGGACCACCCAGGCGGAAGGTTCCTTTTGCAGTTGTTCGATAAGTCGACGAATCGGCCGATGACCGGTATCGTCCTCATAGTTCAGGATATTGCGATTGTAGGGCAAATACAGGGCAGGGTCGACCAGGGTCGTCCCATCGGTCGTAAAGACAAAAACGGAGGTTCCCAGAAAACGGAATTCCGATGCCGGTGAACGGATTGTGTCCAGGGCCGCGAGCCCCCGCCGTTCCAGCAGCGATACCGCCTCATCGACCGCAAACCGCACGAAGCTTCGTTCCACGGGCAAATTCGGCAGCCCGCCGCCGACAAGCACTTCTTCACCTGAAGGCATTGTTACAAGAAAATGACAGGAGCTTTTTTCCTGGGGGTTCAATCGATTGGGCGAATTCCACGCATAGTGCACCCATCCGTGAGGATTGGCCGGATTACGCGCCATTTTGAAGGCAAGCTGAAGAGAATACTTTCCTGAAATATCCTGGACATGCCACAGGGTGCGCCCTTCAAGTTCCGGTGTGCCGCCGTGAAAAATGCACTTTCCCGAACCGTCATAAACGTAAATATAGGCATCCTTGTAGGTCCAATCTTCGGGATGTTGCCGAAAAACCTCGAAAGCGGCTGTTCCATGATGCGCGACCTGATCGGCCGCCGAACGAACCAGGCGAACCAGACGCTGGGTATCCCGGTAGTCATAGCAGTCAAGGTCGCTCGTTGCGGGACCGCTCTTTTCACAACCTGAAAGAAAAACAACAAAGAAGGAAAGAATTCCCAGTAAACGCAGCATTGGCATACGAGAAATAGAAGTTTCCATATATCACGGCATGTCTAAAATGAAAACCTTGTGGTGAAGTAATGACAACAAAGCGTTACTCACGATATTTTTCATAAAATAGTTCCGATAATTCACGGATGTCAAGGCATATTCTCGCCCTCACACGGCAAACTGTACTTTTTACAACCGAAATCCTTGACTTGCACTTTTTCCGGGTTTACCTTGCGGCGTACCCGAAAACGGCCATACGGAATCCGGGACATCCCAGGCATCCGGAAACCGGCGACTATCGACCTGCTCCGGGTTTTACCGGCTTTTCCATGGCAGATTATTCCGAAAGGCTTTCCTATGTCCCTTGACATGAATCCCGCGCTCTGGCAGGGGCTCTTGGGGCTGCTGCCCCTTGTACTCTACATTGTTCTGGTCTTCCGCAACGTAGACATCCTGACGGCAACAGCCGTCTGCGTCGTGGCGGGGGCGCTGCTCAGCCACCAGACCCTTGTATCCTTCGGTGCCGCTCTGGCGGATGCCACGGGTTCCTTTCTCGCCCTGGTCGGGCTGATCATCATGCTCGGACGCGGTCTCGGCGAAGTGCTGAACGCCACCGGCGTCGCCCGTGTGATCGTCTACCGGATCATCCACACCATCGGCGTCGATACGGAAAAAAAGGCCATGCTCGGCATCATGGTCTCCTGCCTGGTCGTGGTCGGCCTGCTCGGCACCATGGCGGGGGGCAATGCCGTGATCGCGCCGATCGTTTTACCGGTCGCCGCGGCGGTCGGCTTGTCCCGCAGCACCGTGGGGGTAATTTTCCAGGCAGTAGGAGAAGAGGCGCTGATTCTCGGCCCGTTCACGCCGCCGGTCATTACCCTGCTCGGCCTGACGAAGATCGGCTACGGAGAGATGCTGCTGTTCGTTTCCGGGCCGGTCGCCGTCATTACCCTGGTGGTAACCTGGTGCGTGATCCAGCGCATCCAACGGAAAACCAGGGACCTCAACCCATACGAAAAGCCGGAGGAGGTACAGCACTTCGAACCGACTCGCCGGAGCCGTCGCGCCACTGCGGTATTCACCGTCACCTTCCTGGCAGCGGTGGTCTACGGCATCATCGTCAAGGCGCCCACGTCATTCGTGGTCGTCATCATGCTCGGCCTGTCCTTCATCACCGGCTTGACCGGCGGCCTGAAAGCCGACGAAATCCTGAAACTGGTCGTCAAGGGAATGGCGGGAAATGTCGGCCTCTTTCTGCTGTTCCTGCTGCTGGACCCGTTCATCGTCTTCGTCGAAAAGGCGGGCGGCTTTGCGGCCCTGGCAACGCTCCTCAAGCCGTTGATGGAGCTGGGCGGCAAATCGGGCGTCGTCATCACCGGCGGGTTCCTCGGCGCCTTCGGCATCAGCGGCGCCACGGTCGCCACCCTGAAGCTGCTGCACGAAATGTTCAACCCCTTGCTGACAAACTATGCAGTATCGATGCTGGCCTGGTCGCTGGCACTGGTGGTGGCAACCAGGGTGCACAATTTCGTTTTTCCGGGCGCGAACATGCTCAGTTCGCTCGGTTTTGCCGAATCCGACGACATGCGCTCCATGCTGAGAAACGGCTGGATCGTCGCCGCCTGCCAACTGCTGTTTCTCACGATATTCAGCGTATCGTTCGCCTGAACAAAAGTTGGTGCCGCGACTATGGAACCGGTTTTTGTGATACTATGGCCATATTTTAATCGGCAACAATCCTCACAATGTGTAGCCACCCTCGTCCCTGCTGATTCACTCAAACAGATACCAAAGATTTATTGAGGAACGCGCCCATGTATCCCGTTATCGACAGCCATGTTGACCTGCTCTACGACCTGATATCTCATCATCCGGAGACCCCTTTCGATGAAACGGACAACGCCTGGATCAGCCCGGCGACGCTTGCAGAAGGCGGCATCCGCGCCATCGTCTCCGTTCTTTACTGCATGGATGTCTGCAACGGCCCGCAAAAAGCGGCGGAAAACCTCCGGCAGCTCCTTGATTATGCCGGGAAGAATATCCGCACGCTCGGCACCATAACATCCGCCGGAGAGCTGGAAGCCTGCTATCGCGGCAGCGGAGCGCCGGGTGCCCTGCTCCTGCTGGAAAACGCCGATGCCCTGGCTGAATATCCGGCAGAAGCGCTGAAGAGGCAGGGTTTCAGGATGGCCGGATTGACCCACGTGGGAAAAAATCGCCTGGGAGACGGCAATACGGTGCCAAACCCGGAAGGACTGACCAGGATCGGCCGGACCCTGGTGGCGGAACTGGACCGCCTCGGCTTCGCCCTCGACACGGCCCACCTCTCGGCGCCCTGTTTCCGGGATGTCGCCGAACTGTTTTCCGGCAGGCTCATGTCCTCCCACACCGGCTTCCGGACCCACTGCGATACCCCACGGAACCTCTCGGACGAGCAGGTGCGAATCATCCTCGACCGCGGCGGCGTTATCGGTATCGCCGCGTACCCCGGCATGCTGTCGCCGGAAGGCCGGGCCGACATATCCCTCCTCTTCAACCAGATCGACTGGTTCGTCCAGAAATTCGGTCCCGACGGGATCGGTATCGGCAGCGATTTCGGCGGCTACGACACCGCCTGCGAAGGGTTCGAAGATCACTCGCGATTGCCCGCACTCGCCGAACTGCTCGTCAAGGCCGGGTATCCCGACACCACGATCCGCGCCATCATGGGTGACAACTGGTTCCGGTTTTTCCGCGACCTGCTGCAGGACTGAGCCGTTGCAGCCCGCGGCAGTCCCAGTTCGAAGAGTGTGTTCTTGCCGGCGATGTTTCCAACAATTTTCGAGCATGCCTTACTAAAAATTCCAAGCTCACATCCAGCCTTCACGACATATCGACCAATGATCTTAGAAAGAGCCACACATAATAAATCAACCACGTTTTCACACAGCTGAAACAAAAAAGAAAAGGGAGCTCGCCATGTATGGCAAGCCCCCTTTCTTGAGCTGAAAAAACAACAAGCTCCTACAATAAATTAATATGGTCCAGATGGAAACTATTGAACCCGCCGGTCATAAAAACCGCTTACCGTTGTCGGCACCAGAACATATGCCTCTCCTGTTTCTTCCTGGCGGGAGATGGAGCCGAAACCGCTATTGATCCCCATCCTTTTGTCCTTGAAGAAAAGCCCTGCATCAAGCCCTGACCTGACGGCATTCATCAGCACTTTGTTGGACTGATACTGCTTGGTAATGACCACATCCTGCCGGCGGTAGTTCTCCTTAACGAGCGTCAGGATGTGGTTGCGGGTTCGCTCCAGAGAAACAGTGCCGGGTGTTTGTCCGACAAGATTGCCGTTTGCATAAATTTTGGCGCCCATCGGATTGGTCGAGACGGGAATATCCTGCCTGAGAACCATCGTTTCACAGCCGAATCCGAAAAGCGCATAACAGCTACTATTGCAGAGATGCAGGAACAGGTAACCCGATCTCCACATTCAGCTGTGGAAAGATTGTGGATAAGTCTGTTGGAAATAAGGCAACGTATTGTTTTTTGCTAGAGGAGTTGCAAATTGCCTTTATTGTAGTCATCGCCACTATATTCAATAATATCGAATAGATACAGAATAACTCGTAATTACGACTGGTTATAAAGACCGGTTTGTCCATTGATAATCGATATCATTAAGGATTACATGTTGCTGGGGATAAAGGAGCCGGTTTTGTCACAGGGTTGTTCCACTGACGTTATGGACTATGGTTGCGATCAAGCAACAACAAATCATTGTCATCGGCACTAAGGTCATCAGTTTCGTTCGGAGGAGTAGAAAATACTAGATTTGTCCCGCATTTCCTTCATTGGTACCGTGCTATTGCTGATGCGTCACCTGGCTCTTATGTTCTCTTGCCTTGGGGTCACAGTAGCCCTTCTTGTCCCGCTCGAAGGACTCCTCAAAGAGAGGAAGGGCGAAAATATTTCTTTCCAATCTGAGAAACAGTTCCAGAGACAATACTGTCCATCTGTCGCGAGGTTTTGACAGTCGTTTGCGTGCACTTCGCCAGCATCACACCCCTCCGCCAAGCACCTTGTACAGTGTCACCAGGTTGGCAAGGCGGGCAAGACGGACACTGATCAGATTCTGCTGCGCAGCATAGAGGGAACGCTGGGAATCAAGGACGTTCAGGTAGCTATCCACCCCTTTTTCATAGCGCGCCTCGGAGAGGCGGAAGCTCTGGGCAGTGGCATCGGCAAGGGACTGCTGTGCCTGGACCTGGTCGTCGATGGTCCCCCGCTGGGCAAGGGCGTCGGCCACTTCCCGGAAAGCGTTCTGAATGGCCTTCTCATACTGGGCAACCGCGATGTCCCGGTCCACCTCCGACACCTTCAGGTTGGCCCGGTTGGCCCCTCCCTGGAAGATGGGTAAGCTGACACGAGGCGCAACGCTATAGACAAAGGCACCGGAGGCGAACAGATCACCCAGTTGATCGCTGCCAAAACCTACGGACGATACCAGGGTGATGCGGGGAAAGAACGCCGCCCGTGCCGCGCCAATGTTGGCATTGGCCCCCTTGAGCAGATGCTCGGCCTGGAGAATGTCGGGACGGCTGAGCAACACGTCCGAGGGCAGGCCGGGGGGAAGATCCTTCAGGGCGCTAAGCGTTTCCGACAGCGCGGTCGGTTGCAGGTCAGCCGGAACCTGCGAACCGACCAGCAGGGCAAGGGCATTTTCATTCTGAGCCGCAAGGGTAGTGTAGCGGGCGATGTCCACCCGTGCAGCGTCAACGCTGGTCTGTGCCTGATGGAGGTCGAGGGCCGAGGAAACGCCAGCCTCATAGCGGCTGCGGATAAGTTGATAGGAAGCCTGCTGACTCGCCAGGGTCTCTTTGGCGAGCTGTAACCGTTCCCGGTCTGCGGCCAGGCTCAGGTAGTTTGCCGCAACCTCGGCAACCAGGCTGATCTGCACACTGCGCCGTGCCTGTTCGGTGGCGAAATACTGCTGCAGCGCCTGGTCCTTGAGGCTCCGCACCCGGCCGAACAGGTCAAGTTCATAGGAACTGATGCCGAGTCCGACATTGTACTGGTGGATGTTCAAGGGGATCCCCGTGCCGGAAAAGTCTTCGGCCAGGCGCTGGTATGTGGCGGAAGCATTGGCATCGACCTTCGGCAGCAGCTCGGAGCGGCTGATCTGGTATTGGGCCATCGACCTCTCGATATTGAGGGCCGCCACTCGCAGGTCACGATTATTCTCCAGGGCCAGGGCAACCAGTTTTCGTAACTTCTCGTCGACAAAAAATTTCTGCCAGGGGATGTCGGCAACCACCGTGTCCGGTGACGCACCAGCCGCTTCCCGGTAAGACGGTCCCTGCGGCCAGGCGGCCGGGACCGGCGCTGCCGGCCTGCTGTATTTCGGTGCCATGGTACAGCCTGCCAGGCAGACGGCAACGGCAACCAGGGCAATCAAGGTACGATTCATATCAGGACTCCTCCGGAGGCATGGTGATTTCGGTTGGTTGTTCAGATTTCGGCACGGGCGCCTTGGCCGGGAAGATCCGCCGTATCACAACGAAGAACACCGGCACCAGGAAGATCGCCAACACTGTCGCGGTCAGCATGCCGCCGTTGACCGCGGTACCCATCGCATTCTGGGCGCCGGAACCGGCCCCTTTATTGACGGCCAGCGGCAGGACGCCGAAGAAGAACGCCAGCGATGTCATCAGGATCGGCCGCAGACGCAGGCGCGCACCTTCCAGGGTGGCCTCGACCAGCCCCATGCCGTGCTCCATCTGTTCCTTGGCGAACTCCACGATCAGGATGGCGTTCTTGGCCGAGAGGCCGACCGTCGTCAGGATGGCAATCTGGAAGTAGACGTCATTGTTGAAACCGCGTGCTGTTGCCGCCAGCACGGCTCCGACGACCCCCAACGGCACCACCAGCATGACCGAAAAGGGGATCGCCCAACTTTCATACAGGGCTGCCAGGCACAGGAATACCACCAGCAGCGAAATTGCATAGAGCGCCGGAGCCTGGGCGCCGGCCATGCGTTCTTCGTAGGAGAGACCGGTCCACTCGTAACCGATCCCATCGGGGAGTTGAGCGACCATCTTCTCCATCTCTTTCATCGCGTCGCCGGAACTCTTGCCCGGGGCCGCCTGCCCCAGGATCTCCACGGACGGGAAGCCGTTGTAACGTTCCAGCCGTGGCGAGCCGTAATCCCAGCGGGCCGTGGCGAAGGCGGAAAACGGCACCATTTCGCCGCTATTGTTGCGGACATACCATTTGCCGATATCCTCCGGCAGCATCCGGTACTTCGCATCGGCCTGGACATAGACCTTCTTGACGCGTCCGTTCTGGAGAAAGTCATTGACATAGCTGCTGCCCCAGGCGGTCGAGAGAAGACTGTTGGCGTCCGACAGGGAGACGCCCAGGGCGCCTGCCCGCACGTCATCGATATCAAGTTTGAACTCGGGAGTGTCGTCCTGACCGTTGGGGCGCACCGCCACCAGCATCGAATTTTTAGCGGCCATTCCGAGCAGCTGGTTACGGGCCGCCATCAGTTTGTCATGACCAAGGCCGGCACGGTCCTGTAACTGCAAATCGAAACCATTGGCCTGCCCCAGTTCGATCACCGCCGGCGGAGAAAAGGCAAAAGCCAAGGCGTCCCGGTATTTGGAGAAAGCCCCCATGGCCCGCTGGGCAACGGCCGGCGCACGCAGGTCCGGAGTCTGGCGCAGTTTCCAATCTTTCAGTTTGACAAAGGCCAGCCCCATGTTCTGGCCCCGGCCGGCGAAGCTGAACCCGGCGACCGTTATCAGCGAATCGACGGCCTTGTTATCCACCTCCAGAAAATGGTGTTCGATCTGTTCAATAACCTTCAGGGTCCGTTCCTGGGTGGCCCCGGCCGGCAACTGCACCTGGCAGATGATGAATCCCTGGTCCTCATCAGGCAGGAAGGCGGTGGGCATGCGCATGAAGAACACTGCCATGACCACGACGATCCCGCCGTAGATGATTAAGTAGCGTCCGGTCCTGCCGAGCATCCGGCCGACAAATGACTGGTATTTCTTGCTACCCAGATTGAACCAGGTATTGAACCATTTGAAGAAACCTTTGAACCAGCCGCTTTCAGCAACCGTGTGCCCTTTCTCAACCGGTTTGAGAATAGTGGCGCACAGGGCCGGGGTCAGGATCATGGCCACCAGTACCGAGAGGAGCATCGATGAAACTATGGTAATGGAAAACTGGCGATAGATGACGCCGGTGGAGCCCCCGAAAAAGGCCATCGGTACGAATACCGCCGACAGTACCAGCGCAATCCCCCACAACGCCCCGGTGATCTGCCCCATGGACTTGATGGTCGCGTCCCGCGGCGACAGTCCCTCTTCGCTCATGATCCGCTCCACGTTCTCCACCACGACGATGGCGTCGTCCACCAGTAGGCCGATGGCCAGGACCAGCGCGAACATGGTCAGGGTATTGATGGAAAACCCGCCGGCCGACAGCACGCCGAAGGTCCCCAGCAGCACGACCGGCACCGCGATAGTCGGAATCAGGGTGGCGCGGATATTCTGCAGAAACAGGAACATCACCAGGAAAACCAGCAGAATTGCCTCCAACAGGGTCTGGACCACCTCTTCGATGGAGATCTTGACGAACGGCGTGGTGTCATAGGGGTAGACCACTTTCACCCCTTGGGGGAAGAACGCCGAAAGCTCTTCCATCTTGTTCTTGACCCGCTCGGCGGTATCCAGTGCATTGGCGCCGGAAGCCAGCCTGAGCGCCATGGCCGCCACCGGTTTCCCCTTGTAGCGGGCCAGCGTCGAGTAGTTCTCAGTGCCGATCTTGCAGTCGGCCACGTCCCTGAGCTTTACCGTGGAACCGTCACTGTTGGTGCGGAGGATGATAGCTTGAAATTGCTCAGGCGTCTGCAGCAGGGTCCGCGCAGTGATGGTGGCGTTCAACTGCTGCCCCTCGATCGCCGGAGTGCCGCCGAACTGTCCGGCCGAGACTTGGGCGTTCTGAGCCTGAAGCGCAGCGACCACGTCCTTGGAGGTAAGCCGGAAGTTGTTCAGCTTATCGGGATACAGCCAGATCCGCATGGCATTCTGGGAACCGAACACCGTCACTTCGCCAACCCCCTCCACCCGGCTGATTATGTCCTGGATGTTGGCCACCATGTAGTCGGTCAGGTCAAAGCGCCCCATGGAGCCGTCTTCCGAAACGAGGCCGATGATGATCAGGAAGTTTTTGGTCGACTTGACAACGGCGATGCCCTGTCGCTGCACGGCCTCGGGCAGAAGCGGCGTAGCCAACTGCAGCTTGTTCTGCACTTGGACCTGGGCCATGTTGGGATCGGTGCCCGCCTTGAAAGTCAGGTTGATGGCCACCGTCCCGGCTGAGTCGCTGGTGGACGACATGTAGATCAGGTTGTCGATACCGTTCATCTTCTGTTCGATGACCTGGGTGACGGTATCCTGCACGGTCTGGGCCGAGGCTCCCGGATACATGGCGTTGATGGTTATCTGGGGCGGCGCGATGGGCGGATACTGGGAAACCGGCAGCGTTTTGATGGCCAGCAGACCGGCCAGCATAGTGATAATGGCGATTACCCAGGCGAAGATGGGGCGGTTGATGAAAAACCGGGGCATGAAAAGGCTCCTTTATTTTTTTGCCGGCAACGGCTGCTGAACAGCGGCGGAAGCTGCGTCCGTTTTACTGCCGAACGGCACTACCTTCACCGGCGACCCCGGTTTAGCTTTCTGAATTCCTTCGAGGATAACGCGGTCACCCGCTTTCAGCCCTTCGCTCACCAGCCAGCTGTCACCGATGGTCCGCGCGACCTTCACAAGGCGCTGTTCCACTTTGTCTTCAGGCCCGACAACCATGACTAGGGCGTTTCCGGCAGGATTGCGGGTAACTCCACGCTGGGGGACCAGAATTGCCTGGTCGTCAACCCCTTCCTCCAGAACGGCCCGCACGAACATGCCCGGCAGCAGCACCTGTTTGGGATTGGGGAAAACCGCCCGCAGGGTAATGGAGCCGGTGCTTTCTTCAACCGTTACTTCCGAGAACTTGAGGCTGCCCGGCACGGGGTAGGCGCTGCCGTCCTCCAGCAACAGCCTGACCCGCGCCTGGGCTGCCGCGTTGTCCTTCAGCAGGCCGCTGGCCAGTTGCCGTTTCAACCGCAACATCTCGGCGCTGGACTGCGTGACATCCACATACATGGAACTAAGCTGCTGGATGGTGGCCAGCGCAGCGGGCTGGCTTGCGGTCACCAGTGCGCCGGTGGTCACAGTCGAACGGCCGATGCGGCCTGAAATGGGTGCGGTCACCCTGGTATAGGCCAGATTGATGCGGGCGCTTTCAACCGCGGCCTTGCTGGAGGCAAGATCCGCTTCAGCCTGCTTGAGCGCGGCATTGGCGTCATCATAATCCTGCTGGCTCACCGCTTTGATCTTCACCAGGTCCCGGAAACGTTGCTCTTTGAGCCGGGCCGGGATCAGGTTGGCTTCGGCCTTGGCCTGGGCCGCCCTGGCACTGGCGAACGCCGCCTTGTAGGTTGCCGGATCGATCTGGTAGAGCGCCTGTCCGGCTTTTACGTCGCTACCCTCGGTAAACAGTCGCTGCTGAATAATCCCCCCCACCTGGGGACGAACTTCGGCAACCAGGTGGGCTGATGTCCGGCCCGGCAGTTCCGTGGTCAGGGTCACGCTTTGCGGCTTCATAACTATCACCCCGACTTCGGGAGGGCCGCCTGGTTTCGGGCCTGCTTCGTTTTTTCCCCCGCATCCGGCCAAAACAAATGCTCCGCAAAGGATTCCCATCATGAAAAACAACCTGGCTCTGTAACTGGTCATCATAACTACCTCGGCAAATATATATTTGATAAATAGGACTATGGAGTTACTCTCGCCTGCCGCACGACAGATCAAAGCCCCCGATGCCTTACCTCACTGCTTTACCCCGTCCCAGCAAGCTTCGCCGGTCCTGGCGATCAGCTCATCATCAAGAGTTATGAAGCCCAGGATATGATCCCGGGCAACGGCAAGCAGCGGTCCGAAGGACAATGCGAACAGGATCACCAAAGGCAGATCCTTCATGACCCGGCTGGACACGCCTTCCTCGAACAAATCGCGAAAAATATCGAGCTCCTCATTTTTGCCCAGGATTCTGTCTCTACGATATTCCACGCCGTACGGCGAATTATGAAACTGTTCCAGATAGCGGAAATCGAGGGGATGGCTGATAAAATAGCGCAGCAGCACCGTACCAAGATGTAGAAAGCGTTCCCGTATGGTTTTTTCCATCGGATAACCAACCAGGAGATCGTCTACCATTTTCTTCTCCACTTCCCGGTACAGTTGGCTTATTAGTTCGTCCTTGTTCTCGAAGTACCGGTATATCGTGCCAGCGCCAACACCGGCCCGTTCTGCAATTATGGCCATGGGAGCACCGTGGAACCCATGTTCGGCAATCAATTCCAGTGCAGCACATACTATCTCTTCACGCTTGTCCGGCTTTGTCATCGGATTGACTCCAAAAAGGAATGAACGTTCATTCCTTTTACTTTCCCGTGTCTTGTTTTGTCAAGTCTTTTGTTGTGGAGACCAAAGGAAGCTAGAGAGAGGGGCAAATCTTTCTTCGAATGATACAGAAGGACGGCTGAGCTCTGCTTACCGGATTGGTAAAGGCCAGCCGGCATAGTCCTGCGGCAAGCCAGTGTAATTGCACACCGGCTACCCTATGCGAAGATGTCAAAAAGTTTGATCGTATCTCCACATTCAGCTGTGGAAACATTGTGGATAAGTCTGGGGAAAACAAGGTAACGCATTGTTTTTTGCTAGGCGCCGACGCCGATTACCGTTTTTACCAGATAGCCGGTCCCGGCAACACTCTTTTCAATCTCATCGCCTCGTTTGCTGATCAGGTTTTTCATCACATCCAAGACTACGTTCATGTGGTTTACTCCAACGGAAATAATGAGCGCTGCTTGTATTGCGGGCGCTTTTGGGAAGGATCCGATACCGTCGTATGCACTATCAAGGCCGGAACATCGACTGCAAATCGCTTTGCAGCGGCTTGTGCCGCCTCTGGTGGTTACGAAATACCAGTGTATAAAGAAAACCCCTGCCAATTCCGCATTATCTCTCTGGTGAAAGTATTGCTGAAAGTCAGGGGCCGCAAATAATAACCAGCTGATATCGCTGGATTGTTAGTGGCGGAGAGATAGGGATTCGAACCCTAGGTACCTTGCGGTACACCTGATTTCGAGTCAGGCGCCTTCGACCTCTCGGCCATCTCTCCTCGATGCCCGCGCATTATCATAAAATACCGGGCGATTGTCAAGCCGCAAGCATCTGCGCCGCTTATTCCCATCCTAAAAAGCAGTTTTCTTCAAGGATTAAGGGGATGGAGGAAATAGAACCATTTTTCTGTTTTCTGCATTCATCTTCATCGTTTTTGAAGGAAGTGACTGGAACCGGGTTCAGGCAAGATCTCTTTCGGTGCTAAAGGCAGATCCCTTATCGGTTTTGCCGTTATCCCCACACCCCCTTCATCCCTGGTACTTCGATACCAAGATTGTCATTTCCCGTAGCGCTCCGCCAGGTAAGAGCTCCTCACGTACGGCCCGCTCTCCACATGCCGAAAACCCATGGCAAGCGCCTTTTCCCGGTAACGGTCGAAAACCTCGGGAGGGATATATTCCCTGACCGGATAGTGGCGCCTGCTCGGCGCCAGGTATTGGCCGATGCTCAGGTAGCGGCAACCTGACGCCAGCAGGTCGGCAAACACCCCGACGACCTCCTCTTGCGACTCGCCCATACCCAGCATGATCCCCGACTTGGTGTTCGTTGATCGATCCAGCTCGCCGGCGGCCAGCAGCACGCCGAGAGATCGGCGGTAATCGGCCCCCTGCCTGATGTGATAGAGGCGGGGAACCGTCTCCACATTGTGGCCGAGGATATCGGGCCTGCTCAGAACCACCAGCGCGAGACTCTCCCGGTCGCCCCGAAAATCGGGGATCAGCAGCTCGATGGTGGTTCCCGGCGAGGCCGCCCGGATCTCCCGTACCGTTTCGCCGAACAGCGCCGCGCCGCCATCGGCAAGGTCGTCACGGGTGGGGCTGGTAATCACCACGTGCCGCAAAGCCAGGTGACGGACCGCCATCGCCACCCGCCGCGGCTCATCAGGGTCCGGCGGCAGCGGAACTTGCTTGGTGACGTTGCAGAAGGAGCAGAGCCGGGTGCAGATGGCGCCGAGAATGAGAAAAGTTGCGTTACCGGCGCCGTAACATTCGCTGATATTGGGACAGTTTGCCTCGCGGCAGACGGTATGGAGCCGCAGGTCCTCCAGGAGCCGCTCCATCTCACCGTGTGTGGCCGGCGCAATTTTTTTCTGCAGCCAGACAGGGCGGCGGGAGCGGGTCATGACACGTCACCTTGAAGGTTCCAGGTTGCCGAGCAGTATTTCGATTCCCGCAACAATCCGGCCTTCCGGCACTCCTCGATTTCGGGAACCGAACAGGTGAGCGTGACGCCGAGGTTTTCCCGGAACGAATCAACGAGGTGCTGTTTCAGTTCATCCGGGTTAACCGGACAACCGGCTTCGGCAAGCGAGGTAGCCCCGTCGGGAAGCGGACAGCGCAGGAACGGCTGGGCCCGGGAAAGCGCAGGGCGCAGGGGAATCGAGCCGTGCTGGAAGATGACGCCCCGTTGCCGGCGCTGGGCGTTGCCGCCGAGCTTGCGGCCATCGACCAGGATATCGTACTCCTCGGTCCCGGCAAAACAGAGCGGGGTCCTTTGTCCAAGCTTCTCGTGCCTCGGGCTGTCGTCGATGGCAAAACCGGGTGCCAGTCCGATCCTGTGATAGGCACGCAGGAGGAAACCGCAGAGCAGGCGAAACGACTCCTTCACCCCGCCCACGTCCGCAACCTGGTCGGGCGTGCAGACAATGCTGTAGGTCAGCTCCTCGGCGTGAAAGATGCATCCGCCGCCGGTAACCCGCCGAATCACGGGAATTCCGGCCCTGGCGCATGCATCGAGATCGATGACCTCGTCCGGTTTCTGGAACCTGCCGATGGAAAAGGCGGGTGGGCTCCAGCCATACAGCCGCAATACCGGCAGCGAGCTGCCGGGCTCGAAACAGGTCAGCAGCGCCTCGTCGAGTGCCATATTGCTCGGCCCGTCAAGGGGGCCGGTATCGATCAGCCGCCACTCTTGACCCCTCGCTCCTTCGCTAAAGCTTCGGCGCGCAAGCACTTTCCTCAAGCCCCTCTCCCCGACAGGTAATCCTTACCCCGCTTCTTTTAATCCTTAATCCGCTTTTCACGCCTTCACGCCTTCGCTAAAGCTTCGGCGCGCAAGCTACCCATCTTTTTCCCCGGTCCTCGAGCCCCGATCTTTTGTCCTCATTCTTCCCCAGCAATCGTCCACGGACAGCAGACATTGATTTCCCGCGCTGCTTTCGTTTCGTCCAGGCGCGAGACCGGCGTGGTGCGCGGAGCGCCACGCAGCGTTTCCGGCTCCGTTTCGGCCAGTTCGGCCGCCTCGATCATCGCGGCAATGAAGGCATCCAGCGTCTCGCGGCTCTCGGTCTCGGTGGGCTCGATCATGATCGCCTCCTTGACGACCAGCGGGAAGTAGATCGTGGGCGGATGGAACCCCCGGTCGATCAGGAACTTGGCGATATCGATGGCATGCACGCCCCATTGCACCTGTCGGGCCGCGGAAAAGACGCATTCGTGCATGCAGGTCGCAGCGAAGGGCAGGTCGTACCATCCCTTGAGCCGGGTCATCACGTAGTTGGCATTCAGCACCGCAAGTTCACTGACCTCCACCAGCCCCTGCCTGCCGAGCATGGTAATGTAGGCCAGCGCCCGCACCAGGATGCCGAAATTGCCGTAGAAGTCGGCGAGCCGGCCGATGCTTTCCGGCCCTGCGTCCTCCAGGCAGTAGCCGCCGTCGGCCCGTTGCGCCACCTGCGGCGTAGGCAGGAAGGGGACCAGGTGCTCCCGCACCCCGACCGGGCCGCTGCCCGGCCCGCCGCCACCGTGTGGAGTGCCGAAGGTCTTGTGCAGGTTGACGTGCATGACGTCGAAGCCGATATCGCCCGGTCGCACCTTACCGAGAATGGCATTGAGGTTGGCGCCGTCGCAGTAGACCAGCGCGCCATGTTCGTGAGCGATGGCGCAGATCTCGGCGACCCGGGGATTGAACAGGCCGAGCGTGTTGGGACAAGTCAGCATGACCGCCGCCACCTCATTATTCATGGTCCCGGCAAAAGCGTCAAGATCCATGTCGCCGGAGGGCGCGGTCGGCACGGTGAGCACCTCGTAGCCCGCCATGGCGGCAGTGGCCGGGTTGGTCCCGTGGGAAGAGTCAGGCACCACCACGTAGCGGCGCCGTTCACCCCGCGAGCGGTGCCAGGCGGCGATCATCATGATGCCGGTCATCTCGCCGTGGGCGCCGGCCAGCGGCTGGCAGGAAAAGGCCGCCATGCCGGTGATCTCGGCCAGCAGCCGGGACAGCTGGTGGATTACGCCGAGGGCCCCCTGGACGAACCGCTCGCCGGTCGGCAGCACGGCAAGCAGGGGGTGAACGGCGGCAAAGAGCCCTGCGGCTTCTTCAATGGCCTTGACATTGTATTTCATGGTACAGGAGCCGAGCGGATAGAAGGTGGTGTCCACCGCCAGGTTGCGGCGTGAAAGGGCAGTAAAATGGCGCACCACGTCGAGCTCGCTCACCTCGGGTAGGCCTGCAGGCTCCTGCCGGAGCAGACCGGCGGGCAGGTCGCCGGCCCGGGGAACATCGTTGCGCGGTACCGCGGTACCATGTCTGCCGGGAACGGATTGCTCGAAGATCAGCTGCATACAACCTCCTCCATCCTGGCCGCCAGGTTGTCGATCTCCTCGCGGGTCCGCTTTTCCGTGACCGTGACAACGAGACAGGAGTCCATTCCGGGATACCAGCGGCCGAGGGGCACGCTGGCGGCAATCCCCTCGGCGAGGAGCTTTTCAACAACAGTTGCAGCGTCTATTGGCAGCTTGAGGGTGAACTCATTGAAGGTCGCCCCCCCGGTAACGAGCGATACTCCCTTGATGGCACCGAGTAAACTCTTGGCGTACTGAGCCTTGTCATAGTTGAGGCGGGCCAGCTCCGCGAATCCCTCCCGGCCGAGGGCGGTGAGGAAGATCAGGCCGCGCAGGGCGCACAGGCTCTGGTTACTGCAGATGTTGGAGGTGGCTTTCTGCCGGCGGATGTGCTGCTCCCGGGCCTGCAGGGTGAGAACAAAACCGCGCCGACCGTCCCGGTCCACAGTCTCACCGACGATCCGGCCCGGCAGGTTGCGGATATGCTCCCGGCGCACTGCCAGGAAACCGAACGACGGCCCGCCGAAACTGAGCGGATTGCCCAGGCTCCGACCGTCGCCGACCGCCATATCGGCCCCCATCTCGCCGGGGGTCTTGAGCAGGCCGAGGCTGATCGGGTAGACGGAAACGATGGTCAGCGCGCCGCAACGGCGAGCCGCCGCAGCCAGGTCGCCGTAGTCGTCGACCCCGCCGAAAAAGGAAGGGTTCTGCACGATGACGCCGGCGGTTTCTTCGTCGAGGACGGCAAAGAACCGCTCACGGTCGGTGGTTGCCCCGGCCGGCGCGATCTCGACAATCTCCACCGCCAGGTTTGCCAGGTAACTCCGGAGAATCTCCCGGGCAAAGGGATTTACCGCGCCGTCGACGAGAATTTTCTTCCGGCCGGTGATGCGCAAGGCCATGAGAGCCGCTTCTGCCAGTGCGGTGCCTCCGTCATAGAGGGAAGCGTTAGTGGTTTCCATGCCGGTCAGACGGCAGATGGCGGTCTGGTATTCGTAAAGAGCCTGGAGGGTTCCCTGGGAACATTCCGGCTGGTAGGGAGTGTAGGACGTGGCGAATTCAGCGCGACCGGCAAGATGATCCACCACCGCGGGAATGATGTGATCGTAGCAGCCGCCACCGATGAACGGGACGATCTCGCGCCAGTCGCTCCCGGCCAGGCGTTGCATGCCGGCCAGCATCTCGAACTCGGACATGCCCTCCGGCAGATCAAAGGAGCGGGCCCGCAATTCGGGCGGAATAACGGCGAAGAGATCGGCAATACTGTCGACACCGATGATCTCGAGCATCTCCCGGATCTGTTCCGGGGTATGGGGACAATAGCCGGGGCGGCTCATGGGAGCCCGCCGAGATATTCTTCGTACTGTTCGCGACTCATGAGACTCTTAACCTCGTCGACATCGGCGATCTCCAACCGCACCAGCCACCCCTCGTCTTCGGGGCTTTGGTTGACGATCTCCGGTTCGGATTCCACCCGCGCGTTCACCTCCGTCACCTTCCCGGAAACCGGCGCAAAAATATCGCTGGCCGCCTTGACCGATTCGATGGCGCACAGCACCTCTGCCTGCTTCGCCTCCCGGCCGGGGCGGGGAAGCTCCACGAAGGTAATGTCCCCCAACTGTTCCACGGCGTAGCCGGTGATGCCGACAATGCCGGTAGGACCGTCGATCCTGACCCATTCGTGGTCCCTGGTGAAATAGATAGCCATGCCATCCCCCCTCGTAAAAATCTGTATTCTATGTAGGGCGCACCCATGTGTTCGCCCAGGTTCGGGCAGACACGCGGGTCTGCCCCTACGTCTTCAGCGATCCCTCGCGATAAAAAGGCAGCTCGACCACGGTCCCCTCCAGGGCCACTCCCTCGTGAACGACCTGCAGGGAAGTTCCGACTGCCGCCGCTTCCGGCGCAACGTACCCCATGCCGATGCCGCAGCCGAGCATTGGTGAAAAAGCACCACTGGTTACCGTTCCGACCCGGATATCGCCATGCAAGATCTCGTAACCCCGGCGCGGCGAGCGGCGGGAGGCAACCCGGAAGGCCACCCTGGTTCTGCGGAGTCCCTCGTTCCGCTGCCGGAGCAAGGCGTCCCTGCCGACAAATTCCCGGTTGAAATCGACGAACCGCTCCAGCCCGGCCTCCAACGGGGTGGTTGTCTCATCAAGGTCACTCCCGTAGAGACTGTACCCCATCTCCAGACGGAGCAGGTCTCGCGCCCCGAGGCCGGCGGGAACGACTCGCTCGTCCCGCAGGAGGAGTCGCCACAGATCCACGACAACTTCGTTGCGGCAGTAGATTTCGTAGCCGAGTTCACCGGTATAGCCGGTCCTGCTTACGATTGCATCGGTCCCGAGGATAGTCATGGGCCTGAATCCGAAGAAGGGGATTTTCTCAATCTCCGCCCCGAAATGATGCCGCAAAACATCGCGTGAACGAGGCCCCTGAAGATCAAGTTTGCCGCTTCGGCCGGTTTGGTCGATAAAACTCGAACCGCTCCCCAGGGCTGTCTGGATGGCGGCGAAATCCTTTTGCTCGGGTCCGGCATTGACCACCACCATGAGATGATCGGCCGCCAGTCGGTAGACCGTGAGGTCGTCAACGATGCCGCCCCGCTCATTGAGGAGGAACCCGTAGCGACAGCGCCCCACGGCTATGGTATCGAGCCGGAATGAAAACAGCTGTTCGATGCCTGCCGAGCCGATTTCTCCCCAAAACAGGAACTGGCCCATGTGGCATGTGTCGAACAGGGCCGACGACTCCCGGCAGCAGCGGTGTTCGGCCAGGATGCCCTGGTACTGAATCGGCATGAGCCAGCCGCCGAACGGTGCAAGGCGGGCTTTCAAGTGCTTGTGCTCATCAATCAGCAGCGTTGTTTTCAGGCTTTCCATGGCATTTTCGTTTCATCGTTTTGTTGTTTTGGCTACAGTATACCAGCTGATTCGCAAATTTCGCAGCGTTTCTCCGGTACGGCAGGCATGAAAAAAGGGAGGCAGCCGTTTTCCGGCGACCTCCCTCGGTTCGCTTCTGAAAGCGTGGCAACAGGTTCTGCTGCTACTCAACCTTAAATGCTACGAAGAGCGATGAATTCTCCCGACGCAGAAGGAAGCGGACGACATCCCCTTTTTTGAGGGGCGCCACTGCCTTCGCATACTCTGCGCTGTTCGCCACAACCGTGTTGTTTACCTGCTTGATGATATCACCCTGAACGATCCCCGCTTCTCCAGCCGCACTGCCGGCTTGTACTTCCGTGACCACCACTCCCTTTGTTTCGCTGGTCCGCAACCGTGCCGCCAGCTCCTTGGTAAGGTCGGCGACGGCGATGCCGAGCTTCTGCCGGACTTCAGCGGCTTGTTCCGGTGTCGCCGCTACATCCTTCATCTTCGCGATGGTTACGGTCTTCACGATGGTTTTGCCGTTTCGCAACACCTTGACCACGGCTTTCTTACCAACAGGGGTAACAGCGGCAAGACGGGGCAATTCATGCATATCCTTGATTGCTATTCCATCGAATTCCAGGATGACGTCGCCAACCTTGAGCCCCGCCTTTTCCGCCGGGCTGCCCTTGATTACTTCGGAGATAATTGCACCGTGCTCGCTCTTCATCCCGAAGGATTTTGCAAGTTCGGCGGTAACCGGCTGCACCGCTACCCCGAGCCAGCCTCGCGTTACCGTGCCCGTTTCCCGCAGCTGCGTAATGACCGCCTTGGCCATGTTTACCGGGATGGCAAAACCTATGCCCTGCCCACCGGCGACGATTGCGGTATTGATGCCGACCACTTCACCCCTGGCGTTGAACAGCGGCCCCCCCGAATTGCCGGGGTTGATGGAAGCATCGGTCTGGATGAAATCATCGTACGGACCACTGCCGATGACACGGCCCTTGGCGCTGACGATCCCGGCGGTCACTGTCTGGGCAAGGCCGAACGGATTGCCGATTGCCATGACCCACTCACCGACCTCGATGGCGTCACTGTCTCCCAGGGCAGCCACGGGGAGCCGATCGTTAGAGTCGATCTTGATGAGGGCCAGGTCCAGCTTTTCGTCGGTACCCTTCACCGTGCCCTTGAATTCCCGTCCGTCCGAAAGCTTCACCTTGATCTCGTCGGCTCCTGAAACCACATGGTTGTTGGTAAGGATATACCCCTCGGCGCTGATGATGAACCCGGAACCGAGACTCCTCTGCTTGTAGGGACGTTGCGGCATCTGCTCGAAAAACCGCTCGAAGAAATCACTGAAGGGGTCGCCCTGGAAGGGGTTTGTCCGGGGTTGGCGGAATCGCTGCCGCGGCGAAACGTCTTTCGACGTACTGATATTCACCACCGAAGGCGTAAGTTGCTTTGCCAGGTCGACGAAATCGGGAGGAGCGTACTTGGCAAAAGCGGCCCCCCCGCCAAGGGAAAGAACGGAAACCACAAAAGTGACCATGAGGAATCGAATGATTGACGAGTACATGCTTGGAACCTCCTGTTTCTTGAATCCGGCTTTATGCACTCCTAAAACGGACGGCAGCCGAAATAATGGAAGAGGCCATGGCGCAACATGGAACCCCTCTGGATGTGAGGCAGGAAAGAAACGAATCGTAGAGTGACAATAGGCACTGCAATCGTTGTAGTAGTCTAATGTAAGTGATATGGAAATGATTTGTCAACCAAAGGGGATGTGAAGAATTGTAAATGCATGCTTTGGGGAATAACGGGAACTGATAGAAAGAAAACGGGAGGCTCGTCGAGCCTCCCGCGGGTTGTTCATTTTACCTGTCACGCCGCCTTCTCTTGCGGGTACTAATCTTCTTCCTTCAGAATATAGCCGACGCCGCGCACGGTGTGGATGAGTTTCTTGTCGGCATCCCGGTCGATCTTCTTGCGGAGATAGTTTACATAGACATCGATAATATTGGTGAAGCTGTCAAAGATGTAGTCCCAGACGTTTTCGGCAATGGTAGTTCTGGTCAGCACCTGGTTCGGGTTGCGCATGAAGAATTCCAGCAGAGAGTATTCCTTGGCCGTCAGGTCGATCTCCTTGTCTTTGCGCCAAACCTTGTGGGTAACCGGGTCCAGACGGAGATCCGCGAAAGTGATTTCCGCGCCGCGCTCCTGCTCGGACCTGCGGATGAGGGCACGTACACGCGCGAGGAGTTCGGCGAAGGCAAAAGGTTTCGTCAGATAATCGTCGGACCCCGAATTGAGACCGGCAACGATATCTTCGACGGTATCTTTCGCCGTCAGCATCAATACCGGCGTTAAAACCTTTTTCGCTCTCATTTCCGTAACTACCGCGAGACCGTCCTTCTTCGGCAGCATAACATCGAGAATCACAAGACCGTAGGCGCCGTCAATAATTTTCTGCAGGCCTTCTTCTCCATCATACGCAACATCCACTTCATAGGCTTCTTCCTCAAGCCCTCGCTTGATAAAGCTGGCAACCTTTTTTTCGTCTTCCACCACCAGAATTTTCATGGCATCTCCTCTTTATGTTCGTAAAAAATTCCGGGAGCGACCCCGCATAATGAAAAGCCTCAAAAACCGCGAAAAACCCGTATCCAAACAGCAAAGATCCTTTCTGAAAGGACTTTCATCACGGTAACATCAAAACCCGAATAGCAACAAAAATCTCATTAGGGAACTTATACCACACATAATAAAACATGCAATATTAGGTTCCACAAAAAAAATATCCTCTTATCAGCCATCTTCATCGTGAAAACGCACTCTACGCCACTGAAGACAAAAAGGATACCTTTTGCCACATTTTTTAATTAAAATACCATCTATTACCTATCATTTGTCAAGGTATTTATTTGTCACTATCACGTACTTTTGATATTTTATAAATCATGTGCGACAAGGCATACCCAACACCACCCCGTTCGGAAAGACTTTCGAAACGGTTTCCATGGGAAACCGCCGGACTCGTGTACTCATTGATTGGCATTTAAAAATGGAGGATGTTTAGATATATGCAAAAAGAATGGATCCAGATTTCATGCGAGGTACCCGATGCAATGGTTGATGCCGTCGCTGAATACCTGATCGGACTCTCCTCGAACGGCGTCAGCGTGGAAAATCGTTATCTTGACACCTTTTCCCTTGATTCCGTCGAAGAAACGGCTACCAAAACAGTAACGGCCTACTTTGAAAAAAATGAAACCAGCGAAGAAACCGTTCGAAAAATCGAAGCGTTCCTTGCCGCAAACGGTCCCAATTTCACCGGTTTCACCTTCCAGCCCCCAACGCTTACTACAATCATGGAAGAAGACTGGAGCACCAGCTGGAAGGAACACTTCAAACCGTTACGGGTAGGAACACGCCTGGTGATCAAACCGACCTGGGAAGATTTTTCCGCCGCACCGGACGACATCCTGCTGCATCTGGATCCCGGCATGGCCTTTGGAACCGGAACGCACCCAACCACCATGCTATGCCTTTCCATTCTCGAGAATATTCTGTCCGCTGCCCCGGGACGGAATATTTCCATGACGGCGCTTGATGTGGGAACCGGTTCGGGTATACTCACAATTGCGGCCGCGAAGCTCGGAATCAGTCACGTGACCGCCATTGATATCGATGCGGAGGCCGTTCGGGTAGCCCGGGAAAACTGCATTCTGAATGGTGTCGAAGAACGGGTAACCATTACCACTACCCCCATCACGGAATTATCCGGATTTTTTGATATTGTCCTTGCCAATATCCTTGCCGAGGATCTGATCCGCATGGCTCCCTATTTGATCGCACGACTAAAACCGAACGGTTTCCTGATTCTTTCGGGAATCCTGATCGAAAAAGAGCAGATGGTCATTGACGGCTACGCAAACAAGGCTATTTCACTTACGGAGGTTGCGAGGGAAGGCGAATGGAGTTGTCTCATCTTCCGTCGAAACAGTTAAATGAGGCGTTTTTTTATTGACGAACATGCTATAAGCGAAGACAAAGCAATAATATGCGGTAACCTTTTTTGTCACATGACACGGGTTCTAAGACTGAAAATCGGCACCCGCGTCCTGTTGTCCGACGGAATCGGGCGGCGACACCTGGGAGTTATCGAGTCTGTCGGCAAGGAAAATCTCGTCGTTCGGCTCGAAGAAAGCTCCACGGAACCTGAGCGACCGAGCGGCCCCCTGATTTCGCTTTATCAGGGTCTGCCGAAAGGAAGCAAGATGGAATTCATCTTGCAAAAGTGTACTGAACTGGGTGTCGACTCGATAATTCCTTTCGTTGCCGAACGATCCATTGCCCGGTTGCCCGAGAACCGGGAAACCGAAAAAATGAATCGCTGGCTTCGTATCGTCAGCGAGGCGGCTCGACAATCCAACAGGCCGACAATCCCTGATCTCCAATCGGTCAAGAACTATGATGAACTGATTGAGTCCGCCGACCAGTCATTGAAACTTCTGCTCTGGGAAGAAGAAAATACCAATCGACTGAAGTCGGTACTCGGATCTCTGCCCCATCCCGAAACCGTCGCCGTCATGGTCGGCCCGGAAGGCGGCTTGACAAAAGAAGAAGTAGAGGCGGCAACCCGCGCCGGCTTCATTCCGGTCACCATCGGCTCACGAATTCTCAGAACCGAAACGGCCGGGATGGCGATGTTGGCAATTCTACAATTTTTCTGGGGTGACATGGGTTAGGAAGGCACATAAAGGAGGGTCCTGAATGAAATGTCCCAAATGCGGTTACAACAGCTTCGAATTTCTCGATGCCTGCAAAAAATGCGGGGCTACACTCGGCTCTTTCAAGAAAACGCACCACATCGGCGCCGTATTGCTTCGCGCCGCCGCGACGAATGATGAAACACCATCGGCGGCTCCGGCACCGGAAGTACCTCCGGCAGAGGTCCCCGTTCCGCCGGAAAGCCCGGCAATACCGGCTGTCGATGATGCCGCGGCCCCGGTTTTACAGGAGCTGGAAGTTCCCGAACCACAGGAAACACCGTTCGAGGGATTTGAGCTCGACCTCCCCGATTCGTCCCAAGACGAAACCAAAGATCTTGATTTCACCGACTTTTCCTTTTCTGACGAACTCCCTTCACCCTCCTCCGGCAGCATGACTGACGAGGAGGATGATTTTTCCTTTGAAGAACCCGCCGTAGAGGATCAAGCCGATGAAAACCGGGATTTTGATTTAGATGAGGCAGCCTCGGGAATGGAAAACTACGAACGGATCCTCGAACCTGATAGTATCGCCGACATCGGCGGCGCGGTCGAGGAAGACACACCGAATGACACCGAAGATGAAGACTATTTCGGTACGAGCAATTTCGCGTTTGCACCGGAATCGGAAGACATCTTCAACATGGAAAGCGAGACCACTCCCGAACCGACCGATGCAAAAAAAGCCCAACCGAACCTTGATGATTTCGAGAAAGAATTCGATATGATTTTCGATATCGACGATTCAGGTGATACCGAAGAAAAAACCTCGTAACGAAATCGTCAACGAAGCATACTCAGGAGTTCTTCCCCCAGCTCGCCTTTCTGCCAGCGTCGCAGCACCGGGATGGCATCCAGGTCCTTCAGGGCGTGTGGAACCTCTTTTGCCAGGGTTTCCAGCAGGGCGTTATTAACCAGGATTCCGGCATCGATTCCAAGTGCTTGCGCTTTTCCCTCCCGCCAGCGCTTCAACCGTTTCAACCGCTGCTCCCGTTCCGCGTCCCGTTCGAGCCTGACCGGACGGGAAAAGGAGGGCAGCAGGTCTTCCGGAACGGCACACCCTCTCTCAACCGCTTTCAGAATATCCCTGCCATAGCGCTCGACGGAACGGGCCGGCAGTCCCGGCACCCCGGTCAATTCCTGCATGGTTGCCGGCTTCAACTCGGCCAGAATCCGGATCGTATCGTTGGAAAGCACCTTGAACGGCGGCCGGTCAACAGAGCGAGCCCTCCGGTCACGGAACCCGAGCAGTTCCTCCAGCACGGCGAGAGTCCTCCGATCCATGCGTCTCGCCCCTTTGAAACGAAGATAACACGGCTCGCCTTCACGGTCGACGGCCCTCACTTCCGAGAGCAGGGAACATTCTTCTTCTACCCAGGAAAGCCTCCCCCGCTCCACCAGCTCTTGTTCCAGCTGCCGATACAGGGCAACCAGATACGAGGTGTCCGCCGCGGCATAGGCTATCATGCCCTGATCCAGCGGACGCTTGCTCCAGTCGGCCTTCTGGTAGCGCTTATCCAGTTCGACACCGAAACGCTTGCGCAGCACCGCGGCAAGACCGACCTCTTTCTCGCCGAGAAGCTGGCAAGCTATCATGGTGTCGAACAGGTTGCGCACGGACAGGAAAAAGTCCCGGTGGAGAGAGCGGATATCGTAATCGGCGCCGTGAAACACCTTGCGAACGGCAGGATTTTCCAGGATGTCGGCCAAGGGGGAAAGATCCGTCACCGCCAGCGGGTCGACGAGGTACACCGCTTTTGTAGTAGCTATTTGCAGCAGGCAGACCTTTTCCCGATAATGATGCAGCGAGTCCGCCTCGAGATCGAAAGCCAATACGGTCTCCCCGGCAAGTGCCTGCACGAGTTGGCGCAACCCCGACGGCGTATCGACCATCCTGGGCCGAATTTCATGATGTTGTTTCATGGGACCCTTCCCCGCCAACCCTGGCATGACATGGTGCTGCTTCAACAACTCTCATCAGTATCAGCGGTTTTATGGAATTTGATAATTTCATAGCCGGTGGTTCGCTGGGCCGGTACAAAACCGGCATCCCTGATCAGGGCAACCACCTCTTCCCTGGTCATGCGGAACGTGCAGCCTGCCGCGGCCACGACGTTTTCCTCCAGCATCGTCCCTCCCAGGTCATTGGCGCCGAAAAAGAGCGCCACCTGGGCCAGTCTCGCCCCCTGAGTCACCCAGCTCGCCTGGATGTTGGGGATATTGTCAAGCACGATTCGCGACAGGGCGAGCACTTTCAGGTACTCAACCCCGGTTGCGGCAACACCCCCCAACTCCGTGTTGCCGGGCTGATAGGTCCAGGGAATGAAAGCGGTAAAAGACCCTCCCTGCTCCTGGATTTCTCTCACGCGGAAGAGGTGCTCGACGACATCATCGGCTTCTTCCCGGCCGCCGAACATCATGGTAGCCGTGGTGGGAAGTCCCTGGCTGGCGCCTTCAAGCATCACCGCCGCCCATTCCCGCCAGCCTATCTTTTCCGGTGAAATTTCCTTCCGAACCCGGTCAACGAGGATCTCGGCGCCGCCGCCCGGAATC
The DNA here is from genome assembly GCA_040773465.1 of Geobacteraceae bacterium. Lineage (GTDB taxonomy): Bacteria > Desulfobacterota > Desulfuromonadia > Geobacterales > Geobacteraceae > RPRC01. The sequence goes on along the minus strand of JAXGWF010000017.1, from coordinate 17,544 downwards.
GAACCGAGTCCCGCATCTTTCAATCGGCGAATGGCTTCCGCAACGGTCAGGCCGGAGATCCGGGCGATGTGGCTGATCTCGGCGGGAGAAAGAGAGTGATTGCGGATTCCCGGAAATCGCTCCCTGATGCCGCGAAACAGTTCCTCGAAAAATTCTATTCCGAGACGTGGGTGCAACCCTCCTTGCATGAGAAGCTGGGTCCCCCCCTGCTCGACCAGTTCCCCGACCTTGCGGTAAATCTCCTCGTGGGAAAGCAGGTAGGAACCGTCAGCCCCGTCCTCGCGATGGAAGGCGCAGAACCGGCACCGGGAAACGCAGACATTGGTATAGTTCACGTTCCGGTCAATCACGAAGGTAACGATATTTTCGGGATGAAGCCGCCGCCGCATGCCGTCGGCCAGTTTCCCAAGTGCCGGCAGGTCTGCTTCTTCGTAAAGGCGAAGGGCCTCATGCCGAACCAGCGGGATACCGTTTTCAAGCTTTTCCGCGCATGTTCGCAGCAATGAGTCCACGGACCCGTCCTCCTTCCGATGGCAATCGGTGTTCATTGGTTCGGAATTTCCCGGTAGAGGGAATCACGCTCCACCGGCTGTTTTCCCGCCAAACGGATGAGTCGCAGAATCTCGTCCCGGCGCATCCCCCGGGGAGAATCGGCCCCGGCCTCGTGAACGATCCGCTCGTCGACAACCGTGCCGTCCAGATCGTTGGCGCCGAAAGCAAGGGCGACCTGGGCAACTTTTTCACCGAGCAGAACCCAGTATGCCTTGATATGATCGAAGTTGTCCAGGAAGAGCCGGGCAACGGCAATCGTCTTCAGGTCGTCCACCCCGCCGGCCGGCTTTTTCAAGCCGGCCCCGAGCACCGTGTTGTCCGGCTGAAAAGGAAGCGGAACCAGTGCCTGGAAGCCGCCGGTCCGATCCTGGAGATCCCGAAGGCGGGCAAGGTGATCCACCCGGTCCGCGTAACTTTCAAGATGGCCGTAGAGGATGGTGGCGTTGGAGCGGAGTCCGCAGTTATGTGCCTCCCTCATGATTTCGAGCCATCGGTCCCCGGAAATTTTATCCCCGCACAGTTCGATCCTGACAGCCGGGGCGAAAATCTCCGCGCCGCCACCGGGCAAGGACTCGAGGCCGGCCTCCTTGAGCCGGAGGAGCACCTCCCGCGCAGGAAGTCCGCTGATACGGCAAAAGTGGTCGATCTCCACGGCGGTAAAAGCCTTCAGGTGGAGCGTGGGTGAAAGATCGCGGATGGTTCGGAGCATCGCGCAATAGACCGGGAACGGCAGGTCCGGATGGAGCCCCCCGACCATGTGGATTTCGGTAGCACCCTGATTCAGGGCCTCCTCGGCACGGGACCTGATATCCTCGAGCCGCATGAGATAGGCCCCGTCCTGATCCGGATCCCGGCGAAAGGCGCAGAAGCGGCAGCGGTTGACGCAGATATTGGAATAATTGATATGCCGGTTTACGTTATAAAAGACACGGCTACCGTTCAGCCGGCTGTTTGCCAGCGCCGCCAACTCGCCTATTTCCAGCAGATCTTGCGATTCGAACAGGAACAGGGCATCGGACTCGCTGAGGCGTTCGCCCCTCTGCACCTTCACGGCAATGGAAGCAAGGGAGGTCATCGGCTCTCCATCGGATTCCAGGGACGATAAAGGCGATGTTCGATGTTCAAGGCTTCCAGGGCTTTGCCGATCACGAAATCGATCATCTGCTCCACGCTCCGGGGGGCATGATACAGGGCCGGCATGGCCGGCACGATTGCGGCTCCCATGCGGGCAAGCTTCAACATGTTCTCCAGGTGAATCTCGGAAAGAGGCGTTTCCCGCGGCACCAGCACCAACGGACGGCGCTCCTTCAGCATCACGTCGGCGCACCGTTCCAGCAGGTTTCCGGAAATTCCGCAGGCGATCCTGGCAAGAGTTCCCATGCTGCAGGGGCAGACCACCATGGCGTCGGCGGCCGCCGAGCCGCTGGCAACGGGGGCCAGCAGATTGTTTTCGGAATAGAAACGGATCCGGTTTTCGGGCACCCGGAACCGTCCCCGCAGTTGCCCGCACACCTCCGGTTCCGTCCCGTTCCAATCGAGACCTGTCTCGGATTCAAGCACCGAGAAACCGGCTGAACTGACCAGGACAATGACCGAATGACCTGCCGCGAGCAACTCTTCGCAGAGCCGGAGACCATACCGGGCACCGGATGCACCGGTTATTGCCAGAACAATTCGCATGTTTCGCCTTTCATACGACCACATAACCTCACCCCGCCTGGAGGAGGAACGCGTGTCCCATCCCCGGAAAGGGAAGAGCTGGGAAGGGAACATTAGATGTTACAGCGTACCAGAGTCCTGTAAACTTTTATTTTTAATGCATAAATTAATCCTCCCCCTCTTGGCGGGGGCATAGAAACGTAGGGGCAAGCCCTTGTGCCTGCCCAACTGAAGGGCAACCACGGGGGTTGCCCCTACAGCACACAACCTCGGCCCCTTCCCGCTCGCTTCAGCGCGCTGGCGCGTCAAGGGAGTGGAGAATATGCAAAGTAATAGCAGTTCCAAGGCACTAACTGAACAGCACATCAGCCAGGGTAAAGAAAAAGACCGTGATGCTGATATAGCCGTTCATCGTGAAAAAAGCCGCATCCAGCTTATCCAGGTCGCCGTCCCGCACCAGCCAGTGCTCGTAAGCCAGCAAGACCGCGGCAACGACCACACCGGCACAATAGAAACCTCCGAGCCCGGTGACAGCGGGAAGGGAGAACAGCAGACCGAGGGTAACACTATGAAACAGGCGGGCCGCCAGCAGCGCTCCCCTCGTTCCGAGCCGCGCGGGAATGGAACGAAGCCCGGTAGACCGATCGAACTCAAGATCCTGCAGGGCATAGAGCACGTCGAATCCCGCAACCCAGAACAGTACGGCCAGGCCGAGGATGATCGGTGCAGGCGCCAGGCTCCCCCGAACGGCAATCCAGGCACCCATCGGGGCAGCACCGAGACAAATGCCGAGAACCAGGTGACTGAGAGTGGTAAACCTCTTGCAGAAGGAATAAAAAACCAGGAAGAAAAGGGCTACCGGCGAAAGCATGAAGCAGAGATGATTCAGTCGGTATGCCGCCAGGAAAAAGAGCATGACGGCCGCGCCGCTGCAAACGGCAACCGATTTCTTCCCCAGAAGCCCTGCTGGAATCGCTCGTCCTGAAGTACGAGGATTTGCCCTGTCGATCTCCGCATCGATGAGGCGGTTGAATCCCATTGCCGCGGTTCGTGCACCGACCATTGCCATCAGGATCCAGAACAGCTGGTAACGGGAAGGCAGTCCCGATGCGGCAAGCACGGCGCCGGTAAAAGCGAAGGGAAGGGCAAAAATCGTATGGGAGAATTTTATCATTTCCAGAAACATCCGGAGCGTTCTGAAAATCCCCGGCGGACAATATACCACCGATCCCATGCCTGTGTCTTCCTTCCTCGTCATAGTAACCTTGCAACCTCAGGCTTCGGAGCACCTATCACTAGAGCCTTTCAATTTTGTAGCACTTCAAGGGGGCTCCTGACAACGCTTTTATTCACGGGCGATCAACTAGCCGCTCCTACATTACGCTGGAAATAAAGGTTGTTTTTTGATACGAAAGAAACATTCAGGTGCGCAGCTTCATGGTTCCCGGATAGCATGGCAACCTTTTCTCGTATTTGACAAATGCTGATCCGGCTGTACGCTTTCCAACGAAAACCCGAGATAAACGCGGCCTCCGGCCGCTCCAGGCATCGCATCTCTTCAGAATCGGGGTACAGCATGAAAAAATTCCTTGCGGGAGCCCTTGCCTGCCTTTTCCTTATTGTCTCCGTTTCGTGCAAAAACGATGCACCGCAAACCGTAACGCCGGGAAAACTACATGTCGTGGTCTCCCTGTTCCCCCTTTACGACTTCACCAGGGAAATCGGCGGCGATAAGGTTGACGTTTATCTGCTGCTCCCGCCCGGAATGGAAGCGCACAGCTTCGAACCGAAACCGAGCGACATCATCAGGGCAAACAAAGCCGATCTCTTCATATACACGAATCGCTACATGGAACCGTGGGCCGAGGAAATTATCAGCGGACTCGATACCCGCAAGACCCTGGTGGTTGACTCGAGTAGCGGGGCACATTTTCTAAGAGCGGGCCATACTATCGACAAGGGCCATGAAGAAAACGGCCATTTCCATGAAAAGCGCAACGGAGCGGGCATGGATCCGCATATCTGGCTCGACTTTGCCAATGCCCGCATCATGGCGGACAACATCCTGGCCGGATTGATCACGAAAGATCCTTCACACCGTGCTTATTACCGCGAAAATGCCGAACGCTTCAAGGCACGACTGGAAAAACTGGACAATGAGTATCGCACCGGGCTGTCCAGATGTACCAAGCGGACCTTCCTGCACGGCGGACACTTCGCTTTCGGCTACCTGGCGCATCGCTACAGTCTCAACTACGAATAGGCCTACGCCGTCAGTGCCAACGCTGAACCCTCTCCGGCGAAGATCGCCCGGTTGATTCAGCAACTCCGGGACAAGGGCCTCCACTACATCTACACGGAAGAACTGGTGGAACCGAGAATTTCCAGGACCATTGCCCGGGAAACCGGGGCAACGATCCTCAAGCTTCACGGCGCGCACAACATCAGCAGGGATGACCTTGCGGCCGGCGCCACATTCGTTTCCCTCATGGAAAAAAACCTGAAAAACCTCATGATCGGATTGCAATGCAGGTAGACACCATCATCTCCATAGAAGGACTTTCCTTCTCCTATCACGGCGCCGAAGTGCTGCATGACATCACCTGCGACATAAAAAACGGCGATTACGTCGGCGTGGCAGGTCCCAACGGTTCCGGCAAGAGTACCCTGATGCGCTGCCTGCTCGGACTCAACCGCGTGGAAAAGGGAACGATCTCGCTGTTCGGCATCCCCCGGGACTCTTTCAACGAATGGAGCCGCATCGGCTTTCTGCCGCAGGGACTGCAGCTGTTCAACCCGAACTTCCCCGCCACGGTCGAGGAGATCGTCAGGCTCGGCAGGTTGTCGGTCAAGAAATTCCCCCGCCGTTTCGATGCTTCCGATGTCGCGGCAACGTCTCGCGCTCTCGAATTGATGGGCATATCAGCCATGAAGAACAAGCTTATCGGTGAACTGTCCGGCGGTTTGCGCCAGCGGACACTCCTGGCTCGAGCCCTGGTCAACAATCCCGACATCCTCATTCTGGACGAACCGACCACCGCCCTCGACCCGGAAACACGGGAAAGCTTTTATGAAACGTTAAGGAACCTGAACAGTGTGAACGGCACAACGATTCTCCTGGTAACCCACGACTCTTCGACAGTGGGTCTCTATGCCTCGAAACTGCTCTACCTGGACAAGAGAATCGTTTTTTACGGCAGTTTCGAAGAGTTCTGCCACTCTACGAAGATGACGGAGGTCTTCGGCCACCAGAGCCAGCACCTGATCTGCCGCAGGCATTGAAAGGGAACGCACGTGAGCCTTGCCGACATCATCCAATACGCCTTTCTCCAGCGCGCCATCATTGCCGGAACCCTGATTGCGGTTCTCTGCTCGGTACTGGGGGTTTTCCTGGTGCTGCGCCGGCTCTCCCTTATCGGTGACGGACTGGCCCACGTGACCTTCGGCAGCGTCGCCCTGGCGCTCCTGTTCCGATTCCAGTCCGTTTACACCTCGATCGCAGCCATCCCCTGCGTACTGCTTTCCGCCCTCGGCATCCTGAAGATCGCCGAAAAGGCCCGCATCTACGGCGACGCGGCAATAGGCATCGTTTCCTCCCTCGGAATCGCCGGCGGCATCCTGCTGGCCAGCCTCGCCGGCGGCTTCAACGTGGACCTCTTCAGCTACCTGTTCGGCAACATCCTCTCCATCAGCCCCGCAGAACTCCTGGTTACGGCCGTGCTGTTCGTGATCGTCCTGCTGACCGTGACCGTACTCTATAACGATCTGTTCGCCATCACCTTCGACGAGGAACTGGCCATCACCTCGGGCATCCGGGTCGATCGCATCAACGCGATACTCGTCCTGCTCACCGCCCTGACGGTCGTGCTTGCCATGAAGGTCGTGGGGATCATGCTGATCTCAGCGCTCCTCATCCTGCCGGCCGTTTCCGCCCTGCAGGTTGCGCGGGGTTTCAAAGCCGCCATCATACTTTCCATCTGCCTGGGGGTGGGATCCGTTGCTGGTGGAATCTTTCTCTCATTCCTGATAAACCTCCCCACAGGCGCAACCATCATCATCATCAATTTCCTGCTGTTCGCCACGGCCTTTCTGGTCAGGAAACTGCTCCGCTGAACCCAGCACTTCTCTTCCCTCCCGCCGGTTGACACGGTCGGCGAATAAGACTACTATCGCCGGACATTCTCAGGAGAAAGAAAGCGCCCGTGAAAGAAAAAACAGTCTATACCTGCCAGAAATGCGGTTACCAGTCACCCAAGTGGCTCGGCAAGTGCCCCGACTGCAACTCGTGGAACACCCTGGTGGAAGAGGTCCGGTTCCGGGGGGAGAAACGGCCGGAAGAACCGGGAACGGCGCCCGTACCGACACCCATCAACGAAGTTTCCGGCGAAATGGAAGACCGCTTTTCCTGCGGCATTTCCGAATTCGACCGGGTTCTGGGAGGCGGCATTGTCGCCGGCTCCCTCGTGTTGATCGGCGGCGACCCGGGGATCGGCAAATTTCGCGGTAAGTTACATCCAGTCAAATAGAAACTGGCTGTTTTTTGCTTGTACCCATGCCAGGAAAAACCTTATATATTTGAATAATTAGCTTGCTTAGAGATTTTTTGCAAAATGAGATTTCTATTTGACAATTGCCAAATAGAAATCACGATTATATCTATCGCTGAAGTTTCATCTAATAACCGCCCTCATAATTTTCTGCAGCATTTTCAGCTCATCTTCGTTTGCTTCGTCTAGCATTTTTATACATGCATCCTTGGCTTCTTCCATGGTTTGTTCGTCGATTGGCAGATGCTCAAATTCGAAAAGATCTTTTATTTCGACAGAGAGCGCACAAGCAATTTTTTCTATCGTATCCAGAGAGGGGGACCTCTTTCCCGTTTCTAGCCGGCAAAACGATTTCGCGTTTATTTCCAATTTCTTGGCTATATCTTCCTGAGTCATTCTCCTCACTTTGCGAATCTCTTTAATTCGCTCTCCAAACATTTCTCGTGCGCTTTTCATAAATCCCCCCTTTTCGCACAACCATAAGCTATCAGGAGGTTTTTATAAACTACCGCAGACGTCACTTTTTGTTGCATTATTCTACCGTAATGGTATAGTTGCTCCGAGAAAGGGAAAATTTTTAGTTAATGGAGGACGAAAATTGAAATCCATCGCAATTTTTAATCCCAAGGGGGGAGTCGGGAAAACAACGGTTTCAATAAATCTTTCTGCCGCAATGGGCTGCTTGGGGAAAAAAGTCCTTTTGATCGATTTTGATCCCGAATCCTATCTGACACCTTTTGTGGAAACAAAACAGCTGAGTAATTACAACTCGCTATATCACTGCATGAAAGGTGAGTCTGATTTTGAAGGAATCACTTTTCGGCATAAATTTTTCGATTATGTCCCCGTTAAAACACCATTAAGCGATATTTACACATCTTTCGATGAGTTTCGCAAGTTATTGAGTTTGCTAAAATCTAACTTTAAGAATTCAGACAAATACAATATCGTTTTGATAGACAGCCCTCCTTCTATAAGCATAATTAATTGGTTTATAATTGATATTGCTGAATATATAGTATCACCAATTACAATAGACTCTTTCACTGACGTTTCCATAGAAAATCTTTTACATATGTTATCTAATATCAACGCAAGCAATTACAAATTGCTTATAAATAAATATACTGTCAACAGTGATAATGATTATCGCATAAAGTCCATAATTAATAAGTATGGCAATATCTTGTTTAAGAATTATATCAGCGATAACATAGATTTTGCCGTTTCTTTGAAGGATTATAAAAGAGTTTGCGAATATAATCAGCAGCGTGCAGGTGCAAATGAATTCATCAATCTTAGCCATGAACTCATAAGCAACATCGTGTAGGAGGGAAGCATGCCTATTTGGAAGACACCAAAAGTTGCGGATCAACCGGAGATTACCATCATCAGATGGAGAGTTATGGAAATCACTGAAGGACGATGTAAAGGTCAGCGGCACATCAACGGATACTGCCTAGAGAACCGAGAAGGTCGGGCAAGTACTATGATAGTCTCGTTTGACCCCGAAAAAAGAGTTTGCGTAACCAGATCAGGACGCCGTTATCGCCTTCTAGGACCACCCGGATTCGATGCGGATGGTGATTATGTTTGGCAAGTATGGACGAATTCGATACCTGCAATTGATGTGTCTGAGGAGTTTCAAATGACAAAGATTTTGTCTGAATAAAAGGGTTGTAAAAAAATTGTATGAAAGAAACCCCCAAGGAGGTGCGAGTGAAGAAATGACACCAGGTATTAAAATACTTTTTCTTCGGACAGAAAAGGTATCAGGTTCCCCCTGAATATCATAAACATACAAGATGGACCAATACTGCGCCTACCTTCCGGAATTTTCAATTTGATATGGAAAAGGAGGAGTTAATATTCTTCAAATAAAGCACTTTCTATCTCAGCAGGCCATCCATCGATCATATGAATTCCGGATGAATTAAGAAGTCCTCTTCCCATTCGATGAAGTTCTCCCTTCCTTATTCAAATCTGTGCTCATTCCATCATTATTTTCGTAAACAGAACCCAACTGATACGGCTCAACTCCCCAAGCAAGGATCATAAAGGGGGCTGAGAGTTAACTGCGAACATGAGGATCTCGGCACAGCCCAAGGCATCGCATACGGCTTTTATTGTCAACTATAGTTTTCATTTCGCAACTATAGTTTTCAATTGCCAACAATAGTTACTATGGCGCTTTATAATCTTAGCCCCCTATTAGGAGATAGAACTGAATTAATAATTTTGCTTGCAGGCAGCATTTTGCGGTCTGGGCTCTGGTTTTAATTTAAACAATATAATTCAGATGTTATTGACACCCGGCCTTAGCAGGGTGTAAAAAACATTAGTTTTTATTTAATGCAATATGGGATTAAAAAAACTTCTTAGGGGAGGGGAAAATTCTCCATGCCACATAAGGCCGTCCAGGTCAGATGAAGTCTGATGGGACGGTTTTTTCGTTTTTCGCGTCCGATTGAAGAATCCGGGGATAAATCATTTTCGAGGCCACCATGAGTGAGATGCGAACTTGCTTCAAAAGGGTTGATTACGACCTAGCCGGTTTGTTGCACTATATCGATATAGGTGATATTGGTTTGCCGGACATTCAGCGACCTTTCGTTTGGTCGGCGACAAAGGTGAGAGATCTTTTCGATTCTATGTATCGGGGATTCCCCGTAGGGTATCTCCTCTTTTGGGCAAATGCCGAGGTCAACGGTGTGAAATCCATCGGTGTCGGTGAAAAATCACACAAAGCACCGAATCTTCTCATCGTTGATGGCCAGCAGCGGCTCACTTCCCTCTATGCGGTTTTCCGCGGCAAGAAGGTGCTCAATGAAGATTATGTTGAGGCTGGGATCGAAATCGCCTTCCGTCCCCGTGACGGAAAGTTTGAAGTTGCAGATGCTGCCATACGGAAAGACCCTGAATTCATAACCAACATTTCTGAAATTTGGGCATCAGGGAAGTCCAGCTACAGTTTGGTTAAGGATTTCCTGAAGGGATTGCGGGAAAAGCGAGAGATTTCGGATGATGAAGAAGAGACAATTAGCCACAACCTCGACAGGTTATTCGACCTGCAAAAATATCCTTTTACTGCACTTGAGATTGCTCCTACTGTGGACGAGGAACAGGTTGCCGATATCTTTGTGCGCATCAACAGTGAGGGGGTCAAGCTTAACCAGGCTGACTTCATCCTGACGCTTCTTTCCGTGTTTTGGGAAGAAGGGCGTATACAGCTTGAGCAATTTTGTCGTCAATCGCGAATTGCTCCAACCACCAAAGACCAACCATCGCCTTTTAACCATTTCATTCAACCGGGACCGGACCAGCTATTACGAGTGTCCGTAGCTTTGGGTTTTTTTCGAGGACGTCTCAAGAGCGTTTATCAGGTTTTGCGCGGCAAGGACCTGGAAACAGGACTCTATTCAACTGAACATCGGGAGCTTCAATTCGATCGTCTTCGCGATGCTCAGGAAAAGGTAGTTAACCTAATTCACTGGCAACAATTTTTTACCTGTCTGATTGCTGCCGGGTTCCGGAGCGGTGCTCTAATTTCGTCACAGAATGCCTTGTTGTACGCATATGCCTTCTACCTGATTGGCAAGATTCGCCATAATTTAGCTGACCACCAGTTGAAACGCGTGATTGGACGTTGGTTTTTCGTATCGACATTGTCTGGACGGTATACGAGTTCCCCGGAGTCTGTTATGGATGGGGATTTGAACCGAGTAAAGGACATCGATAGTGCCGAAGTCTTTATTGCCACACTGGAAAAGATCATCAACGATACCCTAACCAGCGACTACTGGACGATCACCCTCCCTAATGACCTTGACTCCTCATCAGCGCGAAGCCCTGGCTTGTTCGCGTATTATGCCGCACAAAATAAACTGAATGCCCCAGTGCTGTTTTCTTCCGTAAAGGTCGGTGAACTTCTTGACCCGTCGTTAAAGCTCAAGAAGAAAGCACTCGACCGGCATCATCTTTTTCCGCGGGCGTGGCTGGAATCCTCCGGAATCAGTGATCTGAAGGATATCAATCAGGCAGCAAATTATGCCTTGCTCGAATGGCCGGACAATATCAGCATCAGTGACGATCCACCATCCACGTACCTGCCACAAATGAAAGCGCGGTTTGATGAAACAGTCTGGAAAGAGATGTGTGAAATGCATGCACTGCCGGATGGGTGGGAGATGATGAGTTATGAGGAGTTTTTGCCCAAAAGGCGGGTTTTGATGGCGCAGGTTATTAAGAGAGGGTTTGAAGCAATCTAGCTACTGAAAACTGATAACCTGAAAATCATTTTGGGAAAAATATATGACAAAACTGACTGAACATGATCGCAATGAACTTATCAGCCTCCTGCAGGCGGGTGAGCAGATACCTGCACATTGGCAGGCAAAGCTGTTTCCTGTCGGCCCTCAAAGTGTGGAGATCGGCAAGGAATATCGGCTGGAGTATGCCGGGAAAATGAAGCGGGAACAAGTGCTGGCGGAGACGCCGGCGGCACCGTGGCAGTTGGTGCGACGTTTTGCCGAGGATCGGCCTCATGGCGACGACTGGCACAATCTGCTGGTCTGGGGAGATAATCTCCTAGCGCTCCGTGAGCTATTGGCCGATCAGCAGGGGCCAAACTGCTTTGGCACACGCGACAAAATCAAGCTCATCTATATCGATCCCCCATTTGCCACCAAACAGGACTTCATGAAGGATTCTGAGAAAGCATACAGGGATAAAGTAATTGGTTCACAATTTATTGAATTTGTAAGACGTAGAGTTATTCTTCTCCGCGAACTCTTAGCCGATGATGGATCGATTTATGTGCATCTTGACTACAAGAAAGCTCATTACTTGAAGGCGGTGCTTGATGAAGTATTTGGAGAAGAAAACTTTGTAAATGAAATAATTTGGCAGAGATCTACCGCTCATAATATGCGGACAAAAGGATGGGCACGCTGTAACGATAATATTTATTTCTATCGGAAAACTCCTGATCAATATTTTCTTGAACAATATCTTGGATATAGTTCTGCTCAACTTTCACGTTTTAAAAGAGATAAGGATGGTTTGCTTTATAAAGCAGAAAATCTGACTTTTTCCAGCGCCAGCAAAGAAAGACAATTTGAATGGCGAGGTACAAAGCCACCGAAGAACAGGTCGTGGGGAGCGTCACTTGAACAATTGGAAGAGTGGTGGGAACAAGGGAAAATTCTGAAGAAAGCAGATGGTTCTCCACGACTTGATGGGCTAAAAATCTATCTTCACGAAACCAGAGGAGGTAGCCCGATAACAACAAACTGGACCGACCTTGAGAGAATTGGCAACACATCAGGGGAAAGAACAGACTATCCGACCCAGAAACCTGAGTCACTTCTGGAGAGAATCATTCGTTCTTCTTCGAGAGAAGGTGACATAGTTCTGGACTGCTTTTCTGGTAGTGGCACGACAGCCGCTGTAGCTGAAAAACTTGGAAGACGCTGGATTGCTATGGATTGCGGCAAGCTTTCAATTTACACAATTCAGAAGCGTTTGCACTCTCTGTCAGTTAATATCGGAAAAACAAAGAAGGACGAGCGGTCCGATAGCGAGAGAATAACTGACTGGAACGACCACCTCAAATACAACCCCGGCCTCCTATTCATAACTGAAAAAGCCAAAAAAGGCGAATGCGAAGTCACCCTTGACCTTTTGGCCGCCCTTGCCGCCCTCATAGCCAAGCACGACATGCTAAAGAAAGATGCGCCGCTGGCGATTGCCTGCCCGGAGAACAAGCTCTGCGTCCCGCCGGAGCGACTGGAAGAATTGGAACCGGACAACGGTCCCGGCGAGAAGAGCGTCACTGTGGATGGGCGTGAGTTCCGCATTTCCCTGATTGCTCCAAAGGAAAAGCCGGAAAAGAAAAAACCGCTACCGCCGAAGGAGTTTGCCCTCTACAGGGCTGGACTGTACGACATGACTGAGCTTCGGTTGATGCCGTGGCAAGAATATCGACCATTTGTCCTGAAGCTCTTTGGTGTACGGGAAGAGATCCATCACCGTTACGGCCTCCCGCTTGACGGCTACATCAGCACCCACTCGACCCTGATCTGGAACTATCCCGATCACCCCAACCTGACTCTCGACTATGGCTATGTGGCTGATCTCCACAAGACTCTGAGGGGGAAAGCTGGGGAGAGGTTCTACGTCATCGCTCCCACCGTGGCCATGGACTTCGCTGAGGATGAAATCCGCCACGACGGCGCGGTCTATGCCTTCCTCAAGGTACCGATCTCTGTCATCATGCGCCTGATCCAGGCCCACGAGCCGGGTGCCCTCAAACAGCCGATGCGCGAAGCGGACGTAAATGAGGTTATTGACGCCATCGGGTTTGATTTTATTTCTCAGCCGGTGGTGCAGTGCAAGCCGCTGAAAAAAGCCAAGACTGGTGAGCTTTTCCCCGATCTGGTGGTAGCAGTAAGCGAGTTCCGTTCCAAAACCCTAACCACCGACCCGGAGGATTTCGCTAATTTCGAGACTTTCTCCATGGCCATGGTCGATCTCGACTATGACGGTGACGTGTTTCGGTTGGGCCGGGTTATCTGGGGTGAGGACTTGCTGAAGGAAGCTGGCGGACTGGAGAAGGCCAAAATATTGGAAATCCGCATTCCGGAACAAGCCTTCAAAGGGGAACGGATGATGGTAATCCTCTGTGACCGCTATGGCAACGAAAAGACTCTCGTATTTGGCAAGGAGGATTTCCGATGAGCGTACAGTTCCGCATCAGCGATCAAATTCTTATCATGGACGATCCAAGCGATGCCGTTGAAGCAATCGTCCACAAATACGACGCTTTTCTGAACCTGCTTCATACAGGCAATCATGCCTTCCTGCGGGATGCGGCCCGAACCGCAATCCGCTTTTTTGTTTCCGGCAAATATCCCGACCTGGAACGGCTGGCGAGGGAAAACTGGAACAACCGCCCGGCAATGGCACAACGCCACGAGAGTATTAATGCTCTGTTGGACAGGATGCCGCTGAAAGACAGTAAGGCAGCATCCATGGACATCGCAACCGGCGGTGGAAAGAGCTTTCTCATGTATGGCTTGGCGGCCATTGCCTTGGCCGAGGGGCTGGTGGACCGGGTGCTGGTGCTTTGCCCCTCCTTGACCATCGAAGACGGGCTGTTGGACAAGTTCAACTCGCTAGCGGGGAACCAGGAGCTGACTGCCATCATGAAGGAGTTGGGGGCGCTGGTCGCCATTCCGGGGATCAAGCGTGGGAATGAGACCATTCAGCTAGGGGATATTTGTATCGAGAATATCCACGCGGTTTACGCTAACGCCGGTTCCTCTATCGCCGACAGCTTTAAGGGACATGGGGGGCGGACCCTGGTGCTCAACGACGAGGCCCATCATTTGTTCAGTCCCGATGACAGTGACGAAGCCACCATGAAGAAGTGGCTGCAATTCCTGATCAGCCCGGATTACGGCTTCCGATACATGATTAACGTTACCGGCACCCCCTACATCGGCAATGACTATTTCCCTGATGTGATCTACCGCTTCGGGCTGAAACAGGCCATCGAAGCGAAGGTAATCAAGAAGCCGGATTATGTTATTGAGGAGACCTACACCAAGCAAAGCTGGGACAAGATATACACTGTCCATGAACAGAACCAGAAGGACTTCGGTGCGAAGCTCCGCCCGATCACCATTGTGGTTACCAAGGATATTACCGAGTGCGTGGAACAATGGCGCAAGCTAATCGATTTCCTGATAAAAAAGGAGAAGCTGAGTCGGAACGAGGCGGAAAAGAAAGCTATCTGGGTCACGTCTGGCATACCTCAGAAGAAAGCTGATAAAGACAGGGTCACTGCGGCATACTCGCCACGAGATGACAAGGATTCCCCGGACAAGCGTCGCAAGGAAAACCTGGCTGCGCTAAAAACCGTGGATGACCCTTCCAGTCCGGTGGAGTGGATCGTTTCGGTCAGCATGCTCACCGAGGGGTGGGACGTTAAAAACGTCTTCCAGATCGTTCCCCATGATTCACGAGCCTTCAATTCTAAACTTCTTATTGCCCAGGTTCTCGGACGTGGCCTGAGGGTGCCCGCCTGTCTGGAGACCCAGCCGCTAGTGAAGGTGACGAACCACGAGGCATGGTCCGAGGAGATCGCCAATCTGTTGAAAGACGTGCTGGAGGTAGAAAACACCCTGTCGTGGGGCTATGATCCGCGTCGGGAAAAGTTCGTGTTTCCCCTGCATAATCTGCGCTACGAGCCGGTGCAGCAGACGGTGGAAACCAAGAAGCAAAAAGCGTCTGACATCAAACTGGAATTGAAGCCTCAAGCACGCACCAGCACGCAGTACACCACCTTTTCAGAAAGCGGTACCCTGGCAATGACGGTTGCCCATGAGGATACGGAGGAGCTGGAATACGCCGTCTGTATGTTGCATGATTTCATCACTGAAAAAGACAGCAAAGTCGGCGAAAAATGGCCAAAGAGCCGAATCAGGAAGCTGATCAAAGAAGCCCTAGAGGCAGGTGGCAATGATGATACGTTTCTTAGTCGGGAAAACCTCTCTCTAGTACAGCAAGCGTTCGGCCCCTTGTTTCGGGACGTGGATAAGCAGCACCCCCGTATGACTCAAGAGGCAAAAGAGCTGGTACCAGTGGATTACCGCGAGGCAATGCGGCAGTCCTTTTCAGAGGGAAGAATTAAGGAGAGTGGAGCAGTTTACCATGTTAATGGTGATGATAAACCATTTGACAAGGAAGAGGCGCATTTGTGGAAGCAGTACTGTAAGTGGCGCAAGATTGCGGAAATTGACGAAACTTCTCTCCATGATGATGCCCAGGCGATTATTAAGAGGTTGTACAGTATTGATCCGGCACAGTTCAAAACCCCGGTGAATGTTCTTTACACCAGCCATACACCAGAACGCCAGTTTGCCCATCTGTTGTTTCAGAATAGCCACCTAATCGAATCTTTCATCAAGCCCCCCGACCGTAGCTGTTACTCCTTCCCGTATTCATATAAGCCAGCCAAAACCGGAAAGACTCATACAGTGAACGAGTTTTTTAATCCTGATTTCTTTATTCGGCTGCGGGATTCACATGATGTGTTGGTGGTAGAGATCAAGCAGGAAGGTGATGATTCTAATCGTAACAAGGCTAAATTCCGGGACGCCAAGGAGCATTTCAAGAAGGTTAATGCAGCGCTGAAAGAGTCAGGAGAGCCGTGGTGGTATTACTTCTTTTTTCTGACACCGGATGATTATCCGCAGTTTTTTGACCGTATAAAGGATGGAAAGTTCAAAGGGTGGAAGTCTGGATTGATGGTAGATTTGTCAAATTAATAAGTCGTGGAAATTAAAATCTACCTGTTCCTTGATGACCTGCGCGATAAAGAGAGCGGAGAAATTAAGTGCAGGGTAACTCCTTCTGCAGCCAATGCTGGAGAGAATCCTGCGAAGCATATTAGGGCACGGATTATTGATGATGTGATGGTGGGCTACTGAAATTTCGAGGAAGAAATTACTGTCAGGTTTCAAACCTGGAGGTTGTCATATGATAAAAAAAGTATCTATCAATAACCTCGCTGTGTTTCAAGGATTCGACTGGGATAAAGAAGTAGTCGATGAACAAGGAACAGTTTGTGCCTTTAGGGCTATAAACGTCATTTACGGTAGAAATTACTCCGGCAAAACTAGCCTTTCCCGAATACTCAGGGCAATGGAGACAGGAGAACTATCTGATAAGTATCAAAATCCATCATTTTCTGTAACTTTTGCTGATGGAAGTATGTCAGATCACAACAGTCTTATATCACACGGAAAAAAGATTAGGGTGTTCAATGAAGATTTTGTTCGGGATAATTTACGATTCACCATCAATCCGGATGAAAGTATTGAGCCTTTTGCAATCCTCGGTGATGACAATAATAAAATTGAGAAGGAAATCGAAGCGATTGAAAGTGAACTAGGATCAAAGGAGAGCGGAAAAGAAACTGGTTTGTACGCTCAACAAACCACTACGAAAACTAAATTCAATAAAGCAAGCCAAGAACGCAAGAAGGCCATTGATGCCTTAGAAAAGCAGTTAAGTGATAAGGCCACTGGAAGAAAAATCGGCATTAAGTACAAGCCCGAGCGTTTTGGAGATCAAAACTACAACATCCAGAAGCTTAGAACAGATATTGAAACGGTGCTGGATGCAAACTATCGACCACCAAATGACAAACAGCTAGCCCAATGCGAAAAGCTAATAACTGAAAAAAACCTCCAGCCTATTCCTCCTTTCCGAAGACCAAGTCTAAATATTGCGAGCCTGGCAGATAAAGCCGAAGTTCTTGTGACCAAGAAGATCAGCGAATCAAATAAGATTGAGGAACTGATTAAAGATGCAGTTATGAACCGTTGGGTTAACGATGGCCGTATCCATCACAAGGGAAAGCGAACCAACTGTGCTTTTTGTGGCAACCCAATCTCTGAAGATCGTTGGTCAAAGTTGGAGATGCATTTTGATGAAGAGTCTGAAAAACTTGAAAAGGACATCGTTTCACTAATTGCCCAAATTGATGCAGAAAAAAATTCCGTAACCTCCGCACTATCGATTAACAATGCACTTTTTTACTCGAGTTTTCACGGAAGACTCGATGAGTTAACTGGCCGATAGTGTAAAAAAGGCGTTACCTGCAGTTCTTTGAAAAAAGAGAGCATCTGCGATACCTTTTGGGTCTCTCAACACTCAAAAGGAGGTTCACAGATGCTCCCAGGAGAACATGGTCTCCCAGAAGCGATTTTTGCTTTAG
>JAXGWF010000016.1:0-74232 GCA_040773465.1 Geobacteraceae bacterium | reverse complement strand
TTTGGTCCTTGCAGAGTTAATAGTCTAACAATATCAGCCGATTAGCTCTGCTAATATACCATATTCCGGCGCAAAACCAAACTGAGAAATTACCTTTTTACGATATTTTTCAATAGGTTGCACTTTCCGGATGGACACTAATTAGTGTTCATCCGGAAACGGCCTTTTTGGATTGTAAGCTCACTGAATCAGGTTAAAGCCTGACATGCGAAAGCTCTCTGCAATAGTCAGGAGCCGCTCGGCATTCCCCTTGACCTTTTCGATCAGGTCTTGGGCAAAATCCATTTCCTCTCCGGTCAGAACATCACCCAATGGCAGACTCTCCACACGGCCCATGGTCGCCGCACAAAGATTGTTCAGACTGGTCGCCACTTGGCGCAGCGGCAAATTGCTTGCGTCACAGAATTCCGCCAGGTCATAGGGCATGATCTTCTCGGCGATAAACTTGTCTCCGACAACCATGGCCAAATTCCGTTCTGCACTCACGAAGGAAGCGGTCTCGGGCGAAGCGTTACGGATATCGCAAAACTTTGTCCCACTGCAACCGTTGCGCACGGTCTTGCCATCAGGAGAGGAGAGGCAAAAGCCGCACAGATTATCATGGCTGGGCCGCAGCCCGGTCGGGAAGATACTGTTCAAACTGTTTTTTCTCGTGGGCACAGCGATACGCTTCTTCCGGCGTAACGCGTTTGGTCTTCAAAAGATCGAGAAGGTGTTGGTCCATGAGCTGCATTCCGTCTTTTTTGGCGGTCTGGATTACGGAAGGAATCTGGAAGGTCTTTCCTTCACGGATCAGATTGGCGATAGCCGGCGTGCCGACCATGATCTCCATGGAGGCGATCCGCCCCTTGCCCTCTGCTGTCTTGAGAAGTTGCTGGCACACCACTCCCTTGAGCGATTCGGACAGCATGGTGCGGATTTGCTCCTGGCCGTCGCGGGGGAAGGCGTCGATGATCCGGTCAACGGTCTTGGCTGCCGAGTTGGTATGGAGGGTGCCGAACACCAGGTGCCCGGTTTCGGCGGCGGTCATGGCGAGGCTGATGGTTTCAAGGTCACGCATTTCCCCAACGAGGATTACATCCGGGTCTTCACGGAGAGCCGCCCGGAGCGCGGCGGTGAAACTTTCCGAGTGTTCGCCGATCTGCCGCTGGTTGAGGAGGGATTCCTTGTTTTCATGGATGAACTCGAGAGGATCTTCAAGGGTGAGGATATGTTCCTTCCGCGTCGAGTTGATCAGGTCTATCATGGCGGCCAGGGTGGTCGACTTCCCCGAACCGGTCGGCCCGGTCACCAGCACCAGGCCTTTCTTCAGCAGGGTCATCTTCCTGACCCCTTCCGGGAGTCCCAAGTCTTCAGCGGAGAGGATCTTGCTGGGGATGATGCGAAAGACCGCGCCGATTCCCTTGTGCTGCATGAAGATATTGCCGCGGAACCGGGCCAGGCCGGTAATGGCATAGGCGAAGTCCAGGTCGCGGCGCGCTTCGAAGTCGGCTCGCTGTTTTTCCGACAGGATCTCGAACAGGATAACCTTAAGTTCTTCGTGGGCCAGTGATTTGAAATTGAGGCGCACCATTTCGCCGTGGAGTCGGAAAATGGGAGGGGACCCGGTTGAGAGATGAAGATCAGAAGCCCCTTGTTCATGCATCATTTTAAAAAGCGCGTCGATTCGTGCCATTGAGTGTATCTCCGTTCAAATTCTTCCTGTCATCGGGCGAGAGCAGCCCGGTATTCTTCAGGGGATAATTCCCCGTTGCTGAACATTTCCGCAAGATCCCCGGCGATGCCGCGGTGCCCCCTGCTTTCGAGGCAGGAGATAACGTCGGCGCTTTCCCCGGCCATGGCGAGAACCTTTTGCAGGTCCGCGTCAAAGGGAAGCACATCAACCAGGTATTTTTTTTCGCCGAATCCCGAATAGCGGCATTCCGGGCATCCCGGGGCATGGAAATAGGTGGCGGCGGGCCGTTTCATGTGATGATCCGTTTCGTGGTCGGTTTTTCGGCAGGAAGGACACAGGGTGTAGACACTGGTAAACGTGACAATTCCGCGAATGCCGGAGGCCAGGGAACGGTTTGCCCGACGCTCGTGGATAAGCTGGTCGATGGTGCCGTCCAAGCCGGAACGGGAAATCCCCACGACTACCAGACATCCCCGCAAAGCCGCCCTCCAGGCGGTGAGGAAGGAGCGGCTGTCCGAGGCATCGTTGAAGACCAGCACGTCCGGGGAGTGATCGAGGAGCGCAGCGACGGCGGTCTCCAGTTGTTCCGGGCTTTCCGGCGGAAGGGGGATCCGGGGATATGAGATGGTTCCCTTGCCGAGTTCATCACCAATGAGAATGATGTTCCTGCCCGTAGTATCCATTTCCTGGAGAAACAGGTCGAGAAAGCGGCCGCGGTCCGCGCGATTCCAGGAGGCGACCAGGATCATCCCGGAGCCGGGAGAACCGAGAGCGCGAAACTTTTCGACCGTCTCGGGAGTGAGTCCCAAATCGGCAAGCCCGCTGGGGAAAAATGGATCCGGCTGCATCCTTAAAGTGATGCATTCTCCTTCCGCCGCGCGAACCATGGATGCCTGCAAAATGACGTCCGTTTCCCGGTAGCGGAACACGAACTCTCCCCGGGCGGCGATTTCGCGGGAGCCGTTTATCCGGGTGATTTTCCTGATGGTGGCGGCAAGCTCGGGATAGGAATTGGCGGGAAACCGTCCTATTTCACGAAAGATGCTGCCCCTGCGTCCCGACACGCGGACAATCCCGCCGCCGGGAAGCAGGGAGATCGAGGTGATGCCGTTCTGGATGAAAAAGAGGACCAGGTATTCAAGGAGGCGCGCCCCACTCCTGTCTGCGTTGATTTTTACAAGGATTTCCTCACTGAAGCTTGTGGAGGTAAAACCGAAGGTTCGGTCACCCGGTTCCGGGCCGTAAAAGATATCGAGCATTTCCCGCAATTCCCGGATGATCGGAATGGAAACGGTTACCGTGCAGCCGGTTGCCTCTTCGACGCTCGCAACGGCAGCCTTGTTCAGCGGGTCTGCCAGGGCAATGTGGAGTTCGTCTCCCGTACGGATAATAGGTATCAGGTTGTATTTCCGGGCAAGTTGCGCCGGAATCAGCTGGGTGGCGCTTCGATCGATTATTTTATCGCTGAGACGGACATACGGTATGTCCAACTGATTGGACAGAGCCCAGTCGATATCTTCCTGCATCACGATTCCCAATTTGACCAAGGCTTCTCCGAACCGGCACCCCGACGCATGCTGTTCCTCGAGGGCACGCCGGATATCGTCTTCGGTTATAATCCCCGACGAGCAGAGAATAGAGCCGAGAGCCCCTTTTTTCACCAGATTGTCCATGCTTCCCTCCTCTTGTACCGGTCCAGGGTCGGCGGCACATATAATTTATCGGATAGCTTGGAAAAAACTTGATACGGCGGGCAAAAAAATACCCGTGCAGATAGCGGATCATCCGGGCGCCGGCTGCATAGGACGGGTTTTTCAGGCACTGTGGCGAGGCGTGCCGGCGATCGCGCCGGGCTTTACAATTTCCCATCCGGTATGGTAGCCTTTCATGAAAATTCACGATCAATGTCGCGCCATGTCCGGAGCCGCAACAAGGTAATGGTTTTGCGTTAGAAGAGACTTCATGAAAAGAAAAGCACTGGTACTTTTTTCCGGGGGGCTTGACTCCATACTTGCCGTCAAAGTTATCCAGGAACAGGATGTCGCGGTGGAAGCAATTAATTTTACCTCGCCGTTTTTCAGGTGCAAGGGCGGCACGGCTGGCGGCGAACCCGATGCGCTCCGTGCAGCTCGGGAATTAGCCGTTCCCATTAAGGTTATTGAACTTGGCATCGATTTTCTGGAGGTTATCAGGAAACCACGGCATGGCTATGGAAGCGGCATGAATCCCTGCATCGACTGCCGAATTTTCTTCCTGCGCAAGGCCGGGGAGTATCTTGCTGAATGCGGCGCCGATTTTGTCGTTACCGGAGAGGTCTTGGGGCAGCGCCCCATGAGTCAGCGGAGAGATGCTATGCGACTTGTCGAACGTGAGTGCGGACTTGAAGGTTTCCTGGTGCGACCCTTGTCGGCGCGGCATCTTCCTCCAACCATACCGGAGCAGGAGGGATGGCTCGATCGCGAAAAGCTTCTCGCAATTTCGGGCCGTTCCCGCAAGGAGCAGATACGGCTTGCAGAGGAACTGGGTATTCGTGAGTATCCAAACCCGGCCGGTGGCTGCCTCCTTACCGAACCTTCTTTCCTGTCAAAGATTCGCGACGTTTTCGATCATGCCGAGATCCTGGCGCCCCGTGATTTCATCATTCTGAAAACCGGCCGTCACTTCAGGATCGGTCCGCGGGCCAAGATCGTAATCGGCCGCAACGAGGCGGACAACCAGGCCCTGGAAACACTTGTGCGTTCCGGCGATGTACTGCTGCGGTGGGCTGACGGCAGCAGTCCCCTCGGCGTCGTGACCGGTACGTTCAAACCCGCTCTGCTGGAAACGGCGGCCAAAATTATCCTGCGCTATACCAAGGCCCGGCCGGGCGCCACCTGTTTGGTAAAGGTGCTGAGTGACGGAACGAACAGGCTCATACCGGTTATCCATGAATTTGATGAAGCACGGGTGGAAAAGTACAGGATCTAGAACCTCGAGCGGTGAACAACCCGCACGACACGATAGAGACAAATCCTCGACGGAGGCACTGCAATGAAAGAACTGGACCGTCTTCTTCAGGTCATCGAAGAAATTGCCGCCGGCCGGTATTCCAATGACGTGATGGCGCTTACACGACCGGAGGTGCAGGAACCGGTTCGGTCCATTGCCGAAGCCATGGGGCTCATGATGGTCAAGGTCGAGGCCCGGGAATACCACCTGGAACTGCTGATCCAGGAACTTCGGGAGTTGAACGGGCAGATCCGCCGTAATGCCGTCGGAACCGTTTCGGCCATGGCAAGCGCGCTTGCGGCACGGGACAAGTATACCGAGGGGCATGCCGAACGGGTGGGAGCTATTGCCGGACTGATTGCCGAGGAAATGGGGCTAACCGGCGAGGAGGTGGAACTGATCCGGGTGGCGGGCCGTCTGCATGATATCGGTAAGATCGGCTTTTCCGACCGGCTTTTCCTGCCGCATGACAAGAAGAACCCTGATGACGTGGTCCGTGAGATTACCCGGCATCCCCAGACCGGCTCCGATATCCTTAAAGACCTGGATTTCCTGGGAGACGCTCTCTCCTATATCCGCTGCCACCATGAGCGTCCTGACGGCCGTGGCTATCCCCGACATCTGACGGATCCCGACATCCCTCTTGGCGCGAAGGTAATTGCCGTTGCCGACGGGTATGATGCAATGACCACCGACCGTCCCTACCAGAAGGGGAAAACCCCTGAAGAGGCGCTTGCCGTCCTGAAGAAGTTTTCCGGCAGCAAATGGGATCCCGCCTGTGTTTCGGCATTTGAAAAAGCAATGCCGCGGCTGCCGGCCGATTCAGGCTCATCTGTTTCGGCCCAGGCCGGTATTCCTTGAAAAAATATCGTAACTCCCGGTTGTTGAACAAGTTTTCTCTTGCTAATTTTTTTACTTTCCGTATTATCCGGTAACAGCACGGATGTTCGCGTATAGCCCGAATACCTGTTTTTGCGGCGCCTGTACCATTTCCCCCTCTATTCTTGCCATGAATTCAGGAGTCGTTCACCGTAATGCAATCGTGCCTTTCGAAGAAAGGCGATATTTCCGTTTCAGAGGCGCCGCGCTTGTGAGGGGCGCCTGATACAATGGATATTCAAGGGGGTAGTATCAATGGAAAATGCACAACAGGGTCAAACTGAGCTTGCCGAATTCTTGAAACAGGTCAAAGAAAACTTCCAAGCGGCGGGAAAACCGAAATCAGGCTGGCTTCGTAATGTATTGAAAAAAATCTTCGGCTGAGTTGAATCCCCCCGGACTGGATTCCGGGGGGATTTTTTTATTCCGACGGCCGGGGCTTTTTCTGCACGGCACTTTCGAATAGTTACCTTTCAGATGGCGTTCAGCCGTCTTATAAACCGCGAACCCTTTTCAGCGTTGCAGGTTGTCGTTTATTCCCCCGGCAGAAGGGGATTGAATAGGGGCAGGTTGTTCCTGTGGTGACGTGTTTGCTTCAGGTGGCGGAGCGGCTTTTTCATCGGGCACGCCGATTTCCGTGGATTCCGGTGCCGCCGGTTGCTGCTCGCCTTCTTCGGGAATTTCCGACGCCACGGCGCTGCTTATGTTTTCAAACACCTCTTCCTTCTGGATACTCTCTTCTACTTTCCGTTGCAGACCGGCGATATTCGGCTCCTGCGCCAGAGCGAAACGGTATTCAGCTTCCGACAGGACCCTTTTGCGCCGCATCAGTTTCAGAATCATGTCGGAACGTCGTACGACCTTGCGCATATTGCGGTAAGGATTGTAGGCGACTCGCGGCCCGGGAAGCATGGCGGCCAGGAAGGCGCATTCCCGAGGAGTAAGCGCCGAGGCCGGTTTGCCGAAATAATAGCGCGCGCCGTGTCCGACTCCGTACACCATCGGTCCCAGTTCAACCACGTTCAGGTACAGTTCGAGGATTCTTCCCTTGGTCAGCTCTTGTTCCATCCTGCGGGCGAGAATGATTTCCTTGATCTTGCGGGTAATGGTCTTTTCCCGAGAGAGGAAGATGTTTTTTGCCACCTGCTGGGTAATGGTGGAAGCACCTCGTTCGAAACGCTTCTTTTCCAGGTCGTGCTTGATGGCGTTTTTGATCGCCTTGACGTCAATACCCTCATGGCGATAGAAATTTTCATCTTCCGCGAGGATTACGGCCCATTTCATTTCCGGCGGAATTGCCGCCAAAGACGTCCAATAACGGTTTTTGGGGCCGATTTGGAGTGGATGGTAGTGTCCCTTCCAGTCTTTTACCCTGATCGTCATGTTCATACGGCGGTTCTTGAGGGAATCGACCGACGGGAGGGTGAGAAGGGAAATGCCGACATAGGCGGCGTAAAGGATAACAAGGCCGGCAACGACAATGATGGTTTTTTTGAGATCAAGCGTGATAGTCAAAAAAGTACCTCGTGATGCGGAGTGATTGCGTCTGGTAAAGCACTACTGCATTGTCAAAAATCTCAAATCCCTCCTGACCCTCATTCTTAAAGAGGGGAAATAACACTGCGGAAATCAACTTCCCCCGTTATGAAAGGGGGATTGAGGGGGATTTTAATGTATTGAATGCTATGAGCGCCTTCCTGAGACATCGGCATAGTTAGATTTATTTACTGCTTTTTGCTGTGGTCCCCGCACTTCTGGTCCGTGGTTTCCTTGTTCGGACACTGCTTTTCACGCCGGCCTTTTTCGCCATTCCCACAGCCATTTTGATGGCGGCCGCCATGCTCAGCGCCGAGGCACGGCCGGTACCGGCAAGGTCGTAGGCGGTGCCGTGATCCACCGAAGTGCGGATTATGGGTAGGCCAAGCGTTACATTGACGCCGTCGTGGAAGTGGATAAGTTTCAGCGGGATCAGTCCCTGGTCATGATACATGCAGATTACGCCATCGTACTCTCCCTGGACCGCGAAGTGAAAGAGCATGTCCGCGGAAAGAGGGCCGCGGGCATCGATTCCTTCGGCGCGGGCAGCCTCGACGGCCGGGGCGATGAAACGCCGTTCTTCGTCGCCGAAGAGACCCTTTTCGCCGCAATGGGGATTTAAGGCCAGGACCGCGAGCCGGGGGTTTTTGCGGAAATAGGTATGAAGGCTGCGATGCGTGACCCGGATGGTGGCGAGGACATTGTCGAAGGTGATCAGGCGCGGCACATTGGCGATGGCCTCGTGGATGGTTACGAGTGTTACCTTGAGACGGTCTCCCGCCAGCATCATGACATAATCGGTGCAGCCGGTCAGTTCCGCCACCAGTTCCGTATGACCCGGATAGTAGTGACCGGCCCGGTTCATGGCTTCCTTGCTGATGGGGGCGTTTGCCATTCCCGCGGCTTCGCCGCTCAGGCATAGATGAACGGCTTCCTTGATATAGCGATACATTGCGTCTCCGGCATCGGAGGATGGGCCGCCATATTCCATGTCGGTTGGTGCCAGGCGTGAGAGGGGCCGGAGGAATATCGTATCCTTGGCGCTCTTCGAAGGCACGCCTTCGGCAAGGATTTTCAGCTTGAGCGGCAGGCCGGTAACGGCGAGCGCCCGTTCCATGGCTGACTGGTCTCCCAGTACCAGGGGACGGCAGAGTTGTTGAATTTCTGGGGTTGCCAGGGCCATGGCGATTACCTCGGGTCCGACCCCGGCAGGGTCTCCCATGGTAATAGCGATTAGGGGCTTTGTCATGGTAGTTTCCTCCCTCGTGCATCAGTAAATAGCATCAAATGGCCAATTAGCCGGAATTTGAAATTCGTAAACTTCTCGCGGGGTTGACCGAAGAGGTGTGGAAGAAGTGTCGGTTTTTCCCAAATGCTTCCGGATCTGATCGTCCGGGTCAAAGGTGCATTGACTGGTTCGGGCTCAAGGTGTATATACATGCATGTTAGTGTTGTCTTCCGGAAAAAACAAAAGTATCAACTGGTTGCTTCCATGAAACAAATACTGATGCTCGCCGTTTTCCTGTTCCTGCTTCCTGCGGTTGCACTGGCGGATCGCGATCTGCCGGTGGATGGCGGCAGGGTAACCTCCGGAGTCGGGTGGCGGCTCGATCCATTCGGGAGTGGCAGGATGATGTATCACCGGGGAATCGATATCGCCGTTCCCGAGGGAACAAGGGTTTACCCGGTGCGAAAGGGTACCGTCTATTTCGCCGGGCCGTACAAGGGATACGGAAACCTGGTTGCCGTCAATCACGCTAACGGCCTCATTACCCTGTACGGTCATAACTCTCAGGTCAAGGTTTCCGCGGGTGATCGCGTTGACAGCACCACCGTCATAGCCCTGTCCGGCAATACCGGGAGATCCACCGGACCCCATGTCCATTTCGAGGTGCGGGAAGTTGCCGGATACGACAAACAGCGCCGCGAGAAGCTGACCAGGGACCTGAAAGCCGTGGTTCAGAACAATATCCACCAATGGATCGAAGGGTTCGTGACCGGCCAAGGGGGCGCCGGTGACGGAGAGCTGTATCTTCCCACCGATATCGACGAATAAACCACCTTTCTTATTCTGTTTCCATCAGGTTTCTGTCGATACGTTTCAACCTAACCGGGTACGGCTTTCGTTCAGCGGGCCACCAGGCCGAGGATAAGCTGCAGGTAGCAGGCAAAATCGCCGATTTCCTTGCGGTCGTATCCCAGGTCCTGCCGCCAGGAAATATCCTCTTTTTCCTCTTCCATGCACCGGCACAGCATATCGCAGGCTTCAATGAAAGCGTCATGGGATGCGGTCCTGGCCGCATCCATGGCAGTCCGCTCTCCGGGTGTCATAAGCTGCCAGTCGACCCGTATCCGGGCGTAATCGGCCGCTTTACGGAAAAAATCAAGTCTCAATTCAACCAGCCGAGACTTGCCGATGGCGTAGGCAATTCTGGTGGCCTTTTCCCAATCCATTGCAAACACCTCCTGTAATGAAAACTTTGTTATACTCCACTCTGTCGTAAAGAAAAAGGACAGATTTTCATTTTCTGATGAAAATTAGCGATCGGCTCTGTTTTCCGACGACGAAATGGAGGAAATACAGCATTTCTTTTTGTGCCATGATGTTGGAAAATGCTTTACCATTTCCCCGTCGAAAGAGTATGGTGACGGTAAAAGGTAGGCAGGTCCTTTACACCGAATTTAGGATGAAACGCAAGGAGAATCCAACCATGCATCATGATATCGACGCCTTGTGCATCAACACCATTCGAACCCTTTCCATGGATGCGGTTCAGCAGGCGAACTCGGGTCATCCGGGCACTCCCATGGCGCTGGCGCCACTCGCCTATGTTCTCTGGGATCGCGTTCTTCGCTATAACCCGAAGAATCCCGGCTGGTTCGATCGCGACCGGTTCGTTCTCTCGGCCGGCCACGCTTCCATGCTCCAGTATGCGGTGCTTCATCTGACCGGTTATGATCTGTCCCTCGAGGAACTGAAAATGTTTCGCCAGTGGCAAAGCCGTACGCCGGGCCATCCCGAGTACGGTCATACGCCCGGTATCGAGACGACCACCGGCCCCCTCGGCCAGGGAATCATGAACGGCGTGGGCATGGCCATGGCCGAAGCCCATCTGGCGTCGGTCTACAACCGTCCCGGGCACGAAGTTATCGATCACCGCACCTACGTGTTCTGCGGCGATGGCGACCTGATGGAAGGGGCGTCCCACGAGGCGGCTTCGCTTGCCGGACACCTGGGGCTCGGCAAGCTGATCTGCGTTTTCGACGACAACCGCATCACCATCGAGGGGAGCACGTCCTTGTCCTGCTCCGACAGCGCCGCCGGCCGCTTCGAAGGGTACGGCTGGCATGTTCTGGACCTCGGTGATCAAGCCAACGACCTTGAATCGCTGGCGACAGCCTTTACAAAGGCCCAAGCGGAAACCGGCCGTCCTTCACTGATTATCGTTCGTTCCCATATCGGCTTCGGCTCACCCAACCGCCAGGACACCTCTTCGGCTCACGGCGAACCGCTGGGCGAAGAGGAGATCCGGTTGACCAAA
Source organism: Geobacteraceae bacterium (assembly GCA_040773465.1). Taxonomy (GTDB): domain Bacteria; phylum Desulfobacterota; class Desulfuromonadia; order Geobacterales; family Geobacteraceae; genus RPRC01. The sequence goes on along the minus strand of JAXGWF010000016.1, from coordinate 63,612 downwards.
AAGGAGTACGGCTGGCCTGAGGATGAGAAGTTTCTCGTTCCCGATCAGGTGCGGGAGCACATGGGGCGAGCCGTCGGACGCGGTCGTGAGTTGGAAGAGGAATGGAACCGCCGGTTCGAGGCGTACCGCCAGGATCATTCCGAGCTTGCCGAGCGGCTTCTGACCGCCATTGCGGGAGACCTTCCCGCCGGCTGGGATGCGGACATTCCGGTTTTTTCGCCGGAAAAGGGTTCCGTCGCCACCCGGGCCGCCTCGGGTACCGTACTCAATGCCTTTGCGGCGAAGGTGCCGTGGCTGGTGGGCGGCAGCGCCGACCTGTCACCGTCCACCAAGACCCTCATTTCCGGCAGCGGCTACTTTGCCAGGGGAAGCTTCGGCGAGCGGAATATCGCCTGGGGGATCCGCGAGCATGCCATGTGCGCCTGCGCTTCGGGCCTGGCCCTGCACGGCGGTGTCAGGCCGTTCGGCGCCACGTTCTTCGTTTTCAGTGATTATGCCCGGCCGGCCATCCGCCTGGCGGCTCTCATGGGGCTGCCGGTGATCTACGTCATGACCCACGATTCGATCGGAGTCGGCGAGGACGGCCCCACGCACCAGCCGGTGGAGCACCTGGCGTCGCTGCGGGCCATGCCGAACCTTTGCATCATCCGTCCGGCCGATGCCAACGAAACCGCCCATGCCTGGCGTGCCGCCATGGAGCGTACTACCGGGCCCACCATGCTGGTGCTGACCCGCCAGAACCTGCCGATCCTTGACAGAAGCGCACTTGGCGGTGCCGAAGGGGTAAAGAACGGTGCCTATATCCTTGCGCGGGAAGAAAAGGCCGCGCCGGACGTCATCCTCATCGCCAGCGGTTCCGAGGTGGGACTTGCCCTTGAGGCCCGCGCGACACTTGCCGCGGAGGGTATCGCTGCCCGGGTGGTGAGCATGCCGTGCTGGGAACTGTTCCGCCAGCAGCCGGCGGCGTACCGCGAGTCAGTGCTGCCGTCCGGGGTAACCGTCCGCCTTGCCATAGAAGCCGGTTCTTCCTTCGGCTGGCATGAATGGGTCGGTGACCGGGGCGGTATCATCGCCCTGGACCGGTTTGGCGCCAGCGCTCCGGCGGGAGAACTGTTCAAACAGTTCGGTTTTACGGTGGAAAACCTGGTGGCAAAGGCAAAGAAGATCCTCGGGAAATAATCGTAGGGGCGGCCCCCCGTGGCTGCCTGCCTTTGGGCAGACACAGGGGTCTGCCCCTACAGGGATACCATGCGATGCCACTCGATGAATACCGATCAAAACGCGATTTCAGCCGCACTCCGGAGCCTTCGGGCGAAAGCGGAGCTTCCGCACATGAAACGGGTTCGGCGCGCCGGTACGTGATCCAGAAGCACCATGCCCGAACCCTGCACTACGACCTGCGCCTGGAAGACGACGGGGTCCTGAAGAGCTGGGCGGTACCCAAGGGGCCAAGCCTCGATCCCGCCGAGAAGCACCTGGCGGTTGCGGTGGAGGACCATCCCCTGGAGTACGGCGAGTTCGAGGGACGCATCCCGGAAGGGGATTACGGTGCGGGCAGCGTGATCATCTGGGACCGGGGAACCTTCGAGCCGGTGGGGGAGGGCGAGACGTTCGCCGAAATGCTCGAACGGGGAGCGGCAAAGATCCGGATTTCCGGGAAAAAGCTGCATGGCGGCTTTGCCCTTGTTCGGACCCGCTGGGGCGGCAAGGACAAGAACTGGCTGCTGATCAAGGAAAAAGACGAATATGCCCGGCCCGGTTATGACGTGACCCGGGAGGAACCCCTTTCCGTTGTCTCGGGGGTGGGTGTCGACGAGGTGGAATGAGCGGTTTCCACGCCAATATCCGCAAACTTTACGCCTTTGCCTTCCTCCAGAGGATGCTGTTCCCCATGGCGATCATCACCCTCTTCTGGAAGGACCATATCGGCCTGAGCCTGACCCAGATCCTCCTGTTGCAGAGTATTTTTTCCGCTGCCACCGTACTCCTGGAATATCCCTCCGGCTACGTCAGCGACCGTCTCGGTTACCGTACCGCGCTTACCATCGCCACCGTGCTCGGCACAGCGGGCTGGGGTCTTTACACGGTGGCCGACTCCTTTGGCGATGTCCTTGCCGCAGAGATCATGCTCGGCATTTCCCTGTCCTTCATCAGCGGTTCCGACAGCGCCCTGCTGTTCGAAACCCTGAAGGAGGAAAAGGAGGAAGGGCTCTATGCCCGTTGCGAAGGGCGGGTGAACGGTTTCTCCCAGGGCGGCGAAGCCATCGGCGCCCTGTTCGCGGGGCTGCTGTATGCCTCTGCTCCCCTGGTGCCCTTTTTCATCCAGGTGGCAGTCTGGGTAATTGCCTTTTCCGTTGTCCGTACCATGAAAGAGCCGCCCCGGGACGCCGCCATTCAGACCCACTCCCACTTGGCGGAGGCCCTGCGGACCACCCGCTATGCCTTGCTGGAAAACCGGCGCTTGCGATCGATACTTCTCCTCAATACCTTTCTCGGCATCGCTTCCTTTTACCCGGTATGGCTGATCCAGCCCTACATGCAGGAGCACGGCGTGCCCCTCGGCTGGTTCGGTCCGGTCTGGACCGGCGCCAACCTGACCGTGGCGCTGTTCGCCCTGGCCAGCCACCGGGTGCATGCCGTGCTCGGCGACCGCAGGATGATCCTGCTGTTCATCGTCATGATCCTGGCCGGTTACTTCGGCCTCGGCCTGGTGGGCGGCGTCTGCGGCTTCCTGTTCTATTACCTGCTGACCAGCATGCGCGGCATGCGCGGACCCATGTTCCTCAATTACACCCAGGTTGAAGCTCCTTCGGCCAACCGGGCCAGCATCCTTTCGCTCCAGTCGCTGGCCTTTCGCGTCACTTTCATCGTCACTGGTCCGCTGGTGGGCAAGCTGGCCGACACCATGGGTGTGCAGCAGGCGTTTTACCTGCTGCTCTATGCCTTTCTCGTTATCCTGCCGCCATTGGCTTTCCTGTTCATTCGCACGCTGCCCCGACACGGGGAGGCGAATCCCTGAATTGAAAATGAGAATTGAAAATGACGATATCCACTATCTTATTTGATCTTGACGGAACGCTGACCGATCCGAAGGAGGGAATCACCCGCTGCATTCAATATTCCCTCGATATGCTCGATGTGAATCCGCCTTGCGCGGACCATCTCACCTGGTGCATCGGGCCGCCTCTCCGCGAGTCGTTTTCACGCCTGCTGAATACGGGAGATGACGCATTGCTCGATCAGGCCCTGTTCCATTACCGAAAGCGATTTTCCGAGGTCGGCATGTTCGAGAATGCGCTTTATCCGGATAGCGTTCCTTCGCTGCAAAGAATCAGCGCTGCGGGATTCGGCATCTTTCTCGCTACGTCCAAGCCGAGAGTGTATGCCGCGCGGATCCTCGACCACTTCGACCTTGCCCGGTTCTTTCACGCTGTTCATGGCAGTGAACTGAATGGCCGCATGTCGGACAAGGGCGAGTTGATAGCCCATATTCTCGCTGCCGAGAACCTTGATCCTGGAGCTACGCTCATGGTCGGCGATCGATCGCATGACATTATCGGTGGCAAAAAGAATGGTATATCGACGGCAGCGGTTACCTATGGCTATGGCAGTATCGACGAAATAACCGCAGCAGGGCCGGACCTGGTTTTCGCTGCGCTTCCGGATCTGGCGGGATTTCTCGTATCTCCTGGAAACTCCCGCGACGTGTGCTTGATTTCGAATTGACAACATAATGCGTAGCAAGCAATAGTTCGGTCCATTTCATCGGCGCCGGCAGAGCATGCCGTTCGTCAACGCTTGCTGTTGTCCCGGAAAATCAGGGCAGCAACGGGAAGGAATCTTTATCTGATTACAAAAACAAGGTATAGTGGAAAACCGATGCATACTTTTTGCACCGGGGCAGACGCCTGTCATCGATGCAAGACGGTAAACGGAGAAGATGATTAACATGAAAAAATGGCTTTATATCCGCTTGGGCATAGTTGCCGCTTCTGCTGCCTTCAGCGCTTTGGCGGGTCCGGTAACGGCACATTCCGATCCACCAGTCGGTTTGAGGCAACTCGTTTTCGGGTTTTTGTTTGGTATCGCCGGCATGCTGGTTCTTCTGGCGCTGCAGTTTCTGAATAAAAGATCACCGGAGTCCTGGCAGCGTCCCACCTGGCATGAAAAACCCTTCCAATTCAAGCAACCGCTGCAATTTTTGCACCTTGGGGCCTGGATTCTCATAATGTCTTCGCTGGTTACGGCCTCTATGACCTGGCACAACTATCCCGAATTCACCCTGGATGCACTCATGCCGCTGGTTATCGGTATCGGGATGATGCTGGGCGTTTATTTGGCGCCGGTGGTTTTCAGAAGTAAATACAAGTCTGGTTGACCAGAGGATTGCTCGGAAAAGCCTTCCCTGTGATTTAGTCGCGCTTTTTCCTCCTGACTTCTTCTTTGATGCGCTGGATATGGCCGCGGCCAAGGGCCTTGACTTCGCAACCGGTCTCGAAATACGAGCGAATGGCATCGTCCGAGAGTATTCCATAGCAGTCGATGACCGCCAGAGGTCTTCCGGCCCAGGCAACGATGTCCCGAGGGTCGAGATCCAGGTAGGGGGCATGGGGAACGGCAAAGATCACCGCTTCGACTCCCTTCAGTGCCGCTGCCAGGTCTTTCTGCACCGTTATGGTGGTGAGCCCGTCCTGGTTACGGAAGAACCGTTTCCAGGAATGTTCGGGTGACGGGTAGGTATCCTGTTTTTCCAGCTCATACCAGTGGTCCACGTACGGGTCATGCACCCGCATCTCGGCGCCCATTTCGGTCAGCTTCCGCACGACGAGTTCACTGCCGCTGTAACGGGTATCGCCTACATCCTGTCGGTAACTGGCGCCGCAGATCAGCACGTCGGCGCCGGCGATGTAGCGGCCCTGGTTGCGGAGGGCGTCCCGCGTCAGTTCCGCCACGTGCAGGGCGCGCGTGTCGTTGATGTCGATGGCGTTGGGAGTGATCTTGAAGAAGGTATCGCCGTCTTCGAAGCCAAGGATGTGACGGTAGGCCCAGAAGCCGAGTCCGCCGTCTTTCGGCAGGCAATAGCCGCCGATGCCCGGACCGGGAAAGATGATATTGCTGTGGGTCGGCCGGACCTTGATGGCTTTGATCACCTTGATCAGGTCCACCCCATTCCGCTCGGCGAACAGGCTCCACTCATTGAGGTAGGCAAGGATGGTGGCGCGATAGGAATTTTCAACGATTTTGGTGGTTTCGGACTCGATCGGGCGGTCCATGACCGTCAGCGGATAGTGGTCGGTATTCAGCACCTGGTCGAGGAACGTGACTACCCGGTCGCGGGCGACGTCATCGCAGCCGGCACAGACACGCCAGAAGTCCCGGATACTGGACACATATTCCTTTCCGGGCATGACCCGTTCAAAGCTGTGAGCGAGGATCGGGGCGGAATCGATGTTGCGGGCGGCAAAGGCCTTTTTCAGGATAGGCCAGGCAACGAATTCGGTGGTGCCCGGCGCCACGGTTGTTTCTATGAGCACCATGCACGAGGGAGGGATCTTTTCGCCGATGGTGCGCATGGTCGCCTCCAGCGCCGCCATATCGGTTTCGCCGGTGCGCATGTTGCCGAGGCTGTTCTTGCTGTAGTCGCACTGGACGTCGACGACGACGCAATCCGCCAGGGACAGGCATTCGCTGTTGTAGGTGGCGGTCAGGGTCTTCTTGTCCAGCACGCAACGGGAGATGATCCGGTCCACTTCGGGGTCTTCGGCCTTTACCGGAGATAGGCCCCGATTGAGCAGGGGAATCTTCCAGTAGCTGCGGGTGCTGGGGCGCTGACAGCCAATGACGAACTTGCTCGGCGTGCCCTTTTCGTCCGTGGTGTCGGCGACAATGGCCGCCATGACCGCCCCGACGAAACCGACTCCCATGACGACGACAATTTCCTTGCCCTCTTTTCGCGCCTTTTTGGCAAGTTTTTCGATCCGCTTGAATTCCGCGGCATACTTGCTCCTGACCGGCAGCGGGAACTTCTCTCCCGCCGGACTCACCGAAAACTGAACGTTTTCCCGTGCATTTTCAGATGCTGTTTTCCCTGCCATGTACCAACACCTCCCGGATTCGTTGATCGGCCTTGCGCCTGCTCATTACCCATGCAGTCCGTCATGCCCTGCGAACGTTAGGACAGTATCACACTATGCGGGGAACGGGCAAAACTATTGCATGTGGGGAAACGTATTTTTTCAAATTTTCCATGTTTATTTCCGACCGGGGGGCATTCGACTTTTCGATGGAAATATACCAGTCGGTATTTATTGGCTTGACAAGAATATACCACCTGGTATATTTGCTTCATAACTTTACTGATATGGAGATATTTTTTGGGAAAAGCGGAAGAAACAAGACAGGCAATTATTGAAAAAGCGGCGATAATCTTCAACAAGAACGGTTATCAGCGGACCTCGATGGCGATGCTGTGCGATGCCCTCGGCTTGACCAAGGGGGCTATATACGGCCACTTTGCCGATAAGGATGCTCTGGCGGTGGAGGCGTTCATGCACAGCGTCCGGCATGTTTCCGAGAGGGTGCGGGAGAAGATTCAGCCCTGCGGGGGAAGCGTTGACAGGCTCCGGGCTTTTGCGGCAACCTTCCTCGATTTTTTCGAGGAAACCGTGAAAATGGGTGGATGCCCGATCCTGAACACCGCCGTGGATGCCGACGACGCCCATCCGCAGCTGCACAGTGAGGTGCGCCGGGTATTGACCGCCTGGGAGGACCGTCTCGTTGCGATGGTCGATGCTGGTCGGGAAAACGGCGAAATCCGCCCGGATGCCGATGCGCGGCTTTTTGCCGCCACGTTCATCGCTCTGATCGAGGGCGGTATCCTATTGGCGAAAACGGTTGGGGACAAACGATACATGGAGCGTTCGGTGGACGGTATCAATCTGCTCATCGACCAGATGGTTACGAAACAGGAGTGAGCCGACAGGGGACACGGGAGGATGGCATGGGATTGATTACAATTGACGAAAGCAAATGTCAGCGCTGCGGATTTTGCATCATGGCATGCCCGGTGGGTATCATTGCGCAGGGCGAAGGGTTTCCCGCTTCGGGCTACCCGACTACGATTGAAAAGATCGAGAAGGGCTGCATTACCTGCGGCCACTGTGTTGCCGCCTGCCCGAACGGGGCGCTCAGCCACTGCCGCATGCCGATCGCTGAATGTACGCCTCTCTCAACCGATTGGCGGCTCACGCCGGAACAGGTGGGGCAACTCATCAAGGGACGCCGCTCGGTTAGAAACTACCGCAGGGAGCCGCTCGATCCCAACGTCATCGCCGAATTGATGGATATCGTCCGCTATGCACCGACCGGCATGAATACCCAGACGGTTTTCTGGAAGGTTATCCTCGACGAGCAGGAGATCCAGTTCCTCTCCCTCGAGGTGATTGAATGGCTGCGCACCCTGGAAGGTACGGAGGTGCATGGCATCAAGGGAATGCTGAAGGCGTGGGAGATGGGCCGCGACCCGATCCTGCGCAAGGCTCCTGGGCTGATCATTGCCCATGGGGCATCCGATGACCCGGTGGTCGGCACGTCGGCAACCATTGCCCTTGCCACTCTTGACCTTGCCGCCCTGTCCTACGGTCTCGGTACCTGCTGGGCCGGCTTCCTTCTCCAGGCCGCTCTGAGTTCTCCCGGGGTCGCCACGGCGCTGGGCTTGCCGTCGGGCCACAAAATGTGCGGCGGCATGATGATCGGCTACCCGGAATTCGAATATACACGCATCCCGCTGCGCAATGAGGCACGGATCGCTTGGGGGTGAGCCTGAGTATTTTGGGATTTCGTAGGGGCGAACCCGGGTGTTCGCCCACCACATTGTCGAAAGGGCAGACACATGTGCCTGCCCCAACATCGCGATATGATTAATTGCATCGAAATCAGGAGTTTTTACCACCATGACAGAACAGAATTTTCACCGATTCGGCGGGGCCGGCCGCTACGTACTTGATGAGGAACTGGCCTGCATCGTCAACGTGTCCATTGCACTGGAGATGCCGCTGCTTCTTAAAGGGGAGCCGGGTACCGGCAAGACCATGCTGGCCCATGCCATCGCCGAGAGCCTCGGCATGCCGCTCATCATCCTCAACGTCAAGTCGAGCATGAAACTGGTGGAGGCGCTTTACCAGTACGACACCCTAACCCGTCTCAACGACAGTCGCTTCGGCGATTCGAGCCGCGATGTCAGCAATATTTCCGACTATATCCGCATGGGAAAGATCGGCCAGGCATTTGTTGCCGATCAGCGGACCGTGCTGCTCATCGACGAGATCGACAAGGCCGACTCCGACTTCCAGGACGACATGCTCGACGTTCTCGACCAGATGCAGTTCGATATCCTGGAAATCGATCACACGGTCACGGCCCGCCACCGGCCGGTGGTAATCATCACCTCAAACGCCAAGAAGGACCTGTCGGACCCGTTTCTCGGCCGCTGCAATTTTCACCATATCGCCTTCCCGGACCCCGACATGATGCGCCGCATCATAGCCGTACACTTTCCCGATCTTTCCGAGGACTTGGCCCATGCCGCGATTGCGGCCTTCTACCGCTTGCGCCTGATCGAAGGAGTCGAGAAAAAACCGGCCACCCGAGAACTCCTCAACTGGATCCGGGCACTGCAGGCTGATCCGGACTTCCGCACCGAAGCATTGAGTGACGGGATTCTTCCCTATCTCGGGATCCTGTTCAAAAAGAGCAACGACCTGGAGAAGGCGGTCATGCAGGCGGCTTCGTGACCGTTTCCAGCAGTTTCACCTTAGTTTGAACAGGGAGTTGATTCGATGTTCGTACCGTTTTTCTATACCCTGCACGAGCGGGGCGTGCCGGTTACGCCCACCGCTTTTTTGCGCCTACAGAAAGCCTTGAGCCTCGGCCTCGTTACATCGCTGGACGATTTTTACACTGTGGCGCGATCGATCCTGGTAAAAAGCGAGCGGGACTTCGATGTCTATGACCGCATTTTCAGCGAACTTTTTGCCGGTGCGGAGGCGGACGACCTGCAGGGGATCACCATCGACGATACGGTGCGGGACATGTTGGAACAGTGGTTGAAGGAGCCGGCGGAACTGGCCAAGGCTCTGGGAATCGACGAGGAACAGCTTCGCCGCTTGAGCAGCCAGGAACTGGTGCAGTATTTTCTCGATCGTCTCAAGGACCAGAAAGGCGAGCATCACGGCGGCCGCAAATGGATCGGCACCGGTGGGGTCTCGCCGGTCGGACATTCGGGCAAGCGTCCCGGCGGCATGCGGATCGGTGGCGCCTCGCGCAATCGTTCCGCGATAAAAGTGGCCATGGAACGACGCTATAAGGATTATTCGCGGACCGCTCCCCTGTCCCGCTCGCAGATGGGAGAGGCCCTCAAGCGCCTTCGACGCCTGGTGCCGGCCGGACCGAGAGATGTCGTGAGTGTTGACAAGACGATCTACCATACCATGTGCAATGCCGGCGAGATAGAGATCATCTTTGACCGGCGCCTGGCGGATCGGCTCAAGGTACTTCTTTTCATCGACAACGGCGGCTGGTCCATGGACCCCTACGTAGAAACGGTCCAGGCCCTCTTTCACTATGCCCGTTCCCAATTCAACGACCTTTCCATACGCTATTTTCACAATACCATCACGGATCGTATTTGGCGCGATCCCGAGCGCCGCGCCAGGCCGGAGGCAGTTGAGGACCTCCTGGGGCGTGATCCCGAAACCCGGCTGGTGTTTGTCGGCGACGCCAGTATGGCACCTGAAGAACTGCTGGCAATCGACGGCTCGATCATGCCGGAATACCGTCAGAAACAGGCGAGCATCGAGCGTTTGAAAATGCTGGCCGGTACGTTCCGCCATAGTGCCTGGTTCAACCCCATTTCATTCTCGCTGTGGCGCCACAGCGAGACAATTGATGTTATCGGTTCAATCATTCCCATGTTCGAGCTTAACCTGGCAGGACTGGAAAAGGGTGTTCGCCATCTTACGGCCCGATAAACCTTTTCTCCGGCAACTGACAGATTCAAATGTAACTCTTTACCCGTCCGGTGAAGGTTCTTTCAAATGCGGCATTGGGCCTCACCCTGCGGGCGGCCTATACTGTCAACCTTTGATGGTTTCGCAAATTCTCAAATAAGTTCCCTCCCCCCTTGCGGGTGTATAGACCGGAGTCAAGGGAGGGGGAATGACTTTTTGTGAGAGCATCAACCTTTGCAAATACGTTTTTTTCCGGGAGAATTTCGAATCAACAGGCAATCATTTATTGGCGAGGGTTCCAGAATGGAAATATGCTGGGACGTTTCTGGTGAATGGTTGAGACGATGAAGAGGGGAGAGTACCAAGCGGTATTCACCCCTCTCTTGTTAAGAGTCTCTATCTACGGATGGCATCAGGCCTTTTCGTTCCGCCAGAAAGCGGTTCGTTTCCGCGACCACCACGCCGGAAAGGCCGAGCAGGCCGATCAGGTTCGGCACGGCCATGAGCCCGTTCATGACATCGGCGAAGTTCCAGACCAGTTCCAGCTTGATGGTGGCGCCCACCATGACGATAAGTGCATAGAGGAGCCGGTACGGGAACAGGGCCTTGACCCCCAGCAGGTATTCCAGGCATTTTTCACCATAGTAGGCCCAACCTATGATGGTGGAGCAGGCGAAAAAGACAATGCCGAACGTCACTATGTAACCGCCTGAATTCCCCGGGAGGCCGATGTCGAAGGCGGATTTCGTCAGGACCGAAACCTCGGCGCCGGAATGCCAGGCGCCGGTAACGATCAGCACCAGGCCGGTCATGGTGCAGATGATGATGGTGTCGATGAAGGTGCCGGTCATCGACACGAGCGCCTGTTCGCAGGGCTCGTTGGTCTTGGCCGCGGCCGCGGCGATCGGTGCGCTGCCCATGCCGGATTCATTGGAGAAGACTCCCCGTGATACGCCCTTCTGAATAGCGAGCATCAGGGCCGCGCCGAGGAAACCGCCCGTTGCCGCCGTGCCGGTGAAGGCGTCATGACAGACCATCATCAGGGCGGTCGGTACCTGGTCGGCATAGCGGAACAGGATGGCGAGACAGCCGAGAACGTAAATGATTGCCATCGACGGGACTATGATAGCGGATACCCGTCCAATGTTCCTGATTCCTCCCAGGATAACGATGCCGGTGAGCAGCGCAAGGGCGATTCCCGTGGCCAGTGGTGAAATATTGAATGTTTCCTTCAGGTTGCCGGCTACGGCATTTGCCTGGACGGTATTGCCGATGCCGAATGCCGCTATCGAGCCGAACAGCGCGAACAGCACGCCCAGCCATTTCCGGCCCAGTCCACGTTCCAGGTAGTACATGGGTCCCCCGGCCATTTCACCGTTTTCGTCCTTGATGCGGTACTTGACGGCCAAGACCCCTTCCGCGTACTTGGTGGCCATTCCCACCGCCGCGGTGACCCACATCCAGAACAGGGCGCCGGGGCCGCCGATCGAGATGGCGGTGGCCACGCCGATGATATTTCCGGTGCCGACGGTTGCCGCCAGGGCAACCATCAGAGCCTGGAAGTGGCTGATGTCTCCCAGTTCATTGGATTTTGGTTTTACGAACGTCTCATACAGGGCATGGGGCAGCATCCTGACCTGCAGGCAGCGCAGTCGGAAAGTCAGCAGCGCGCCGGTTCCCACGAGGAGCACCAGGAGCGGCACACCCCACACATACCCGCTGAGGGCAGCGAAGAAGCTGTTCAATTCGGTCATGATGATATCCCTTTTCCCGTGGTGGGTTTTCCGCAGTTGAGGAGGGGAATACTCTAATAAGCCTTGGCAGTAATGTCAACGCCGTTCTTCTTTGCTGAAAACGCTTTCCTGCCGGTTTGGAGGATCTTTTGACACTTTGGGCCAAATCGTTTATCTTTTTGGTCAGTGCACCAAATCGAGCCAGGAGGATGTATCCATGACCGCGGCAACCATGCTCTGTTTTCTCGGCGCTTCGCTTGCCCTTACCATAGCACCAGGACCGGACAATACCTTCGTCGTCGCCCAGGGCATCGCCCGGGGAAGAAAGGCGGCCATCGTCACTGCGCTGGGGATGTGCAGTGGGGTCAGCGTCCATACTACGGCAGCCGCTTTCGGCATTTCAGCGCTGCTCTATTCGTCCGCGACCGCTTTCCAGGTACTGAAATTCGCCGGGGCCGGCTACCTCCTGTTTCTGGCCTGGAAATCCCTGAAGGAGCAGAGCATCCTGCTTCCCCAGGGCGTGGACAACGGCATGAGCCATTGGCTCCTGTTCCGGCGGGGTTTCATCATGAACGTCGTCAACCCGAAGGTTGCGCTTTTTTTTCTGGCGTTTCTTCCCCAGTTCGTTTCTCCCGGCGCAGGAAACGCGTCGTTGCAGATGTTTCTGCTGGGGATTCTTTTCATGGTGCAGGCGGTTGTCGTCTTCAGCGTTATCGGCTGGCTTTCCGGCAGTGTCGGGGAAATTGTCCTGAAAAAACCGCGCATTGCCCGGTGGTTCGGCTGGCTGACGGCCGGGATTTTTGCTTCCCTGGGCGTCAGGCTTGCACTTGCCGAGCGGTGACATGCGGTTTTCGATAATTCGAATCGAAGCGGGGAAGTAAACGGTCAGCTCCGTATATTTGTGGGAACGACGCTGCCGACCGACCGGTCATGGAGAAAAGCGAGGAGGAAGGTAAAAGGAAAGGAGCGGTGCGTCCGCTCCTTTCCCCTTTTGCTGCTTGCCATGTACATAGATTACCATCACTGTCAGGGTGTTGGGGCAGCCGGCTCGGCTTTTGCTTCCTGAATACACAGGACCAGGTCTTTTTCCTCCGCCGGTGCGAGATACTGGTTTTCCTGATAGAGGCATTTAACGGGACAGGCATCGACGCAAATTCCGCAATAGACACAGGAAAACGGATCGACTTCCCAGGTTTTCGCCTCTTTGTCCACCTTTATGCATTGCGAGGGACAGCGCATTTTGCATACGCCGCAGAAGATGCATTTATCCAAATTTATTTTCAGTTCGCCGCGAGCATCTTTGTAAGCTTCCTTTTTTTCGAAAGGATAGAGCCGTGTAGCGTACTTCGTCATCAGGTTCTTTAAAACGGTTTTTGTCATAAACATGGTATCGTCTCCCGATGGGTTATCGTTCCGTGCAGCTGATGCAGGGATCAATAGTCAGAATGAGAACAGGGACATCGGCCAGATCGCACCCGGGTAACATTTCGAGCAATGGCGGTATGTTCGCGAACGTCGGGGTGCGGATGCGTACCCGGTCGAGGTATTTCTTGCCGGTTGCCTTCAGGTAGTAGAGTACCTCGCCGCGCGGTTGTTCCACACGGGCTACTACTTCGCCGTTCGGCAGACCTTTCGGTTTGACTGCGAGTTCGCTGTCAGGGAGCTTGGCAAATGCCTGCCGAATGAGATCTATGGCCTGGAGCGTTTCGTTGAAACGGACCAGGTTCCGGGCATAGCAGTCGCCATCCGTCTCGACAATCGGTTCGAAGTCCAGTTCGGAATAGGCGGCATAGCCGGTCTGGCGCATATCCTGGGCGATTCCGCTGCCGCGCAGCGTCGGACCCGCGGCGCCCAGCTCATAGGCTTTCTCCTTCGACAGTACGCCGATGCCGACGGTCCGTTTTTTCACGGTAAAGTCGTCCATGATTGTTGATTTGAGTTGAAGCAACTCTTTTTCCATGGTTTTCATCGTATCGAGAATCCATTTCTGGTTTTCCGCACTGATGTCACGCCGGACGCCGCCGACGCAATTGACCGAGACGATGACCCGGTTGCCGGCCGTGGCTTCCTGCAGGTCCATGACCCGTTCGCGAATTCTCCAGATTTGCATGAAAAGGCTCTCGAAGCCGAACGCATCGGCAAAAAGCCCGAGCCACAGCAGGTGGCTGTGGATCCTGTGCATTTCCGCCCAGATCACGCGCAGGTATTCCGCCCGGGACGGGACCTGGATATTCATCAGCTCCTCGATGCCCTGGCAGTAGCATTGGGCATGCATGCAGCTGCAGATGCCGCACACCCGCTCCACGATCTGGATCATCTGGTTATGGTCGCGGATTTCAGTCAGTTTTTCCAGGCCCCGATGAACATAACCCAGTTTCGGTAACGCTTCCTTGACGATTTCGTCTTCCACGGTCAGGGTCAGGTGCAGCGGTTCCGGTAGTACCGGATGCTGCGGACCGAATGGTATTACTGATCTTGCCATAATGTATATGCCTCCTCGTACAGGTCAAATTCCGGTAAAATGCATGGTCCCCGCCGTGCGACGGGGCATGATCGCGGGATTACACCCTGGTGATCCCGATCTTGCAGAAGGGAGTTTTTTGTACCTCTTCGTCCAGATACAGCATTCCCTGGAAGTCGAGGGGGAGGCCGTCGAATTCCACGCCGAAATGCTCTTTGATCTCATTCTCGATGAGAACGGCGCAGGCGTAGACGGAAGCAATGCTTGGTATCTTAGTGCCTTTCGGTACATCAACTTTCAGGTTTACCAGCTGAAGGTCCTTGTCGAAATGGTATAACACGCAGACGCTGTCACCCAGGTCCGCCGAGGACATGGTAACGAACCGGAACCCTTCATCCTTCAACACCCGGGTCTGGGTGATAATCTTATCCGGGGCGATCTCCGGCGTGTTATCCTCGCTTATGACAACCACACAATCTTTCATGGATTAGCTCTCCTTCCCTTTTCCTACCGGCTTTTTATGAATTTCTGGGCTTGTTCGAGCCGCTCGTAGATACCCTGGTCGACCTTCTTGCCTTTCTCGGCAAGTTTGCCAAGGGCAATGACGACGCCGTCGATGATTGCCTCGGGCTTGGCCGCGCATCCCGGAACATAGGCATCCACGGGGATGACCTTGTCAACGCCGCCGACGACGTTGTAGGCATCGCGAAAGATCCCGCCGGTGGTGCCGCAGGCGCCGATGGCTACGACCACTTTCGGTTCCGGAATCTGGTCGTACACGTTTTTCAGAGCCTTCTTGTTTCGGTGATTGACGGCACCGGTGACCACCAGTATGTCGGCGTGCTTCGGATTCCCGACGTTGAGAATCCCGAAACGCTCGATGTCGTAGACAGGAGTGAGGCAGGCGAGAACTTCTATGTCGCAGCCATTACAGCTGCCGCAATCGAAGTGAATGAGCCAGGGAGATTTGACTCTCGATTTATTGATTAGACTTTTCATATTCAGATAACCTCTCGTAAGGGATGTGGTCACGACGCCCTGGTCGAATTGCGGACTGTGGGTCGGTGTTCGGCCGCAATCTGCTTTCAGGCGAAGCGCCGGACCATCCCGTTTCAGACGTCTCGAACGATTTTGAGTAATTTCAACTCAACAGGAATGAGATTTCTCACCTGTCGCTTACTTTATTTTCTCGTAAATCCAGAAGTAATTGGCAAAGGCCATAATCAGTCCACCGGTCCAGGCGTGGGGGAGCATCCAGCGCCAGGTAAGTCGGGCGCAGATGTTGTCAACAAGGACTTCACCGAAATAGGTTGCCACGAGCAGAACCGCCATCCAGATGAGATTGGTATGCCAGAACAGGGCGCAGAGACCGAGAATGAAGACGGTTTCATACCAGTGCGAGATTTCGATGATCGCCAGATAGGGACCGGAATACTCAGTGAGAACACCCTTGACGATTTCCTGGTGCGCATGATGAGAGGTGGCGATGTCGAACGGTGATTTCTTCAGCTTTATCACCAGTGCATAACCCATGACCACGAACAGCAGCGGCAGGGAAATAAGCAGCGGCTCATGGTAGTTGGCGATTATCTCGGAAATCTTGAAGCTTCCGGTTTCCAGGTAGATACCGACGAATACCAGGATGAGCAGCGGCTCGTAGGTCAGCATCTGGATCAACTCGCGCTGGGCGCCGATCTGGCTGTAGGGCGACTCTGCCGCCAATGCGCCGATAACGAGGAAGACGCCGCCGACCGCCAGCACGAAAAAGATAAGCAGCAGGTCGGACTGCATGGCGAGCAGGATAACGGTCAATACATCCGCCACCAGGTACATGTAGGCGCAAAAAATCTGCCAGTAGTTGACGATCATCTTTTCCTTGCCGAACAGTTTGAAGACATCGTAGAACGGCTGGAGTATCGGCGGACCGTAGCGCCCCTGGAGGCGCGCGGTCAGCTTCCTGTCAAGACCTGCGACGATACCGCCGATAAGTGGCGACACGAAAATTGCTGCAAGTATTGCGATAACTTCGTTCATGCTCATCGTAAAACCTCCCCGAACAAGACTATCAAGATAATGAGAGCGATAATGTTGATCCAGTAGGATATTTTTTCTTCGCCGATGATATCCTGCATGTAGATATTGGCGGCAACATAGTCCTTCCAGCTGTTCAGGTGGCTTCTGAACTTGGGTTGGGCAATATCGGAGTATTGCTCACCGCACATATACGGCGCGCTGAATACCCGGTGATCTTTTTGTTTCGCGGCCACGACGGCTGCGATGTAGCCGATGATGGAGACGAGGAAGATCGGCAGGACGTAGAAGGCTCCGGCACCGCTGGTGAAGCCCAAGGGGTTGGTTTTGAACGGTTCAACGAAGAGCCCCGGTTTGTAACAGGCGAGAACCGGGTCGACCAGGGTCGTATACAGCCAGGGTACCGCGAGACTCAGCACGATAGCTCCAACCGCCAGGGTGAGGAGCGGTATCTTGATGGAAGCGGGGTCTTTCCATTTCGCCTTGGTATAAAATCCTTTGAAGATCGTAGTGACAGGGGCCAGGAACCCTTCTTTCTCATCCGACTCGAATACTTTCTGATGGGGACCGCTGACGAACAGGCCGGCCCAGCGAGCCCAGAAGAGGACGGTAAGGCCGCTGCCGAGGGCTACCATGACGACAACCCAGGGAATATTCGCGGCGGCTTCGATCGCCATCCACTTGCTCATCAGCGCGCCGAACGGCGGCAGCATCATGGTGAGGATGCCGATGATCGTGATGCGGGAAATAGCGGGCATGGAGTTGTAGAGACCCCGCATGTCTTCGATGTCGCGGCTGCCGATAGCGTGCTCGATGGTTCCGACGCAGAGGAACAGCAGGCCTTTGGATACGGCATGGAAGATGATCAGGAGGACTGCCGCTATGATTGCCGCCGGGGTGTTGATGCCGGCGCAGGCAATGATGAGGCCGAGGTTGGCTATGGTGGAGTAGGCGAGAATCTTTTTGCCGTTGCTCATGTTGACCGCAAGGGCGGATGCGGTCAGGAAGGTAAAGGCGCCGAAGGTCGCGACCATGGTGCTGAGGTAGGTGCCCTGGTAACCGGGCGCCATCCGCACGACCAGGTAAACGCCGGCTTTAACCATGGTGCTCGAGTGGAGCAGAGCCGAAACCGGAGTCGGCGCCACCATCGCTCCGCAGAGCCAGCTTTGGAAGGGAACCTGGGCTGCCTTAGTGAATCCCGCGAAGCAGAGCAGGGCAAAGGGGAGCATGACGGCGGTCATTACTTCCGGCCCATGGTTGATCAGTGTCTGCAGGGAAAGATATTCGGCGGATTGAGTTTTGTAATATACGAAGATAATCGCCGCAACAAAAGCAACACCGCCGGTCATGTTCATCCAGAGGGCACGGGTTGCATTCCTGACGGCGATCTCCGTTTTGTCATGGCCGATCAGCATAAACGAACAGAAGGTTGTCACTTCCCAGAAGAAATAGAGCCAGAGGAGATTATTTGCGAACACCAGGCCGTTCATGGCGCCGAGGAACATTACCAGGTAAAAGAAAAATCTCGGCTGGCGGGTTTTTTTCAGGTGAAGATGATGCTCATGCTCTTCCATGTAGCGGATACCGAAAATACAGATGAGGGATCCGACGATGGAGATGATCAGGTTCATGATAATGGAAAGATTATCGATGTAGAAGGCAGGCGTTACTTCTACATGATGCACCATTTTCAGTTCGAAATAGCCTAACGGTATGATCTGCAGCAGCGTAAGGACGATAATCAGGGGGTTGCCGAGCTTGAATGCAATTCCGAGGATAATGAACAGCAAGGCAAAATCAGCAAAAGTAATAATCGAATTGACGTTCATGCCGAGCAGTGTCTCAGGGGTATACCCGTACGGCCCGTTGAGATTATGAAACAGCAAGAGGGAACTGATCGTCAGGACTATTCCCGTAGTAACGATTATAACGGCTCTGCCCTGGTGATTCTTCATGATAAAGCAGAGCAAACCGGCTATAAACGGCAGCAAGATACTGATACCAATTAATGCGTCTACCATTGTAAACCTCCCTTCGTCAGAACAGCCAGCGTTTCCGTGGTACTCCGTGCCATGACTTCTCCTTTCCAGTAATAATGTGTTCTGAAGCGAGTGAACACGCTATTGGCGAAACAGTAAATTTTCCTTGTTAACTATAACTAAAAATTGTTCTTTGTTTTGGATCTCGGCAAAACAGCAACAAACCGGCCTATGCTAGACCCCTTATCAAGAACGTGTCAAGGAAAAAAATTTAGCTAAAATCAAAATAGTTTACTTTTGGTTTAAATAAGATCGCAGAACGTTTACTAAAAATAAAAATTGTGCTGGCTTGTCAGGAGAAAAAAATATTCCTGGCACTGCGCGCGGTGGTGCGGCAAGTAAGGGTCACAGCCCAGAGATTCCCGGTGGTCCACGGATTTTAAAGTCGAGTTCTGCAAGACGATTCTTGTGGCCAGAAACCCAAATTCATGCTCTTTCGACTTGAGTATTATCCGGTGAAAAATGAAAAGGCCGGTGCCACAGAGTAGAACTGTGATACCGGCCCGAGGAATGCATGTTCATGACCCGATCCGGTTGATCGGCTGTCCGGCTGTCGTATTGCTCCTTGCCGTTCCATGCAGATAAAAACCCATGGTTTGCCTCTCTTCCGTGCGCAGTCCCTCTTTCGCGGGCTGCCGTGTTTCGGTCCGAACAAAAGTGTTTCAGCTCAAGGGAATCCACATGCTTTTCGCGGTACCGATGAAGGTGGTATAGGAATGAAGCATGCCGAAATTTGAGCAGCTCAAGGAATATCCGTCAATATCGCGCATATTGGCCAATTCTTCCTTGATCTCGTCGATCATGATGACACTGGATTTCTTTTCCGAGTGGACCTTCTGGATTACGTAGGCCTGGTCCTCTTCCGTGAGGAAAGAGTAAACAGGAACTAAGGCGTGATTGTCCACGAGCTCAATCAGATCTTCGGGGAAAATATCCTTCTGGGACTGCACCTCGAGTTCAACCCGGCTCAACTGGCCGAAAAGACCGCCCGGCTTGTCAATATCGGATGCCGGATAACTGGTAACGCAAGGAACGGTGATCTTCAGAGAAACCTTCGGCTTCAGGTCGCTTTTGCTGACACTCGCCGAATAGGTACACTTATACCTGACAAGGCATGGGTCCTTGGTGACGGGAGTCAGCTTTTCAATGAAGAAGGGGTAGTTGAAGTCCACCTTGACCTTGGTTGCGTTAAGTTCCTTCATGTAGTCGAGAATGTTTGCCTTGAGCGATTCCGTTCCGATGTGATTCCGATGCTGGTGAAGGATCTGAATGAATTTGTCTATCCAACCGGCCTCAAATTCATGCATGATACGGGCGGCGATTGAAATGTTGGCGATAGTATGCTGTCCTTCAGAATTTTCCCGAGACAGAACTTTCATCGGAAAAGGCAGTTCCGACATGCCCACATCCTGCATAAACCTTTTTTCGTCTTTCATGTATGCCTCCTTAGGGTTGCTCGTTGTACCACAAAAATAAGATTCAGCATTCACCCCCACTCCAATGAAGCCAAACCTTATTTGCAGACGAAGATTCGGGTGTCGCTATTTTTTTTGCCTTTTCACTACAATAAAAACAATTTTATTTAAACTGATATTCTGGCAAAATGTCAAGCATATTTTATTCATACTAAAGGATATTTTTTGAGGATAGAAAGGTTGGTTCGAGGAGGCGGGCTCACATAAAAAAACCCCCGACTTTCCGAGGGAAAGTCGGGGGTTGGAAACAATGCAGAATGGTTCGGAAATTATTCGTCGCGTTCGTAATCAACGATACGCTCGGCGAGCGCCTTGTAGCACAGCAGGTCGCTGTAGTTGATGTTGTTGCCCAGGTAGTTGTTGCCGTCGGTGCCGCAGCCGAGGGTCAGTGAAGGCGGCAGCTTGTTGTAGATGAGACCGACGCTGCCGTGTACCGCGGGCTGGTTGAGGAGCAGCCGGAATGCGGGGATTTCCATGGCCCACTTCTCGATGACTTTTTCGTCCTGGGCATGGAGAGCCGCGGTATGACCGGCGCCGCCCCATCTGAGCTGGCTCTTGGCGGCCGCGATCGCTTCGTCGGAGCTGTTGAAGGCGATGTAACCCAGAACCGGGGAAAGCTTTTCATGGCTGAACCAGTCCTCGGGACCGATGGTGGTGAGGGGCACGAGAAGGAACTGCACGTCATCGGGCACTTCGAAGCCGGCCAGCTTGGCGATGAATTGCGGAGACTTGCCGACGATGGCGACTGCCGGTACGCCTCTTTCCTTGTCGAACATGACCGCTTCGAGTTTCTTTTTCTCTTCGTCGTTGACCAGGTAGCCGCCGCGCTCTAACATCATCTTGACGGCCTTGTCGCAGGTTTCCTTGTCGTCGAAGATCATGGACTGGTCGGAAGAGCAGATGGTGCCGTTGTCGAAGGTCTTGGAAGCAATAACGTTGTTGACCGCAACGCTGAGGTTGGCACTCTTGGAGACGAGCACCGGGGTGTTGCCCGCGCCGACGCCGACTGCCGGGTGACCGGAGCTGTAAGCGGCCTTGACCATCGCGTTGCCGCCGGTGGCGAGTATCAGGTTGACGCCCGGGTGCTTCATGAGCAGGCCGGTCGCTTCGATGGAAGGCTCCTCGATCCACTGGATGCAGTTTTCCGGCGCGCCTGCCGCAACTGCCGCGTCGCGCATGATCCTCGCTGCTTCGACGCTGCACTTCTGTGCACGGGGGTGGCAGGCGAAGATGAGGACGTTGCGGCTCTTGAGTGCAATCAGCGCCTTGAACATGACCGTGGAGGTCGGGTTGGTGGTCGGCGTGGCGGCGGCGATCACACCGAACGGCTCGGCAATATACTTCACGCCGTCTTCTTCTTTGACAACGCCGACGGATTTCTTGTCTTTGAAGTACTCGTAGACAACATGGGCGCCGAGGTGATTCTTGATGGCCTTGTGGTCGGCCCGGCCGATGCCGGTTTCTTCGACGGCCATTTCACCGAGCTTCTGCTCGTTGGCCACGCTTGCCGCGTCCATTGCCGCACAAACCTTGTCGACCTGTTCCTGGGTGAAATTCCTCATGATGTCGGCTGCCTTGCGTGCATTTGCTACCAATTGGTCAATTGTTTGAACTACATCTGCCATGTCATACCTCCATTAGAGTTAGTGTGTACCGAATTGCCCATCGCATTACAATTCAGTAGCTTCGAAAAAAACAGTATGTAACAAGCGCGATGCAAGCGAAAAAATGCTCTGTTTTGAGTGAATAGGGATATGCGTGGAAAGTAACGTGAACGTGAGAGTCGCAACCGGACAAACCCCGGTAAACGCCTCGAAAATAATACACAACGCCTTTATTTTTGTCAAATATAATATTCCGGGTAAAATCCTCTAACCCACTGTATTTGTGAATTTTAGTTTGACTAAAAGCCGCATGGCGGGCTCGCCGTTTCGTGCGGTTTGCAAGGCAGGTCCTGGGCAATTCCGCAGAGTAATTGATCGGCAACGAATATGGCGAAAAATTGTTGGCGGTAAAAGTTAGTTTCCGTTTCACCGACAAGGTTCAAGCATTCCGATAAAACCATGGTTTCCACAGGAGGGGCGGGCAAGCTCCTCAAGAACCGTTTTAACTAGCCGATACGACATGAAATAAGAATGCGTCGCCGGTATGGACCCGCAAATCGCATTCGTGCTACTATTGCCTGCAAACGG
Organism: Geobacteraceae bacterium; assembly: GCA_040773465.1. Classification (GTDB taxonomy): domain Bacteria; phylum Desulfobacterota; class Desulfuromonadia; order Geobacterales; family Geobacteraceae; genus RPRC01. Next base: position 41,674 of record JAXGWF010000016.1, on the reverse strand, counting down.
ATACTCTGTCTGAGGGCATCGATGGTGCGGGTTGCCGGCAGAAAAGAATAGTAATGAATTTTGCCCGTTATTCAAAGATCTTGCCTTGGAGAATCACCATGTATGAAGCAAGGGGTGCGGACGAGAACCACCCGTTTCGGAACAAGTTGCTACCTTATATTACCATAATACCGTGCCTCGTAATTTTTCTGGTCGGCATCGTTGCTTTTCCGGCTTCCACTCATGCAGCCGCTAAGAAAAACGTCCTTATCCTCAACTCTTATCACCAGGGATTCCGCTGGACCGATGACATCACCCGGGGAATCATTACGGCCCTGGCGCCCGTGGACATCGAAACCAGGATCTACATCGAGTACATGAATACCAAGTGGGTGAACGAAGCTCCCTATTTCCGGGAGCTTGCGCGGATCCTTTCGATCAAGTACGCAAAAACCAGCTTCGACCTGATTGTTTGTTCCGATACCGATGCCCTCGTTTTTTTGCTTGATAATCGTGATCGAATTTTTGGCAGGGTGCCGGTGGTATTTTGCGGCGTTAATTATTTCAAGAAACAAGATCTGCGGGGCGAGCAATTCTATACCGGGGTGAGCGAGACGGCCGACCTCGGGGAAACCATAGATCTTGCCCTCAGGCTGCACCCCGGCACCAAAAGTATCTTCGTAATTAACGACCATGGTACCCCCGGCCGCAAGGTGTTCGAGGAGCTGAAGAAACTCTTGCCACGCTACAAGGGGAAGGTGCGCTTCGATTTCGCGAAAAGCGGCAACCTGGACAAAATTGTGGCGGATGTATCGTCGCTGCCGCCTGATACGATCATTTTCTACTCATTTTTTTACGGCGATCCGGCGGTACAGTTCAATGAGAATGTGGAGAGTATTTCCCGAATCGCGGAACAGTCACGGGTTCCCATCTATGGGTCATGGGATTTCAATCTCGGTTTCGGCATCGTGGGCGGAAAACTGACCAGCGGCTATGACCAGGGATTTACCGCGGGAATAATGGGCCTTCGAATCCTGCAGGGGGAGCGGATCGAAAATATTCACGTTCTCTCCCGGAGCCCTGCCCGGTATCTGTTCGACTACCGCCAGCTTCGTCGCTTCCACATCGACAGGAGACTGCTGCCCGCGGGAAGCGTTGTCATCAACGAACCGGAGCCGTTTCACAAAATCAGGAAAAGCGTCATCTGGGCTACCGTGGCAGGGATCGGCCTCCTCGGAGGGCTGGTTTTCTTTCTCCTGCTGAACATCCGAGCGCGGAGGGGCGTGGAGAATTCGCTGCGGGCGGCCCGCACTGAACTGGAACAAAAAGTTGAGAAACGGACACAGGACCTTTCTTCGCTGAATGTACGGTTGTCCGACCTCAACCGCCAACTTACCGACGTCAACGAGCAGTTGAACGACGATATCGAGAAGCGGCAGCGTACGGAGCGGGAACTCAGGCAGTCGCAAACCATTCTCAACAAGATCTTCGAGGCGAATCCGGACCACCTGGTGGTTATCGATCGCGATCTGCGCATCATCCATTCCAACTGGATCGGCGGCTACGAATACGTCCCACCGGAAATCCGTCACCATAGTCCCCGATGCTACGAGGCATATAATCCCGGGCAGGAAAAGCCGTGCGACTCATGCTCGGCCCTGGAGGTTTTCAGGACGGGGAAGCCGGTTTTCCGGGAAATGTATAATGCCCGTATCGGCCATATCGAGATCCGTGCGGTTCCCATCTTCGACGATACCGGGAACGTGCTGATGGTAGCGGAGCACATCCGTGATATCACCGAAAGAAAAAAGATGGAGAACGAGCTGCTCAAAGCCCAGAAGCTGGAGTCCCTCGGCGTTCTCGCGGGCGGCATTGCCCATGATTTCAATAATCTCCTGACGGCCGTCATGGGCAATGTTTCCCTGGCGAAGATGCTTGCCGACCCAGCGACAAAGGCTCATGAACGTCTCGCTGATGCGGAAAAGGCCTGCGAGCGTGCGGCGGCCCTGACTCAGCAGCTGCTCACCTTTTCCCGGGGTGGAGCTCCAGTCAAAAAAACCGCTTCGATCGTTCAGCTGATCACCGACTCTGCGGGATTTATGCTGCGGGGATCGAATGTAAAGTGCGAATTCAACCTGCAGAAAGAATTGTGGCCGGTTGACGTTGATGAAGGGCAGATGAGTCAGGTGATCAACAACCTGATCATCAATGCCGATCAGGCAATGCCGGATGGCGGGATCATTTCGGTCACGGCCAGGAATATGGAAGTCGACGGCTGCGACTTTCTTCCCCTGGATCCCGGCAGGTACATCTGCATATCCATACGGGACCAGGGCGTCGGGATACCGAAAGAAAATCTTTCCAGGATCTTTGACCCCTATTTTACGACGAAACAGCAGGGAAGCGGTCTTGGGCTCGCTACCGTGTATTCCATAGTCAAGAATCACCAGGGACATCTCGCTGTCGAATCCGAGGAAGGGGTCGGTACCGTTTTCCACCTCTACCTTCCGGCATCCGCAAAAGAAATCGAGCCTGTGCCGGGGGACTACCGGGACCAGGCGAGTGACGAAAGTTCATGCTCAGGCAGGATTCTCGTCATGGACGATGAGGAAATCATACGCGAGATAGCACGGGAAATCCTCAATCATCTCGGCTACGAGATCGAGGTATGCGGGGACGGCGAGTGTGCCCTGGAACGGTACCGCGAGGCGCTGGAAGCGGGACGGCCCTTTGATGCCGTCATCATGGACCTGACCATCAAGGGCGGGATGGGAGGCAAGGAGACCATGAAGGCGCTGCTTGCCCTTGATCCCGAGGTGAAGGGAATCGTCTCGAGCGGCTACAACAACGACCCGATTCTCGCCCATTTCAGGCAGTACGGGTTCTGCGGGATGGTGTCCAAGCCCTATACGGTACGGGAGTTGCGCGAGACGCTCAAGGAGTTGATCTGATCGAAGTTCGGTCGCCGCGTGCATTGGATTCACTCCGTGAATGTCCGCTCAAGACTTCTCCTTGCGTTCGAAAGGAAGGTTTGCCATGCTTGAGTTGTCCGCGTATATGAAAATTTTCGTTGCCATCCTGGCAATTCTCAACCCCTTCGGCGTGTTGCCGGTGTTCCTTGCCCTTACCGGAACATCTCCGGATGCGGAACGGAAAAAAATTGCACGAACCGTAGGGCTTTCCGTGGCGAGTGTTCTGGCCCTGGCGGCACTGGTCGGCGACAGGGTTCTGCAGCTGTTCGGTATCAGTATTGCTTCCTTCCAGGTCGCGGGAAGTATCCTCCTGTTGCTCATGGCTGTTTCCATGATGTTCGCGAAAGAAACGAAAGGGGCTGCCGAGACGACGGAGATCGCGCCGGATCTGGCCAGTGTGGCGGTCGTGCCTCTGTCGGTGCCGCTTCTGGCCGGGCCCGGCTCTATTTCCACGGTCATCATCTATGCGAACCTCGCGGCCGGGCCCTTTCATGTCTGGCTTATCATCGGCTGTGTCGTCCTTGCTTCGTTCATAACCTGGATCATTCTCCGCATGGCCAGCAGGATCGGTCGCCTGATCGGCACCCTCGGCCTTTCGATCGTCAGCCGCCTGATGGGGCTTCTTCTTGCCTCCATTGCGGTTGAGCTCTTCGCAAAGGGAATCGTCAGACTCCTCCCGGGATTGGCCTGATCATGAAAAAACCCGCCGTTTCCATTCTGTTGCCGGTCCGCAACGAAGAGCGCCATCTGCCGGCGGCCCTGGAATCCCTGTTCCGTCAGACCCTCCCGAGCTGGGAACTGGTGGCCGTTGATGACGGGTCCACCGACGGGACTGCCGCTATTCTTGCCGCTGCGGTTCGCCGCGATTCGCGGGTGCGAGTGCTGCGTCCGGCGCAGCGCGGTCTCGTAGCCGCCCTGAACGTCGGCCTCGAGGAGTGCCGCTCATCCGTCGTAGCCCGGATGGACGGTGATGATCTTTGTCATCCCCGTCGACTGGAAATCCAGGCTGCGTTCCTGGAGGAGAATCCGTCAACCGGCCTCGTCGCCTGCGCTTTTCGCCACTTTCCCCGAACCGGTCTTGGTACCGGTATGCGTGCCTACGAGCAGTGGCAGAACGGGCTTGCCGGTCACGAGGAAATTATCCGTGACCTGTTCGTTGAGTCTCCCTTTGTTCACCCGAGCGTGATGTTTCGCCGGGAAGCGGTCATGGCCGTTGGCGGATACCGGCAAACGGGCTGGGCGGAAGACTACGACCTGTGGCTTCGGATGGCTGCTGCCGGCGTCCGCTTTTCCCGCCTTTCCCGAACCCTGTTTTTCTGGCGTGAGCGTCCCGATCGCGCGACCCGGACCCTTCCGGAATATACCGCGTCCGCCTTCCGGAAATGCAAGGCTTACCACCTGAAACAGGGATTTCTTGCCGGAGAGAAGGAGGTAACGCTTGCCGGAGCGGGTCTTGAGGGGAGAGCCTGGCAACGGACGTTGCGGGAAGAGGGCATCCGGGTTGCCCGCTGGGTGGATGTGGATCCGCGCAAGGTCGGCCGGGTCCTTCACGGAGCACCGGTACTGGCTGCGAATGAGGTGAGGGCGCAATCGGGAGGGAAGCTGCTCGTCACTGTCGGTACCCGCGGAGCACGGAGCCAGATACGGTCTTGGGCAAACCTTGCCGGATTCGTCGAGGGCAGGGATTATCTCTGTGTAACGTAGCAGGGGGGCTTGCCGATGTTGTCAACGATTTTTCAGGTATACGTGGATTGCCTCCTCCAAGCCGACCGGTTCGAAGCGAAACGTTTCCCGCCAACTGCAGTCACAGATGCTTTCTTCCAGCAGCATGGTAATCTGGTCCATGGTTATGGGATAGAAGGAAAAGCGCTGCAGGAACGGGGTTACCAGCTTCATGAAAGAGACGGGTATGGTGACCGTCCTGACCGAGGACTTGCTGACCGTCCCGGCCACGGCTGTAAGGAGTTCCCGATAGGTGAAGCGGTCGCGACCGCAGAGTTCATAGGTGTGGCCGATCGTTTCAGGCATGTCCAGAGACATAGCGAAACAGCGGGCAATATCGTTGCCGTCAATGGGCTGGAGGCGGTACAAGCCGTTGCCGATCACCGGTACCAGGGGAAATTTTCTCACATAAAATGCAAGCCTGTTGATGAAGTCGTCCCTCGGCCCGAAAATGACGGAAGGGCGGAAAATGGTCCAATCAAGGCCGGAGGCTCGAACACATTGTTCCGCCCGGAATTTGGTCTGGTGATAGCGGGATGCCGCCCCGTCGCGTGAACCGAGTGCCGACATCTGGATGAACCGGCGAACGCCAACCTTGCGGGCGGCCGACAGGAGGTTCTCAGTCGCCGCAACGTGAAGCCGTTCGAAGGTAATGCCGCGCCGGGGAAATTCCCGGATGATGCCCACCAGGTTGAGGATGGCCTCGCAGCCGTCCAGTGCCGCCGCAAAGGTGTCCGGTCGTGTTACGTCTCCATCCACGACTTCGATTCCCGGTTCCGGGCAGGCCGTTTGCCGATGGGTCAGAATACGCAGTTCATGTCCGTTTTCCAGCAGGGCGCAACGGACATGACCGCCGACAAAGCCGGTTCCGCCGGCAAGAAAAATGCGCATGGGTTGCCTCCATTTCAGCAGGGAGTGTCCGGCCGAAAACCAGCTGATTTCTATGCGAAGTATTCGTTAGGGCGGTTGTTTGTTGGGGGATACCGGCAAGTGTACTGCGAAATCCGCTGCATGCCATCATTGAAAGAAAAATTTCGGTTGCGGGTTTTGGCCGCGGGTTCATGGCAGGACGTCCCATTCATGTTCGTATCGTTGCAGCAGCTTTGCGATCTCCCGTTTCATTCCCGCGGTTACCGGGCCCACGGCAACCAGGTTCAGGTTTTTCGGAGCGAAGAGGCTGTGCGCCGTTTCGAGAACTTTCTCGGAGGTTATCGAGGCGCTCTCCTGCTGGTCCTGCTCGATGGTGGTAAAAGCCGCCATGAGCTCGCCCCAGCCATACCGCACTCCCATTTCGTAGGTTGAATCGCGACTGTATTCCAGGTCAAAAAAATAGCCGAGCTTGACTCGCTCCAGTTCTTCGCCGTCCATAAGTTCCACGGTAAGCCGGCGAGTTTCTATCAGGACTTCTTCCACCGCACGGCTGAGGTTTTCCGGCGCGGTGGCAAGGTCGATGGAGAAACAGCCGGTTTCATCATAGGCAGAGATGGCGGCGCTTACCGAATAGGTTATCCCGAGTTTCTCCCGCAGGGACATGAGCAGCCGGGAGCTGCCGCCGCCGCACAGGGTTCTCCTGATCAGGCGAGCCGGGGTGATGCGCCGGTCCAAGCGGTTGAACCCGCGGAAGGCGACTTGCAGGGCTACCTGACTGTCCATGTCTTTCACGTACAATGTCCGGGGGGTATCCTGGCAGGCCGGTGCGGGGCAGAGCGGGGGTGGGGGCGATCCCCGCCACGAGCCGAAGCACCGCTCGCACGCCGGGAACAGGGTTGCCGGGTCGATGTCGCCGACAACGGTTATTACCGCATTCGAGGGAACATAGTACCGATCCAGATGTTCACGCAGATCCTGGTCGGTGAATTCGGCGATACTCCGGAGAGAACCGATCGTGGGCATGCCCAAGGGGTGCTCGGGCCAGAGGAGCTTACTGGCAAGGTTGTCGGTATTGATGTCTTCACCCTTTTCGTTGGAGTCCTCCAGGGCTTCTTCGGTGATGATTCTTTTTTCGATATCTATTCCCGCAAGGGAGGGGCGTAGCAGCATGGAGGAAAAAATTTCTATTCCGGTGACGACATTGCGCGGGTGAATGCGGGTATAGAAACAGGTGGAATCGGCATCGGTTGCCGCATTGACGCTGCCGCCCAAAGCTTCGAAGGCCGTTTCCAGTTCCAGTGTGGTTGCGTATTCGGCTGTGCCGCGGAACAGCATGTGTTCGAGAAAATGGGAAAGACCTTCCTTCCCCGGCGGATCGTTGCGGCCGCCTACTTTCAGGTAGATGGCGATCTCCGCGCTGTGAAGATGGGGCAGCTGGACGGCCACGATGCGCAGGCCGCCGGCCAGGGTCTTTTTGCTGCAACGGATCATGAAACCTCCGGAAAAGATACTGGGTAAATGGCCGTCACCGGCCGGGGACAGGGGTTCGGCACAACCTAGCGGAAAGAAGCTGCGATGTCAAAAGGTTTCACCGTTCGGCATGGTGCGGGCGGAGAGGCCGATTCATTTTGGCGTTGTCATGCTCGACGGGACAGGCTACTATAAACAACATCTTCATGCGCTGGATCAGCATGGAGAATCCGGTTATTGCCAATGATTATGATTACCTGTGAACATTTGAAGCAGAGATTTGCCGAGTATGTGCCTGATTTGAGGCCACGGCATGGCGGTACCCATGCCGCGGTGGCGCTTATCGTACGCGAGGCCCCTTCCGGTCTCCAGGTGCTTTTCATAAAGCGGGCGGAGAACGAACACGATCCCTGGTCGGGGAATATCGGCTTTCCGGGCGGAAAAGTGGAAAACGGCGATGGCGATCCCCGCTCAACCGCGGAGCGCGAAACATGGGAAGAGGTCGGTGTGGACCTTGAAAAGGCGCGCTTTCTCGGTCGTCTTTCCGATATTGCCGGGGTGCGCATTCCGGTCCATATATCCTGTTTCGTCTACCTGGTTGAGCATATCGAGCAGTTTCGGCTGATGAGTGAAGAAGTGGAGGAGGCTTTCTGGGTTTCGCTTGCGGACCTGAAGGACCCGTCCCGGCACGGCGCCAAGATCGTTCGCTTCGACGGCCAGACCATGATCAGCCCGGGAATCAGCCTTCCCTGCCCGGGAGAACCGGTCTTGTGGGGGCTCACCTATAAACTCGTCATGGATTTCCTTGATTTGGTGAAGGCCTGATCCGCTATTTGCTTGTTTTACCGCTCTACCCATGCGAAAGGCCCCCGACCGGATCGGTCGGGGGCCTTTCAGTACTGCTCAGGAGCGTAACGCTACAATTCCTCGAAATCCTCGGGCGAGTCTTCCTGTTCGTCTTCCCCGCATTCCGGCTCGAAGTCTTCCTGCCGTACCCGTTCCAGGAATTTTTTGTTTTCCTTGATCAGGTTTTGGATCTCCTTGGCCAGTTGTTCGTATTCATCCGGTTCTACCGTCATTCCCACCTCACATGCGGATGTTGTTCAAGGCTTTGTCATAGAGGGCTTCGTACTCGTCCGCGGAATGGTCCCAGGAAAAATCCGAGTTCATGCCGCTGCGAACGATTTTATCCCATTTTTTCCGTTCCCCGTAGACTTCGAGTGCACGGTTGACGGCATCGAGAAACGCTTCCGGCGTATAGTCGTCAAAGGTGAAACCGTTGGGCTCGCGAATTCCTTCCCGGGTATCGAAAACCGTGTCGGCCAGACCGCCGGTTTTCCGTACTACCGGAACGGAACCGTAGCGAAGGGCAATGAGTTGCCCGAGACCGCACGGTTCATAGTTGGAAGGCATGAGAAACATGTCGCTCGCCGCGTAGATCCTGCGCGCCAACGCCAGATCGAAGGCCAGGTGGATGGAAAGGGAGTCGGACGATTTTTCCTGGAAGGCGGACAGCATTTTCATGTATTTTTCGTCGCCGGTTCCAAGGAGTACCAGCTGCAGGTCTTTTTCCAGGAGTTGCGGCAGAATCTTTTCGAGAAGGTCGAGACCCTTTTGAGCCGAAAGCCTGGTTATCATGCCGAGCAGGGGAATCGTGGGGTTCTGCTGCAGGCCGAGGGCTTTTTGGAGGTTCTTCTTGTTGTTGGCCTTGCCCGACAGGGCGGATGCCGTGAAATTCTTGAAGATGAAAGGGTCGGTCGAAGGGTTCCATTCGTGATAGTCGATTCCGTTCAGAATGCCGTAGAGATCGTGGGCCCGCTGCTGCAGCACGCCATGCAGCCCGCATCCCATCTGTTCGGTCTGGATCTCCCGGCAATAGGTGCCGGAGACGGTATTGACCACATCGGCGGCGAGGATCCCCCCCTTCATGAGATTGATTTTGCCGTAGTATTCCAGCCGGTCGACGGTGAAATGGGAATCGTTCAGGCCCAGGGACGGCAGCGCTTCCCGCTCGAAAATCCCCTGGTAGGCCAGATTGTGAATGGTGTACACCAGCCCGGTCCTCATGAAAAAAGGGTCGGCCTTGTGCTCATGTTTGATGATGAAGGGAATGAGGGCGGTTTGCCAGTCATGGCAGTGGATGATGTCGGGACGAAAATCAAGCCTTTTCAGGAGGTCGACGACACCCTGGCAGAAGAACCCGAATCGTTGGTCGTTGTCGGGATAGTCTCCGGCCGGCGTGCCGTAAAGGGCGGGACGATGATAATATTCCTTTTTTTCCACCAGGTACACCGGTATATCGTCCAGCACGGTCTGTCGCAACAGGCCTTTCTGCATGACGCCGTCGATCGGAACCTCGAATCCCTTCCGGGATTTCTTTATCGTAAATCCCCCTGATTCCACGCATTGATACAAGGGCATGATTATTCGGACATCATGACCTTTTTTCCGCAGGGCCTTCGGCAGGGACCCTGCCACGTCGGCCAGGCCGCCGGTCTTGGCAAAGGGTGAGACTTCAGAGGAAACAAATAAAATTTTCATTAAATGTCCTTTTCTAAAAACAAAAATGATAAAGGCGCCGGTTGTGTTGCGGCACGCTTAACTCTCTAAAAATATAATGTATCTTTTATAATCCAAATGATGCCGTTTTGTCAAAAGACATTCATGGCTTATTAAGATGGTTCGTTCACGAGATTGAACGACAAGGTGTGCAGGAATGTTCGGTTAACGGCTACACCGCTGCTTCCCGAAGAAACGCAGCGGCTTCTTCGGGAGGGGTCGGATTGATGTGGAAGCCGGAGCCCCACTCAAAGCCGGCAATCGGCGTAATCCGCGGGACCAGCTCGATGTGCCAGTGGTAATCATACTCGATGGAGGTCCAGAAATCGGGCCTGCCGGGGCGCGGCTGCAGCGAAGGAGCCGTGTGCAGTATGAAGTTGAAGGGGGGATCCTTGAGGACCTCCTTCAACCTGAGGAGCATATCCTTCATGGCGCGCGCCAGTTCCTCGAATTCGGCATCGCCGAGAAGCGCAAAGTCGTGCCCGTGCTTTTTCGGGAAAAGCCGGAGTTCAAAGGGAAGGCACGAGGCATAGGGCGCGAAGAGAACGAATTCAGGGTACTCCTTGACAATCCTTTCTCCGGTCCGCAGTTCGAAATCGATGATGTCGCAATAGATACAGCGATCCTTTTGCTCGAAAAATTCGCGGCAGACTCTCAATTCGGTTACGGCAACCGGGGGCACGAGCGGCACGGCGATGAGCTGGCTGTGTGAGTGGCTGATGGTGGCGCCGGCCCTGACGCCGTGGTTTTTGAACAGGAGCAGATACCTGAGTCGCAGGTCCTGGCGTAGATCCAGAATGCGGAACCGGTATGCCTTCAGGACATCGGTGATTTCCGCGACGGAAAGATCGGCCATTCCCTTGTCGTGCTCCGGGGTCTCAATAATTATCTCGTGTGCGCCGATCCCGTTCATCACGTCGTAGAGTCCGTACCCCCTGCTCCTGAATTCTCCTTCCACCCGCAGTACCGGATACTTGTTGGGGATGACGCGGACCTTCCAGTTGGGGGCATTGGGCGGGCCGGACGGGCGGATGGCGAAAATCTCGTGGGGCGCCTTGTCTTCGTTACCGTAACAGAACGGGCAACTGGTGATGGGGGTTGGTTCTTCCGCCGCGAGAAAGTCGTTCGGTCGTCTTCCGCGGTCGGCGGCTATGATAACCCAATGGCGTTTTACCGGATCCCAGCGAAGTTCAGACATGGTTCCTCCCTTTTTCCTGTTGCCGCCTGCTACACGAGCCAATTATCCAATTCGAGCCCGGGTCCCACATAGGTAAGGGCCAAAGGGGCATGGGTGGGCCAGCGGCCGATTTCCTCGTGTCCCCGTGAAAGGGTGATATGGGCGAATATGGTGCTTTCCGGTACGGGCATAAGTACCTCGAGCGGGATGCGGACTTCGCAGATACGGGAAATTTTCCAGTGGCACAGTGCACCGGTTTTCACCCACCTGCCTTCGTCTTTAACCAGGAGCTTTCCTTCGGAAGTATCGGGTTCCATAACCAGCACGAATTCATGTTCCAGGTGGAGATGGAGCCGCAGGAGGTCTTTCGGGAACAGAAGCTTTGCCAGCGGCGAGGAGCCATCTACCCGGACATAGAAAAAATCACGATCGTAGCCGTAGAAAAAACAGTTCAGGAGACTTTCCGCGGCATGCATTGCCGATGATTGCCGGCTCAGGTCGAAAAGTCCGGCTCCCAGCCATTCGAAATAATCGTCCATGAGGCCGTTGATGGTTGGTCTGATGAACGTTGTCGGCGTTCGCACCAGGCCGGCCGGTGAAACTTTCTTGATCGGCTCGAACAGATCCGGCGGCACGGGCAGATCCAGCAGTTGATACAGCTGTACCAGGTTGTTGCGGAACAGCATATCGAAGTGATCGCTGTGAGGCGAAAAATGATCGTCCCCGTACCACCAGAACCAGTCGCTGCCCTCTGCCGCGAAGAGACAACGGCACGCCGGACGGTCAACGGCTTCGATGCCGGTAAGATCGCGCGGCATAGTGCCGTCAAGCAGTGTTGCCGTCCCCTGACCGTGCCCAACGGCCGCCGTGCGCGCCTGTTCCAGCAGTTCCCATGCCCTGTTTTCTTCCGGGTGGCCGATCCAGATGCCATAGGAGGCGTTTATCCATGATCCCGGGTGCACGTGCTCCAGTAGCGGCGGCTCCTTAAATCGTTCCAGTGCCCGGGAGGGCGTCGTGAATCGCAGGCCGGCATGCCCGGCAATGTTCCGATAGAGGGCGGTGAGAAACGGATACCCGTTTTCATGGTAGTATTCCCAGGCGTTTTCGCCGTCGAGTATGACCGCAACGACGGCTTCCGTTCCAGCGGTGATTTTACTGATTTCCTCGAGCCGTGTCACGAAATCTTCCGCGGCCCGTTGCGGTTCCCAGCGCGAATACGTGAACCCGATCAGATCCGAGAGACGATGGTCCCGGAACAGCAGAGAGATTTCCCTGCCGTCGCGGGAGAAGCGATAGGGCCGGTAGAGTTCCCGTTTCCACTCACCGCGGCCCGCGGCAAGCGTTTTCGCCAGAACGCCTTCATCGCTCGCGGCCCAGCGGATGCCGCACTCGGCCATTATCGCCAATGCGTCGTCGCTGATCGAACCTTCCGACGGCCACATTCCTTCAGGTTCGAATCCGAAGACCTCGGTGAAATAGTCGATTCCCATGGCCACTTGAGCCCGGGCGTCTTCCGGGTGGCGGAAACGGACCCTGGGAAGATTCGCCTGAGGCAGGGCGGTCCGGGCGGTTCCGGTGTCGCACAGCAGGGGAAGGATCGGGTGGAAATAGGGGGATACCGAAAGTTCCGCTTTGCCTTCCCGGTGAAGTCTTCCGTAAAGCGGAATGATCGACCGCAGTATTTCGCCATGGACGTCAAGCAGTACCCGCTTGTCATTGGCAGTGAAATTGCGGCCTTTTTTGAGCAGTTCCCGCAGTTCCGGCCACTGTCGCCTGGCCGCTTCGCCGGTCCAGGCGAGAAAAAACCAGACCTGCAGATCGAGAATCTCCTGGTCGCTCAGGTTGCGCGGCTTTTCAACAGTCCCATTTCTCGAGCCGTTTCCGGAGAGGTAGAGAAGCTCCAGATAACGGGTATGGGGCTCGATCATCCGCTCCCGGTTGGCACAAAAAAAGTTTTTCAGTATGAAGCGCCTGTTGTCCGGGGTCATGTCCGGCGGATTGAGCCGGCCATGGATCAGGAACGGATCGACCGCCTTACCTTCGGCGTAATCACGGAGCTGTTCCAGGAGCGAGGGAACCAGGTTGAAGGTGACGCAAACCCCTTCGGATTCGTCCACGATGGCTGCCATATCGTAATAATCCTTGACGGCATGGAGATAGGTCCAGGGAAGATCGTACCGGCCCGTCAGCGGATCCTTGTAGTACGGCTGGTGCATATGCCAGATGAACGTTACCTGCAGAGGGGGCGACACTCAGAGTTACTCCTTTTTCCATGACTCGACTTTTTCCCGGTATTCCTGGAGCAGTTTCCGGGCGGTTTCTTCCTTCTTGGCCTCTACCACGATACGGATAATGGGTTGAACATGGTCGGGAAGGACCAAGAGCCAGTCTTCGCCGAAATGGACCTTGATTCCGTCGACGAACGATGCTTCCTTGTCGAGACTGTCTTCACTCATCTTGCGCATGACCGCGCCCTTCATTTCCCATACGCAGGGGATCGTTATTTCCCGATAGTATCGGAACGGAATACCTTCTAGGGCCTTTGACAGGGGCATGCCCCGGATTTCGGCCAGTTCAACGGTTTTCGCGATGGCGAACATGCCGTCGAAGGAACTATGGAAACGGGAAAAAGCGAACTGCCCGTTTACCGAACCGGACAAAACCACCTCCGATGACTGGGAAGCCTCGATCATCGAGCGGTCATTGGTCTTGGTACGCTGGACGGTACAGCCCTTTTCATGGGCCATCTGCTCGATACAGGACGGCGCGGAAACCGGGACGGCGAAAACTCCCTTCACGCCGCGCTGAAGAGAGAGCGACACCATGAGACAGAGAAGCTCGGCGCCGGAACGAACGGCCCCGGTTTCATCCACCAGGATGATGCGTTCCGATGCCGGATCGAGCCAGAAGCCGGCCTGGGCATCCAGGGCGCGGACGATCTTGGAGAGTTGCTGCAGGTTTACGGTCCTGTCCATCCTCCTGGTTTCGTCGCTCTGTTCCTCGATATAGGCATTGAGGGCAACCACCTCGCAACCCATGGCATTCAGCAGGCCGGGGAGAATCTGGCTGGCCGGCGAGTAGGTGAAGTCGACCACCACCTTGAAGCTCCCGCGCTTCACCATGCCGGTATCGATGGCCCGGAGAAATCCCTCCCGGTAGAAATCGATGACGTTGGGCAGTTCGGTGATCGCGCCCGGTCCCGAATGATGCGCCCGCCGGAAGTTTTCCTTGTAGAAGATACGCTCCACGCTTTTTCCCATCGAACTGGAAAAATCGATACCGTCGGCGTCCAGAAATACGATTTCCGTGGAAGCCGGATCATCCTGTGACTCGCGAAACATGGCGCCGCCGGTTTCACCGAAAGTCTTCAGCTTGTAGCGAATGACCGGCAGGGGGGTCATTTTCAGATCGCGAACGTTTACCCCGGTGGAAAGGATGCCGCCGAGAAAACTGCGCTTCAACATTCGTGATGAACGATGGGCGTCACGACCCGCCAGGATGAAGCTTCCCTTCGGCAGCGTGCTGCCGTATGCGCAGCCGAGCTTCGCCATGAATTCCGGGGTCAGTTCGATGTTGGTGAGCCCGCGGATCATGGCGCCTTCGAACAGTGATTTTTTCCACTTTTCACCCCAGATGAGGTTTCCGGAAACGATGGCCCCTGCCTCGATGAGCTTTTTCGGCCAGATTTTCACATCCTTCTTGATATAGGCTTCTTCGCCGATGGAGGTGTCGTCCGCCACGATAACGCCTTCTTCCATTACCACGCCCTGGCCGACGATTACGTTGTTGCAGATGACCGAGTCGGTCAACCTCACACCCCGCTTGATATAAACGTTGTCCCATATGACGCAGCGGTAGAGTTCCGTTCCTTCTTCGATGGTACAGTTGCGTCCGATGACGGAATCCTTGATGCTCGAGACACCGAGAATCTGGGAGTTGTCACCGAGAATGACGGTTCCCTTGAGATCCTTCAGGTTTTCGAGACGCACCTCGGTACCTAACCGGATATCCTTGCCGAGCAGGTCCTGTTTCTCTTCATCGATCCGGATGTTGATCTTGCCGCTGAAGATGTCGTGGTGCGCTTCACGGTAGGAGTCGGTGTTGCCGATATCGCGCCAGTAGCCTTTGACCGGGTACCCGAACAGGGGATCCCCATTTTCCAGGAGTATCGGGAACAGGTCATGGGAGAAATCGAAATTCTCATCTTCGGGAATGTAGCGGAAAATCTCCGGCTCCAGGATATAAATGCCGGTATTGATGGTGTCGGAGATTACTTCTCCCCAGCCCGGTTTTTCGAGAAACTGGGTAATCCTTTTTTCCTTATCGGTAATTACGACGCCGAATTGAAGCGGATCTTTCACCGAGGTAAGGGTGATGGTGGCCATTGCCTGGTGATCGGCATGGAAATTGATGATTTTTTTCAGGTTGAAATCGGTGAGCAGGTCACCGCTGATAACCAGGAAGCGCTCCTTGAGAAGTTTTTCGGCAGACTTCACCGCCCCGGCGGTACCCATGTCCTGAAGCGGGGTCACGTACTCAATTTTGATGCCGAAATCCGAGCCGTCTCGAAAGAAGTTCTTTATGGTATCCGGCTGATGGTACAAGAGCATGACCATTTCGCTGATGCCGTGCTTTTTCAGGAGTTCAACGATATGAAGCATGATCGGGCGGTTCGCGAGAGGGATCATCGGTTTCGGGATACTGCTGGTCAACGGTTGGATTCTTGTGCCGAAACCTCCGGCCATGATGACAGCTTTCAACGTGTTCAGCCTCCTTTTGGGGAAGTTTGTCATAATCGGCAGGTGAAGGCATCCTACGCGTCGGTTCGGATGGCCCGCGTTCGCTGCTCGGTGAAGTTGGTAAAACAATTCATTGCGATCGGCTCGGTACGGGCGGAACATCTATTTCGGGGTGTTTTTTGCGGCTTTTTTTTCCAGTACCCTTTTAATTTCGTCCTTCAGTTCCTGCAGGTCGGAAGATTTGACCACGTAACCGTCGGCAAGCCATGCGGAAAAATCATCTTTATAACAGGAAAACGCGGTACAGAGAATAACCGGGATGTTATGACGTTCCTTGACGATTTTCTGCAGGAGATCGAGGCCGCTCTCGTTTTTCAATTTAATATCCAGCAGAATCAGGTCGAACTCGTCCTTTTGAAGCTTTTCAACGGCTTCCAGCGCCGTGGCTGCTGTTGTGACATCGTATCCTTCATCAGCGAGTTCGTGGGAATAAAGAAGCCTGATGCTGCTTTCGTCATCCACGACCAGAAGCTTACTCATGGTCTGCAACCTCCTTTTTCAGGGAAAGCTCGATCAGATATCGTTTTCCTTTCCCCGCACATCTTTCAACAGTAAAGGATTTGGCGTAATTTTCAAGTATCACCCGGCAGAAGGAAAGTTCCATATCACCGGCCTCGGTACTTCCTGTCATGCCGGGGTCGAGAAAGGCCTCGTGTGTTTCCCGTTCAGGTGAAGAGACCAGATCGTGGATTTCCACGGCGATGCAGTCAGGTTTCCTCCGGGTTACCAGGTGTATCTCACCGGGCGTTGTCATGGATTTTATGGTAATGGCCAAAATCTTTTTGATGCAGTAGGCGATCTGGCGGAAATCGATGTAGGCCATGGGCAGTTCCGGGGCAAGATCGAGGGTGATGGCTATCCCTGATCCTTCGGTTTTCTTTACCAGTTCCCGGGTAATGTTTTCGATCATCTGGTTGACGTCCCATTCGGCTGATGCCGGGAAAACTGATTCGGCATATCCCAGTACTTCCGACAGGACATCCTCCAGCTGTTTCGATTTCTGCACGATGTTTTCCAGGGGTTCCTTCTTCGGGTCGTCTTCGTCGATATTCTTCAGCAGGGAGTGGGCGAATCCACCGATAACCGTAAGGGGGTTCCTGATGGAATGGGCGATGCTGGAAGTAATCTTGCCGAGAAGCGCCAGCTTTTCCATCCTGACGATCAATTCCTGCTGCTTGCGGAGCTTCCTGTTGGCGGCGGTCAGTTTATCCAGGTCCTCCTGGAGCCGTTCATAGAGTGAGGCCCGTTCTATGGCGAATGCCACGGGAAAGGTGAGCGTTTCCATGGAAGCCAGATCCTGCTGGGTTATCGGCTTGTGGGTGATAAAGTTGTCGGCCAGGATTACGCCGATGCGACGGTTGCGGGAGATGAGGGGGAGAATCAGGAAGGTGTCGACACCGAGGGTATTGGCCAGCTGCCGGTCCACATCCGGGTTGTGGAACGCATCACGAACGAGAATCGCTCGCCGATCATTGAGGGAACGGTTCAGGATGTGCCGTTCATCGTTTATGGAGAAGGAGAGGCGTTCCAGGATATCATGGAACTTGTTTTTCTCTTCCGAGAACTTGGTCTGGTGAAAATGGGTCGCCAATTCGCGGAGCGAGAGGTCGTCCCTGTTGACTTCCGCCCAGATATCCCATGCTTCCTGGTAGTTTCTGGGGCCAACGCCCATGTAGCCGTTCAGGGTGGCGCGCGATTTGTCGGTCAGGAGCAGGAAAGCGCGATTCATGCCGAAACCTTTGCCGGCGGTGATGGCGGTGAGGGCTACGGACAGGACTTCATCGAGTTCCAGGGATGTCTGGAGAACGGAGACGATTTCGTGCAGGAACTGGATTTCGAGATTCCTGTTGTCAAGGGAGCCGAGGAGACTGGTCAGCCTTGATCTACCGCGGTTTATCTCCGAAATAAGGATTCGCAACAGCGGTGCGAACGGATTTCGTTCCGCCGCCAGCCGTTCCTGGTCCTTAATGAAGAAGGGACATTCGATGCATTTTGCCAGGAAACGACGTTCCAGCGAGATAAGCAGGTCCGCTTCATCCGCGGAAATGTTCCGGCATTCATCGGGTGTTATCTCTTCTTTGGTCCAGCAACATTCCGGTTGCACGTTTTCCCTCCTCAGGGTCGCTGCCGTCTTTCCCGGCCGGTTCCTTCCCATTAATGGTGAAACGTGCCGCGCTGCGCCGAGTACTTCCGTTCCGTTTGCCGATTGCTGTCGGAAACAGCCGAAAAAAGTCCGCAACCATGCAGGATTGTAGCAGAGAAGCCCGTAATTGCAAGTAAGTCCGGGGGCTAAAGTGCCATGATTTTCATGAAAACGAGCAGGCTGTACAAAACTTGTGGAAAGGTGTACATATTTATTGCTCCGGTGATTGAATACATCCATGTAGGGGCGGACCCGAGTGTCTGCCCTGGGCGCACACGCGGGTCCGCCCCTTGTACAAAAGAGGATTCCATGTTTAACCACCGGGTGAATAATATCGGGACATTGTCTGCTCCTTGTGCGAACTGTAAATATAGTGGGCCTGTCATCACTAAAGAAGGTCGCGTTGCAGAACTGCCGGGTTTTCGGAAGCCCGGCAGATCTTGTTTGACGTGGTCGGGAGCTGAAAAGCGGGAAAGGTAGAAAATCCTCGGCTTTTGTCGATGGAAACGAGTCAGTCAATCAAATACATGAAGGTCGAGAGGAACAACTATGCTGAACGGTAAACAGAAACGATTCCTGCGCGGGATAGGCCACGGTCTGAATCCGGTAATCCTGGTCGGAAAGGGAGAAGTGAGTGATTCTCTTGTTCAGGAAACGGTTGCCGCCCTGGAAAGCCACGAGTTGATCAAGGTGAAAATACTGGAGAGCTGCCTGACGGACCGGCATGAGGTTGCGGAGGTCCTGGCCGGAGAAAGCGGGGCGGAGGTGGTCCAGGTTTTGGGCAGGACGATCCTCCTCTATCGGGAAGCCAAGGAGCCGAAGATCGAACTGCCGGCAAAATAGACGGCGCGTGCGAACAAAGAGCAGTCAGGATGCGCTGTCCGAAGAATCCTTTCTGCTTTTCTTTTCTTCAAGTTCATCCCGCTCTTCAAACGCCCGCTTGAAATTTCTGATCCCCTTGCCGAGGGAAGATCCGATTTCCGGGAGTTTCCCTGCGCCGAAAATTATCAATATGAGCAGCAGGATGATGATAAGTGGGAAACCGCCGTATCCGAACATTTTTTCCTCCGCCGACCGTTTAATTGACCTGCCATAGAAGTATGGCACCGGATCGGTAAAAAAGCAAGATGTTCAAATTCCGCGGCGGGTTACGCTGAGGACAAGGTGTTGCTATTCCGCCTCGATTTCGTTTAGAGTAGAGGCATTTGCTGAAGTACACTTTGTAGATGCACTTGATCCCGCGGAGGCGTGAAGGTTGTCCGGCGCTTTCTCCGGGTCCGGACACGGGAAGGCACGGCGTCTTCGCAACCATCGGGAAAAGGAAGATCAATGGTCGAATATAGCGATATCGAGAAGCAAATGGAACAGGCGAACATCGAACTGCGTAGCTGCGCGGAGTGCTTCCACAACATCATTTGCTGCAGCGCCGACGGCATTATTATTGTCGACCGTGATGACATCGTGCGTTTCGCGAACCCCGCCGTCGAGAAATTTTTCCATCGGAGCGCGGAAGAACTGCTGGGCAATCCGGTCGGTTTTTCACTGAAAGTCGGTGAAAAGCAGGAACTGACGATTACCATGTCGAACAATGAGATGCGCACCGTGGAAATGTGGACCGTGGAAACGGAATGGGGAGGAAAACAGGCTCGGCTTGCTACGCTGCGCGACATTACCGAGCACAAGCGCGTGGAAGAAGAGCTTCGCGAAAAGACCGAGCAGCTTGAGGAACTGAACAGGACCCTGGCCGAGAAAGTACGTGACGAGGTAAACAAGAACCGGGATAAGGATCATCTGCTTATCCTGCAGAGCCGCCAGGCCGCCATGGGAGAGATGATCGGCAATATCGCACACCAGTGGCGACAGCCCCTTACGGCTATTTCCCTTCTGATCCAGGATCTGGGAGAGTGTTACGTGTATGGTGACTTTTCCAAGGAGTATCTGGACACGACTATCAGGAATGCCCTGAATGTCATCCAGCACATGTCCCAGACCATCGATGATTTCCGGAATTTTTTCAAACGGGAGAAGGAAAAGCAGGCATTCAGCGTCAGGCAGATCGTTGACCGTTCGCTTTCATTCATCGAATCGAGTCTCCGTTTCAATACCATCTCCGTTGCCGTCGACATGGAGGATGACCTGCTGGCCTTTGGTTTCGCCAATGAATTTTCCCAAGTGCTCATCAACATTATTTCCAACGCCAAGGATGCGTTTCGCGAAAAAGGAACCAGCGAGCCGCGGATCAGGATCAAGGGGTTCCGCCAAGACAAGAAAACGGTCGTAACCATTACCGACAATGCGGGCGGAATCCCCGATGATATTATCGACATGATTTTTGATCCGTATTTCACCACCCGGAAACTGGAAAACGGGACCGGCCTCGGCCTCTACATGTCCAAGACCATCATCGAAAAAAACATGGGCGGTAAGCTGACGGCCACCAATGTGGACGGCGGCGCCTGTTTCCGCATCGAAATCTGATCCGGGCGGGAAGAACCGCGGGTGTGCCTGATACATGGATACCTTTAAACTTGTCAGTACGTTCGAGCCGCGTGGTGATCAGCCGGGCGCCATAGCAGAGCTTTCCGAAGGTATCCTTCGCGGAGAGCGGGACCAGGTGCTGCTCGGTGTAACCGGTTCCGGCAAGACCTTCACTATGGCCCACGTGGTCGCCGCGGTGAACCGGCCGACCCTCATCATTGCTCCCAACAAGACCCTGGCGGCCCAGCTCTACGGCGAGTTCAAGGAGCTGTTTCCCAATAATGCCGTGGAGTACTTCGTTTCCTACTACGATTACTATCAGCCCGAAGCCTACCTTCCCACCACCGATACCTTCATCGAGAAGGACTCTTCCATCAACGACGAGATCGACAAGCTGCGTCATTCCGCTACCCGCAGCCTGCTCACCCGGCGTGATGTCCTGATCGTCGCGTCGGTTTCCTGCATCTACGGTATCGGTTCACCGGAATCCTACAAGGCGATGCACATCTTCTTTCACCAGGGCGACGACTACGGCCGGGACGAGTTGCTGCGGAAGCTGGTGGAAATCCAGTACGAGCGGAACGACGTCGACTTTCACCGCGGTTCGTTCCGGGTGCGGGGCGACATCGTGGAGATCTTCCCGGCCCACGATGATGAACGGGCCCTGCGGATCGAATTCTTCGGCGACACGGTGGAAGCCATCGCCGAGATCGACCCCTTGCGGGGCCAGGTGGTGCAGCGGCTTGCCAAGTGCGCCGTCTATCCCGCGTCCCATTACGTGGCGAGCCGCGAGACCCTGGAGCGGGCCGTAGAGCAGATCCGGGTGGAGTTGGAGGAACGGATCCGCTGGTTCCGGGAACAAAACATGCTGCTGGAGGCGCAGCGCATCGAGCAGCGCACCTTCTTCGATATCGAGATGCTGGAGGAGATGGGTTTCTGCCAGGGGATCGAGAACTATTCCCGTCATTTTGACGGCCGGGCCCCGGGGGAACCGCCCTACACCCTGATCGATTACTTTCCCCGGGACTTCCTGCTGATCATCGACGAATCGCACATCACCGTTCCCCAGATCGGCGGCATGTACCGCGGCGACCGGAGCCGCAAGGAAACCCTGGTCAACTACGGCTTCCGGCTGCCGTCGGCCCTCGACAACCGGCCTCTGAATTTTTCCGAATTCTCCGCCAAGCTCAACCAGGCCGTCTACGTTTCCGCCACGCCCGCTGACTATGAACTGGCCAGGGCGGAAGGGGTCGTGGTGGAACAGGTGATCCGTCCTACCGGGCTCATCGACCCGGCCATCCAGGTGCGGCCGGCCTCCGGCCAGGTTGACGACCTGCTCCACGAGATACGGGAAAACGTCGGCCGGGGCGAGCGGGTGCTGGTCACCACCCTTACCAAGCGGATGGCCGAGGAACTCACCGACTACTACCGGGAGCTGGGGGTCAAGGTGAAGTACCTCCATTCGGATATCAACACCATCGAGCGGATGCAGATCATCCGCGATCTGCGGATGGGAGTTTTCGATGTGCTCGTAGGGATCAACCTGCTGCGGGAGGGGCTCGATATCCCCGAGGTTTCCCTGGTGGCGATCCTCGACGCCGACAAGGAAGGCTTCCTCCGTTCCGCCCGCTCCCTGATCCAGACCTGCGGCCGGGCCGCCCGGAACGTGGCCGGCCGGGTCATCATGTATGCCGATACCGTTACCGGCTCCATGCAGGACTGCATCGGCGAGACCGAACGCCGGCGGGGGATCCAGATGGAATTCAACAGGGAGCACGGCATTACCCCCCAAACGGTGAAGAAGGGCCTGCGGAGCATCCTCGAGTCTATCGAAGCGCACGACTATGTCACCCTGCCGAAGGTGGCCGAACAGGATGAGGACTATGTGCCGCCGGAAAAGATCCCGGCCATGGTGAAAAAGCTCAGGAAAGAGATGCTGGCCGCGGCCAAGGACCTGGCCTTCGAGAAAGCGGCGGAACTGCGGGACCGGATCAGGAAGCTGCAGGATATGGAGCTGGCGGCGCGGTAGGGAAAAGAGGAGCGAGGATTGAGGATTTCGTAGGGGCGGTCCCCTGTGGCCGCCCAAATAGAGGGCACCCACAGAGGGGCGCCCCTACATGTCCATGACAGAAAGAAGGACGGAAAATAAACCCATGACCGATTCATCCGACCATGGCGGGAACGTCTTCGCCCTTGCCCGTTCTCTCGGCGTCGAGCCCGAGGATCTGCTCGACTTTTCCGCCAGCATCAACCCGCTGGGTCCGGCGGCCGGGGTGAAGGAAGCGCTCTGCTCTTCATACCGGCGGGTAGTCTATTATCCGGACCGCGAGGCCCTTGAACTGCGGCGGTCACTGGCTGCGTTCCACGGAGTCGGCATCGGCAATGTCGCGGTTGCCAACGGTTCCACCGAGCTGATCCATCTGCTCCCCCACACCCTGCCGGGCGCCAGGGGGCTCATCATGGCGCCGGCCTTTTCCGAGTACGCCAGCTCCCTGGAACGGGCGAGGTGGGAGACTGAATATCTAGTCCTTTCTCCCGACGACGGGTTTGCCCTTTCCCTTGATGTGCTGGCGGAACGATTGGCCGAAGACTTCGATCTCCTCTTCCTCTGCAACCCGGCAAACCCTACAGGTACGCTGCTTCCCCTGTCCATGATTGAGGAGATTCACCGTCTTTGCCGAGACACGGAAACCTTCCTGGTCCTGGACGAGGCGTTCATGGACTTTCGCGAGGAGCAGTCGGCCAAGGGGCTGTTAGCCGAAACCGGCGGTGGGATCGTGCTTCGTTCAATGACGAAATTTTTTGCCATGCCCGGCCTGCGACTCGGTTACGCCATTGCCGATGCTTATGTAATCAGCCGTTGCGCCGAGCAGCTGGTACCGTGGAGCGTCAATACCCCGGCCCAGATTGCGGGTATCACATCTCTTGCCGATGCCGAGTACCGGAAAAAAACGATCCGCTATGTTTCCGCTGAACATGAGGCACTTGCCCGGGGGATTGCCGCCCTGCCGGGGCTGACTCCGTTCCCGTCGGCGGCCAACTACCTTCTCGTCAGGATGCAGGGTGGGATGACTGCCGCCGAACTGGGCAACCGGCTGCTTTACCGCGGCATCATCATCCGCGACTGTGCCAATTTCGTGGGACTGGATGAACGGTTCTTCCGGGTCGCGGTACGTACCGGCGAGGAAAACCGCCGCCTGCTTGCCGCGCTGGCCGAGGTGATGGGGAAGTTGTCTCACTGAAAGCCGGCAGGCTTGTTGGCCGCCACGTAGTAGCGGTCATGGAACAGGATTGCAAGAATTTCTCCGGTCATAGGCTACGGCTGGTACTCACGGCCGCTTTGCCATGCCTTGCCGATCGCCTCGCCGAGGCGCCAGTAGTTGTTGTCCGGCATGCTGAGGACAAAGGGGTCGATCTTTTCCATGTCCGGCTTGCCCTCGGTGAGAAAGCGCTCTTCCGAGTAAACGCCCACGATTTCCCCGATGATGAACTCGCTTGCCGGCAGATCGACGGTCTGGACCACCCGGCACTCCATGGTCAACGGACACTCCCTGACCATCGGCGCATGCCGCAATTCCCCGTAAAAGGCCTCGAACAGCCCCGACTTGTCGGTTTTCATGCCGGATACCAGTCCCGCGTAATCCACGGCCTCCATCAGTTCGGCGCCGGGCACCGAAACGCTGAATTCTCCATGCTCCCTGATGCCCTTGTTGGTATGGTGGCTCTTCCCCAGGGCGATGCCGATCATGGGCGGGCTGAAGTTCACCCGCGAAATCCAGGCTACGGCGAGGTAATTGGGTTTGCCGTCAACCGTGGCGCCTACGACTACCACCGGCATGGGGCCGGGAAATGCCTGCGGTTTGATCTTGATCTTTTCCATGCAATGCCTCCCTTTCTGTTGCCAACAGTATACAAAATTTTCATAAAAGTTTTTCTTTGCCTTGAGTAAACCGGTTGTCATGCCAAGAAAAATCATGCATTTCAGACCTTGATCCGGTTTTCCCCGGATCGAAAAAATCCCTTTCGTAACAACCAGTTGACAATTTCTTCCGGGTCTGTTAGCTTCAGCTTGCCGAAACAGCCCCCATCCTGACAGGTTACAGGTGGAGTCGATTCCCGGGTGAGGGGTGAGCGTTTTCCGACAGCCTTCGCTGTAACCTTTTCTGAACAATACATTCTTGCCAGGACAAAGAAACCCCGCGTTACGAATCAATACCAGCAGTGTTTCATCCGGGCCATCCGGATGGAAATGAAACCGGCCTTCCCGGAGGGGACCCAGCGCGGCCCCTATCACACAATAGAAAGGAACACACATGGCGAAAAAACTCTTTATCCCAGGCCCGGTCGAGGTTCATCCCGAGATTCTCCAGGCAATGGCGACTCCCATGATCGGCCACCGCATGAAGGAGTATGCGGATCTGCACGGCGCGGTAAAGGAGAAGCTGAAAAAACTCATGTTCACCGAAGGAAGGGTATTCCTCTCGACCTCGAGCGCTTTCGGCGTCATGGAAGGGGCGGTGCGGAATCTCGTGGCGACTCGCTGCGCCAACTTCTGCAACGGCGCCTTTTCCAACAAGTGGCACGATGTCACCAAGCGCTGCGGCAAGGAGGCGGATGCCTTCAAGGCGGACTGGGGCAAGCCCATTACCCCGGAAATGGTGGACGAGGCGCTGGCCACCGGCAAGTACGATGCCATGACCCTGGTTCACAACGAAACGTCGACCGGCGTGATGTCGCCGCTTCCGGAGATCGCCGAAGTACTCAGGAAATATCCCGATGTCGTTTCCATCGTCGACACGGTTTCCTCCATGAGCGCCCTGAAAATTCCGGTGGATGAGCTCGGTATCGACGTCTGCCTTTTCGGTGTGCAGAAGGCATTCGCCCTGCCGCCGGGACTGGCCGTTTTTACCGCGACCGCGAAGGCGCTGGACAAGGCCAGGACCATGGAGGGGAGGGGTTATTACTTCGACTTCATCGAGTTCGAAAAGGCCGATGAAAAGAACAATACTCCGTCAACCCCTTGCATCTCCCAGATTTTTGCCCTTGACCGGCAGCTCGACCGCATGTTTTCCGAAGGTCTGGAGAACCGCTGGGCCCGGCACAAGGCGCTGCAGGAACGGGTTAAACAATGGCTTGAGGGCAATGGCTACGGCTTCTATGCGGATGAACCCTATCGTTCACGAGCGCTTACCTGCGCGACCAATACCAGGGGCACCGATCTGGCGGCTCTGAAGAATGCCCTTGGGGAGCGCGGTTATGCTTTTGACAACGGCTACGGCAAGATCAAGGGAGAAACCTTCCGCATCGCTCACATGGGTGATACCCGGATGACCGACCTGGACGAATTCCTGGCGGTGGTTGACGAACTCCTCGCAGGGATGTAATAAAAGTAGTGTTGACGGAAACCGGAACCATGAGGGGCGGGGCAACCCGCCTCTCGTGTTTCAGGATTGCTGCAGTCCACTATGCCTTCAGCCGCTTGGTTCAGGCCGGGCGCTGAGAGGAAGGGGAGGCCCATGGCGCGAGACCTTGCGGAGCACGGTATCAGAACTTCGGGAAATATTTACTGGAACCTGCCGACACCCCGTTTGTACGAGATGATGATCCGGAACGGAGAAGGCGTTCTTGCCCATGGCGGGCCGGTGGTCGTCAACACCGCTCCCCATACCGGGAGATCGCCTCACGACAAATTTGTCGTTGATGATGCCGAGACCCATGATACGGTCTGGTGGGGAGAGGTAAATCAGCCTTTGCCGCCGGAACGGTTCGAGACTCTCTACCGACGTCTTCTTTCCTACCTGGACGATAAGGATCTCTACGTTCAGGACTGCTTTGCCGGCGCCAGCCTTCGACACCGCCTGCCGATCCGCGTCATAACGGAACATGCCTGGCATTCCCTCTTTGCCCGCTCTCTTTTCATCGGTCCCCCATCAGGGGAAGTCAATTCCCATAAGCCTGAATTTACCGTTATTGCCGTCCCTTCGTTCCATGCCCGCCCCGAGTCCGACGGAACCAGTTCGGAAACCTTCGTGGTTGTGAACTTTTCCAGGAAACTGATTCTCATCGGGGGAACGGCCTATGGCGGCGAGATCAAGAAAGCCGTTTTCACCGTGATGAACTATATCCTTCCCAAGGGAAGCGAAACCCTTTCAATGCACTGTTCCGCCAACGTGGGACCCGCGGAAGACGTGGTCATTTTTTTCGGGCTTTCGGGCACCGGCAAGACGACGCTTTCCGCTGATCCGAACCGCTTTCTCATCGGTGATGACGAGCATGGCTGGGACGACGACGGCGTGTTCAACATCGAGGGTGGCTGCTACGCCAAGGTGATCAAACTTTCCCGCGAACTGGAGCCGGAGATCCATGCCTGTACCCATAGTTTTGGAACGGTCCTGGAAAACGTGGTCATCGATCCTGTCTCCCGGAGGATCGACCTGAATGACGCGTCGCTGACGGAAAATACCCGGGCGGCCTATGCCATCAGAAACATCCATAATGCGGTGCAGTCGGGAACCGGCGGCCATCCGAAAAACATTTTCATGCTGACCTGTGACGCCTTCGGTGTGCTTCCCCCCATTGCCCGTCTCACGCCCGAGCAGGCGATGTTTCACTTCCTGTCCGGTTACACCGCGAAGCTCGCCGGAACCGAGGACGATCTCGGCAGGGAACCGCAGGCAACCTTTTCCGCCTGTTTCGGCGCCCCTTTCCTGCCCCTCCATCCCTCGATTTATGCCGAGCTGCTTCGGGACCGGATCACGCACTACGGCGTGCAATGCTGGCTGGTGAACACCGGCTGGAGCGGCGGCGGCTTCGGTGTCGGCAGCCGCATCCGCATCGACCATACAAGGGCCATGATTCATGCCGCGCTTGACGGCACCTTCGATGACATCCCTTTTGTTCGGGAACCTTTTTTGCTGCTGGAAATTCCAACGGGCTGTCCCGGGGTTCCCGCGGGAATTCTCACGCCGCGGAATGCCTGGGCCGATACGCGGCGTTACGATGAAACGGCAGCCGGGCTCGTGGCGCGTTTCATTGAAAACTTCAGGCAATTTGAGGATTTCGTCGGGGAGGATGTGGCCGGAGTGCTCGGATTAAGCAAATAGTTTCCGAACGGAAAGTTTTTTCATTTGGTAGGCGAAATATTCATCGGTGAATTATTGCTCCGCTGGCTATGTAGGGGCAGACCCGCGTGTCTGCCCTGGGCGCAAGCACGGGTGCGCCCCTACAATAGGGGGTTACCTATTTAACCACCGAAGTAATAACAACTAAGGGTCGGAAAAGCGCCAACCCGGTCCGGAGCGCTATTTTTTTCTTTCCGTACAGGCGCCTCATAGGGCATAATCTGCGCTTTTAAAATATTTTTCCGGTATTTTGGCCTTCTGCGGTTCCCTCGGCAGCGGCGGGTGGTGCCGGAAGCTTCGTCAACGCTGAAATCCGGCGGAAGGGGCGTACGGTCCTTCCCGCTCAGGAACGGGGAGGTTCGCGTCGCATGAAAACCAGGGATAAGGATCAGGAGACCGTTGCCGGGCAACGGAACAAGGCTGAAAAGAGCGTCTGGCAGGAAAAGGGGGTTTCGCGTCGGGACTTTCTGAAATTCTGCACGGTCATGTCGGCGGCACTGGCACTTCCCGCGGCGTTTGCTCCAAAGATTGCACGGGCACTGGACAATGTGAAGCG
Source organism: Geobacteraceae bacterium (assembly GCA_040773465.1). Lineage (GTDB taxonomy): Bacteria > Desulfobacterota > Desulfuromonadia > Geobacterales > Geobacteraceae > RPRC01. Next base: position 13,828 of record JAXGWF010000016.1, on the reverse strand, counting down.
GCCCGCACTCGTCTGGCTGGAGTTTCAGGATTGCGCGGGCGATACCGAGGCACTGCTGCGGGCTTCCAGTCCATCGGTTTCCGAGATGGTTCTGGATGTTCTTTCCCTTGACTACCATGAGACCCTTATGGCTGCATCGGGTCGCCAGGCAGAGGAAAACCTGTGGAAGACGGTCCGCGAGCAGCGGGGAAAATACCTCGCCGTGGTGGAGGGTTCCATTCCCATGAAGGACGGCGGCGTCTATTGCTGCGTGGGAGGAAGAACCGCTCTTGACATCGCCCGGGAAGTATGCGGCAGTGCCTTCGCCACCATTGCGGTGGGAACCTGCGCGACCTCCGGCGGCATCCCGAAAGCAAAACCGAATCCGACCGGTGCGGTGGGGGTTAAGGATGCGGTTCCGGGCGCTACGGTGATCAACCTTCCCGGTTGTCCCCTCAACCCGGACAACCTGACGGCCACCGTCGTCCATTACCTGACCTTCGGCAAGCTTCCAGACACGGACAGCCAAGGACGGCCCCTGTTCGCCTACGGTAAAAGGATCCATGACAACTGTGAGCGTCGTCCTCATTTCGATGCCGGTCAATACGTGGAGGCATGGGATGACGACGCGCACCGGAAGGGGCATTGTCTTTACAAGATGGGCTGCAAGGGACCCGAAACGTATCATAACTGCCCCATTCAACGGTACAATGACAAGACGAACTGGCCGGTGGGGGCGGGTCACGGGTGCCTCGGCTGTTCCGAAGCGAATTTCTGGGATACTATGACCCCCTTTTACCGGCGGCTTCCCAGTGTGCCGGGGTTCGGCGTCGAACATACCGCCGACCGCATCGGTGCGGGAATGGCAATAGCTACCGCCGCGGCATTCGCCGGTCACGGCGTGATCAGCGCCCTCAGGAAAGGCAAGGATTCGGAAGGGAAAAAAGAGGAATAGCACATGGCAAAGATAGTCATAGATCCCATTACCCGCATCGAGGGGCACCTGCGCATCGAGGCGGAGGTTGCCGGCAACCGGGTTGCGGACGCCTGGAGCAGCAGTACCATGTTCCGGGGTATCGAGAAGATCCTCCAGGGTCGTGATCCCCGCGACGCCTGGGTTTTTACCCAGCGGTTCTGCGGTGTGTGCACCACCGTGCATGCCATTGCCGCCGTCCGGAGCGTGGAGAATGCCCTCGGTATCCGTATCCCGCCCAATGCCGAACTGATCAGGAACATCATCATGGGGGTCCAGAACGTCCATGATCATGTCATTCATTTCTATCACCTGCATGCCCTTGACTGGGTGGACATTACTTCGGCGTTAAAGGCTGATCCGGCCAGGACCGCCGCTCTTGCCGCTTCCCTCTCTGACTGGCCGCTCAACTCCGCCGGGTATTTCAGGGGGATTCAGGATAAACTCGCCGCCTTCGTGAAGACCAGCCGGCTCGGACCCTTCGCCAATGCCTACTGGGGGCATCCGGCATACAGGCTGCCGCCCGAGGCGAATCTCATGGCAACGGCACACTACCTGGAGGCCCTGGAATGGCAGAAGGACATCATCCGCATCCATGCCATTCTGGGAAGCAAGAACCCCCATCCCCAGACCTTCCTTGTGGGCGGCATGGCCATTACTATCGATCCGGATTCCCAGAATGCCCTGAACGCCGGGACGCTGGCGGAAATTCGCGGCCTCCTGGCAAAAATCAGGAACTTCGTGGAACAGGTCTATATTCCCGATCTTCTGGCCATTGCATCCCATTACCGGGAATGGTTCGCAATCGGCGGCGGTGTCGGCGACTTCCTCTGTTACGGAGATTTTCCCACGGACAATAGCGGCAAGCCCGAGGTTCTCTGGATGCCCCGGGGAATGGTGCGCAACCGGGACCTGTCGCGAATCCACCCCGTGGAGCAGGAGAAGATTGCCGAGTACGTGGATCATTCCTGGTACGAATATGCGGGTGGAGCGGGAACCGGTCTCCATCCGTGGGACGGTGTTACCGATCATAAATACTCCGGTCCGAAACCTCCATACGAATACCTGAACACAAGCGAGAAATATTCCTGGGTCAAGGCGCCCCGCTATGACGGAAAGCCTGTTGAAGTGGGACCACTGGCGCGCTGTCTCGTGGCGTACACTTCCGGGCACCGGGAGCTGAAAAGAGTGGTTGACCAGGTCCTTGCCAAGCTCAACCTCGGGCCCGAGGCGCTCTGCTCAACGTTCGGCAGAACCACGGCCCGCGGTATCGAGACCCTGGTGTTCGCCCGAAAGCTTCCGGAGTGGCTGGAGTTGCTTACGGCCAACATCAAAGGGGGAGATTATGCGGTCCATAACGGGGAAAAGTGGGATCCGGGAACCTGGCCGAAAGAGACCAAGGGGTACGGCTGGCACGAAGCGCCGCGGGGTGCGCTGGGCCACTGGATTCGCATCAGGGATGAAAAGATTCTGAACTACCAGGCGGTGGTGCCTTCGACCTGGCTTGCGTCCCCGCGGGATGCAAGGGAACAACGGGGACCATACGAAGCCGCTTTGGTGGGAACGCCGTTGGCCGATCCGAAGCGCCCCCTGGAGATCCTGCGTACCATCCACTCCTTTGACCCCTGCCTCGCCTGCGCGGTGCACCTGTTCGACCCGGCGGGAGAGGAAACCGTAACGGTCAAGGTTTTGTAGGAGACCGACCATGGAAAAGCTCGTAACCCGGTATGTCTGGGAGTGGCCTGTCAGGATCGTTCACTGGGTCAATTTCGTGTGCATTCTGACCCTGTCGGTGACCGGCATCTACATCGGCTGGGGCAAAACGCTGGCCCTTGATCCATCCCAGTACGTAATGGGCTGGATGCGGTTCATTCATTTCGTTGCCGGCTATGCGTTTGCCGTCAGCGTGTTGAGTCGGATATACTGGGCCTTTGTCGGCAACGAGTACGCCAACTGGCGTACGTTCGTTCCCTGGCTTTTCAAGGAAGGTCGCCTTAACATGAAGGAAACCTTTCTTTTTTACACCTTTTTCAAGAGCAAGCCGCCCCACGTGACCGGACACAACGCCATGGCGGGCAGCGCCTACCTGTTCATCTTTATCCTCTACCTGGTGATGATCTGTACCGGTTTCGCCCTTTACGCGGAGCATGCACCGGGGTCGTTCATGAACAGGACCTTCGGCCTATTGTTCGCGGTTGCTCCCAACCAGGTCCTGCGTCTCGTTCATCATGGCGGCATGTGGATCATTATCTGTTTCGTCATCAACCACGTCTACAGCTCCTGGCTGATGGACGTAAAGGAAAAGAACGGGGTCATGTCGAGTATCTTCGGGGGATACAAATCGGTCCCGGATGAGGAGTAAGATCTGTCGGTACTGGTGCTCGGCATAGGGAACCTGGTCATGTCCGATGACGGGGTGGGGATCAGGGTCGTGCAACGCCTTGTCTCCGGTTACGGTTTTCCCGAAGAGGTGACGATCCTGGACGGCGGCACGCTCGGCCTTGATCTGCTGCCCTTTCTTGAGGGGCTTGAACGTCTCCTGATCGTGGACGCGATGGAAACCGGCAAAACGCCGGGCACCATAGTTCGTCTCAGCGCTGACGAGATTCCCGTAGCTTTCGAGACAAAGCTTTCTCCTCACCAGATGGGCCTCAAGGATCTGCTCGCGGTATCCCTGCTCCGGGGACACGCACCGCGGGAAATGGTTCTCCTGGGCATCCAGCCGGAAACGGTACAGGTTGGGATCGAACTTTCTCCAGCCGTGGCTGCGGCACTGCCGACCCTGGTGGAGCTATCCTTGCGGGAACTGGCAAACTGGGGGATTGAGGCCGCGGTGCGGGAGATAAAGAAAGTATGAAGAGTAGAAAAGCAAGTATGAATTATGAAGTATGAAGGATACAATCATGAACAATCCGGAAATTATTGACCGGCGTCTGCTGGATGGAGTTTCGGCGGCGGCGAAGGCCGTGCCGCGGCAGCGCAGGAATTTCAATTTTCACCCTGGTGACGAGTCGAAGAGCCATCGGCTCCTCAACGCGATGGAACCGGATTCGTATATTCCGCCGCACCGGCATCTCGATAGCGAAAAGGACGAAACGATACTCGTCATGCGTGGCAGGCTCAGGGTTGTTTTCTTCGATGACAAGGGAACCATTACCTGGTCGGGGGTCCTCTCCGCGGGGGGAGATCTGGTTGGCGTGAACATCCCCCACGGTGCGTATCATACGGTAGTAAGCCTGGAAAGCGGTACGATTTTCTTCGAGAGCAAGGCCGGACCCTATCGGCCCCTTACCGAAGCGGAGCGGGCGCCGTGGGCGCCCGCGGAGGGAAACGATGAAGCAGCGCCATATCTCGCGAAACTTCGAAAAAACTGGTAGCATGGCAGTCCGCGTATTCCTGATCGGTGCGGCCATTCTGGCATGGTGTTCATCCGTCCTGGGAGCCACCGACCGACCCCGTGCCGGACAAGGGGTTCTGATTCTGCGAACCGCCTTTCCCGCGCAGGACGAAGCCCTGAAAGATCTGGTTATCTATGCCGCTCCCGGCATCAGGCGGCTTACCGTGATCGACGCTTCGCGTCTGCCGTCTCTTGCGCCGTCCGTTTCACCTCCCGTGGGCGGGTTTGCCATTGCTTCAACGGGAAAACGGGGACACTGGTTCCGGGTTGCCTACGACAAGGCAGGCCGCGAGGGATGGGTCGAAGCACGTCGTACCTGGCGCTTTTCCCGTTGGGACGATTTTCTGGTGGGCCGTTCCGCGGCCCTTTTTCCCGACACGCGGCACGCAATGGCTACTCTGCGACCGGCGCCATCCGATGACGCGCCGTCGCTTGGTTCCGTTTTGCCCGACCAACGGTTCCGTATTGTAGAGACGAGGGGTGGCTGGATCAGGGTTTCCGGCGGGAACGGATTGACCGGTTGGCTTCGCTGGCAGGACAGAAACGGCAAGCTTCTTATTGCGGTGGAATGAACCCGGCATCCCGCGGAATCGGGAAAAAGTGTTGACTTGCCGAAAACCCTGTGCTATTTCAAATAACAATGAAATCGATCCACATGGCACTTTCCATAGCAGCACGAGCTATCAGCGCCGCGGCGCGTAAAGCCGCACGTGTACTCGCTGCCATGTGAGTTTTCATCCGTACATTATTTTTGCAAGGGCCGTGGGTAGAACCCACGGCCCTTTTTATTTCGGACAACGGCGTCTTTTTTATGAACGGAATGTTCTGGGGGAAAAAATGAGAAACGAACTTGTTAATCCGGGAGCTGGCGAACTGACCTATGAAATCCGCAATATCGTCAATGTCGCGGAAAAGCTGCAGAAATACGGCGTAAAGATTAACTGGGACAACATCGGCGATCCTATCGTCAAGGGGGAGAAGGTTCCCACCTGGATGAAGGAACTGGTGGCGCGGGAGGTTATGAAAGATGAAACCTACGGCTACTGCCATACCCGGGGCGTGCTGGAAACACGCCGATTTCTCTGTGATTTGACCAACCGGCGCGGCGGTGTCCAGATTACCCCGGACGACATCATTTTCTTCAACGGACTCGGTGATGCCATAGCCAAGGTCTATGGAACACTGAAAGCGGAAACGCGCATCCTGACTCCTTCACCGACCTATACCACCCACTCCACCGGTGAAACGGCCCATGCAAATGCCTCCGCCGTTTCCTATCGGCTGCAACCTGAAAACAACTGGTATCCCGACCTGGATGACCTGCGCAACCACGTGAAATACAACCCGGCGATTTCCGGAATTCTCATTATCAATCCCGATAACCCGACCGGCATGGTCTATCCCGAGCACGTTCTCCGGGAAATCGTTGCGATTGCCCGTGAGTACGGCCTGTTCGTGATCGCGGATGAAGTTTATAATAATATCGTCTATAACGGTGCCGAAACGCTTCCTCTCTCGGCGGTGATCGGTGATGTGCCGGCGCTGGCCATGCGGGGAATTTCCAAGGAGTTTCCCTGGCCGGGGTCCCGCTGCGGCTGGATCGAGTTCTACAATACCGAAAAGAACGGCCGCTTCAAGAAATACGTGAACGCCATTCTCAATACCAAGATGAACGAGGTTTGCTCGACAACGCTCCCCCAGAAGGCGTTGCCGGGAATCCTGTCCCACCCCGAATACAAGAACTTCCTGGCTGAGCGGATTGCCCGCTATGAGCGGATGAGCAACATAGCGTATGATTATCTCAAGGATGTTCCGGGACTAATGGTGAACCGGACCAACGGCGCGTTCTACATGGCGGTAGCGTTCCAGGAGGGGCTGTTGAATCACCGCCAAAGCCTGCCTATTGAAAACCCTGAGGTGCGGGATCTGGTGGAAGGACTGGTGACGGCGCCCGGGGTGGCTCCCGATAAACGATTCGTCTATCATCTCCTGGCCAATACGGGTATCTGTGTCGTGCCCCTCTCTTCGTTCTCCACTCCCATACAGGGGTTCCGCGTCACCCTGCTGGAAAAGGACGAGGAGGAGTTCCGCAAGATCATCGAAACCCTTGCCGGCAAGATCGAGGAGTACCTCTGCTCGTAAAGGGTTGTCCCTGGCGGGAAATGAAACGGCCCCCATCGGCGTTCTGCCGGCGGGGGCCTTTTTTCATCGGCATCTTTTCGCGGATTTCAATGGTCTTCAAAAATCATTTGCTGGACATCCACCCCATCGATTTTTTTCAGCAGCGCGGTCATTTCATCTACCTTGGCCTGCCCGCCTACCATTTCCAGAATAAGCAGGCCTGAACCTGAGCAAAAATCCCCCGATACTTCATGGAGACCGATTCTCGTCTTGATGTTGCAACCGAAGTCCGTAAGGATTTTCTGCACATCCGCGGCATTTTTTACCCTGTTGTGAATGTGAACTCCAACCACCACGTATTTCGCGTTCGACATCGTACCCTCCTTTCCGACAGTTGCGGATTATTTGAAACCGACAGGCGAACAGGAATAGTATATCCCGAAAAACGAAACTTTTTTCAGGAGCGGTGTTTTTTTACACAACCCGGATCAGGAAATCGGGGCACGCTGCGGCACAGTAGCCGCAGAGGATGCATTTTTCCTCATCCACCCGGGCCACGCCGTTTTCCAGCACCAGGGCTTTGGCGGTACAGGCCTCGACGCAGGCGCCGCAGCCCGTGCAGAATTTTTCCATGATTTTGAATTTCCGGCGGCGCTGTTCCAGTTGTTCCCAGGTTTCGTCATCCGCCTGTCCAAGAGCACAGAGCCGCAGGTTGGCATCGACTTCTTCCCGGGAGAGCATGCCGAGGGCCAGGCCGTCGACGCCGTCGAGTCCCAGGACATAGCGGATGCTGGCCCTGGCTTCGGAAATGAGGTTGCCGCCCGCCAGCGCTTTCATGGCATAGACGCCTTTGCCGCTCCGTGAGCAGTTGGCGATGGCCGCCGCCATTTCATCGGGGCCGCCGTCCATGATGCCCATGCCGGTCCGGTTGATGAGCGGGTGGATTACTTCGATCTCGGGATGCTCGGCCGCGGCCCGGAAAGCGGCGATATAGTGGGAAGAGAGACCCACGTGCCCGATCTTTCCCTCCGCTTTCATGGTCAGCAGTTCTTCCAGGACTTCGGCCCTGTCGGTAAAAGGGTCGGCCAGCCGCGCGCCATGGATATGCACGATGTCGAGACGCTCGCGTCCCAATTCCCGCAGGGCCTTTTCCACGTGCGCGCGTGCTTCTTCAGCCGTTGCGGCGTGGGTTTTGCCGGCAATGAAAACCGGGCCGGTAAAACCGGCCAGGCCTTCGCGGATATGGGAATAGGTTCCGTAGAGTTCCGCCGTATCGAGCAGCGTGACACCCGCCTCAACGGCATGGCGGATCAGCATTCCGCCATCCGCGGGGGGGAGGTTCGCCTGCAGGGGGCCCAGGGGCAGAGTGCCGAAGATCAAGGGGTTGATGCGCATGCCGGTGTTGCCCAAGGGTACGCTTGTCATGGTTTGCTCCCTGATGCGGCCTTGACGAATACCAGTGCCGCCGAGTTCATGCAGTAGCGCAGGCCGGTCGGCTTGGGGCCGTCTTCGAAGACATGCCCCAGGTGTGCACCGCACCGGCTGCAGAGGACTTCGGTACGCCTGACAAGCAGGCTGTCGTCCGATTGCGTGGTGATGTTGTCCGGGGCAATGGGCTGCCGGAAACTGGGCCAGCCGGTGCCGGATTCGTACTTGGCGTCCGAGCTGAACAGGTCCAGGCCGCAGCAGACGCAATGGTAGATGCCTTTTTCATGGTTGTTCCAGTAGGCATTGGCAAAGGGTTTTTCCGTTCCCTTTTTGCGTGTGACGTAAAACTGCTCCGGCGTCAGTTGGCGCCGCCATTCTTCGTCGCTTTTTATCACCTTGGCTGACATGAAATAACCTCCCCGTTCCACCGAGTAAACCTGGATCTTGTCGGCAGCGGTCTTACCGGCGGGTGGTGCCGCGCGGCCTTCCCGCTGTCTTGAGACTTCGCAGGCCGTCAGCAGGAAAACCGTTATGAGGAAAACGCATGTTCCCACTACTGCCGTAAGGCTGGCGAATTTCATGGTCTGGCCTCTTTTGGCCCGGCGCTCTTTTCAAGAAGGAAAGGCGCGGTCAACAACCTGTTAAAACGTTAAAACAGGTGACCCGCCACCGTAATCAGGGCAGGTCCATCTTGACCTTCAAGATGCCTGGCGCGGGGTGATTGTAGCCCGGGACCTTGACGGTCACATCGCTTTTTATCAAATCGCCGCGCGGCATCCACACCAGGCCGTCGAGGCTTGCCCAGTCCCGATACACGAATACTTCCCGGGCCGGGGTCACGGTCAGCGTGGCGCTGTCGGTCTTGGAGAACAGGCTTCCCTCGATGGAGATGGTAATGGTGATCGGCTGGCCGGGCGAGAAGAGCAGGATGTGATCCGAAGCCGGGGCCGGATCGCCGAAGCGCACTACCGGGAGCTTGGAAAGGGCCTCGAACGAAGGGGACGTGGCTGCCGCGGCAACGCCGGCGAAGAGTAGGACAAGGAATGTGGTGACAAGGATTTTCATCGATAACCTCCGTAGGGGGATTCTTAACGGAAAAGGGGTTGTTCGTCTTACCTATGGTGAACCTGCTTCAGAATCCGTTTCAGAGTATACCATAACGGCGAAAAGGCAAAGGGAAAAGGGCGCGGGAGGATATGTTGACGTTACCGGTACGGTTGATTATAGTAAAAATCTGGTTCGTTGCGTCGTATACCGATGTTTCGACGACTACACACTGATATCCAGTCGATGGCTAAACATGGTATTTGGGGGCAGACCCGGGTGTCCGCTCCCTAAAGGGCGATCACGAGGATCGCTCCTACACACCGGTCGAACTATTCGACCACCAGTGCAATAAATCATATGGTTGCGAGGCTGAACATGAAATTACGACATGGCACGATGCTTATCGTCTTTATCGCATTCTTCAGTACCAGTGCCCTTGGCGCCGGCCTGGAGGAAAAGGTGCGGGAGCATACCCTGAAAAACGGCATGAAGCTCCTGCTCGTGGAACGGCACACCTCGCCCACCGTGGCGGCCTGGATCCGTTTCAAAGTGGGAAGCGTCAACGAGCGGAGCGACGAGCGGGGGGTTGCCCACATGCTCGAACACATGCTGTTCAAGGGAACCAGGACGTTGGGAACGAAAGACTACGCCAGGGAGAAGCCGCTCCTCGATGCCATAGAGGAAACGGCCCGGAAGCTCATGGCGGAAAAGCTGAAAGGGCGGGAGGCCGATGCGAAGGTAATCGAAGAACTGTCCCGCCGGCTTGCCCGGCTGGAGGTCGAGGCCGGGAAGTACGTAGTGAAAAACGAGATTTCCGAAATCTATGACCGGAACGGCGGCTACAATTTCAATGCCTTTACCGGCAAGGACAGTACCGCCTACATGATAAGCCTTCCCGCCAACAAGCTGGAGTTGTGGGCCGCCATCGAGTCGGACCGCTTTCGCAATGCCGTGCTGCGCGAGTTCTATACCGAGCGGAAGGTGGTTATGGAGGAACGGCGGCGTTCCTACGAGACGGATCCCGATGGCAAGCTGTGGGAGTCTTTCATAGCGGCCTCCTACATGGCACATCCCTACGGCCAGCCGATCATCGGTTGGATGTCGGATATCGAGAACCTCTTCCGCACCGAGGCCGAATCGTTCCTGCACCGCTTCTACGCGCCGGTCAACGCCGTCGTGGCCATTGTCGGCGACATCGATCCGGTCAAGACCATTGCGCTGGTGGAAAAATATTTCGGGTCGTTGCCGCCGGGCCTGCCGGTTCCGCCGGTTGCAACCGTCGAACCCAGCCAACCGGGTGAACGACGGATCGAGATCACCGAAGAAGCCGAGCCTCGTCTCATGATCGGCTACCACAAGCCGACGCTTCCCGAACGGGACGATTACATCTTCGACGTCATCACCATGCTGCTGGCGGACGGCAAGACCTCGCGGCTCTACAAAAAACTGGTGGTGGAAAAGCAGCTTGCCGGCGATATCTCCGCCTTCTACGGACCGGCGAGCCGCTATCCCAACCTGTTCATCGTCGCCGCGGTTCCCCGCGGTCCGCACACGGTACGCGAAGTGGAGGAGGCCGTCTACGAAGAATTGGAAACCCTCAAGCGGGAGCCGGTAAGTCCCCGGGAACTGCAGCAGGTGCTGAACAAACTGGAGGCTGATGAGATCTTGGCCATGAGTTCCAACAGCGGGCTTGCCGCGCGGTTGACGGATTTTGAAACCATCGCGGGAACCTGGCGCTATCTAACCGAACACCGGGCCAGGGTGGCCAAAGTAACGCCGGCTGACGTGATGGAAGCGGCGCGGACCTATCTCGTCCCGGACAATCGGACCGTGGCGTACATTTCGAAACGGGAGGCGACCCGATGAAAAGACCGCTCATTGCTCTTTTGCTGTTTTTTTTCTTGTTTCCTACGGCTTCCCTTGGCGCCGGTCCAACAGCAGACCCCCGCCACATGACTTTTCCGCCCCTCGTTTTCAAGGTGCCCACCGCGGAGCGGGTCGTCCTGGATAACGGTATAGTTGTCTATCTGCTGGACGACCGTGAGCTTCCACTGGTTTCCATGCAGGCCTATGTCGGTACCGGCGGTGTCTACGAGCCGGCGGACAAAACCGGCCTTGCCGCCCTGACCGGCGCGGTCCTGCGTGGTGGGGGAACCAAACACACAACACCCGAAGTCCTTGACGATGAACTGGAATTCATGGCGTCGTCCATCGACTCGGGAATCGGCGCCGATGCGGGCAGCGTTTCCATGAGCTGCCTGGCAAAGAACCTGGACCGGACCCTGGAACTGTTCGCCCAGGTACTGCGCATGCCGATGTTCCGTGAGGATCGCGTGGCGCAGGCGAAAAATCTCATGATCGAGGGCATCCGCAGACAGAACGACGACCCGAAAGATGTTGCCGACCGCGAACTGCGAAAGGCCATCTACCGGAACCATCCGCTCGGACGCTATCCTACGGTGGAATCGGTGAGTTCCCTTACCCGGGATGACCTGGTTGCCTTTCACCGGCGCTATTTCCATCCCAACAACATGATCCTGGCGGTAGCGGGAGATTTCGACCGTGCCGAGATCCTGGCAAAACTGCGGAAAGCCTTCGGCGGATGGCGGCGGGTTGAGGTTTCGCTGCCGGTGGTGCCCGAGCCGGTACCGGTTGAACGGCCGGCGGTACTGCTGGTAAAGCGGGATATCGACCAGACGGTCATCCGGATGGGCCACCTGGGGATCGACAAGAACAATCCCGACGTCTATGCCATAACCGTCATGAACGCCATTCTCGGGGGCAACGGCTTCAGTTCCCGACTCATGAGGGTGGTACGCGCCCAGAAGGGGCTGGCCTATAACGTGGACAGCAGCTTTAATCCCGGACGCCGTTTCCCCGCTACGTTCGAGGCGGAGACCGAGACCAAGCCCGCGACAACGGCACTGGCGATCGGGCTCATGGAAGGGATCATCAGCGACATGACCCGCAATCCGGTAAGCGATGGTGAGCTCTCTCTCGCCAAGGACTCCATCATCAACTCATTCATCTTCGCCTTTACCACGCCGGCGACGGTGGCTGCCCGGCTGGCGCGGCTGGAGTACTATAGCTATCCGCACGGCTATCTCGAGAATTTCCGCAAGAATATCGCCGGGGTAACGAAGGAGGATGTGCTCCGCGCGGCCCGGAAATACCTCCATCCCGACAATATGATCCTGGTGGTTGTGGGGAACGAGCGGAAGTTCGACAAGCCTCTTGCCACCTTCGGTACGGTGAAGGAGGTCGTGCCGGAAACTGTAAAGTGAAGCTCTAATTGATCGTCTTGTTTGCCGCGCGATCTCATAAGCAGGGATCGCGTTTTTTTTGTCTTGTAATTTTCAGCATATTTTCTTGGAATTATGGAAAAATGCTCCGGGCACTCTTGTAAATTGCTTCTAATTGTTCGATATGGTACAAAATGAGGACGGCAGCAGAAGAATTCCGGGATGATTAAGTAAACCGCAGATTACACATGATAGCGACCATGTCGGACTGGAACTGCCGGGACTTGAAATAATCTCGATATTTTTAATTGTATGTTCTTACCGTGTCGATATACCTGTTTGAGGAGCTAAAAGCAAAAGATTATGAAAAAGAAGAAAATTCATCAAGATATTCCGATAGTTGCTGAAGAGGAGGCCGTATACCTTGCTCGTCGAGACGGGAGACTTTTGTCTTTCCCAATAAAACCAACGCTAATTGATCTTTTCGCCGGTGCAGGAGGGATGACGCTCGGTTTTACCAAGTTAACGGGGCATAGTTTTGAACCGGTTTGGGCCAACGATTTCAATGAATATGCAGCTAAAACGTATAACGCCAATTTCGGCGAACACTGTACTATCGGCGACATTGTCGACATCCTTCAGGATCCGAAAACAAAAATTCCCAAAGCCGATGTGGTAATCGGAGGTCCTCCTTGTCAGGGGTTCAGCCTCTTGAATAAGTTCAGGGATGGAGACCCAAGAAAAGAGCTTTGGCGTCCTTTTATGGAAGTTGTCGAACGCTCTGAAGCCGGCGTGTTTGTCATGGAAAACGTCCCTCAGCTTCTGGGCTCTTACGAATACGGGGAAATAAAAGGGTTCGCGGAGGCGCTCGGTTTCAAGGTACGAAATGCAAAGTTATGTGCGGCAGATTACGGGGTACCGCAAGTTCGTTGGCGGGCGTTTATTATCGGATGTCGTTTTGCCGACCCTCAATCGGTCTTCCCCCCGAAAAAGACCAACTTCAATCCAAATAACGGATATCGAAAAACCTTTTCAGAGGAGTATGACGAGTATATTTCCGAGCCTAAACAATGGAATACTGTAAAAGACGCCATCGGCGATCTGCCTCCTCCCGACGGCACGGAAGTACGTGATATAGCGTCGCCGCTTGATTTACACTTCGGCCGCACTCCTACAGCGATGAGTCTTAAGAGATATAAGACTATACCGGAAGAGGGGATGAATCGGTTTGATCTGCAAAAGAGAGCGCCGGAACTCACGCCGGCATGTTGGATTCGTAAGACATCCGGCGGTACCGATCTCTTTGGACGTCTTTGGTGGGATCGCCCATCGGTTACAATTAGAACAGAGTTCTTTAAACCCGAAAAAGGGCGTTATCTGCATCCGGTTCAACACCGTCCGATAACCCATCGTGAAGCGGCACGGTTACAATCCTTTCCGGACGATTTCAATTTCCTTGGTTCTAAAATAGAGATTGCAAAACAAATCGGTAACGCAGTGCCCCCTTTGTTGGCTGCGCGCATCCCCCCGTGTCAGGATAGTTGTCGCCTCTCTTGGAGAGATTTTGTGTTAATCTCGTGGGGCAAGAGAAAGGGAGACGATGACCACCAAGTACTCAGAAGAATTCAAGGCGAGTATCAT
>JAXGWF010000015.1:0-76090 GCA_040773465.1 Geobacteraceae bacterium | reverse complement strand
CGTACCGTTCGCCGCCCGGTTTGCGCGGTGTGGCGCTGAGCAGGCGATAGACCCGGTCATAGCCGTAGTCGGTCGTTGTTGTCGGCTCGGCCTTGGAAAGGCGGTTGCCGACCTTGTCGTGGGTGTAGGTAAAACTGTCAATGACCGTACCGCCGGCGCTCTTGTGCTCCAGCGCGGTCAGCCGGCCGGCCTCGTCGTAGCGGTAGCCGGCAGTGGCGCCGTTGGGGTAGGAGAGCGTACGTCTTCTGCCGAGGCTGTCGTAGGCGAAGGAAAAGGCCGTGCCGTCGTCGTTGGTGATGGTCGCGAGTTTGCCGGCCGCGTCGTAGGCATAGCCTGCCGCCGAGCCGTCGGGATAGGTGAGCTTGGTCTTTCTCCCGGCAAGGTCGTAGTCGTAGGAAACGGTGCGACCGTTTGAATCGGTGGCCGAGAGCATTCTGCCGGACGCGTCGTAGCTGTAGCTATAGGAGATGTTTTTATTGCTCGCGGTGAGGATGTTGCCCTTGGCGTCGTAGCTGTAGGTTTCCCCGCTGCCGTCGGGATAGCTCTTTGTAACCATGCGGCCGAGACTGTCGTACCCGTAGCCGATGGTAGTGCCGTTGGCGTCGGTCCTGGTGATGAGATTGCCCTTGGCGTCGTAGCCGTAGCTGGTCGAGTTGCCGAGCGGATCGGTTTCCTTGAGCAATTGGCCGAGCTTGTCGTACTGGTAGGTGGTGAAATGGCCGTTGGCGTCGGTCAGGGCGCTCAGCTTGTCGACTCCGCCGCCGCAGGAGGGGCAGCCGCCGGCGGTGTAGCTGTAGGCGGTAACGGCGCCGAGGGCGTCCGTTGCCGATATCATCCGGCCGAGGCTGTCGTAGGCATAGACGGTGCTGTTGCCGTTGGCGTCGGTGGCCGAGATACGATTGCCGAGCAGGTCGTAGCCGTAGCTGGTGGCGTTGCCGAGGGGATCGATGGTTTTTATGAGCCGGTTGTCGGCATCGTAGACAAAGCGGGTGACGGCGCCGCCGGCGTCGGTCATGGTGACCATGTTGCCGGTTGCGTCGTAGCTGAAGCTAGTGACCGCGCCGCTCGGGTCGGTGCTGCTCGCCATGTTGCCGGCCGCGTCGTAGCCGAAGCGGTAGCTTGCGCCTGAAGGATCGGTGAGCTTGATCATGTTGCCCTTGGCGTCGTATTCATAGCTGGTGACCGCGCCGCTCGGGTCGATGGTCTTGATGAGGTTGCCGGTGGCGTCATAGCTGTAGCTGGTGGTATTGCCCTGCGGGTCGGTGACGGTCAATACCTGGCCGAAGTCGTCGTAGGTATATGCCGTGGTCTGGCCGAGGGCATTGGTGGTGGAGCTCATGTTGCCGTTGGCGTCGTAGCTGTAGCTGGTGGTCGCGCCGTCCGGGCCGGTGCTGGAGAGGCGGTTGCCGTTGGCGTCGTAGGTGTAGCTGGTCGTCCCGCCCTGCGGATCGGTCTTGCTGGTGAGGGTCCCCTGTGCCGTGTCGTAGGTATACTGCCAGACGCCGCCGTCCTTTTCGGTGAAGGTGGTGGTCTTGACGGTGTCGGTTCCCGCGGGATAGCCGATAGTCCTGGTGTTGCCCGCCGCGTCGCTGGCGGATGTTACCCGGTGGTTATCATCGTAGGCATACGTGGTAACCACGCCGAGCGGGTCCACCTTGGAGGTCATGAAGGCCTTGTCGTCGTAGGTGTAGATCCAGGTGCCGCCGTCGGCAGCGGTTACCCCGGCCAGGGTGCCGCCGCTGTAGGTGAGTGTGTGGCTGTTGCCGGCCGGATCGGTTATGGCGGTGATGCGGTTGTCGCCGTCGTGGGACAGGGTGGCGCTGCGACCGGCCGGGTCGGTGATGCTGGTCAGGACACCGCCGGTGTAGGCAAAGGTGACGGTGTTGTTGTTCCGATCAAGGATGGAAGCGATTTTACCGTCCGCGTTGAAGGTGTATTTGCTGCCGTCCTTGTGGGTGAGGGTGAAGGTGGCGTCGGCGTTCTTGATCAGGGTCGAGTAGTCCTGGGGCTGGGGTAGGTAAGTACCGCCCGAAAGGGTGTAGAGCCGTCTTCGCCAGTTGCCTTCCCTGAGCAGGACGTCGCCGTTATCGGTTTCGCTGAGGCTGATGTCGTAGTTGTGGCTCCAGCCGAGGCCCAGCGAGCCGTCGGTGGGATCGAGGCTGTTGTAGTAGAGGGTCATGCCGAGCGGCAGGGTTCCGCCCCTGGTGCTGAACAGGTCTTGACTGTGCGCCAGGTTGCCGTTGGCCACGTGGGCTGTGGAGCCGATCTGGACCAGGAGGGCGCACATGTTGTCGGTCGATGTGGTGGTAACCTTTATGGGGATGTCGAGGGATTTGCTGCAGTCGTTGCCGTTTTTGGCGGTTATTTTAGCGTAGTAAGTCTTGTCCGGTGAGACGATTTTGTGATTTTCACCTTTTCCGTCCCATGGGACGGAAAATGATTTCCCCGTCCCATTTTTCTTATCTCCGTTCGGTAATTCCATCTCCCAGTTTATCGTGGTGCCTGAGGAGTCGCTTATGGTTCCTGTTATGGTGATGGTTCCCCCGCTATAGGGGTCGATGGTTTGTTGGTCGACGGTTATTTCGAGGTCGCAGGATGATTTGACTGTTACCTGGGCGGTTTTTGTGTCGCTACAATTACCGTCGGCTGCATTTGCAACCAAAGTTGCAAAATAAAGTCCAGCGGGGGCAGGATTGCCGTTAGCATCTTTCCCGTCCCAAGTTGTCGCAGGAGTTTTGTTGCTACCATTGACCATTTTTCCGTTTGGTAATGTTATTGTCCAGTCTGTGGATGATGGCTCTGAAATGGTTCCGGAGAATGAAACCTCCTCTCCTGGTTCTATCGTATCGCTGGATGTAGTGAAAGATGATATGTCTATATCACATTGACACTGCCATTCTTGAGTTGTTCTTCTGCAAACTGCTGCACAAAGGAGTCGTGGGAATGTTCCGCAATTTGTTGTGTAGTATCCATCATTAGCAGTTTCTTGCGGTAAGCATATTGATTTAGCTTCTTCCTGGATAGGATAGCATATCATTTCACTTGAAGCATATTTACCAGGACTATATTCGCATCTATCAAGATGTCTATGACTTGACCAAGATTCAATATATTTACGATTGCCATTGATGCAAGTTTTGGAATGGTAGACGTTTCCAAAATTACATAAATTATCGAACCTTTTGTTGTTTGTTGTAACCCAACTACAAGAACTGCAAAGTGCGAAAGAAGGTATGCCTAGTGTCAATAAATTGATAAATGTAAATAAAGCAATAAATACCACTAATATGTTCGGTTTCGAATTAAAGGTCATACTTACCTCCTAGAATATATTTGTTGACATATATCTGTTTAGGTTAGTGGTGTTGTATTGTAATTCATGGATACTCTTGTGAGTAATGTGTAAAATATAGAACTATATTAATGGTTCTATGTCTGGAAGTATGTAGTTTGTAGTTCTGTTGAGCTTGTCAACAGTAAAGCCCCCATCCTCGTGCCGAAGATGGGGGCTTGTTTTGTCGGAATATTTCTTCGGCAGCCTGGCTATCCGCCTTCGTTAAAACTTCGGCGGACCCATAGGCTTTGCGTCGCCGGGTTGCCCCGGGTTTGCTCTTGTCGGAAACTTTTTGATTTAGAAAATATAGTTCATCTAAATTAATGTCAATATAAAAATAAAAACAATCTAACTTAAAATGATTCTGTTCAGGCTACCTCAAGTCTTTCATCCAAGATCTTGAAGTAATTCCCGAATAAAAGAATAATGCCGTATATTGTCCCTATGCAGCATGCTGAATTGGTTGTGGGTGGCTTAATTATGGTAGTTTGTTTTGTATAAAGATAGCTTTGTTGCGAGGGTTTCTCTCGCGGTGTATAAGAGTTGGTGACGAAAAAATGACCAGCATCTCCAAGGTAATTCCTGTCCTACATTGGTTGGTTGCCGCCGGAAGGGAAGTCCGAGGCGAAGCTTGATTTTTTCAGGGTTTCGCTATACTATTTACGATTCGTAAAGACGATTTGCATAGACTAGAGGCAGCCCGGCAGAGAAAACGCGTCCGGGATTTTTTTGTCTTCGCGGCAGGGGTGGGCGATAAGCCGAACAAGGTGCCGGTCCTTGGCCGCGATAAGGAGTTGTACGATGATAGTTGCTTGTCCCATTTGCAAGAAGGAAATGGAATGGCAGGGGAACCCCCATCGCCCGTTCTGTTCCGACCGCTGCCGGATGATTGACCTGGGGGCGTGGTCTTCGGAGGAATACCGTGTTCCCGCCGAGACGTTTCCCTCGGTCGAGGAAATCGGCGAAGCGGAATAGCCTTTATTTGTTGACTTGTTCCCAGAATCCGTGGCGTCTTCACGCCTTCGCCTGCGCGGAACGCCTCGGTTTTTTACAGTGTCACGGTATGAGTCCGTCCGATGAAGTTAAACCGGAGCGGCAGGCATGAGGCGACGTCGGCGGCGTTGAAACCCCGGCATTCTGCTCGTCTTGGCGTTCAGACGCCACGGATTCTGGGTGTTCTCTACGTTTGAAAAATACCGCTGGTTCACATAATTCAAGGAGTTCATCATGTCTGAAGTTCGTTTGCGTTTCGCTCCCAGCCCCACCGGCTACCTCCACGTGGGGGGTGCCCGGACCGCCTTGTTCAACTGGCTGCTTGCCAGAAAGGAAGGGGGCAAATTCATTCTCCGCATCGAGGATACCGATGTGGCGCGTTCGACCCAGGAGTCGGTCGACGCGATTCTCGAAGGGATGACCTGGCTCGGTCTCGACTGGGACGAGGGGCCGTTCTACCAGTCGGACAATTTCCCTCTCTACCGGGAACATGTAGAAAAGCTGCTGGCCGCCGGCAAGGCCTACAAGTGCTACTGCACGCCGGAAGAGCTGGAGAAGAAGCGCGAGCTTGCCCTGGCAGAAGGGCGTAAGCCCAAGTATGACGGTACCTGCCGAAGCCTGACCGAAGACGTTCCCGGCGCTCCCTACGTAGTCAGGTTCCGCAGCCCGGAAGAGGGCGAGACGGCGTTCGACGACCTGATCAAGGGACGGATATCGTTTCAGAACGAGGAACTGGACGATCTGATCATTCAGCGTACCGACGGTACGCCTACGTACAACTTTACCGTGGTGATCGATGATGCGACCATGGGGATTACCACCGTCATCCGCGGCGACGATCACGTCAACAACACGCCGCGCCAGATTCTGCTCTACGAGGCGCTTGGCTACCCGGTGCCGAAATTCGCCCATGTACCGATGATTCTCGGCGCCGACAAGTCGCGCCTTTCGAAGCGGCACGGCGCTACCAGCGTCATGGCCTACCGCGATATGGGCTATCTGCCCGAGGCCATGGTCAATTACCTGGTCAGGCTCGGCTGGAGCTATGGCGACGAGGAGATCTTCAGCCTCGACGACCTGATCTCGAAGTTTTCCATCGAGTCGGTCGGCCGTTCCGCCGGGGTTTTCAATCCCGACAAGCTCCTCTGGCTGAACGCCCACTATATCAAGACCGGTGACCCGCAGCGCCTGGCGCAGCTCCTGGTGCCGTTCCTGGAGCAGCGGGGTATCGATCATACGGTCGGACCCGAGTTGGTCGAGGTGGTGAAAACGCTGCAGGACCGCTCCCGGACCATGCTGGAGATGGCCGACGGCACGATTTTCTACTATGCGGGAGATTTCGACTACGACGAGCAGTCCCTGGAGAAATTCCTGACCCCGGCGGCCCGGGAGCTGTGCGCGGACCTGGTGGCGCGGCTGGAGCAGGCGGATGACCTGGGGCATGATGCCATTGCCGAGCTGTTCGGCGCATTGTGCTCGGACCAGGGCGTGAAGATGAAAGCGGTCGCCCAGCCGGCCCGCTACGCCTTGACCGGCGGTTCGGCGTCGCCCGGCATCTACGAGGTGATCGGCGTGCTTGGCCGTGACGAAACCGTCAGGCGCCTCCGGCGGGCGCTGGAATTCAAAAAAGGCTGATGGTCCGACCATGTATCACCTTGCTTGCCGATTTCCTGAAACCTCCGTGTAGGGGCTGACCTGTGTGTCCGCCCTCACTGAAAATCGGAAAGGCGAGGTGGTTAAATTCATGGGCAAGAGCCCAATGATGGCGAATGCAATGATGAGACGAATACCGAATACAAGGAAAAGGGCGGACACACGGGTCCGCCCCTACTGATATGCCTGGTAACCAGTTACTGTTTCGATACTTTCGCGTCGATCGATGCGATATCGCCTATTTTCGCTTTATCCTGGAAGCATACGAGGGGCTTGCCACCCTCAGCACCCTCGATGCGCGGCATGGACTCGTCGTGCTTTCCATCCCGGAGAGCCAGGCGGACGCTGTTGATGCCCTGCTGGCCGCCCTTGGCCGGGAGATTTTCCTTAACGAGGTCCCGCCGTCCGGGCAGCTTCCCTTTCCCTTTCAACAGGAGACCCACAATCATGCTTGATGCCATGGACTTGTCGCGTATACTCCGCTGCGCCCTTGCCGAAGGGGGCGAATTCGCGGATATCTATTTCGAGGAAGGTTCCTCTACCGCTATCGTCTGCGAAGACGGCAAGATCGAGAAAATAGTCGCGGGAACGGATCGCGGCGTCGGCATCCGCGTTATCTCGGACCTGCGGACCGCCTATGCCTATACCAACGAGTTAACCGAAAAGGCGCTGCTGGAGCTGGCGCGCACCGTGAGCCGGGCGGTTCGGGGCAAGGAGTTCGGCGGCGCCATCGACCTGCGGGCAAAAACCGTGGGCGCGGGCTTTCCCATCAAGGTGTCGCCCGCTGAGGTGTCGCTGCAGGACAAGGTTGCTTTGGTGCGGCGCGCCGATGAAGCCGCACGGCGCATGGATGAACGGGTTCGCCAGGCCCTGGCGGTCTACCGGGACGGCAGGGTTCGCACCCAGATAGCCAACTCCCTCGGCGACTTCGTCGAGACGGCCCGGACCGGGACCGTGTTTCTGACCCAGGTGGTGGCTGCCGACGGTGATATCATCCAGACCGGCTACGAGCCGGTCGGTGGTTTCCGCGGTTTCGAGCTGTTCGAGGAGACGAGTCCCGAAGAAGTGGCCCGTGCCGCGGCCGGCCGGGCGCTGATGATGCTTTCGGCGCGCAAGGCGCCGGCCGGAGCCATGCCGGTCGTTATTTCTTCCGAGGCGGGCGGCACCATGGTGCACGAGGCGATCGGCCACGGCCTGGAGGCCGACCTTGCCCAGGCGGGTATGTCGGTCTATACCGGTAAAGTTGGCACTCAAGTTGCTTCACCTCTGGTTACCGTTGTCGACGATGCAACCATTCCCCATGCCCGGGGCTCCTATTCTCATGACGACGAGGGGGTCCCCGCGCAGAAGACGGTGCTGGTGGAGAACGGCATCCTGAAGTGCTATCTCTACGACCGCCTGTCGGCCATGAAGGATGGTTGTGCATCGACCGGCAACGGCCGGCGCGAGTCGTACCATGCCAAGCCCATCGTGCGTATGTCGAACACGCTCATCGCGCCCGGTGAGTCTTCGCCCGAGTCGATTGTCGGGGAAGTGCAGCAGGGCCTGTTCGTGAAAAAGATGGGCGGCGGCCAGGTCAATACCGTGACCGGCGACTTCGTTTTCGAGGTTTCCGAGGGGTACCTGATCCGCAATGGCGAGGTATGCGAGCCGGTTCGCGGCGCGACACTGACGGGAAATGGTCCCGAAGTGTTGAAAAAAGTGACAAAAATCGGCAACGATCTCGGTTTCGGCATCGGTACCTGCGGCAAGGACGGCCAGGGTGCTCCGGTGTCGGATGCCCAGCCGACCCTGTTGATTTCGGAAATAACAGTGGGCGGTGCGGTATAGCAGGCAGGGACGCATGCAGTGCAGAGGGTCCCTCTCTGCCGGATCCAGGTAGAATAGATAAGGCCATATGGTCCCCGTGATTCGGGGGCATACCTAGCGGTTGCGCGAAACGAGGAAATAGTGATGCTTCCCGACGAACCGGCTGCATTAAAGCCCTTGGAACTTCTTGAAATCCTTCGCGGTTATCCGTTCCTGGAGAAGTACGACCTGGCACTTTTCTATGAAAAGGACGGTGTCGTGACGCGTCTCGGTACGGTTGCACCCCTGTGCGGGACCCTGGCGCGCAACCTGGTTTGCGTCGAAAAGTGCGAACAGGCCTACGAAAATGCCGTCAAGCTTGCCCTGGGCAAACAAAAAACAACGATTTTCAGCTGTCGGGCAAACCTCATGAATTTTGCCGTTCCCTACCAGGTGGGGGACGGCTATCGCTACTGCTTTGTCGGTGGCGGCGTCAGAAATCCCACCCTTGATCTCTTCCTGACCGAAAAACTCGCCAAAACCGACCGAATCGACGGCATTGCCCTGCTGGAAAGCCTTGAGGAGCTTCCCGCGGCCACTTCCGAGGAGGTGAAGGATGCCGCCAGGGAAGTCGCCCGCCTGCTTGCCGGGCTCGTTCCCGACAGCATCCAGGCGCGACTGCTGGAAAAGAATACCGAGATGTTCCGTACCGTGCGGGGAATACTCGAGCATATGGAACGAACCGCCAATCCGGAAGAGTTGACGGACCTCTTGAGTGAAACCCTCGGCATACTCTTCGATATTCAGCGGGTTGCCATCGCTATTGCCGAGGATCAGCACGAAGCTTTCCCCGTACACGGTCTCATCGGCATGGCGAAAGATCTTGGGATATGCACTGAAAAACACCTTGGCACGCTCTTCCCCTATGCCGGCGCCGGGCCGATCCTGGTCCCCAAGCAGGAACTTGGAGAGCTGTTCCCCGCGGTGGTGGCGGAGCGGGCGCTGTGCCTCCCGATCGCCGGCGGTGAACAGGTTATGGGTCTGCTGGTTATTTTCGATGGCGACCTCAATTACCGCGATACCCTGCTGGTGGGAATGATTGCCGACCGGGTCGCCGCGAAGCTGCGGCAGTTCCGCGCCGAAGAAGCACACCGGGTCGAGACCTTGCTGGCCGGCAAACTGATGTCCGTGCTGGGAACCATCTCGTCGGTGGAGAATCGACGCGATCTCTACCTTTCGATCCTCGAAACGGCCGCGGACCTGCTCCAGGCATCTTCCGGCTCCCTCATGCTTATCGACGAAAGCGGCAAGAGCATGCGCATCGAGTCGGTGCTGGGAATGAACCTCCAACTGGCCCGCAGTATGAGTGCGCGGGTCGGCAGGGGGATTGCCGGCAAGGTGGCGGAGAGCGGTGAACCGCTCTTGGTCAAGGACATTGAAGAGGATGCGCGCGTGCGTATCGCCAACCGATCCCGTTTCAAGACCAAGTCGTTCATCAGCATTCCCCTGCGGGTCAAGGGTTCGGTGATCGGGGTGCTGAACCTGTCGGACAAACGCAACAGCGGAATCTTTTCCGAAGCGGACCTGGAACTTCTCATGACCATGGCGCGCTATGCCTGCGTGGTCCTGGAGAGAACCGAATTCAGTGAAAAGGCCGCCCAGCTGGAAGAGATAACGCTGACCGACCCGCTGACCAGGCTGTTCAATCGCCGATTCCTCGAGCAGCGTCTGGACGAGGAACTGAACCGTAGCGGCAGGCAGCATCAGAACCTGACGATCCTGCTCGTCGATCTGGACAATTTCAAGGTATACAACGAATTGTGCGGCCATGCGGCCGGCGACGTGGTCCTGAAAAAGACCGCCCGTTTGCTGAAGAAGTCGGCCCGGCAGATGGACATCGTCACCCGGTTCTCCGGCGAGCGGTTTTGCGTCATTCTGCCCGGTACTTCCATGAAGGAATCGTACTGCGTCGCGGAGCGATTCCGCCGCGAGGTTGAGCGGGCCGGGTTCACCCACGAGGAAAACCTCCCCCTCGGCCGTCTGACCATTAGTATCGGCATTGCAACCGCCCCTGAAAACGGCGGTGACGGCCTCTCACTGATTGCCGCCGCCGATGTGGCGCTTCACCGTGCCAAGATTTCCGGCCGCAACCGCGTAGTGCATTTCGATGCCGCAACTACCGCGCAGGCCAAACCTTCTCCACCGTCTCTCCATATCCAGGGAACACCAAAAGCAACTATCTGATCCTCGTTTTCACTCTCGCTCAAAAGTCGCGCTTGTCGTTGTCGCGCTTTTTTGACGGAAGGTGTCGTCAGGGATTGGAACTTCCTCGAAGCTTCTTGTGACCGGCTGCTTTGCTTCGGGGCCGGCGTTCTCACCGATCTGCATTCTTGCGCTGAAACCGGACGAACGGGTACGCGAAAATCCCATGAAGATTTATTCGGTTTTCCTGGTAACTGCTTGTCAGCGGAACATGTAAAGCAGCATGATATTGGCTATGAAGAGGAACAGCATGCCGATGGAATCCCACGGCAGCAGCAGGGACTTTTTCTCGGAACGGTAGGTTATTCCGATGCAGACCAGGCCGGTCATGGCGATGGCCGTCAGCGCCGAGTTGACGTGATGGGCGTCCACGTAATAGAGGATCGGCCCCTTGATAAAGAAAAAGTCGTCAATGGCGAGGATCAGGATGTTGAAAAGGTTGCTGCCGAGCAGGTTGCCGATGGCCAGGTCTATGGCGCCCATTTTGACCGCGGCCAGTGATACCACCACTTCCGGCAGCGAGGTGGATACGGCTATGAAAATATTGCCGATGAACGTCTGGCCGAGGCCGGTGGTGACTGCCAGGCTTTCGCCGATTTTCGGCAGGGAAACGGCTGCCGCGATGACGGCAGCGGCATTGATGGCGTAAATGGCAAGGGCCTGCTTGGTGGGAACTGCTTCATACTTCAATTCCTGGGCCATTCCATCGAAGAATTGCTTCAGCTCTCTTTTCGCATAGGTGTAAACCGTCTTCATGGCGACACTGTAGATGACGATTATGATGAGGCTGTACAAGCCGATCCAGCCAATGATCAGCACCGGTTTCCCTGCCGTAATACAGACCCCGGCCATGGCGATGAGCAGGATGCTGAAGCTGGCGGCCAGCATGTGGCCGTGATGAGCCCGGGTCTTGATCGGCTGCTCACGATGGACAATATCGAGCAGTGCGAGAATGAGCAGGTTGAAGACGCAGCTGCCGAGAACATCGCCGACGGCTATGTTCGGAACGCCTGCATAGGTGGCGGCGCCGATGCCCGTTGACAGTTCGGGTAGCGAGGTTACCGATGCAAGGATCACCAAACCTACCCAGGTTCTTCCCAGGCCGGTTTTCTCCGCAATGATATCGCCGTACTTTGCCAGCCTGGTGCCGGAATAGAAAATAATTCCGGTACAGATGAAAAAGGCGATCCATAAGAGCATTGGCGTTTCCTCGCTGCGGGATTATGGTTTGTTTCGAGCCCCTGGTGACCGGCTTCCACCCTGGATCAGCGAAGTCCTCAGCAGGGACACACCGGCAGCCGGCCGTGCCTGGAAAGCGCACGGCGCTCCGTTTTTCGCTGATTCTGGAAAGAGTATACCACAGCGGCAACACGCAAGGCGTTTTGCTACCATTTCAGCATGAGGCCGCATTTTTCCGGGGACCGCCGCGCCCGTTGGCGGGCTCGGCGGTCGAAACGTCAAGATCGATTACGGCGATACTCGATCAGGTCTTCTACCGTGACCACCGGCATGCTGTGCCCCCGGGCGAAGTTTGTTATCTGCGGGAGACGCGCCATGCTGCCATCGACATTGGTCAGTTCGCAGAGAACGCCGCACGGTTTCAGCCCCGCGAGACGCATCAGATCGATGGTCGCTTCGGTGTGCCCGGGACGTTCCAGCACGCCGCCGGGGCGTGCCCGCAGCGGGAAGACATGGCCGGGCCGGCGAAGATCTCCGGGCCTGGCATCGTCGGCAATGGCAGCCCGGACGGTTGCGACGCGATCGGCCGCGGATACTCCGGTAGTCACGCCGCTTTCGGCCTCTATCGAGACGGTGAAAGCAGTGCCGAACCGGCTGGTGTTGTCGCTGACCATCAAGGGAAGTTCCAGGGAACGGACCTTTTCTTCTGTCAGGCAGAGACAGACGATACCGCTGCATTCCCGGATCAGCATGGCCATCTGGGGGATAGTGAGTGATTCCGCGGCAAAGATGAGGTCACCTTCGTTTTCGCGGTTTTCGTCGTCGGTGACGAGAATCCCGTGGCTGTTGCGGAGGGATTCGAGGGCCCATTCGACTCGTTGCGCGGATGATCCGAAGTGAGAGAGATAGGACTGGTGCATGGTGTTAGCCTCCCGTATCATTATTGACTTACGGGTCAGGGCATGATGGGGAGGAGCGAGCCGGTCGGCTCATGGAAAAGAAACCATGAAGCTTTTCCGGGTGCTCTGGCTCCGGTTGGCCGCGTCCGGTTGAAACGGCGTACCAATGGCGTCAGTGCGGACGCAACATCTTGGAAGATGGAGGTGGAATCCCGTTTGCCGGACAGGAGACATGGAGACGGGAGCATCAGGCTGGAAAGCGACTTCCGCATCCTCTTCCATCCGGACTGTAACCGTCGGCTCCGGCATTTCACCGGATCTGCTGACCTCCTTCCAGGGGGAAGGAGCGCTCGCGGGCTCCCCGGACTGAGCCGGGATACCGCCGGTGGGGAATTTCACCCCGCCCTGAGAATAAGTCGCAGTAGTGATAAACCAGGGAAGGCTCCGCTGTCAAGACTTTTATATTGTTTGCTGGTGTTCCGGTTGCCAACCCTGGCATGGCGAACCGGCCCGTGTTGCTGAACGGGCCGGAACCGTCAAAAGGTACCGCTGACCAGGTGCGCCATGACCGTCACCGAAGTTCCCCGGGGTCCTTTTTCCTGGACATCGGGCATAATCAGCGGGACATCGAAGGTCACTTCATCACCGTTGATTTCAACCAGTGACTGCTGCGCCTCGAAGTAACCGACGGCGCCGCCGGCAACGACACCTCCGGCAGCTCCATAGGCCAGGTACTCCAGGTGCTGACCGGGCTTCCTGGTGGCGGCAAGCACCGCCGCTCCAACCAGCCCTCCGGCCAGGCCGCCTATTATGGCGTCTTTGATTATTTCCAACGAAAGCGACTCGTCGTCGGCGAAGCAATCGATGCTGCACGTACCCGCCAGCAGCACTGCCAGAAGCAATACCTTGACCCTTTTGACTTTTTTCATGCAACCCTCCGTGCTCATGGCATCCCGACCGCGGAACGATACAACGAGGGATCCGCGTGACATGATGTGCCATGCTCGGTAACAGGGTACCGGAAACATCGTGGAGGCTATCGGCGGGTTGCGCCATGCGTGCGGTTGTGCTCGCGACGATTATGACAACCTGTTACCGCGCTGCTTTTTTGTTGATGTGGAAAACAGTTGCTTACACGCGTGTAGTCCTTGACTACACGGAATCGGAGGGTCGTCGTCAAACCGGGGGATACTACTGCGCTGATGTTTACAATATCGGAGGATAGGCGGAAACTTGAATCTTTAATGAAAGAACCGCCTTTCATCCATGTTTATAGTTATTACGCAAATTGAATGCCATTTGTTGCTAATTTGTATTGTTTTCTGTAAGAGAGTGCGGGGGGCGTGTTTGCGGGAGGGTTTGGTGGCCGCATGCCATTTCGGATGGTGTTTAACAAGGCGATGGTGACGAAATATTGAATGGGTTTGACAAAATGATGGGGCCAGCCCGGCCTCTGCCGATACTTTCCTGAGGGGAACCGTTACTTACTTGGATGCCTTTTATACGAGCCCAGGCGAAGAGGCCGGCGGGAGAGCACTCCCTGCTGGTAGCCCGGGAAAACGGTGAATGGACGTGAAGATCGGCGATATAGTTCATGGGAAAACCTGGGATGGTGCATTGTGCATTGAAAGCACGTGCCATCCGGCCGGCGATTATGCCGGACAGGACGGAAAGCATACCCTACACGCTGGAAAAACGTCTGTCCAGACCGTTTTTTGCACAAAACGGGAGAGGGAGATCGCTTGGCTTCGTTATAGCGCTTTGCGATGCCGGAGGAACTGGCTAAAATAATACATGACAAGATCATCCACCATGGGTACTATCTGATGAAGAATACGGCATAAGGAGTCTTCATGGACTTATCGATTGCGTTTCTCGTTGCCGGCATTATCATCATGACCGGCTTTTTCGGCATATTTCTGTTCGATAAGACGAAAGTTCCCGATGTTCTGCTCCTCATGGGGATCGGTGTACTGCTGGGACCGGTTTTCGGTCTCGTCGGCCCGGCGGGACTCCGCCATTTCGCCGAATATTTCGGAACCCTTGCCCTCATCGTCATCCTCTTCGAAGGGGGCATGGACATGGATATCGACAAACTCCTGACGGAATTCGGCGTCGCCTCGTTCCTGGTCCTGATTTCGTTCATTCTTTCCACGGGC
The DNA here is from genome assembly GCA_040773465.1 of Geobacteraceae bacterium. Taxonomy (GTDB): domain Bacteria; phylum Desulfobacterota; class Desulfuromonadia; order Geobacterales; family Geobacteraceae; genus RPRC01. Next base: position 61,823 of record JAXGWF010000015.1, on the reverse strand, counting down.
GCTATTGCGGCCTACCTGCACTTTGTTCATCACTGGGAGCTTCTGCGCAGCATCCTGCTCGGATCGATTCTCGGCTGTACCAGTGCCGCCATCGTTATTCCCATAGTCGGCAAGATGAAGATCGGTAACGAGATAAAGACCCTGTTGTCCATTGAATCGGCCCTCAGCGATGTTCTTGCCGTTGTGATTTCCATAACCCTGATAGAGATCATCAATCTCGGCACGATCGGTATCAGGACCCCGTTCCGTGCGGTAGCCAGTTCATTTTCCACGGCAATTATCGGTGGCGCCCTGGCCGGAATCATTTGGCTCAAGGTGCTCAATTTCCTCAAAGACCGAAGATATTCGTACATGTTTACCTTGGCGGCGGTCCTCATTACCTTCGGTGTTCTCGATTTTCTCGGCGGAAGCGGTTCCATTGCCGTCCTGATATTCGGCATTGTTCTCGGCAATAGTCATTCTTTTTCAAAACTGCTCAATATCTCCGATGATTCGCTGGTGGAAAGCACAATCAAGTTTTTTCACGGCGAAATGACGTTTTTCATCAGGACGTTTTTCTTCGTCTATCTGGGGGAGATCTTCGTTTTCAGAGTACTTGATGCCCACTTTTTCCTGGTAAGCATGGCCTTGTTCCTGATCATCATCGTCGTCAGATATGCCAGTGTACTGCTGACCGTCAAAATATTTTCAGAAAAAAAGGACGACCGTTTTCTCATGCTTTCCATGATGCCCAGGGGACTCGCCTCGGCTGTTCTCGCCATCCTGCCGGCGTCCGCGAAAATATCGGGTAGCGAGATATTTATCGATATCACCTTTGCCGTAATAATTCTTACCAACATCCTGATGACTTTCGGGGTTTATTACAGCGACAAGCTGTATAACAGGCACGCCGGTGAATAGCGTTTGACGGCTGATTCTTTCCGGTCCTCTTCTCGGGCGGTGGGGTATCGTTCCGCGTTCGCAGGGTCGGGTGCCGAGCAGCGAGCGGGGCTATCCGAACAGGACGATGAAGGCGAATCCGATAACCATGAGCATACCGCCGGCAAGCCGCTCGCGGATGGATTCCTCCTTGAGGACCGCTCCCCCGAGTACGATACTGAACAGGGCGCTGAGCCTCTTGACGGTGGTTACATAGGTTACCTTGGTGATACTCATGGCGTAGGCGGCCGCAAAGACCGCAATTACGAAAAGGAGGGCGGGGATGACGGCTTTTTTTAACGCACCTTCACGCAAGGTTTCCCGCCATGTGCGCCGGTAAGCGAAAAGCAATACCGGTACCATGCCGACAACGATGCCGGTCCAATAGACGGCCATGTAATGCAGCGGGGAGGAGAGCATGATCGCCTTTTTGGAAAGCGTTGCGGTAATGGAGAACAGCAGCGCCACCATGCACATGACGACTGCTCCCTTTTCGCGCAGCAGGGCTTTGAATGGCTCCAGTAATCCTCGTTTTACCGCTCCCGCATTCAGGACATAGGCGCCGCTTGCGATGAGAAGGACGCCGGTTCCGGCAACGAGGCTGATTGTCTCGCCGATCAACAGGAACGGTATTATCAGCATGAAAACCGGGGAAAGGGAGAGCAATGGCGCGACCAGGCTCAGGGGGGAAAGGCGGAGGGCCTGCATGTAGAGGATTTGCGCCAGTATTTCCAGGGGAAGGGCGGTGAGCAATGTTCCGTAGAAACCCGGTGCGGGCCGCGGCAGGCCGTGGAGATAGTCGGCTGCGTAGACAACGGGCAACGGCAAGGCGAAAATCAGCCAGCTGAACAGGAGAGAGTTTTCCCTGGTAAGAACGCGCTTTGCCGCCAGGTCGCGTAAGGCGTCTCCGCTTGCGGAAACGAGCGCAACCAGGACCCAGATCTCGATCATGCCTGTACCCTCGGTTTTTTTGTATATTTTTTCGGGGAAATTCCATTATCCGTTATGGGTTGACCGGATGCAACCGATGCAATCATACCTTATACGGCCCGTATCCCGGAACCAATCCTTAAGGTGGACGGCATTTTTCCAGCGGGAACGGGTGGTGCTGGTGAAAAATGGATCGGAGCAGTGATGGCGCGTGAAATAGAAAGAAAATTCCTGGTGAAGAACGATTCCTGGAAAATGGGTTGCCGCGGACTCGCCTGTCGCCAGGGTTACCTGGTTAAGGATGAGGCGATAACCGTCCGGGTTCGAGTGCTGGGTGATCAAGGGTATCTGACCGTCAAGGGCAAGACCGAGGGGATCGCGAGAGATGAATTCGAGTACCCGGTTCCCCGCGAGGATGCCGAGGCCATGCTCGGGAGCATGTGCGGAGGGCGAATCGTGGAGAAAATCCGCTACTACGTCGAGAGCGGCGGATTCCGGTGGGATGTCGACGAGTTTCTCGGAGAAAACATCGGCCTGGTGCTGGCGGAAGTTGAGCTTGAGAGCGAGGACCAGGAGCCGGCGCTTCCCGACTGGATTGGCAGGGAAGTAACGGGCGATGCCCGCTACTATAACGCATACCTGGCGGAACATCCTTTTTCCAGGTGGAAATCATAGAATACATACCAAGAAAAGAGGGCTTAGGTGATGATCCGAGTACCGTTTTTTTTGCTGGGTGTCTTGTTGCTGTTCGGGTGCGCCCAGACCGTTCGCACGGCCATGATCGACGATACGTGGGAAATCGAGGTGCACGATGATGGCGTTTTGTCGTACCTCAACTCCGGCTCTCTCAATCGCGACTGGGACAAGCTGGCGGAACGGGTCTGCCCCCGGGGATACGACGTGGTCAGCCGGGACTATCTCAGGGCTGAGCCGTTCAAGCCGGCCAGAATCGTTGGCGCCGTAAAGTGCCGATGACCGCTTGTTTTCGTCATTTCGTGAGCTGGTTTCGAAAAGTGTCTGCTGTCGGTTTTCCCGGCATTGATAGTGTTGTTGTCGGACCTCAAAGGTGTTTTGATGAACGTTTTCCCCGCGTTCCCGGGGGTGCGGAAACCTATGGATAGAAATACGGAATGCATGCGGGAGGGTGCCGAAGGCTGGCGTCAGGTGCCTTCCGACCTGGATGCCGAACCAGTCTGTTCATCCATCCTTTCACGACGGCGGGCAACCCTCTGGGCGCTGGTCCTGGAATCCCGTTCCGTTCCCAACCGCATCGAGCAGGAAGGGCTTGGCTGGGTGTTGTTAGTCCCTGAGAACTCTTTCCATGCCGCGTTGACGGAGCTGCGCCTCTATGAAGAGGAAAACCGCAACTGGCCTCCCCGCGATACGCAACCTGATCACCTGGTTGAGAACACCTTGTCGACCCTTTCCGTTCTGCTGCTCCTGGCAACATTTTTCAATATTACCCGTCTCGACGGTTCGATCTTTGGTTACGGGCCGGTCGACTGGATGAAACTGGGAAGTGCGCAGGCGGGAAAAATTATGGCCGGCCAGTGGTGGAGAACGGTAACGGCACTCACCCTCCATAGCGGGGTGCTTCATCTGTTGGGTAATATTACTATAGGTGGGGTGTTTATCGTTTTCCTGTGTCGTGACCTGGGAGGCGGGCTTGCCTGGCTCCTGCTCCTTTTGTCCGGCGTGCTCGGAACCCTGGCGAATGCCTGGTTTCATCCGCCCTATCATACTTCCGTCGGGGCCTCGACACTTGTGTTCGGAGCAGTCGGAATCCTCGGTTCCATAAGGCTGTTTCGTGTCAGGCGGTGGTCACGGAAACGCTGGTTCATCCCCGTTGCGGGGGCTCTCGCGCTATTGGCCATCCTCGGCACCGAAGGAGAGAATACCGATATCGGTGCGCACCTGTTCGGTTTTGTTTTCGGATTCCTGCTTGGTCTTGCGGCAGCGTATTTCGTGGAGAAGCTTGGTCGTCCCGGTCCTCGCGGTAACGCCTGTATGGCGTTCTGCGCCGCTGTCGTTCCGGTTGTAGCCTGGTGGGCGGCGCTGATTTCCGGGAGATAGCGGATGGTGTCCCGCGCAACACCATTGCGGGGAATTTCGGAAGACCGGTAGCCGGCGCCCTGCCGAGCCGCTCTTCCTCGCGTTTCGGCAAGACAGGTTTTTTGTATTTGCAGGCGTTATGGCACCGCAATTATAACGAATGTTTATAACTTTTTATGGTCAATTGCGTAAGAAAAGCGCACAAGCCGTGTCCGGTGTAAGTTGCCGAAATTAGCGATGAAAATTGTAACTTACCGATAATATGGATGTTTTTGGTGTGAATATGAATTAGGCAATTTGCGGGTCGCTTCAGAATTCAAAGCACTTTTCCGGTTCTTCAACATGCTTTTCAACAGCTTTTCAACAGGTGGTGTTGAGAAGGTGATGCGATATGGTTTACGTTTTCATCGCTTCAGAAAGCGTATTGAACAATTTAGCGGCTATGGTTGGCGCGGCCGTTTTGCGTGCGCGCTACTTCTTTTTTTTCGTGGCCCGTGCAGCGGTTCGTTTTTTTTCCGTTTTAATCTGTGCGGGGGCGGGTGGTATGAAGGCTGCCGGTTCGGCAGGCTCCAGAATATGAAAATGAGAAGCGGCGATTCTCCTGCTTTTTCCATCACTGAATTCGATGGTTGCCATGGTGGGTGTAACTTCGACTACTTTTCCGGCGCCCCATTCGAGGGCCACAGTGTGACTGACAAAGTTTCCGGCTTTTAATGTCATGGTTCTATACCTCGCTTTTCTTGGCAGGAAGAGGTGCACGGAGCCGTTCCGCGCAGGTGGATTCGGTGTTAAAATCGGTTGATTTAACGAAAATTATGTTTTCTATGATGAAGCATTGTTTCACAAATAACAAGGACTAATTGCCATCATTTGTTGCCCGGAGGTATGGCGGGCATTTGCTGGTATGATGCAATATGTTGAAATAATTATTAAAAAGACTGAAATCGGCCGATTGTTCCGGCGAAAAATGATTTTTGTACAAATTAACCGGATTCCACCTGGAAAGTACTTTCCAACCCGCCTGCATCTGTGCTAGTATTCGTCCCCCTTTATGGACGTGGCCATTCTTTTACGAACCTCGTACATGATGAGCGGCCGTTTCCCGTGACTACGCGCAAAACCGGATATTCGTTTGAAAGGTGTACCCATGTCTCAAACTGATTGTCAGCTGAACCGTATCCTTCCCTGGTTGACAGAAGAAACCGGGCTCAGACGTTTCCAGGTGGAAAATACCGTGACGCTCTTGCGGGAAGGATCCACTGTTCCCTTCATCGCACGCTACCGAAAAGAACAGACCGGCGAGCTCGATGAGGTTGTAATTCGCGCCATAGAAGAGCGGTATGCATACTTTACGGAGCTTGAAGCGCGGAAAATAACGGTTTTGAAGACCATTGAAGAGCAGGGAAAGCTGACGCCGGAGTTGGCGGGCCGTATTGAGTCTACCCGTCAGAAAACGGAACTGGAGGATCTTTACCTGCCCTATAAACCGAAACGCCGCACCAAGGCTACTATTGCCAAGGAACGTGGCCTGGAGCCTCTGGCCGATCTTATAGCCGCGCAGGAACCGGCAACAGGCACCCTCGAGGAAGCGGCTCTACCGTTTGTCAACGAGGAGGGCTCGGTGCCTGATCCGGCAACGGCGCTGGAAGGCGCCGGCCATATCCTTGCCGAGCGCATTGCCGAAGATGCCGATCTGCGGGCCTTTGTGCGCCGATTGACCGGAGAGCAGGGGCATATCGCCTCGCGGGTTGCCGACGACAAACGGGATTCGGTAACCAAGTTCGAGATGTACTACGATTACCAGGAGATGCTGAAGGATGTGCCGTCCCACCGCATGCTCGCCATGCGCCGCGGCGAGAAGGAAGAGGTCCTCTTTCTTTCGATTCTGGCGCCGGTCGAGGAAATTCTCCGCGGATTGAGAGCACGGGTGATTACTGCTGATAACGTCTGTGCGCCGTTCCTGGCTGAAGTCGTGGAAGATTCCTACAAGCGGCTGCTCGCGCCTTCCATCGAGGTCGAACTTCGCCTGGAAGCGAAACTGCGTGCCGATGAGGCGGCCATCAAGGTGTTTGCCGACAACCTGCGGAACCTCCTGCTTGCGCCGCCGGCGGGAGGCAAGCGGGTTTTGGGCATCGACCCGGGGCTGCGCACCGGCTGCAAGGTTGCCGCGATCGATGCGACCGGCCGGTTCCTCGACCATGTCACGATCTATCCGCACACCGGCGCGGGAAAGGCCGAAGGCGCCGCTCGTGAACTGTTGAAGCTCGTTGCCGTCCATGCCGTAGAGATGATTGCCGTAGGCAACGGTACCGCCGGCAGGGAGACCGAGCAATTCGTTCGGAATGCCCTTGCGGATGCCGGTCTGCATATGCCCGTAGTCATGGTGAGCGAAGCAGGCGCCAGTGTCTATTCCGCTTCCGAGATTGCCCGCGAGGAGTTTCCCGATCTTGACCTGACGGTACGGGGCGCCATTTCCATCGGTCGCAGGCTCCAGGACCCCCTTGCCGAACTGGTAAAGATTGATCCCAAGAGCATCGGCGTCGGACAGTACCAGCATGATGTCGGTCAATCCCACCTGAAAAAGGCGCTCGATGCCGTGGTGGAGTCATGCGTCAACTATGTCGGCGTTGATCTGAATACCGCTTCATGGGCTCTCCTGTCCTATGTTTCGGGAGTTGGCCCATCCTTGGCCAAGGCGATAGTGCGTCACCGTGACGATCGGGGAGGATTTGCCTCGCGCCGGGAGCTGCTCGATGTCCCTCGTTTTGGCGCCAAGGCCTTTGAGCAGTCCGCCGGTTTCCTCCGCATCCGCGGAGGGAGTAATCCGCTGGACAATACCGCGGTCCATCCCGAGCGTTACCCCCTGGTGGAGTCCATGGCGTCCGATCTCCGCGTTTCCCTGGCCGCACTGGTTGCCGACCCCGCCCTGGTTTCCCGCATCGACCTGAAGCGTTACGTGACCGAGCAGGCCGGTCTTCCCACCCTGAAGGACATCCTGGAGGAGCTGAAAAAGCCGGGGAGAGACCCGCGCAGCGAATTCAGGACGGTTGATTTTCGCGATGATGTGCGGGAACCTTCCGACCTGAAGGAAGGAATGGTGCTACAGGGTGTGGTGACCAATGTGACGGCGTTCGGCGCTTTCGTTGATGTGGGTGTTCACCAGGACGGCCTGGTTCATGTCAGTCACCTGGCGGATCGGTTCGTCAAAGACCCGAACGAGGTGGTGAGCGTGGGCATGGTCGTGAAGGTAAAGGTTCTGGCCGTGGACCTGGAGCGCGCCAGGATTTCCCTGTCGATGCGGGAAACTGAAGGTTCGGGAGATCAGCGCCAAAAGCGACCTCGGGGTACAAACACCACACACGGGGAACTGGCCGGCGGAATTGATCTCAAGGGCCTCGAGAGGGCGGGATTCCGCATCAAGAAAAAATAGCGCGGACACGAGGCTCTTTCATCCCATGCTCCCCATGCTGGCAAGCGCATAGATCCTTTCCGGCGCATAATCCGGCTTTTCCCCGCGGTACATGAGAGTGGACGACGACTGTGTGGCAAACCGTGCTCCGTTGAGCAGCTTCGAGGCGTGTTGATTCCTCTCCGGAGCGTCGAGAATGACAAGCGAACCCGGATCTGCCGGAATCATGGCCCGCTCCATGAGGGTAGCGGCGGGTTCCGGACTTTGGCTGCACCAGGGACCGATCTGGACGGCATTACCGTATCTCCGGCGTACCATGAATCCTCCCGTGTGAAGAGAGGCACTGCCCCGGGCAATGATTGCCCGGATCAGGGTTTCCCTCCGGTCACCCCAACCGGCTTCGTCGAGCACTACAAGCGCTCTGTCGAGCAGCGCGGATCCGAGTCCCCGGCCCCGCCATTCCTTGCGAACGATAAGATTGCCGATCCATCCGCTTTTTTCGTATTTTATTGAGGTGAGGAATGCAACCGGGATACCTTTGTTCCTGCAGACGAGACAACCGGCGGGAAAGTTTCTTCTCAGGAAATCAACTTCCCAGGCATCACTGATCCATCCTTCATCCGCGGCGAGCGACAGGAATTCGCCGATATCTTCATTGCAGAACAAGCGTATCACCACCTTTAACAAATAAGGAGGCGCTTTCTTTCGAGGTTGAAACGATCTGAGTGCCTGCCGTTATTCTTCGAATCAGATCATCTCTCTTCCGGATCACATCGGCAGGAAGATTTTTTGTCCTGAATCCGTGATGCCTTTACGGATTCAGGATTATTGCGTAGTGTTCGCCATTTCTTCTTTCAGATGAATGCAATGTTGTACTTTTGATGTGGCATCTGCTAGTATCGACCGGTCCATTCGATTTCTGTACATTCAGGAGCTGGTCATCCGAATGGACGTCGCGACGCAGGGAGGAGTTTTAATGAAAATACTCATCAGCCTCAGCAATTATCTGCTCGGCATGGCTTTGATGGACGTTCTGACCAGGGAACAAGCCGGATATCAGCTGCTCGTTGCTACGGACTTCACGCAGATAGAGGCATTTCGACCTGATTTTGTCGTTGCCGATTGTCACTCGTTGCGTCGGGGAACGCCCGTGACGGACCCGGAGGTCAAGGTCATCCTTATAGATTATGGCTTGGGAGCGGAGGAGATCACATCCTTGCTCCTGACCCACAAGGTTGATGGTGTGCTGGCGACAAATTCCGATCTCACCCATTTCAAGAAAGCGGTTCAGGCAATCAACGACGGCCAGGTCTGGCTCGACAATCGCAAGGTCAAGGCCTTAATCCAACATGCGGAATCGGTACGCTCACCAGGGGCGGATGCCGGCTTCAGCAGAAAAGAACGGGAAATCGTTATTCTCATATCCCAGGGCCTTATGAACCGGGAGATTGCCGAAAAGCTTTGCATCAGCGAGCAGACGGTCAAGACCCACCTCAGCCGTATCTTCCGAAAAGTGAACGTTTCAAGGCGCTCGCAGCTTGTGCCGCTGGCCCTGAAACTGCGAATGGCGGAAAACCCTTAAAGGCGATAAACGTTTCCCGCGGTTTCTTTCAAGCCTTTGCATTCAGCCTTCCTTGTCGGGCTTCAAGTACTCTGTCGGATCGAATGTGCCAATCCTCGTTTTCCTCTTCATGTTGTCCCGCCGTATCACCCCGTTCCATGTTTTTGACATTTTCACCCGAGTCCTCTCGGGCCGATTCACGAGCTTTCCCGCGAATTGTTGAGTGGTAGTTTTCGACTATTTCCTTGCTGAAGGAGTGATCGCCGTTTTATACCCCCCATATGGGTTAGTTCATATGGGTTAACAGGATGAGGATGCATGGGGTAGTTCCTTTTCGCGGCAAAAAAAATGGCCGTATGACCGATTGAAAAGAATTGCGTCCTGGGTTTTACTAACAGCCCTGAAGCCGGGCTTTTCCAACGCGTCCTCTTCATGGAATGCAGGCCCAATGCGAAGCAGGATGAGAGGATAAGACTCAGGAGGTATCGAATGAGATCTTTTGGTGGTTTGGGAACCTTTGTAATTCTTTTGTCATCGCTGCTGTTTCTGACCAGGGCGTGGTCTTCTGAGTTGGCTTCCAGGCAGCTTCCGCCGGGAGCTCAACGTGGCGTGGAGGCAATCGTGACCAGGGTGGGTCCGAAATCCTTGACGCTTAAGCCGACCGACAACCTGGATATGGAACTCATTGTGCCCCGTACTGATGACGGTACATTACGGGTAGGTGACCGGGTTGTGCTTAGTGGTAAGGAGCTGAGAAAAGTTGGAGACGAAGAAGCGAAAGACGATGTCGGCAAAAATGCCGGTCAGCCGGGACCGATGCCGCTCAAGGGTTATGGGTCGTAACAATTGCGGTCTCTTCATGGTGCGGTTTTCCGGTCAGAATGAAGAGAATGCCGCCGTAAATTTTAATTGCCGTTGACGGCGCCGATAAGCAGTGTGGCGGTACCTGAAGTGGGTTTGTGACCGCTGTTCCGGTGAAAGTGTTTTGACGGTAAGGTGTCGGTCTTGAAGATTCGCTCCTCCTCTGGCCCTCCCCCACTGGCGGGGGAGGGTGTTTTTTCCCGTGGAATATTTTTCGGGAGCGACATGCGTGGAGAGTCGTGGAGAAAGGGTGGCGCCCCATACGGTTGGCTCATTCTGGGCGGTGGACTGACGGTCCGGGACACTATCGCGTGATGATATTCAACTCCAGCGAGATGGTGTCGTTGACCAGGTGCATGCCAAGTTTTTCGAAAAGTTTACCCGAGCCGTAAGAGACATTCCATCCCGTACGGTCGATGTCGAACCATGCCTGAGCCCTGATGCAGCCGTCCTCGCCGGGAACGATGACCGCGGGAATCGATACTTCTTTCGACACGCCCTTTATGGTCAGGTTTCCTTTGACGAAATAATTCGGCGAACCGGGGGTCGCGCCTACCAGCACACCGCACTCAATAAGATCAAAACGTGCGGAGGGGAAGCGTTCCACGTCGAAAAAATCGTCGGATTTCAGGTGACGGATTAAAAGGCTGTTTTCATCACGGTTTTCAAGATCGATGTTTCTGATGGTGTGCATATCGAGCGAAATATACCCGTCGGTTACCTCGCCGTTGCTGACGACGAGTTCTCCGCCGGAGATGGTAATGGTGCCGAAATGTTTCTTGAAGATATTCCTTCCCGTCCAATTAAATCTGCTCCCGGTGCAATCGATCTGGTGGGTGCCGTTGGTGAGGACAGGCTCCTCTTCGAGCTCGGGTCCTACCACGTTGACCGGATAGCCGGTTCCTTCCCATTCCTCAATCCCTCCGGAGAGTTCATACACTTTTTGAAAACCGATGGCTGAAAGCTTTTCGGCCGCGCATGCCGCGGCCCGGGAACGGTCGCTCGAGTCATAGAGGACAATGCAGGTTTCCGTGTCACTGGTAAAAGACCGTATCGTGTCGAGAAAGTCGATTTCGTACACACAGGCATTGCGCGCACCCGCTATATGACGTGACTCATAGTGTTCAGGCGGCAAGGTATCAATGAGAATGAAATCATGTCCTTCCGTTATCCACTGGTAGAGCTCCTTGCAGTTTATCGTGTTGGCCATGGTTTTTTCCTTTGGTATTGGTAGTGAGTGTGCTAAGAAGCGCATGAGTCAATGCTAGAATAAGTATACCTCATTAACTCGTTCAGGCAATGGCAAGGTGGTTCACGGATCATAAAAAGCAGCCTTTCACGGGTTTTGAAGAAATACCACAAATTATACCAGCTGTACGTGCAACAGCAGGTTCCGATTTCATCAGGAGCTGGTTTATGCAGAAGAGACTGAATTGCTTTGTGTGGTTAGGGCTGTTATTCGTTTTGCCGGGCAGGGATGAGCCGGTACGTGCCAAGATCCTTCTTTCCATAATTTGAACTGCTCATGCCATTTTTCTTGCCCGGCTTTTCAGAAATCGACACTTGAGTATTGCCGTGCTGTTATTTTGGCGATTGACATGGCTGAATTCAGCTCTATTAATGAGATGACGCTTGCTTGTTGTGTTGGGATGATCTGGTACGCCTTATACGACCTTTGTCTGCAACATCAATATGAAGATAAATAGAACTGCTGCTTTCGTGAATTACGCCATATGCATGGATGAAAAAATGCTCCCGTTTTTCTGGTTGGGGAAATTATACAAGGGAAAAATGTGCCAAAAGAAAGTGCTTAAGAGGATTCTTCTTTGCCGAGCGAGTCGTTGGGTCCCTTGCGGAGAATGTTGTAGGCGAGATTCGTGAAGAGCCCCCGGGGGTTCGACCTGATGCGTGAAAAGATGGAGGACCAGGAATACGCCTCCTTGCGTGTTTCCAACCACCCCTGGTAGAGGCGTTCCGGGGTCATGAGCTTCGGCCGGTAGACGACTTCGCTATGGTTGTAGCGCGTCCAATCCTGATGGAGAAGGCGTCCTTCTTCATTGAACTGATGAAAGAGGGCCGTGCCGGGGTATGGTGTCAGGAGGTGAAAAGTGGGAAGGCTTGGGGCGGCATCTTCGAGGTATCGGATCGTCTTTTCAAAGATGCTTTCGTCGTGATCGTCAAAGCCGAAAATGATCGATGCTTCCACGACAATTCCTGCATCCCGTATCCGTTTTATCAGGTCGGCCTGCGTGGAACCGTTGGCGGTTTTCGGATGGTTTGCGTGAACCCCGGTTACTGATTCGATGCCGACGAAGATGCCGGCGCAGCCGGAATCGGCGACGAGACGAACCAGTTCCGGATCTTCCGCGAAACGGAGATTGGCCTGGCCTCCCCAGCGGAGGCCGCGTCCCTTCAGCCGTTCGAGAATCGGTTTTGCCCTGTTTGGATCACCAAGAATATTGTCATCGAGGAAAACCGTGAGTTTGTTATCGAAGGTATCAAGTTCGGCTTCGATATCATCCGGGTCCCGGTAGCGAAAGCTGTTGCCGAAATAGTTGGTGACAATGCAGAATGGGCAGTTATAGGGACAGCCGCGGCTGGCCTGCAGGGTCTGGGTGGTCAGGTACCGCCTTCCGGCAAAGATCTCACGGCGTTTCCAGGGAACCGTCAAGCGTTCTCCGGTGGGGATCGGCGCCCGGTAGACGGGTTTGAGCCTTGAGTTCAGGAGGTCGTCAAGGAGTGTTTCCCAGACAGGTTCCGCTTCGCCGATTACGACGGCATCGGCATGGTTGAGCGCTTCATCGGTCAGCACCGTGGGGTGGATTCCTCCCAGGACCACCGGAACCCCCCGCTCGCGGAACGTATCGGCTATTTCGTAGGCACGCATTGCCTGATGGGTCATGGCGGTTATGCCGACCAGGGTGAACTCGCCATCAAAAGGAACGGTGTCGTGAACTTCATCCGCCAAGGTTATGTTCCAATGGTAAGGAGTTGCCGCCGCTACCTGCTTCAGTGAAAGAGAAGGAAGCTGAAAGTATCGCTCCCACCCGAGTTTATGGGTTGCCGGATAGACGAGAAGCAGGTGCGGTTGTGTCGAGGGATTACCCATTGGCGATCCTTCCGGAATTGTAAGTAACGGTATCCGCGCGGGCTGCTCGTTCTGATTTGTTGGATCGGGTCGCCGCGTATTCCCGAAGGTAGGTCTTCGGCTTCATCATCACCTGGGTTCGGCGCAGCACCTTGATCATGTAGGGAATTTCCCGCAGCCTGACCTGGCGCAGCCAATCGACCAGTTTCTTGTCTCCCGCCGTATTGAGGATCGAGCGGCGCCAGGTCTCGGCGTAGAGCTCACAGAAACGTTCCGCGCCGAGCCGGGGCTCCCAGAGAAGGTGGTGCATGTCGAAATTCGCCCACGGGACACCTTCAAGACGGTGTGCGTTCCGGTTGTAGAGTTCGGTTCCCGGCAGCGGAGTCAGCAGGGTAAACCCGGACCGCTGCAACCGATGTTCCGCCACGAAATCCCACAATTCCCGGAAGTCCTCCTCCTGCCAGTCAAGGTCGATGAGGAAGTTGCCGTTGATGCCGTAGCGCTGCGAACGGGCGATGTCGACCGCGGCGAGACTCTCCTTGATTCCCGCGTCCTTGGTAATACCCGACAACGCCCGTTCGGTGGCGAACTCGAAACCGAGAAAGATGTCGAAATCCTTGGCGATGGGACGCCAGGCCTCGAGAAGTTCGCTGTTGCGTGCAATGAGGTCGGTGCGGCTCTGGACGAGTATCCACCGTTTGCGGACGCCCCTTTTTTTCAAGGCCAGGGCCAACTCCATGCTCCGGGGAGGGTTGTTCCAGAACAGGTCGTCAGCGACGAAAATGGCGTCTCCGGCGGTTGCGAAGTCTTCAACGACCGCACCGATGCTTCGTTCGCGATAGGTACGGTCGTAGAGTTGCCATATGGAGCAGAAGGCGCAGCGATACGGACATCCGCGGCCCGTTTCGATGAGCCAGACCGGTTTGAAGAGCAGGCAATGGTAGCCGGACCGGTGCCGATCAACCAGGTCCCGGGCGGGGAGCGGCACCAGGTCCAGGCTCGTTCGTGCGGCCGGCCTTTCCGTGGTTATCCATCCTTCCGCCGTTCTCAGGCGCAGCCCGGGAATTTCGTTTAGCGGGATGCCTTTGTCGAGTGCCGATGCAAGCGCCGGGAAGAGCTCTTCGCCGTCGTCGAGTAAAATGGCATCGATTTCATCATGTTCCAGGGGGTCACTGAAGGCCATGGCCGCATGGCCGCCAACCAGGATGAAGGTGTCGGGAGCCGCCTTTCGGACTTCGCGGGCCGTTTCAACGACCCGGTCGTACTCCAGGGCATGGAGACAGGAGATGCCCACGATGCGGGGCCTGGTGCGGCGGACCCAGGTTGCCGTGCCGGAGCGGAAACGGAGATCGGCGATGGTTACGGCGTGGCCGAGCGGGAGGAGAGCCGCGGCAATGTATTCGAGGCCGAGGGGCTCGACGCGGAAAAAGGGGCCGAGGCCGAGGCTTTCGTTGCCGGGATTGGGTCGAAGAAGGAGAATGTTCATAGGCGGTACCTGGTTTATTGCTAAATCCAAAACTGAGCACTCGAAACAAGGCTGGTCATGGCTCAAGTATGCTGTTTACGCAAAATTGCTCGAAATCTTTTCTTTGCCTCTCTCTTGGCTGGCCTGCGCATTGAAGGCTGCTTCTGTCGGTAAGCGGGGAGCAGTGGCTGGATGTGTAGGGGCAACCCCCTGTGGTTGCCCTTTGTTCGGGCAGGCACGGGCTGCGCAACGAAGCGCTCCAGCGCGCAGGCGGGGGCCTGCCCTACGTTTTCATGAAACCCGCCAAGAGGAACGGATTGATTTTTGTGAGAATAAAGAGTTTCGCGATAGTAGCAACAATCATATGGGCTTGGCCAGAATTTTCTGGTCAGACCGAACGGGACTCCAACTCTTCCCAGCGGGCATAGGATTCTTCAAGTTCCTGCTCGACCTCCTTGATGCGTGCCGTAAAGCGGGATATTTCCGTTCCGGCGTTTCGGTACAGGTCCGGGTCTCCCAGTGTTTCGTGGAGGGATTCCAATTCGGTTTCCAGCGCGGCGATTCGTTCCGGCAGCGACTCAAGTTCGCGTTGTTCCTTGAAGGAAAGCCTGCGGGGCTTGTCGGAATTGCCGCGTGTTTTCTCTCGCAACGGTTGGGTCGGTCTTGCCGGCGCTGGGGCCGGCAAGGCTTCTTTCGCCTGCCGGAGCCAGTCATCGTACCCGCCGACATACTCACGGACCTTTCCATCCTCTTCGATGACCAGGGTGCTCGTGACGACATTGTTGAGAAAATCACGGTCGTGACTGACCAGGAGCAGGGTGCCGGTGTATTCCGCGAGGAGTTCCTCCAGGAGCTCGAGGGTTTCGGCATCCAGGTCATTGGTCGGTTCGTCCAGTACCAGGACGTTTGACGGCCTGGTAAAGAGTTTGGCCAGCAGGAGCCGGTTCCGTTCGCCGCCCGACAGAATTCGTACCGGGCTTCTTGCCCGTTCCGGCGTAAAGAGAAAATCCTGGAGGTAGCCGATGACATGCCGCGGCCTGCCGTTGATGACCAGGGTGTCGTTTCCTTCTCCCACGTTCTCCTGGACCGTTTTTTCCGGATCCAGCTGTTCGCGTAGCTGGTCGAAATAGAGAACCTCCCGTCGGGTTCCGAGTTTTATCGAACCGCCGCACGGTTCCAGTTCCCCGAGCAAGAGGCGAAGCAGCGTGGTTTTGCCCGAACCGTTGGGACCGATGATTCCCACCCGGTCACCCCGCATGATGGCGGTGGTGAGACCGTTGATGACCGGCTTGGCGTCATAGGCAAAGGAAACCTCCTCGGCATCCACCACAAGGCTGCCTGAGCGTTCTGCTTCCTGCAGCTGAATTTTTGCCGTTCCGATCCGCTCTCTGCGAGCCCGCCGTTCTTCCCGCAGCTTCTTCAGTGCCCTGACCCGCCCTTCATTACGGGTTCTTCGTGCCTTGATGCCCTGGCGGATCCAGGCTTCCTCCTGTGCCAGCTTTTTGTCGAACAGGGCCTGGCGTTCGATCTCGGCTTGCAAAAGCGCTTCCCGCCTCTCGATGAAAGTATCGAGCCCGCAGGCGAACACGTAGAGCCGTCCCCGGTCGAGTTCCGCGACCCGGTTCGCCATGCGCCGGGCGAATGCCCGGTCATGAGTTACGAAGACAAAGGTTTTCACCTCTTTGAGGAGAAAATCCTCCAGCCAGACAATAGTGTCGATATCCAGGTGGTTGGTGGGTTCGTCGAGAAGCAGGATGTCCGGCTTGGAAACCAGGGCGCGTGCCAGGAGGACGCGGCGTTTCGTGCCCCCGGACAGGAGAGTGAAATCAGCGTCCGCTTCGAGGGAAAGCCGGGCGATGACGCGCTCCACTTCTTCGTGCAGTTTCCAGCCGCCGGAATCTTCGAGGGTCTTGTGCAACTGTTCCAGCTTTTTCAGCAGTTCCTCGCCGCCTTCCGAGCCGAGACGCATGCTTACCCGGTGGTATTCGGCCAGCAATTCCGTCGCATCACCCATACCCGTGGCGACCACGTCAAAGACCGTTCCCGTGAGACTCTGCGGGGATTCCTGGCTTACCAGCGCCGCGCGCAGTCCCTGGCGGCGAATGATCTCACCGCTGTCCGGTGAAAGTTCTCCGGCAAGGACTCTCATCAAGGTTGTTTTGCCGGTTCCATTCCGTCCCAGGAGGCACAGCCGTTCTCCTTCCTCGATCTGGAGATTTATGCCGTCAAGGAGCGGTGGGCCGCCGAATGCGATTTGAATTGAGCGAAGCGTAAGTAGCGACAATGGTATGCAGCCTGTAAAATAGAATCTGAATCAGGGGAAGTATCTTCTCTCATTTTCGAATGGTCGTCAAGCTTCGGAGGGTTCAACGGGGTAGGGATTGCGGGGGGCGGCCTTGAGACGCATGTCAAGGATATCGAGAAGCAGGTGCGCCGCTGCCCGGGGGGGGAATTTCAAGAGATTGCGGTGCAGTTCCGACAGTCCTCCCGGTACGCCTTCGACGAGATAGTTCACGGCGTATTGTTGATCCTCAAGTTTGGAAAGACGTGCCAGTTCATGTTCCGTACGGGAATGCGTCAGGGGAATCCCGTCGGCAAGGCCCCAAGCCATCAGCTGAAAGACGGGCAGGATGTCGGGATATTCGGTCTGCCCGGCCGCGCGAAGCTTGATGGATGCCACCAGGTTCAGGGGTAACAGACGCAGGTGATCCATGTCTTTCCGGTTCATTCTTTACCTCGTGGTGATACGTTCAACAACGGTTGTCTTCTGATTTCTCAACGTTTACTTTTACCACCGAACAGGGAACCGAGAACACCCCGGATGATCTGGCGTCCGAGCTGGCTGCCGATTGCATGGGCGGCGCTTTTCGCCAGTGCTCCCAGGAGATCTGATGCCGCTGAGTCATTCCTGCTCGACTCGTGGTTGCGTGCTGGAGGGGGAGGCGCCGCTGCAGCAGCCTGTTCCGCTTTTTCCTTCAGCTTTTCATAAGCTGATTCCCGGTCCACGGTTTTTTCGTAAGAACCGTAGAGGACCGAGCCTTGGATGATCCGTGAAATCTCACCTGGTGTAAGGGGCGCAAGACTGCTGCGCGGAGGCGCAATACGGGCCCTGTCGACAATAGCGGGGGCTCCCTTTTCATTCAACAGGGAGACGAGCGCTTCACCGACTCCCAGTTCCAAAATGGCTTTTTCGGTATCAAGATCCGGATTTGACCGGAACGTTTCCGCGGCTGCCCGGACAGCCTTCTGATCCCGGGGGGTAAAGGCGCGCAAGGCGTGCTGCACCCGGTTGCCCAGTTGACCGAGTACGGCATCAGGGATATCCAGAGGGTTCTGGGTAACGAAGAATACCCCGACCCCCTTGGATCTGATCAGGCGCACCACTTGTTCGATCCGTTCTTCCAGGGCCTTTGGAATGTCTTCAAAGAGCAGGTGTGCTTCGTCGAAGAAAAAAACGATCTTGGGTTTTTCCGGATCGCCCACTTCGGGAAGCTGCTCGAAAAGCTCCGAAAGGAGCCAGAGGAGAAAGGTCGCATAACTTTTCGGCGACAACATGAGACGGTCGGCGGCGAGGATGTTGATGATTCCCTTCCCGTTGCCGTCCGTTTGCAGGAAATCCATGATATCGAGGGCAGGTTCGCCGAAGAGCCGGTCTCCCCCCTGTTCTTCCAGGGCCAGCAGATTCCTCTGGATGGCGCCGATGCTGGCCGGCGAGACCGAACCGTATTCGGTTCTGAATTGGGCTGCATTGTCGCCTACGTAGCGTAACATAGCCCGGAGGTCTTTCGTGTCCAACAGGAGGAGCCCGTGGTCATCGGCGATCTTGAAAACCAGGTTCAAGACACCGCTTTGCGTTTCGTTCAGGGAGAGTATTCGCGCCAGCAGGAGGGGACCCATTTCCGAGATCGTGGTCCTGATCGGGTGGCCCCGTTCGGCGAAGATGTCCCAGAAAACAACCGGGAACCCCTGGTAGGAAAAATCAGCCAGATTCAGTTCGCCGACCCGCTCTTCAACTTTTCGGTTTTCTCCGCCCGGTTTGGCCATGCCGGACAAGTCTCCCTTGACGTCCGCCATGAATATTGGAACACCCAGCTCGCTGAATTGTTCGGCGAGAACTCTCAGGGTAACCGTTTTTCCGGTTCCGGTGGCGCCGGCAATGATCCCGTGGCGGTTTGCCATCCGCGGAAGCAGCAAAAGGTCATCGGCTCCCCTGGCAAAGAAAATCGTTGGCGATTGCGTGGACATGACTCCTCCTGAAAATGCTTGTGAACCAGCCGTGGTATCTGATAGTGCGGTCGGGTGTTGCAGCGATATTCTCCGATTTTTTGCGTCACGTCAACCCACATTGTCTGATTTGTTCCGACAAGAGGCCGGAATCGGATTTTTATTTGCCGTTCACGTAATAAAAAAGCCCGCGGAGCGGGCTTTCGAGGGTTGGGCGGAAGGCTTATTTACTGTTCCGTAAGCCATTTTTCGATTTTTTGCAACTCGTCCTGCCAGCTGCCGCCCAAGCGGGCGGAGAGGAAGTCGGCAAAGAGACTGTCGAACATTTGAAAACCGACTTCCATGACGTACATTTTTTCGAAGAAAAGCGCTTCCCGTTCGCTCGCGGCGTCAACGCCCGAATCACGTTCCTCTTGAACCCTGGGTGTTTTATACGAGCCGAAATGGAACATTTCGCCCTTCAAGGTCATTTTCCAGGTGTGCTCCCCCTTTTCCAGGTAGAGGGTAGCCTCGGTGATCATTTTGCCGTTGCTGATGGCGAGACGTACTTCCTCGAATCGATCCTGGGGGCCCGATATGGTGATCTTCTGTGCCCCGTCGTCACCCGACCCGCACAGAACCAGCCGGTCGTTCAGGTATGCCGTGAAAGCTTCTCCCCTGTTTGACGGGCCGGGTTGGTTGATCCGGTATTCTCCCGACTCGTTCAGGGTCCGGTAGGTGGTCCAGAGCAGAAAATCGGCGCCGATCCACTGGTTGCCGCGGATCAGGTCAAGGACGGCTTCCGAACCCGCGCGGTTGGCTTTCTGCAGGGCCTCGGACAGTTCGGGGGGGATGACCTTTTCCGCGCGGGCAAAAGGATGAACGGCAACGAGGCGAAGTCCTTCAAAGGTCTTCTTGAACAAGGTGTCGAACAAGTCGACCGTCTTGGCGCTGACGGATGCTATGGAAAGGATTCTGCCGTGCGTGTCCCAGACGGCGTCGCAGGTCGACGGGACCGGGAGCGTCCGTGCCAGCAGGGATGTGCGAACCAGGTCCTTGATTTCCTCCCGCTTCTGTTTCGGAACCCGCGAAAAGCCGGGATTGTCGAGGAGAAATTCTTCTTCGGCGACTTTCTGGTATGCCTTGAGCAAGGCCGCGGGGATGCTGCGCTTATCCTGTCGCAGCGTAAAAAAGAGATACTTGTCGCGCCAGAAGGCGGTTGGAACACTAAAATCGTTCTTGCGATGGTCATCCGGCGTGACCCAGCCGATCGACAGTTCCTCGGTGCCTTGGTCGATGGGGATAAAGCCGTTTTTCGTCAGTCGCTCGGAAACCCACGCGAAGATGTCCATATCGGGGATTTCCCCGACAACTCTGAACTGGCAAATGCTGACCGTGTTCGAGAGCATACCCATATACTGATACTCCTTCCTGGTGTAAAGACTCATATGATTACACCCTTTGCCGAATAGGGCAAGCAAATTCTGGACACAAAAAAGCCCGCAGGGCGGGCTCTTTTGTGTCGGATGTCCAGTGGTAAGCGTTGCTGCCGAATCGGGGCCGCAACCGATAATTTACCGGGAAAACGGACAGTCTTTTCCTCGGTAGGATTTGTTCGGTGCACCTTTGTGAACATTATATTGATGTAATTGTTCCGGAGTCAGGATAGGCTTGATCTTGTCATGTAACTGAGTCCTGAGTTCCTGCATTTTCGCCCTGCGCTGATCGCGAGTCAGTTTCTGATCTGCGCGCACGGCCTGTTGCTGCTTGTAGTTCTCATCGAGGATCGGCTTGATTTTGGTTTTCTGCTCGTCGGACAGCTTGAGGCATTCCGTCATTTTCGCAAGATGCTCGTCAGGGTTCAACCGGTAGTGCCCGGCATGGTATCCCGTTCTTTTGAATCTTTTGCCATGGTGGTACTGACGATGTTTGCCCGCTGCGCTCCACCGTTCGGCGGCGAGCTTGTACTGTTCCGGAGTCAGGATAGGCTTGATCTTTTCGTGCAACTGAGTCCTGAGTTCCTGCATTTTCGCCCTGCGCTGATCGCGAGTCAGTTTCTGATCTGCGCGCACGGCCTGCTGCTGCTTGTAGTTCTCATCGAGGATCGGCTTGATTTTGGTTTTCTGCTCGTCGGACAGCTTGAATCGTTCCGTCATTTTGGCCAGGTGATAGTCCGCATTCATTGCCTTGCCGTCGGTCCACCTGCACGGTGCTTTCCCTCTTGCCGGGGCTTGTGCGGGGGAAGTTTCCGCGGCGACTGTCCAGGTCGTTCCCGCGCAAACGGCTAAAATCGTGGCTGCCGCGATTGCCAGCTTCATTGTTTTCATGGATGCTCTCTCCTTTCAATTATTGCCGTTGGTTGATCAATAGGGTTTGAATGTCTAGTAAAACGGGGATGTTTGTTGTTGGTTGACAGAAAAAATTTCCGGTATAAGAAATCGCTTTATTGCGTTTCACTTTGGAACGTCCCGGTTCTTGGTGCCTCAGTTGCTTCTTTCAAGATGAAATTGGCGGTTTGCGGCATTGTCGAGGAGGGCTGCAAAAATGCTTTTGGCTCAGACGGTTGCGACGCCATGGTGTGCATTTCCGCAAATGAATCGGGTGACCGTGCTGAAGAAGCGCGGTCGTAATGGCGATTTGTGTTATTCAATCGCAATAAAACATAGTTTTAACAATCTTAAAAGAAACAGTTATTATGAGATGAATTGTAATGCGGTACAGATTGTAACTAAAAGTAATAAAAACATTTATTTGTATATTTATTGTGCTTCTTGGTATGATTGCGTAGCCTTTGTTGCTGATAAATATGAACTTAAGTCAAACTAAAAAATTTCTTGATTTTGGTTATATAGTATGGTAAATAACGCATAACGCAGATGACAGGTTTGTTTTCCCGGTGCTGTCGCCCGTGCACAAAAGAAGGAGGAAAAATTACCTGGATGTCGATGGAAGACGGGTGCTTTTCCGGATGTTTCCGGAGCCACGGCTTGCATCAAGGAAAAATTGGGGAACCTGTCTGATTGTGCGGAAAAAATATTACCGTTTTTCTGCTGATTCCGGCTTCTAGACAGGCATCCCAAGCTGTTACCGGTTGCACGTTCAAGCGTTTATTTCGTCCTTCGCCACTGGCGGACTTAACGAAACCCGCATTGATATTGAATCATGTTCAGTATTGGTGCGGGTTTTTTGCGTATTTCACCCTAGCAGAGGTTTTAACCGGGCACTGACCCGATATTCACCTAAAGGAGGAGATTGTATGGGATTGGTTAAGAAAGTTCTGAACGTCAACGGTGTTGAAAGAACGCTCATCGTTGATCAGGAAATGCTTCTGTGTGACGTGTTGCGGAAGCAGCTTCACCTTACCGGTACGAAAGTCGGTTGCGGCACGGGTCAGTGCGGCGCCTGTAACGTAATCGTAAACGGCAAACTGGTGCGCACCTGCGTTACCAAGATCAAAAGGATAGAAAACTGGTCTTCGATTACCACGATTGAAGGAATCGGTACGCCGCTCAACCTTCATCCCCTGCAGAAGGCCTTCATCTATCACCATGCAATTCAGTGCGGTTTCTGTACCCCGGGTTTCATCGTGTCCGCCAAAGTGCTGCTTGACGAAAATCCGAATCCGACCCGCGAAGAAGTACGCGACTGGTTCCAGAAACATCGCAATGCCTGTCGCTGCACCGGTTATATCATGATCGTCGATGCGGTCATGGACGCCGCCAAGGTGCTCCGCGGCGAGATGTCCGAATCCGCTCTCGAATACAAGCAGCCGGCTGACGGCAAGGTATATGGAACCCGCATGCCGCGGCCCACGTTTGTTGCCAAGGCCTGCGGTCTCTGGGACTTCGGCGAGGATATGTGCACCCAGCTTCCCGAGAACACCCTGCAGTGCGCCCTGGTACAGCCCAAAGTTTCCCACGCCATCATCAAAGGCATCGACACCTCCGAAGCGGAAAAAATGCCGGGCGTGTTCAAGGTTGTTACCCACAAGGACGTCAAGGGCAAGAACCGTATCACCGGTCTCATCACCTTCCCGACCAACAAGGGTGACGGCTGGGACCGCCCGATCCTGAACGACGACAAGATCTACCAGTACGGTGACGTGGTAGCCATCGTCTGCGCCGACACCAAAGAAAACGCCAAGGCCGCGGCTGAAAAGGTCAAGGTCGACCTGGAAGTTCTGCCGGCATACATGAACGCCCCGGCAGCGATGGCCGAAGACGCCATTGAAATCCATCCGGGCACGCCGAACGTCTATTACACCTGCTACGGCAAAAAAGGCGACGAAGTAAAGCCGATAATCGAAAAGGCGGCACATACCTTCTCCGGCGAATACTACCTGCAGCGTCAGCCGCATATGCCGATCGAACCGGATGTCGGCTTCGCCTACATCGACGAGCAGGGCCGGGTAGTCATCCACTCCAAGTCCATCGGCATTCACCTGCACCTCTTCATGATCGCCCCGGGCCTCGGTGTCGAGCCCGATCAGATCGTGCTGGTGCAGAACCCGACCGGCGCAACCTTCGGCTACAAATTCAGCCCGACCATGGAAGCACTGGTGGGCGCCGCTGCCATGGCCACCGGCCGTCCCTGCTTCCTGGGCTACGACTGGTATCAGCAGCAGACCTACACCGGCAAGCGTTCGCCGTCCTATCTCAAGGGTACGATAGCCTGCGACGAGGAAGGCAAAATGCTTGCCATCGAAGCAAGCTGGAACCTCGACCATGGTCCCTACTCCGAGTTCGGCGACCTCGTCACCCTGCGCGGACAGCAGTTTGTCGGCGCCGGTTATGACATCAAGAACCTGAGAACCATGGGCAACACTGTCTGCACCAACCACGGCTGGGGATCCGCATTCCGTGCATATGGTTCACCGCAGGCATTCATGCTGAGCGAATCACTGGTCGACGAACTTGCCCGGAAAGCCGGTTTCGACCCGTTCGAATTCCGTTACAAGAACATCTACCGCCCGGGCGCAACCACGCCGACCGGCCAGGTTCCGGAAGTATTCTGCTTCGAGGAAATGTTCGACCTCATGCGTCCCAAGTACTATGAAGCCAAGGCGAAAGCCAAGGCTGAGACCACCGACACGATCAAGCGCGGCGTCGGCGTGTCCATCGGCATCTACGGCTGCGGCCTTGACGGACCCGACACTTCCAACGCCTGGGTCGAGCTGCTGCCCAACGGGGACGTCATGGTCGGCAATGCATGGGAAGACCATGGCCAGGGCTCCGATATGGCTTCCGTGGCATTTGCCCACGAAGCTCTCCGCGCCCTCGATCTGAAACCTTCGCAGATCAAGCTCTGCATGAACGACACCAGCCTGACCCCGAACGCGGGTCCTTCCGGCGGCAGCCGTCAGAATGTTGTTACCGGCAACGCCATCGTCGCGGCATGCAGACTGCTCCTCGACGCCATGAAGAAGTCTGACGGAACGTTCCGAACCTATGACGAAATGGTCAAGGAAAATATCCCGACCAAGCATGAAGGCAGCTGGACAACCCCGTGTACTCATCAGGACGATAACGGAATCGGCAAACCTTTCTGCATCTACATGTATGCCCTTTTCTGCTCCGAAGTCGCCGTGGATATCACCACCGGCAAGGTCCAAGTTGTGAAGATGACCTATGTCGGTGACAACGGCACCATCACCAACCGCGGCACCGTTGACGGCCAGGTATACGGCGGCCTCGTCCAGGGTATCGGCCTGGCGCTCACCGAAGACTTCGAAGACCTGAAGAAGCACACCACCCTGATCGGTTCAGGCTTCCCGTTCATCAAGGACGTACCCGACGACATCGAACTGATCTACGTAGAATCCCCGCGTCCTGACGGCGCATTCGGCCAGGCCGGGGTCGGCGAAGGTCCTCTGACCTCTCCGCATGTCTCTATCATCAACGCGATTCACGACGCATGCGGCGCCCGTATCCGGTCACTCCCGGCCTATCCTGAGAAGGTCCTCAAGGCCCTCAAGTCCGCGAAGAAGGCTTACGACGTTGCCGACGCCATGGCTGACGGCTACATGTCAACGGGCGGTATCGATACGTTGAAATGATAAATCCGACACAAGCTGTCCCGTACGGTGAGTAGCCGTATGGGACGGCAGTGCCTGATTTCATGGTGTACATTTCGGGGTGAGTGCGGCACGGAAGCCGTGCTCGCCCCGCCTTGCATCCCATGAAAGGGAAACCGGATGAAAGATTGGAAAAATCATAGTACGAATATACAAATACTTCCTCGGAGTCCTCCCGGTAGAGAGCGGTATATTCAAAACGATAATCGGTGGGCGGTCATGTGAACGGTCGTGGGGGCCGTGAGCTGTCTCTCTCACCGAACAAGAGATAAGGCGGGTATGGTCCCGGTCGTGGGGACCGGGATCATGTCCCCTCATCGGATACGAGAAAAGGCGGGTGTGACCCTGGTCGTGGAGGTCTGGGGGCGTATCCGCCTTTTTTCATGCGGGACTGGTGTCATGTGCGGTGATCAACCGTACGTAACACTAATGAATTTCAGGCGATTAATGGATCTGCGGCTTCTTGAGGAGGACCAGAAAGGGAATCACGGCCAGGAAGGCAATACCGATAATCCAGAAGATATAGTTGTAGGCGAGCATGGCGGCCTGTTTCAGGACGGTTCCGTACAGAATGCCGAGAGCGGTGTTCTGGGAGGTTATCGCGTCGATACCCTTTGTCATGGCGCCCTGTTGCAATTCGTGCCACTGGACCTGAGCCTTGATACTGTAAGGATTTACGTGTGCCGCCAGATTTGTTTGGTAAAACTGCGACATACGGGAAAGCAGCGTGGCGGAGGTTGCGATGCCGACACTGCCGCCGATATTGCGCAGCAGGTTGTTGATCCCGGTGGCGTTACCCATTTCCTCCTTGGGGATGGTGGAAAGGGTAATCGTGATAAGCGGGACGAAGATCATGCCGAGCCCGGCTCCGAGGATGACGCGGGGCCAGACGAAGTCCCAATAAGAAGCTTCGAGGGTGAATCCCTGCATAATGAACATGGACCAGGCGCCCAGCAGGAGGCCGGCAAGCACCACCCAGCGTCCATCGTACTTCTGGATAATCGCACCGACGAACGGCATGGCGATCAGGGTGGCAACACCGCCCGGCGCCAGCACCAGGCCGGCCATGGTTGCGTTGTAGCCCATCAGGGTCTGGAGAAACATCGGGATCATGACGATGGAGCCGTAGAGGCAGAAGCCGACAATGAACATGATGAAGTTGCCGGATGAAAAGGAAATATCCTTAAAGAGCCGGAGGTTGACGATCGGATGCTCGTGTTTCAATTCAGCGTAGAGGAACAGCAGCAGCGAGATGGCGGAAATGATGGAAAAGGTGAGAATGAACGATGAATTGAACCAGTCGTCCTGCTGGCCCTTGTCCAGCACCACCTGCAGCGAACCGATGCCGAGTACCAGGAGTGCCAGTCCCCAGTAATCGATGCGTGCCATGCGCCGCTTCAGGTAGGCCGGGTCGAAAATGAAGTAGTTGACCATGACCACGGCGATGATGCCGACAGGTATGTTGATATAAAAAATCCAGCGCCAGTTCATGTTGTCGGTAATCCAGCCGCCGAGCGTGGGACCCACCACCGGGCCGAACATGGCGCCGACGCCAAAAATCGCCATGGCCATTCCTTGTTGCCAGGGAGGAAAAGACTCCATGAGTATCGCCTGGCTGATGGGAATCAAGGCTCCGCCCGCCGCTCCCTGCACAACCCGGAAGAAAATGAGCGAACCCAGGTTGGGAGAGGCTCCGCAGAGCAGGGAGGACAGCGTGAACAGAATGATGCACGATGTAAAGAACCGCTTTCTGCCGAAGAGTCGGGAAAGCCAGCCCGTCATGGGAAGTACCACGGCGTTGCTTACCAGGTACGAGGTGATTACCCAGGTGATTTCATCGGTTCCGGCATTGAGGCTGCCCTGCATGTGCGGCAGCGCCACATTGGCGACCGAGGTGTCGACGATCTCCATGAAGGTGGGGACCATGACGGCGACTGTAATGAGCCATTTGTTTACTGTCGGAGTAGAGTCTTCCATTCGGGTGGTCTGGGAGGACGAACCTGCGTGTTCGCCCGGAATCTCGCGTTTGTCCATGGGCGGATACTGGATTCGCTCCTATGGGAAATGGGCCGCTGTGGTTACCGGAACGGGTCTTTCAGTATGTCGCCCAGGTTCCGTTCGGTGAGAATGGTCGGGACAACGCTCATGCCGACCCGAAGCAGGTGATCGGGATCGCTCGACGAGTCGATGAGGATCTTGACCGGAATCCTCTGGACGACCTTTACGTAGTTGCCCGTTGCGTTTTCCGGCGGCAGGAGAGAGAACGCCGCGCCTGTTCCCGCCATGATACTGTCCACTGCTCCCTTGAAGGTTCTACCGGGGTACGTATCGACCGTGAATTCGACCTTCTGTCCCGGTCTGACATGGGTCAGCTGGCTTTCCTTGTAATTGGCCGTGACCCAGGACCCGTCAAGGGCGACAAGCGCCATGAGCGGCTGGCCGGCCTGGATGTTGTTGCCCGCTTCCACTGATTTTTTCGTAATGTAGCCGTCGGCCGGAGCAAAGATTTTCGTGTAGGCGAGGTTTCTTTTGCTTGCCTCCAGTTCGGCGGCTTTCTGGGCAATCATGGCATCCTTTGACCCCTCGCCGGTGAGGCCGAGAATGGCCAGCGCCCGACGGATGGATCCTTCTGTTTCCGCCATTCGGCCCGCCGCGACTTTTCGGGCGGTTTCGAGCCTGTCGAGCTGTTCCTTCGAGATGACCTCTTTCTTGTAGAGTGCCCTGCCTCTCTTCAGGTCCAATTCGGCCTGTTCCAGCCGGGCCCGCTCCGCATTGAGGGCAGCCCTGGCGGCATCCACCTGGGCATAGGTGCTCGAGGTTTCGTTCTTGGCCATGTCCAGTTGCGCCGTTGCATTGATGACCCTGATCTGGTAGTCGACCGGGTCGAGTTCCACGAGCAGATCACCTTTTTTGACGAACTGGTTGTCCCGCACCATGACCCGGATCACGTTGCCGGGGACTCGGGCGGAAATGGAGTAAACGTGGGATTCGATAAAGGCATTATCGGTTTCCACGTGGGTCTTGCTCTTGACCCAGAGGTACAATCCGAAAAGGCCGGCGGCGATAACCAGGATGAGCAGAATCAGACCCGCCCGTTTCCGTTTGCCGTTTGCCGCCTTTTTTTCGGGAGGGATATCGTTCTTGGGTGCGTTGCCGCTGGTGTTGAGTTCTTCAGCCATCAAATCCTCCGTGGAATGGGTTACAGCTCCCCTTTAGCTTTTTTAATCCGGGCTATGGCCACCTGGTGATCGAATACCGCCCGGTAGTATTCGGCCCTCGTTTTCGTCAACAGCGTCTGGGCGTCGATGACGTCGGTTGCGGTTCCCACGTGTTCCTGGTAGCGGTCCTTGTTGATCCGCAGGTTTTCCTCTCCCTGGGTCACGGCCTTCTCGGCTGCCCTGATCCGTTCTTCAGCGGTCTGCGCATCGTTGCAGGCTGTTTCGTATTCCAGGCGTATCTGGGACTCGAGCATATGCAGTTTTTCATCGTTCTGCATGCGGGACTGGATTGCCTGCCGGTAGCGCGATGTAGTGGCGAGACCGTCGAACAGGTTGATCTTCAACCCCACGGTTGCGTAGAGGATGGCCTGTTCCTCGACCTTCTTGTTCTGCACGTATTCCACCCCGAGCCTGGCGAACAGTTCGGGAAAATAGAAACTCCTGCTTTCCTTGACGGCATGCTCGTCCGCTTCTATTCCCTTACGGAGAGCCATGACCTCAGCCCGGTTGGTGAGGGGAAAGTCTTCAATCGTGGTGACGGTGCCGCTTGTCACGGACTCTTCAAGGTCAGCGCGATAGGAAGATTGCTGGCCGAGCAGGTAGTTGAGATAGAGCCAGCCGTTTTCGAGCCGGTTGGCTTCCATGAGGCCCCGCTGCTTGCTGTTCGCAAGCTGGACTTCAGCCTGCAGCAAATCGTTACGGGTCACCACGCCCTGGTCATAGAGATTTTTTGCAATGCGAAGATGGTCGGCCATCTGGACGATCTCGTCTTGCGCGGCCTGGACCAGTTTCCGGTATTCGAGGATTCCGTAGTAGGCGGTGATAACCTGGAGAAAGATGTCCTTTGTCCGGGCGGTGTGGTTGAACGACGTGGCATCACGGAGCGCTTGCGCTTGCTTGAAGCGTGAGGAGGTGCGGCCGAAGTCGTAGAGGATCTGGTCCGCCGTTACCGAAAAGAAACCGTATTCCGCCTGCTGGGTTTCCATCTTGGTCCCTTGGACCAACATGGCTTGGGGATCCTGTTGGACGGTGTATCCTCCCTGGAAATTGAGGTGCGGCAGAAAACCGCTTTTTGCCACACCGATATTTCCCTCGGCGATTTTTTCATCGAATGCCGTAACTTTCAGTTCATGGTTGGCTGCAGCAGCTTTTTTCAAGCATTCCTGAAGTGTCAGGGTCTCGGCTTCCGCCCTGGCAAGCAGGATGAGTGGGGCGAAAAGGACGAGAAGGTGAAGTCTTGACATCATGGGCTCCCTTTCTATCTGCGGAGTTTTTCGAGGAGTTGGCGGAGGGTTTCGGTCTCCACGGGTGTAAGGCCGTCAGTGAAGATACCGGTTACCTCCCGTGCAATGGAAAGCAGTTCTTTTTCCAGGTTGCGTCCCGTGTCCGTCAGGCGAATCTTGAATGCCCGTCGGTCTTCAGGATGTGGTTCGCGACGGACATATCCCCGGGTCTGCAATCGGTCGATAAGCCCGCCGATGGTTGTCCGATCGATCTGGCACTTTTCCGAAAGTTCCACCTGGGAGAGCCCGTCCTGTTTCCAGAGAAAGGCCAGCAGGCTGAACTGCTTCGGCGTAAGATGATAGTTTTCCAGGGGGGCCTTGAAGAGAGCGTATCCCCGCTGGTATGACTTTGCCAGCAAAAAACCCAGGCTGTTTTCTATGTCGAACATCGATTTTCCTCCTCTGCGCGATGTTCGTCATTATATGTATAGTCAGTATGCTGTCAAATCTCTTTTCCCTGCCGGCCCGCTCTTGCATTCTCCTGCAACCCGGATGTCCTCCATGGCAAGAGGTATAGGTAGCTTTCCAGTAATAACTGGTTTTGGATTTTACGTACCGAACCGGCGCCGCCTGAACAACAGAAGCAGCGGGAGTATCAGCAGGAAGGATACGCCGAGAATCCAGAAGATATAGTTGTATGCCATCATTCCCGCTTCCTGGCGGACAATGCGCGAAATGATTTCCAGTGCCATGTTGTGGGCGGTTACGGCGTCGGCTCCCCGGGCGATGGCGGCTTCCTTGAGCCCCTGGAATTTTGATTGCAGCGCGGGATTGAACGGGTTGACGTGTCCCACCAGGTTTGCCTGATAGAATTGGGCGAGGCGGGCCAGGAGGGTAGCCGATATGGCTATGCCGACACTGCCGCCGATATTTCTCAACAGGTTGAAAATTCCCGTGGCGTTACCCATTTCAACTTTGGATATGTTGGCAAGGGTTGCCCGCGACAGGGGCGGGAAGATCATGCCGAGAGCTGCTCCGAGCAGGACGCGGGGCCAGACGAAATCCGAGTAGGAGGCCTCCAGGTTGAAGCCGCGCATCATGAAGAGCGAGACCGCACCGAGAAACAACCCGCCGAAAATTATTTTTTTGCCGTCGTGGTTTTTGATATATGCCCCGACAATCGGCATAACGATTACCGATGCCACGCCGCCGGGGGCCATTACCAGTCCCGCCTTGGTTGCGCTGTATCCCATCAGCGTCTGGAGAAAGAGGGGGAGCATGACAACGGACCCGTACAGGCAGAAACCGACCATGAACATGATGAAATTGCCGGTCGAGAAGGCGGTATCCTTGAAAAGTCTCAGGTTGACAACGGGATGTTCTTGCTTCAACTCGACAAAAACGAACAGAATCAGGGCAATAACAGAGATGATGGAGAACGTGATGATGAAGGAGGAGTTGAACCAGTCGTCTTGCTGGCCCTTATCCAGTACCACTTGGAGTGAACCGATGCCGAGAGTCAGGAGAGACAATCCCCAGTAATCGATTTTTGCCTTGTGCCGCTTCAGGTAGGTAGGATCGAAAATAAAATATTTTGCCATGATCACGGCAATGATACCGACCGGGATATTGATATAGAAAATCCAGCGCCAGCTGATATTGTCGGTTATCCAACCGCCGAGGGTGGGGCCGACGACCGGGCCGAACATTGCGCCGATGCCGAAGATCGCCAGGGCCATCCCCCCTTCCTGGGGCGGGAATGATTCCAACATGATCGCCTGGCTCATGGGTATCAGGGCACCGCCTGCCGCCCCCTGCATGATGCGGAAAAAAACCAGGGCGGCAAGGTTCGGCGCCGCCCCGCATAAGAATGACGAGAAGGTGAAGAGGATGATGCAGGAAATGAGGAAACGCTTTCTGCCGAAAACGCGGGCGAGCCAGCCGGTCATCGGCATGATGATGGCGTTGCTGATGAGGTACGAAGTGAGTACCCAGGTAATTTCTTCGGTTCCCGCGTTCATGCTGCCCTTCATGTGGGGCAGGGCAACGTTGGCGATCGAGGTGTCGACAATCTCCATGAAGGCGGGGATCATTACCGTCAAGGTTATGAGCCATTTGTTAATCGGTCGGAAAGATTCGGTCATGATTCGTGCGGGTCCTGTTTGCTTGTTGTCAGGATTCCGGAGGAGCGCCGCCTTCGCCGATTCCTTTCAGTGCACAGAGACTGAAACGGAGGATCTGGCCGGCAATCCTGTCCAGATTTTCGAGTCCGAATTTTTCCTCGGGGGCCATCCGGTTGATAACCGAGCGGCTGAAAAGATAAAACAGGCATTGGCTGATTATGCTGCGCGCCGATGCCAGGATGGTTTCGGCATCGGTTTCTTCGGGCAAGAGGTCCTGAACGATTCCCACGAGTTGTCCAAAGAGAGCACGGATCCCTTCATCAAGCATCATGTCGAGGGCCGCGGTTGGTTCCACCATCTCGCGCATGACGATGGTACCGAATTCATGATTCCTTTCGTCGAAGGAAGTACGGAGCAGAAAGGAACGGATAAAGGCACGTAACTGTTCTTCCGGTGGGGCATTGGCGGAAAGACCGTAGGTTATCGGGTACCGTTCATAGGCACGGGCACGGATATAACGGATTGTCTCGCGGTAGAGGCCTTCCTTGCTCCCGAAATGGTAATTGACCGCCGCCAGGTTAACGTGGGCCTGGCCGCATATCAGGCGGATGGTGGTAGCGGCGAAGCCGAGACGGGCAAAGATCTCGGTGGCCGTTTCCAGAATCCGTAACCTGGTTTCAGAATGTTCTGTATCCATACTGCTGGTTTTCTCCCGAATGACAGTGGAGCCCGGACCGTTGCAAGCGGGCCTCGAAGCCTGGTTATTTACGTCCCAGGTGTTTTTTGGCCAGATCTTTCTTGACCGCGGTGTCTCCGACTTCGCTTGCCCAGTCGACGAACAGTTCCAATTGGTTTGCTACTGTTTCGGGTACCGGTTTTGTTCCCGCGCAAAAGTCTTCCACGTCCGAAAGATCGATATCGAGCATTTTTGCCAAACGGGTATTGTCGTAGCCGATCAAATCCCGCAGATGCTTGAAACGTTCGCTGTTCATAATCATGTATCCTTGGTGTCCCGAATGCAAAAGCGAAGCATGTAAACGTTTGTATCAAACGATTGTTTGAATTGCAATATAAATTTTTTTCCGACGAAAAGCCCGGATAAAGTCTTGCGGTGGCTCAGTGCAAAGAAGAAGCAGGGTGGCGGGATTGAGCCGATGTCATGCTCGCCGCGGTCTCCTGCTGCGATGATGAAACCGGTATTTGAGCGGGAGATGATTCTTTCAGGCCGTAAAGACGACGGTATACTTCAGCGGCTGCCAGTACCTTTTTCACATACTCGCGGGTTTCCGCATAGGGGATGTTTTCGATGAATTCGTCTTCGCTGAGGGTGGGGAAATTTTTTCGCCAGCGGCGCACCGGTGTCGACCCTGCGTTATAGGCTGCAACCGCCGACACCAGATTTCCGTTGAAGCGGGTAATCAGGTCGCGCAAGTGGCGAGTGCCGAGTTTTAGATTGATTTCGGGGTTGGTAAGGTAGCGGGCGGATACCTTCTCTCCCATTCCTTGTGCCATACCTTTTGCGGTTGCCGGCATGAGCTGCATGAGGCCCAGAGCTCCAACCGGAGAACGGGCCGTTGGTAAAAAATTGCTCTCCGCCCGGATGAGCGCATACGTGAGGCTTTCGTCGATACTCATGTTTGCAGTGTGGCGTGCGACAATTTCCTTGTATCCGGCCGGATAGAGGATCGCCCACAGGAAGGGATTATTGTTGCCGTTCTCCAGGAGATCCCCGGTCCTGAACAGTGCCATGGCGGAACGGTAGTCGTTCATTGCCAGGTAGAGTCCCGCATGGGCGAGGGAGCCTCGGAAAGCTTTGCCGTTTCGCTTTTTCACCGCGGCAAGCTCCGTACGGGCTTCGGCAAGGAGTCCGAGCGAGATGAGGGCCTGGGCCCTTTCCATGCCGGGTGGTTCCGGCAGGGAGTCTGGTACGAATTCATTAATGCTCGGAATCGATGTCACGTGATTTCCCGTTTCTTTTTCAATGGTTAATGCGTAAAAGCCGGTAGGGAATTCTCTTTGCACTACGGTGTGTAATAATTGTGCGTCGTCCCGGTTCCCTGCCGCTTCAAGGGAACGACCCTGCCAGTAGAGGGCTTTTTCCCGCCAGGCGCCGTCGTTGGCAAGCAAAGAGAAGGTAGCGGCGGCTTTCGGGAAATCGCCGGACAGGTAATGACTCCAGGCTGTTTCCCACAGGGAACGCGGTGCATGGGAAGATGACGGGTAGTCGTCCAGGATTTTCCGGAAAAGCAGAAGCGCCTCACGGTGTGCGCCGTCGTGCTTTCTGATGAGCGCGGCATAAAACAGGGCGTCGTCGGCAAGCGACGATTCGGGATGATCTTTGGCGAGTTTCAGGAATGTTGCTACGGCCTCATCATCTTTTCCCGTTCTGTCGAGGAGATGGCCAAGCCGGTAGGAGGCTTCCACCGCATATGCCGGGAAAGGGCTTTCCGCCGAAGCCAGCCGGCTGAAGGATTCGATGGCTTCGGTGTTTTTCCTGAGCCGGTATTGGGTCATTGCGGTTTTGAAGGCGAGTTGACCACGTTGTTTTTCCGGCAGATCGTCTGGGGAAAGGGCTGAGAAAGCGGTTGCCGCTTGCCGATAGTGACGCTGGTCGAAGAGGAGGCATGCGCGCTTGAACAATTCGTCCGGGGTGTAGGGAGGTACGGCTTCCGTGGTTTTCCGCAGCCTTTCAAGTTCCGATTCAGCTTGACCGGCAACTGTTTTTGACGGGTAGTCGAGCCAGATACCCCGCAGTTGCTTGACGGCTTCAGTCGTTTCGCCGAGCTTTTCGTGACAGAGTGCCGCGTGGAGCAGGGCCTTGAGTGAATCGTTGCCGGAGGAATACGCGGCACGAAAACACTGGTATGCTTTCAGGGCCTCCGTAAAACGCTCCTGCTGAAAAAAGATATCGGCGATCAGGAGAGACGCGGAGCGTGCATAGGGACTGTCCGGATATTCTTTTCGCAGCCTTTCCGCAACAACCAGCGCCTCGGCCGGGCGGGACAATTTGACCAGGGCTGTCGCGCGATACGAAAGGGCAACGTCCCCGAGAAGCGGAAAAGAATCCGAAACGTTTGCCAGGTAATTTTCGGCCTCACCCCATTTTCCCAGGTGATAGGCGGTGACGCCCAGTACGAAATCCTTCGTGGCGCCCGGTTGCGCCTGCAAGGCCGCAACTCTGGCCGCGGCATAGTCCTCTTCCCTGAGTTGCTCGGCTGCAAGCAGAAGTGATTCGTCTTTCGGCGGGAGCAGCGACGATGCTCGGGAGACGGATATGCAGCACAACAGGACTATTATGAGATAGGGAGTGAAACGGTAGCGCACTCTACTCTCCTTTGTCGATACCCTTTTGATACTATTTACTTTTTTCGTGTTGTGTTGAATTGTATACAATAGTTCGGGTTACGGCAACAATCAAATATCGGTTAGCCGGGTATAAGTGCCTTTGGCTGACCAAGAATACCGCAAAATAAACCCCGGCATTCTGCTCGCTTGGCTTCAGGCGTCAGGGATTCATGTTTGACAAAAACCGGGTGTTCGAATATTTTGTTGCGGGCTTTGTACTTCAGGATATTCAGGAGTAACAGTGAATCAACGTACGGTAACCGGCAGGCTTTCCACCCATCGCGAGGGATACGGTTTTGTCAAGCCTGATGACGGCGGCGAGGATGTTTTTATCCCCGCGCGCTACCTGCGGGACGCCATGCACGGCGACCGGGTGATCGCGAGCGTGCAGGTGCGGCATGGTACCGGTCGCCGAGAAGGACGCATCGTGGAAACTCTCGAGCGTGCCGTTACCACCATCGTCGGACGTTTCGAATGGATGGGAACGATCGGATTCGTGATTCCCGATGAGCCGAGGATTTCCTGTGAAATCGCAATTCACCCATCCGAGCGTCACGGCGCGAAAAACGGCCAGATGGTGGTCGTTGAAATCACCGCCTATCCATCGGGGAAGCGCGGCGCAACCGGAAAGGTTGTCGAAGTTCTTGGGAATCCGGATGACCCCGACGTGGAATTCCTGACAATTGTCCGGAAGTACGGGCTTCCCGATGTGTTTTCACCAGAAGTTCTGGCAGAAGCGGACCTGGTCTGTCGTTCGGTCGGAGAATCGGATCTGAAAGGGCGTGAGGACCTCCGCGATCTTTTGACGGTGACCATCGATGGTGAAACGGCCCGTGATTTCGATGACGCGGTGGCGGTGCGGCGGGAACAGGGAGATTGCATAAGGCTCTGGGTTTCCATTGCCGATGTTTCCCACTACGTGGCCGAGGGTTCCGCTCTTGACGAAGAGGCTTTGAAAAGGGGCACCTCGGTTTACTTTCCGAATCGTTGCATTCCCATGCTTCCCGAACAGTTGTCCAACGGTATCTGTTCCCTGAACCCCCGGCAGGACCGTCTTGCCGTCACCGCGGAAATGTTGTTCGATGCCGAGGGAGAACCGCTGGAAACACATTTGTATCCCAGCGTCATATGCAGTGATGAACGACTCACTTATACCGTGGTCAAAGAGATCCTGGCGGACCAGGCCCCGGAACCGCTTCATCGCTATTCGGTGCTAATCGAAGATTTGCGCACTATGGAACTGCTTGCCGGCCGACTGGGTGAGAAAAGGCGTCGACGCGGCAGCATCGATTTCGACCTGCCCGAACCGGAAATCATTCTTGATCTCCAGGGCCGGCCGGAATCCATCGGCATTGCCGAACGGAATCTGGCTCACCGGATCATCGAGGAGTTCATGCTGGCGGCCAACGAGGCGGTTGCTTCACATCTCGAGAATCGCGGAATTCCGTGTCTTTACCGTGTTCACGAACCGCCTGATCCGGTAAAGCTCAAGGATTTCAGTGAGTTTGTTAAGCCAATGGGATTTTCTTTCTCCTTGAAGGGGGGGGGCGCGTCGCCGGTTGAACTGCAACGCCTGCTAAGGGAAGTGGCGGGATTACCGGAAGAGCGCATGATCAACGAGTTGCTTCTCCGCTGTATGAGGCAGGCGCGCTATTCAGCCGAAAATCTCGGTCATTTCGGTCTCGCCTCGCCGAGGTACCTCCATT
Organism: Geobacteraceae bacterium; assembly: GCA_040773465.1. Lineage (GTDB taxonomy): Bacteria > Desulfobacterota > Desulfuromonadia > Geobacterales > Geobacteraceae > RPRC01. Next base: position 25,648 of record JAXGWF010000015.1, on the reverse strand, counting down.
TTACCTCTCCCATCCGGCGCTATCCTGATCTCGTCGTTCACCGGATACTGAAGGAACTGTTGTCTCGCGGTATTCCGAAACAACGACGGACGAAGCTTTCGGCAAGGCTTCCGGAGGTTGCGGAGCAGTCTACCCGACGGGAACGGACGGCAATGGACGCCGAGCGCGAAATAATCGATCTGAAGCGGCTCCAGTACATGCAGAAGCACCTTGGCGATGTCTTTGACGCCTATATTACCGGTGTTACTTCGTTCGGTTTTTTCGTGGAACTTCCCGAGTTGCTGGTTGAAGGTCTTGTCCATGTTTCAACTCTTGGCGACGACCTGTACCGATTCGAAGAGAAGCAGCATACGTTGCGCGGACAGCGGAGCGGCGCCGCCTACCGGATCGGCGACCGTGTGCGCGTCAGGGTCGATGCCGTCAGCAGAGATACCAGGCGGATCGATTTTTCCCTGCCATCCGTACGGCGCGAACAGAAGCCTCGCGCCAGACCGGCAAACGGCGCTCCGGCTCAAAAGCCGGCAGCGGTGGGAAAAAAGCCGGAAAAGCGGAAAAAGCTTAAAGTGATCCGGCGCAGGGGCAAAAGGCGGTGAAACTGTTTGCCTGGCTTCGCGTGGTATGCTATCAGTGTTGTGTTACCTTTTCATTTCTTCAGAACGGTTTCCCTCACCCTTGCGGGTGGCATGGCAATGTAGGGGCAGGCCCCTGTGCCTGCCCAAAAGAAGGGCAACCACAGGGGGTTGCCCCTACAGCATTCGTCTCCTGATCCATACACCCGTCAAGTGAGGGAGAGTATGCAAAACCATAACAGTTATACGGTGCTGATTTCTTGCCCGGAGTTTCCTGATGGAATTTTACTATGCCCGGTTGAGAGAATGGGGGACGTGCTGTTTCCATGACCCAGGAAAAGATACTGCCTTTTGTCGAACACCTGGTGGAGCTTCGCAAAAGGCTGATCATCATCATAGTCGCAGTCGTCATCGGCATGGGGATCGCCTGGAATGTCGCCGATGACCTTCTTGCCTTTATCGAAAAGCCGCTGACCGGCCATACCTATCTGACGGAAGTGAAAACCCGCGTCCATGCAGCCGTCCGGGCGCACTACCCCGAAATGGCGGCCCGCTACGTCCCGGACCCGGCAAAATCCGCTGATCGGGCGGCGGACAGGAAGCTCAACTACAGCGCTCCATTGGAGCCTTTTTTCATCCAGTGTAAGATTTCCCTCATTGCCGGACTGATACTTGCGCTTCCCCTCGTTTTTCACCAGGTGTGGCTCTTTGTTGCTCCCGGTCTCCGGCAGCGGGAACGTCGCCTGCTGGTTCCGTTTGTCGTGATTTCCACGGTCAGTTTTTGCATCGGGGCGCTTTTTTTTCTGACGATTATCTGGCCGGTCATCATCAATTTTTCCCTTTCCTATGAAACGGAAGGGCTGCGAAGCTGGTTAAACCTGAGCGCCTACGTGAATTTCTGCCTGCGGCTGATTCTCGTGTTCGGGCTGATTTTCGAATTGCCGATCCTGGTGTTCCTGCTTTCCCGCTTCGGTTTGGTGTCGGGGGCGTTCCTGGCGAAAAACAGGAAATACGCCGTTCTTGCCAGCGCGATCATCGCGGCCTTCCATGCCGATCTCATAACCATGCTGGTCGTAATGATTCCACTTTACCTGATGTACGAGGTAAGTATCTGGGTTGCGAAAATATTCGGAAGGAAAAGAGTGGTCGATCAGGCCGCGCGGGCATGAAATGAAAATCTACCGCGGTATTGAAGAAATTGCTGCTCCGCTTCCGCATGCCGTTGTGACCGTCGGCAACTTCGATGGCGTGCATCTCGGTCATCGGGAGATTTTCCGCACCGTGAAACGGGCCGCCAAAAAGCTGGGAGGGGTTTCGGTGGTTGTTACCTTTGCTCCGCACCCGCTCAAGGTGTTGGCTCCCGAACGGGATTTCCGGTTGATAACCACCTATGAAGAGAAAGAACGGCTCATTGCGGAATCAGGGGTCGATGTCCTGGTGATTGTACCGTTTACCCGTGAGTTCTCCGCCGTGTCCCCCGAAGTGTTCGTGCGGGATATCCTGGTCGGACGTATCGGCATGGAATGTTTCATCATTGGCTTCGACTATGCTTTCGGGCGAAATCGAGAAGGGAATGTCACCTTGCTCCGGACGCTGGGTGACGAGTTGGGGTTCACGGTCGACGTTCTGGATCAGGTCGGTGACGGTGACACCGGATTCAGCAGCAGCGCTGTTCGCGAATTGATCGCGGCCGGTGATGTCCGGGGGGTTGCGTTGCTGCTCGGTCGTTTCTTTTCCGTCGGAGGTGAGGTTGTGCATGGGTTCCATCGGGGCAAGCAACTGGGTTTTCCCACGGCCAACATCGAGGTTGTGGAGGAATTGCTGCCGAAGCCCGGTGTGTATGCCGTCAAGGTCGAGGGTGACGGCTGGGTCTGCGACGGCGCCTGCAATATCGGCGACAACCCGACCTTTAACGGTACCCGGGTAACCGTAGAGGTGCATCTGCTTGATTTCGATGGAGATCTTTACGGCAGCAAACTGCGGGTTTATTTCGTTGAACGGATTCGTGACGAACGGGAATTCCCGGATATTTTTTTTCTGCTTGACGCCATTCGGGAGGATGTGTCCGACTGTCGGGACATTCTCCGGCATGTTTCCTTGAGCCATTACCATGAATAAAACCATCTCCGGCGACGAAACACTAAAAAGAACAACAAAGGCCCGACGGGGCGCCTTCTGGCTGGGCATCGGCATCAGCGCCTTTTTCCTTTTTCTGACCTTCCGTTCCATTAACGGGGCAAAACTCCTGGATGCCCTGCGGAACGTGGAACCGCGGTTCCTGGCCGCGGCGGTGGCATCGACGCTGGTCAGCTACTACGTGCGGGCATATCGCTGGAAACTGCTCCTGATCGAGGACAAGCGGGCTTCCATGACCAATCTTTTTTCCGCTACGTCTATCGGTTACATGGCCAACAACCTCCTCCCGGCCCGTATCGGCGAACTGGTGCGGGTATATGTCCTTGGGGAAAAGGAGGGAATCGATAAGGGGACCGTGTTTGCCTCACTTGTCCTTGATCGTTTGTTCGACGGCTTTTCGGTATTATTGATCCTGGTGGTGACCCTGTTTGCCCTCCAGGTTCCCGGCGCTGACGCGGAAATACGTCCCGCCCTCAAGATGGGGGGATACGTAACCGTTGCCGTCTATCTGGGGATACTCGTTTTTCTGCTGCTGCTGAAAAGGAACACGATGGCGATGCTTCGTTTCGCGGGTTTCCTGCTCAAGCCGATTTCATCCCGTATCGCGGAAAAGGTCATTCCGCTGCTCGGATCGTTCATAAAAAGCATTCGTCTTTCTTCACGACCGGTAATTCTCGCGGGTTTGCTCGGGTCTTCGTTTCTCATCTGGGCTTTTGCGATTTGGCCCATTGATCTTGCCCTCCGCTCCTTCGGCATTGCCCTGCCATTGACCGCTTCCCTGTTCATCATGGTCTTGCTGGTTATCGCGGTCATGGTGCCGGCTTCGCCCGGGTATGTCGGAACCTATCACTACGCATGCTTCAAGGCACTGACGGTTTTCGGCATCAGCGGGGAAAAAGCCCTCAGCGTGGCGTTGGTCATCCATGCGATCAATTTCTTTCCCATAACCTTGCTGGGCCTGTACTACCTGCTCAAGGGGCGGATGAGTCTGTCGCGGCTGGGAAAAAAGGTGTGAAATGAAGCAGGAACGAGGATCGAGGTATGAGGAGCGAGGAAAAAGGAGCGAGGTTCGAGGATCGAGGATACAAAACAAAGAGCATTCGGCGCTTCATGATCAGGCGTTTTTTAGAAGAGCAAATTCTTATTTCGCGCAGAGTAAGTTCAATAGCACTTTCCCCTCACTCGGCCGTTGGCCACCTTCTCTTCTTATGGCGAGGGTAAGTTGCTTCATTCCTTCTCCATAAGGGAGAAGGTGACCCGAAGGGGCGGATGAGGGGAAAGATATGATCGGATATAGCTTTATTGAGATATTTTGCGAGAATATCAGCATTGGACCTCTTTCCTCGAACCTCGAACCTCGATCCTCGAACCTTGAACTTTATTAGACTAGACGTATGCCCATACAGCGGAAAAATCTCTTCGACCAGATAGACCTTTTCGCGATTCTTGCCGTGATCGTGCCGCTGTTCGTCTATCTTCTCACCCTGGCACCGACGGTCACGTTCTTTGACAGCGGCGAGTTCCTAACGGCCATTGCCTCCCTTGGCACCCCTCATTCTCCCGGTTACCCATTGTTCGTCAACTACGCCAAGCCTTTCACGTTCCTGCCGCTTGGGGACATTGCGTTCCGGATCAATTTCGCCACCGCGGTGTCTGCCGCCCTTGCCTGCCTCGGCGTCCATCTTCTGACCCTTCGCGTGTTAGCGGATGGAGACGGCACGGAGCGGGAAGCCGGGAGCAGGGTGCCGCGGAAGGCGGCCGCCCTGAGTGCGGCCTTGGCTTTTGCCTTTTCGCCCCGTCTCTGGCTTCAGTCGAACCATGACAAACCGTATCCGCTGCTGACCTTTATTGTTGCCCTCGTGTTTCTGCTGCTGCTGCACTGGCGGGAAAACTGCCGGAAGGGTGTTGAACGGCCCGGATACGTTTATCCGGCCGCCTTTCTCTGCGGTCTGGCAATGGGTGCTCACCAGACCATCGTTCTGCTTCTGCCGTCCTTCGCCTTTATTGTACTGGCAACGGACTGGAGAATCATGACGAGAATCCGGGAGCAGATTCTTTCCTTGGGTGCGTTTCTCGTCGGCTTTTCCGTATATCTCCACTTGCCGCTGCGTGCGACCCAGAGCCCGCTGTTGAACTGGGGAGATCCGAAGACCCTTACGCAGTTCCTCTGGAATTTCCTGCGCAAAGGGTATCCCATGGAGCATGTCGACCGCGATTGGCCTCTGCTGTTGAAGCAGTTGTCGGCGTTCAATCTCGTCAACGAGTTCACGGCACTCGGATTTTTTCTGCTCCTGGCCGGCGCCGTTTTTCAAAGGCGTCGGGCCCGGGTTTTCCTGCTTGCCTTCGGAATCGCGGTTGTCTCTTTTCTCGCTTTTGTGGTCGGATACCAGAATACCCCGGAGGAAATGATTTTTCTTACCGAGGAGTTTTTTACTCCCCTCTACCTGATGGCCGCCGTACTGGTGGGGCTCGGCATCTTTTCGCTGGCCGAGGCCCTGCTCGAGTGGTTGCATCCGGCAACCCGGCGAACACGGGTTCTTTTCGTGCCTGCTCTGCTGCTCCTGGTAATGCTGCTGCCCGCCGTTCAATGTGCGGGAAATTTTTCCAGGAACGATCAGCACGAGAACTACCTGGCCTATGATTATGCCGTCAATACGTTCCGGTCTTTGCCCCACGGTGCCGTGCTGTTCACCTGGGGCGACAGCGGCGCTTTTCCCCTCTGGTACCTGCAGGGAGTCGAGCATATGCGGGAGGATCTTCTGCTCCTCCATGTCCCGCATCTGCAGTTTCACTGGTACCTGGACTCGTTTCCGAAAATTTTCCGGGAAAGTCCCATACGGGAGCTGGCCGGAAAAACCGTGCCGCTCCGGGATGTGCTTCAGGTCGCCTTTCATGAGCAACTGGGGAAGCGGCCGGTTTTCATCGATTTTTCCACCCGCTATTCCATTGAGCCGACAGGCATTGCCCCGCGCCAGCGGGGTATCTGTTACGAGCTTGTTCAAAATATGGGAGCCGAGTCCCTTGTTCCGGATGTCTCCGTATGGGACACTTATTCACTGCGGAGTGTTTCCGGCGATACGATAGCTTTTCGGGACCTGGATTCCGAAAAGGCGGTGCAGATTTACCGGTTCAGCCGGCTCGAGGGCGGCCGGACCCTGCTGGCCCGCGGTATGCGGAAGGAGGGAAAATCCGAACTTTTGAAGGCGGAGGCAATGACGCCTGCTTTACATAATGAAGTGGTGAAAATTCTTTCCGATTTCGGGGTGCGATGAGTATGATAATTTCGGGAAAGACCAGGGTGCTGGGGATTATCGGGTCACCGGTCGGACATTCACTGTCTCCGGTCATGCAGAATGCCGCCATAGCGGAACTGGGCATCGACTACGTTTACGTGCCGTTTCCGGTGGAACCCGACTATCTCGGCGAGGCCGTCGAGGGACTCCGCCGCCTGGGAGTATGGGGATTTAATGTCACCATTCCCCATAAAAGCAGTATTATCCCGCTTCTGGACAGGATAGCTCCTGAAGCCGGGTTGTGCGGCGCCGTCAATACGGTATGCCGGGAAGGGGACCAACTGGTCGGCTATAATACCGACGGGGTCGGTTTCCTCGCATCTGCCCGGGCTGAACTCGGCTTTGAGCCCGGCGGTTCGAAGGTGTTGATCCTGGGAGCGGGCGGCGCCGCACGCGGGGCGGTTGCCTCCCTCGCGAAGGCGGGGGTTGCGGAGGTGATCATTGCCAACAGGACCAGGGAGCGGGGGGTATCGCTTGCCGAGGATTTCCAGGCGGCCTTTCCCGGTGTGCGGCTTGTTGTTTCTTCACTCGCCGTCGATGAACTGGAAGGGTATTTCCGCGGAGTAGACCTTCTGGTCAATACCACTTCAGTAGGCATGAATGGCACAAAATTTGAATCTCTCCCACTTTCGGCGTTGCGTTCCTGCGCCAAGGTTTACGATATGGTGTATGTTCCGGCGGAAACGCCGTTGCTTGCTTCGGCGAAAAAGCGGGAATTGGCCTGCGCCAACGGCATCGGGATGCTCGTGTCGCAGGGGGAAGCCGCTTTTTCTCTGTGGACCGGCGAGAAACCACCGTATGGCGTCATGCGTCAAAAATTACTCGAGAGGCTTGAAAGATAACAAAATCTTGACATTAGCCTCCATTCAAAATACCATTCAACACTTGTAGAAATCGACAGTTCCGGATATTGAGGTTTCCATGCAGCCAAGCAGATTGGGCGAACTACTGGTTCGTAGTAATCTTATTACCAGGGAACAATTACAGAAAGCCCTTGAGGAACAGAAAAATTCCGGCGGGCAACTCAGGCTCGGCGCTATTCTCGTAAAAGAAGGCTTTATCAGCGAGAGCGAGTTGACGGCGTTTCTCTCCAAGCAGTACAGCGTTCCTTCCATCAATCTTGCCGAATTCGATATCGATACGGCGGTTGTCAAGCTCCTTCCCGTGGAAGTCGTTCAGAAATACCAGGCTATTCCCGTAAACCGTTCGGGATCAACGCTCATCCTGGCCATGAGCGATCCTTCCAATATTTTCGCAATCGACGATATCAAGTTCATGACCGGCTACAACGTCGAAGTCGTGGTTGCCTCGGATACCGGCATCAAGGCGGCGATTGATAAATACTATGATCAGTCCGCCTCGCTTGCGGATATGATGAGCGATCTCGATATGGAAGACCTGGAGATCGTGGCCGAACAGGAAGAGGTCGATGTAACCTCGCTGGAAAAGGCGACCGAAGACGCTCCGGTCGTAAAGCTGGTGAACATGATTCTGTCCGACGCGATCAAGAGGAAGGCGAGCGATATCCATATCGAGCCGTATGAACGGATGTTCCGCGTACGCTACCGCATCGACGGGGTGCTGTACGAGGTGATGAAACCGCCTCTGAAGCTGAAAAACGCCATTACCTCCCGCATCAAGATCATGGCGGAACTGGACATCGCCGAACGAAGACTCCCCCAGGACGGCCGCATCAAGATCAAGCTCGGCGGAGGCAAGGACATGGACTTCCGCGTGTCGGTGCTTCCCACCCTGTTCGGCGAAAAGATCGTCATGCGTCTGCTGGACAAGTCCAGCCTGCAGCTCGATATGACCAAGCTCGGTTACGAGCCTGAGGCTTTGACCCATTTCAAGGAAGCAATTCACAAGCCGTTCGGCATGGTCCTCGTTACCGGCCCGACTGGAAGCGGGAAGACGGTTTCTCTTTATTCGGCCCTTGCCGAGTTGAACAAAACCACGGAGAATATCTCCACCGCGGAAGATCCGGTCGAGTTCAACTTTGCCGGCATCAACCAGGTTCAGATGCATGAGGATATCGGGCTCAACTTCGCGGCCGCGCTCCGTTCGTTTCTTCGCCAGGATCCGGATATCATCATGATCGGTGAGATTCGCGATTTCGAGACCGCGGAGATCGGGGTAAAGGCGGCTTTGACCGGACACCTGGTTTTGTCGACGCTTCATACCAATGATGCGCCTTCAACCATCAACCGTCTTCTCAACATGGGTATCGAGCCTTTTCTCGTGGCCTCCGCGGTTAACCTGATAACCGCGCAACGCCTTGCCCGGCGCGTATGCGTAGAATGTCGGGAAGTGGAGGAAGTTCCGGTCCAGGCATTGATAGATGCCGGCTGTTCTCCGGAGGAAGCGCCTTCAGTCGTCTGTTACAAAGGCAAGGGGTGCCCGAAATGCAACGGGACCGGCTACAAGGGCCGGGTCGGTTTTTACCAGGTTATGCCCATGCACGAGGAAATCCGGGAACTGGTTCTGAATGGCGCCAATACCGCTGAAATCAAGCGGGAGTCCATGCGACTCGGGGTAAAAACCATGCGTCAATCCGGTTTGACCAAGCTGCAGGAAGGCGTAACAAGTTTCGAAGAGGTGCTGCGGGTAACCATGGCTGATGATTGATACCTGAATCTATGACACTTTCACGCCTTTAGATGAGAGCCGGTTATGATGGAGTGAGAATTGTAAAGCAAAAACGTAGGGGCGGTCCCCCGTGGCCGCCCACTCAGGGCAGGCAGGGGCCTGCCTCTACAGATTGTTTTTTGGTTGAAATATTGAATAGCAGGACCAGGGAGACGAACAACAATGGCAAATTTACATGACATGCTGAAGGAGCTCATAGCCCGCGGCGGATCGGATCTTCACATTACCACGAATTCACCGCCCCAGGTAAGGATTGACGGCAAACTCATGTCTCTCGACATGCCCGTGCTGAACCCCGTGGAGACCAAGCAGCTCTGTTACAGTGTTCTTACGGAAACCCAGAAGCACAAATTCGAAGAAGAAAATGAATTGGACCTTTCCTTCGGCGTCAAGGGGCTTTCACGCTTCCGCGGCAATGTTTTCGTGCAGCGCGGCGCCGTGGCGGGCGTTTTTCGAACAATACCCTTCAAAATCCTCACGTTCGAAGAGCTGGGGGTCCCCCGGGTGGTGGCGGAACTGGCCTACAAGCCGCGCGGCCTGGTAATCGTTACCGGCCCTACCGGGAGCGGCAAGTCGACGACCCTGGCATCGATTATCGACAAGATCAATACCGAACGGAGCGATCACATCGTTACCATCGAGGATCCGATCGAATATCTTCATCCCCACAAGAACTGCCTGGTGAACCAGCGCGAGGTCGGGTCTGATACCAAGAGTTTCAAGCATGCCCTGAAGTATGTCCTCCGCCAGGACCCGGATGTCGTCCTGGTCGGTGAAATGCGGGACCTGGAAACCATCGAGGCGGCCCTGACCCTGGCGGAAACCGGCCACCTCTGTTTCGCTACCCTGCATACCAACTCCTGCGTGCAGACCATCAATCGTATCGTGGACGTTTTTCCGCCGTACCAGCAGACCCAGATCCGCGCCCAGCTCTCGTTTGTCCTCGAGGGGGTGCTTTCCCAGACGCTTATTCCCAAGGCAAGCGGCAAAGGGCGGGTTCTGGCCCTGGAAATCATGATTCCGAATCCGGCGATCAGAAACCTCATTCGCGAGGACAAACTCCACCAGATATATTCGCAGATGCAGGTCGGACAGGAAAAATTCGGGATGCAGACGATGAACCAGTCGCTTTTCAGTCTTTATCAGAAACGTCTCATTTCGCTTGAGGAAGCATTGGGGAGATCGACGGATCCGGAGGAGTTGAAACAGATGATGGGTATGGCGGCGACAGCGAATGCTCCCAAAAAGCCGATGCGGTAGGTGAAGCGGAGAAATCCCCCTCGATCCCCTTTTCTTAAAGGGGGAGGACTTGTATTCCTGCTCGTTTGCCCCTTTGGAGCACTTTTTCATTCCTGGAAAAGGGTTGCAGGTGAGTAGACTTCCGATAGAGAGGTGGGTGGTCAAATAGGGGCGCATCCCCGTGTGCGCCCAGGGCAGACACGCGGCTCGGCCCTTACAGTGATGTATTTAATCACCGGAGCAATAATAGATAAAAAATAGGACGTAGGGGCAGGCCCCCGTGCCTGCCCGCATTTAGGGCGCTCCTGTGCAAATAGACAGGAGGCCTGAACCTTTTCGAAGATTTGTTCGATGCGGCGCATCGGTATTTGAAGGAGGACACTATGGCGAAATATCAATGGGAGGCCAAAAGCAGAAACGGTTCGGCCCAGAGTGGGGTCATGGAGGCCCCGAACCGGTCGGTGGTGGAAGCTCAGCTGAAACGTTTGGGATTTTCCGCTGTCTCGATCAAAGAGCAGGGAAAGGGCCTTTCCATGGAGATCAAGCTTCCGGGGCTCGGTTCCAAGAAGGTAACGACCAAGGAAATCGTTATCTTTACCCGGCAGTTTGCCACCATGATCGATTCCGGCCTTCCCCTGGTACAGTGTCTCGAAATCCTCTCCAGCCAGCAGGAAAACAAGACGTTCAAGGAAGTTTTGCTGAAGGTTAAGGAGAATGTGGAAAGCGGTTCTACTTTTGCCGACGCCCTGGCAAAGCACCCGAAGGTTTTTGATAACCTGTTCGTGAGCCTTGTGGCGGCCGGTGAGGTGGGCGGTATCCTGGACACTATCCTGTCACGCCTTGCCGCCTATACTGAAAAGGCCATGAAACTCAAGAAACAGATCAAGGGGGCCATGGTCTATCCCGCTACGGTCATGTCGGTCGCCGTTGTTGTTGTCGGCGTAATCATGATTTTCGTTATCCCGACTTTCGCAAAATTGTTTGCGGATTTTGGTGGTGAACTTCCCGGGCCGACGAAAATAGTAATTGCTCTGAGTAATTTCCTGGTGAAGTATATCGTTGTGATTATCGTAGCGATTGTATTATTGGCTTTTCTTGTTAAAAAATATTACGCAACGAGCTCCGGGCAAAAGACAATCGATCGGTTTGCGTTGAAAGCGCCGGTTTTCGGGGACCTTATCCGGAAAGTTTCAGTGGCGAAGTTTACCCGTACCCTCGGTACCCTGATCAGCAGCGGCGTACCGATCCTCGACGGATTGGACATTGTCGCCAAGACAGCCGGCAACAAGATTGTTGAAGAGGCGATCATGAAGGTTCGGCAGTCGATTTCGGAGGGGAAGACCATTGCCGAACCGCTTCAGCAAAGCGGCGTCTTCCCTCCCATGGTAGTGCAGATGATTGCGGTCGGCGAGGCGACCGGCGCCATGGATGCCATGCTGTCAAAAATCGCCGATTTCTATGACGACGAGGTTGATTCAGCCGTTGCCGCCATGACCGCCATGCTTGAGCCGATGCTCATGGTATTTCTCGGTGTCGTGGTCGGCGGTCTGGTTATTGCCATGTATCTTCCCATCTTCAAGATTGCCGGAACCGTCGGCGGTTAACAGGTGGAAGAGAAGAACCGTCTCGTCAAATTCGTTCTCGCCAGGGTGGTGGTGGTTTCCCTGTTTCTCCTCTCTACCACCATCCTGGGCAAGAGCGGAGCCGAAGAAATTTCCGGACCTGCATTGGCGGGGATTTCTCGGCTTGTAATTGCAACCTATCTTATGTCGGTAGCGTCTCTCATCCTGCTTTGGGCGACCGACCGGCTGAATCGGGCGATCAGTTATCTGCTGATCGTCTGGGATCTTGGATTCGTTACCCTCCTGCTTCTTCTGACCGGCGGTATTGCCTCTCCCTATTCGTTCCTCTATCCCCTGTCCATTATCAGCGCCAGCATGCTTCTTTCGCGTCGAGAGGCGTTGTATGCAGCCGGACTCTGCGCAATATTGTACGGCGGCATCATGGATCTCCATTACTTCGGACGATTGATTGCATTTGGTCTTCCGCCGGAAGCGGCCCGTCAGTTCGAGCCGGGAGCGCTTTTCTTCATTATATTCGTCAATATTGTCGCGTTCTTTCTTACGGCGCTTTTAACCGGGTATCTTGCCGAGCGGTTACGGGTCAGTGAACGGGCTCTGCAAAAGCAGGCGATAGACTTCGAGGAACTGGAGCGCCTTAATGCAACCATTGTTTCCAATCTGAATAGCGGATTGCTGACGGTGAACGATGAGTGCCGGATACGGGTTTTCAATCCCTATGCCGAACGTCTTACCGGATACTCCCAGGCCGAAGCGTACGATCATCCCTTGACGGAAATCTTCCCCGCTTTTACGCCGTTCCTGGAAAGCCTGTTCGGACCGTTTCAGGATGAAATCGAATATCGTAACAAAGATGGCAGAACTTTTATCTTCGGTTTCAAGTCGATTCCTTTTACCGATAAGGACGGCGCCACGATCGGCGCGATTATCGATTTCCAGGATCTGACCCAGATGAAGAAAATCAAGGCCGAACTGGAACGCGCGGACCGTCTTGCCGCCATCGGCGAGCTCTCCGCAAGGATTGCCCATGAAATCCGCAACCCCCTTGCGTCCATCAGCGGATCGGTGCAACTCATAGCCGGCGGCAAGGGTGTCGACCCGCAGGACAAGACGCTCCTCGATATCGTTCTGAGGGAAACCGAACGTCTCAACAACCTGATCAAGGACTTTTTGGCCTATGCCCGACCGACCCGGCCGGTCAGGACCAGGATTCGCCTGGCGTGGCTGCTTGGTGAAATCAGGGCACTGCTCGAGTCGGACCGGCGTTTTTCCGGGATAGCAATTCATCAGGAATGCCCGGATGACCTCGTTGTCTTCGTTGATGGCGACCAGTTCCGCCAGGTTCTCTGGAACCTTTTCGTCAATGCGGCGGAGGCGATTGCCGGAGATGGCGCCATAACCTTCCGGGCGGTTAGTGCCGGTGGCGGTTCCGTAGCAAAATCAGGCTATCCGATTCTGCTCACCGTCGCGGATACGGGCGACGGAATGGACCAGAACGAGTTGCAGCATTTGTTCGAGCCGTTTCACTCCACGAAACCGGGGGGGTCCGGTCTCGGCCTGGCCATGGTCTACCGGGTGGTAGAGGCTCACGGAGGACGTATCCGGGTAACGAGTGCCAAGGGGCAGGGAGCGGAGTTTACCATTTCCCTGCCGGGGGAATGAAAAAATCGGATTGGCCACGGACATACACGCTTACGCACCAAAGCGCTGCCTACTCCGCCGAAGGGGCATGGCTTCGAAGGCCGGGTCAGCGTGCAAGCACGGACAAAATCAGACTATTATTTTTTGATTGTTAAATAATGAAATAATGTGATTCAGAGACGAGACCTGCCAGGTTTCGAAAACCTGGCAGGTCTCAAGAGCGACTACAGAGGACTTATGGAAACGCGTATTCTTGTCGTAGACGATGAACTGAGCATGCGGGAATTTCTCGGAATTCTCATGGAACGTGAAGGATACCAGGTGGACCTGGCGGATTCCGCCGAGACCGCGATTACCCAACTCCAGTCAACGAGCTACGACCTGGTTATTTCAGACGTGAAAATGCCCGGCATGGACGGGATTTCCCTGCTGGCCAAGGTGAAAGACCTGGCTCCGGATACCGCTGTCATCATGGTGACCGCCTTTTCCACTGCCGAACATGCGGTGGAGGCCATGAAACTCGGTGCATACGATTATATCGCCAAACCGTTCAACGTGGAGGAAATCAAGATAATCGTCCGCAACGCCCTTGACCGGCGGACGCTTGCAAGGGAAAACCTGCGGCTTCGCGAGGAGGTGCGGGAGCGTTACGGCTTCAGCGGATTGATCGGCAAGAGCAAGAAAATGCGGGATGTGTACACCCTTATCGAAAAGGTTTCCGGAAGTCTCGCCACTGTCCTGATATTCGGGGAAAGCGGAACCGGCAAGGAACTGGCCGCCAAAGCGATTCACTATAACAGCACGCGCAAGGCTGGTCCGTTTGTCGCGGTCAACTGCGGCGCTATACCGGAAACGTTGATGGAAAGCGAACTGTTCGGCCACAAGAAAGGCGCCTTTACCGGCGCCGTCGCTGATCGTGCCGGTTTGTTCGAACAGGCCGAGGGGGGGACGCTGTTTCTGGACGAGATCGGCGAGGTGCCGTTGCAATTGCAGGCCAAACTCCTCCGGGTAATCCAGGAAAGAGAGTTCCGCCGGGTTGGGGGAACCGAGTCGATCAGGAGTGATGTGCGATTGGTTGCGGCTTCCAACCGGGACCTGGAAGAACAGGTGCGCGAAAATACTTTCAGGGAAGACCTCTTTTATCGTCTGAACGTGGTACAGGTGTGCATGCCGTCGCTCCGTGAACGGCAGGAAGATATTCCTTTGCTGATTGAACACTTTCTTAAAAAGTACACGGGTTCGGTTTCCGAAGCCGACGCTATTACCCCGGCGGCCATGAAAATTCTCATGGCCTATCCGTTTCCCGGTAATGTCCGGGAGCTCGAGAATCTGGTGGAGCGCTGTGTGGTCCTTGGTAGTCACGTAATCAACCGGGAATGCCTTCCTCCCCAAGTGGTGGATTTCCAGAATCCCATCCCGGCAGGTGGCGAGTTCATTATTCCCGCCGAGGGGATGAACCTGGAGGCGTACCTTGACGGCATCGAAAAGCAGCTGCTCATGCAGGCGCTCGAGCGGTGCGGCGGGGTGAAGAAGCGGGCCGCCGAGCTGCTGGGGCTTTCCTTTCGCTCCATCCGGTATCGTCTCGCCAAATTCGGGATGGATGAAGAGTAGGCCGGGAACCGTGGAGAGGGAATAACAAAATATATTTTCATCTTGACATCTTTTGGATGGTATTTTGCAAGGTAGTTTTTTATTACCGTTAGTGCGGGGGGACGGAACGTGCGGTGCAAACCATTGAGTGCAAAGGGGTTTACCTTGATCGAGTTGCTGGTTGTCGTTGCAATAATCGGCATCCTGGTTGCCATGGCGATTCCGTATTACGGCGATTATCACGCAAAATCGCATAACGCCGCCGCCTTGTCGGACTTGAAAAATTTCAGAACGGCAATGGAAGCAGCATATAGCGATAATCAGGAATACCCGATATTTTAACGGTAGGGGTGGCAAAAAATGACAGTGCAAGGTGACGTTTTTTATTACCATGACTCGTTATATGCCTGGAGTTGAACTTCTAGTGTATTGTTTTATTTGATATTGTTTGTGTGGAACGGTATTTGCTTCATGAATTTTCATCTCAAAGATTTTGTTTGAAACAACAACTTGGATGCGCATGAAAGGAGACAAGGAATGTTACGTAAACTCAGAAGCAAAAAGGGCTTTACCCTCATCGAGCTGTTGATTGTCGTGGCTATTATCGGTATTCTGGCCGCCATCGCCATCCCGCAGTTTGCCGCCTATCGTGAAAAGAGCTATAATGCCGCGGCCACCAGCGACCTGAGGAACTTCAAGACCCAGATGGAATCGGCCTATGCCGATGAACAACAGTATCCCATTTTCTAGAAATTTAAAAGATAAGGAGAAATACTATGAATATGAAGAAAACCATTCAAGTATGCGCTTTGATGATAGCGGTATCCGGTCTCTTTGCCGGCGCGGCCTTTGCCGCTGCGAATGATCAGATTACAACAACCACCGTGTTCGGCGGCGGTTCCTTTTCTCCCTCCAACAAGGTAATGATCAAGGTAACCTCAACAGACAGCGTTTCCTACCAGGCTACTTCGGGGCACACCACAGGCGGTACCAGGACCATGGGCTCGAGTAGCGCCGATCCCAAGATTTACTGGCAGTCCAAGGAAAAGAGCGCTGCGCCGGCTGACACCACAACTGACTTTTCCAGTGGTTGGACAACGCTGTAATAACTACTTGTTTTCCAAGGATTGCAAAAAAAGGTCGGCAGTACGCCGACCTTTTTTTGCAACTGCTGATAGTAACGCGTACATTCAAAGAAGAAACAAGGATGTAATTTTCATGAAAAGAGTAGGAGTTAGCCGCTTTTCAGTCATACGCGATAGTAATTTTGTTCAGACGCTTTTTTTGGCGCTACTCGTTTTCGCTATCTATTTTCCCACCATCGGCGGCGAGGTCAGCATTGTCGATGATCGGTTGATGATAGATTCTCTTTTAAACAACACGGATTTTTCCCTTACAAGTATTTTCTTCCCACAATCTGAAAACGCCGGGTATTACCGGCCTCTCATAGGCCTCAGTTTCTTGCTGGATAAAATGCTGTGGCTTCTCGACGAGCGGATGATGCACCTGGAGAACCTTTTTCTCCATATACTGAATGTAGTATTGGTATTTTTCCTGACCCGTGCGGTAACGGTACGAAATCAGCAAAGTCATTCGGTAGTTCCGTTTGTGGCGGCCCTGTTGTTCGGCATCCACCCGCTGACAACGGAATCGGTCAACTGGATCTCGGGGCGAACTGATGTGCTGGCTGGAACGTTTGTTTTAAGCTGTGCCCTGATGCTGGTGCGCTATAACCAGCAAAAGAAAATTTCTTACCTGTGCCTAGCAACTCTTTTTCTCCTACTTGGCATTATCTCTAAGGAGGTTGCCGTTGCTTTTGTCATGGCGGCGCCGTTTCTCCTTTGGCCTCGCGATCGCGCCGTAACGATAACGATGACTCCGTTTGTCCATATTGTTATAGTTCTCTTGCTGCTTGGCATCGCCATGAGCGGCGCAATATTTCTTGATAACTACTGGCTGTCGATCCTGTCCGCGGCGGTCTATTTTTTCGTCCTATTGAGCCGTATTGAGCAATTACCGGGAAAACGCCGGGAAGTAGCGCGAACCGCCTGGCTCTCGCTGTCCGTTACCGGGCTTGCCGCGGTTGGGATTGCCCTGGCCGTGGTGTTGCGGCGGCTTGCCTTCACTTCGGATATGGGAAAGTTCGGCCGTTTGGTCACCTTGATGGCCGATGATCCCAATCATACGATTTCCGTTTTTCTCGGGGCGCTGGGCTTCTACGTGAAAAAGTTTTTCTTGCCGCTGCCCCTGCGGTTTTTTATCCTTGAAGTCGAGCCACTCTACGATTTTGTCGGTATGGCTGTACTTCTGGGCATTGCCCTCATGATAATTCGTCGAACGCTGCCGGCGGTTTTTATTCTGGCGGGTGCATGCATGCTTGCTCCGTCATTGCCGCTTGCCTTTGGGACCGTTGCCTGGACCGGGTACGCTGAGAGGTACGTCTATATCGCGGCCGCTTTTTGGTCGGTAGCGCTTTTTGCCGGAATAGCTTCCCTCAAGGTTTTTGACGGTTGGGTTCGCTGGAAAAAGTTCGTGGTGGCGGCATGTACTGTTACGGTTGTTATTACCTTTGCATCCGTCACTTTTACCAGGAATCTGCAGTGGCGTCACAATACCGGTATATTGGCGGATACGGTGAACAAGGCGCCTCGGGCCAAAACCATACGAATCATGTATGCTTTCGCGCTTCTGCTCGAGAACAGAATTCCCGAGGCAAAGCGAGAGGCGGATATCGCCCGTACCCTTTACTCGCTGGAGTACGATGAGAATGTTGATATTGTCACTGCCGCCATTTTGAAAGAGTCCGGACAGTTGAAAGAGGCGGAGTCATGCTACCGGGAAGCAGTGCAGCGGACCAAGTTTCGTTCCGCCAATGCCTTGGCGTCCATTATCCGGTTTTATGAGGATTTCTTGCGAGATGATCAAAATGATGATGCCCGGATACTTAAAAAACTGGTTTTTTATGCGGAAAAACAGGCTGCTCTTACAGGCAATCCCTATCACTTCTATAAAGTCGGTCAATACTTGTTGCATCAAGGTGATCACGCAGGCGCTGTAACGTGTTTCCGGAAGGCCCGAGACACATTTCCCCCAGATAACCCGTTTAAGGGATATTCGGAGCGAATTCTTGTCAAATTATGCGGGAATGGAACGAAAAAACCGTGTTTACCCGAATGCCGGCAAATAAATGACAAACGGTAAACGGGGGATGCCGGAACAATCCGATAGTTAGTTTCTGTCCGGAAAGGGTGCTTTTTGATTCGGCCACAGGCCTCACCCTGCGGGCAGCCTATGCTGTCCAATCCGGTGAGGCCGGATTGTCGCCCTGGCTGTGTCAATCATCGTGCTTGCTTGTGCGACATACCTGAGTATGCCTCCGCGCAACCCCTCGATTTCCTTGCCAGGACAAAAAATCCCCGCTTTCCGAATCAGAAACCGCTAGTTTCTCATCCAAAGTTTCCGGATGGAGACTAGTTAAAAACTTCCGTGGAAACAGGTGGTATCGTGACGGACGTGTTCGAGACAAATGAGCTGATAACCCGGGGAAGCGAGGCTTCCGATGGCGGAAGGCTTGCCGAAGCGCTGGCCCTATTTGACAAGGCATTGCATACGGACCCCGAGTCTGCTCAGGCCCACTACAACCGCGGCCTGGTACTTGAGAGGCTCGGCAGAAAAGATGAGGCTGAAGAGGAATACCGCCGGACACTGGCGATCGAACCCCGCTATGTGGAAGCCCGCAATAATCTCGGTAATCTGCTGGTCGCCCGCGGTTTGCTTTCCGACGGCATAGAGCAGTACTATGCCGCGATTTCCCTGGATCCCGGATGCTCCGAGGCCTTGAATAACCTGGGTAATGCCTACAAGGCAAAGGGTGAACTCTCGACGGCCCTGGGCTGTTATCGCCGGGCCGTTTCCTGCGACCCATCCGCCGCCTATGCCAGTTCCAACCTGATCATGAGTCTCGAATACTCACCTGTTCACGGCAGGGACGATCTGTTCCGGGAGGCACGGGCATTCCAGGCGAAACACTGTGCCGATATTCCGGTTCGCCGTGACCATGCAAACGGACGCGATCCAGACCGACGGTTGCGTGTCGGCTATGTTTCCCCCGACTTCAAGAGGCATCCGGTGGGTTTCCATCTCCTTCCCGTTCTCTTTCATCACGACAAGAGCTCGTTCGAGATTTTCTGCTACAGCGACACCGCGGTGACGGACGAATTGACGGATGAACTGATTTCCTGCACGGATGAATGGCGGGTGACAGTCGGCAGGACGGACGATGAAGTTGAGCAGATGATACTGGCCGACGGCATCGATATCCTGGTCGATCTGACGGGCCACACAGCCGGCAACCGTTTGCGGCTCTTTGCCCGAAAACCGGCGCCGGTGCAGGTTTCGTGGCTCGGTTACTTCAATACTACCGGCTTGGATGCCATGGATTATCTCGTGACCGACGGCATTGCGGTGCCGGCCGGCGAGGAACAATGGTTTTCCGAAAAAATAATCCGTCTTCCCGACTGCCGTTTCTGTTATGCCCCGCCTTCCTATGCTCCTGCCGTCGCGCTGGCGCCCGCCGTGAGAAACGGCTTTGTTACGTTTGGCAGCTTCAATAATATCGCCAAGGTAACCGGTGATGTGATTTCCCTCTGGTCACGCGTGCTTGCCGCCGTTTCAGGCTCGCGGCTTTTCCTGAAATCCCGCTCCTTCGATTCTGAAGACGTTCGAATCCGCTTTGAGGAGCTTTTTCACCGCAACGGTATTACGAGTGATCGACTGGAGTTGCGGGGCAGCTCGGATCGCATCGCGATGCTGGGGGAATACGGTGAAGTGGATATCGCCCTTGATCCGTTCCCCTTTTCCGACGGCCTGACTTCCTGTGAGGCGATGTGGATGGGGGTCCCGATAATCACCCTGCCGGGTGACCGGCCCATCAGCCGCCAGACTCGCGGATTTCTCCGGGTTCTTAAAATGCAGGAACTGGTGGCGAAAAATCGTGAGCAGTATGTGGCGATAGCAGTAGAGTTTGCTTCCGATCCGGAACGGCTCGCCAGAATCCGTGCCGACCTCCGTGCCCGTATGGCATCATCGCCGCTGTGCGATGGGAAGCGTTTCGCCGAAAACCTGGAGCGTGCATTTCGGGAGATGTGGTCGAAGTGGTGTGCCGAGAACACAACCGGTGAAACTCCGCGAAAAGAAAAGGGGTGTTTTCCCTCCGCTGCCGGTGCGCATTCGGGAAAATCAGAGAGCGTGTCGTCTGAGAAGGTACAACAATCGGCCGAACAACGGGAAGATTTCGATCCGGAGGTTGCTTGCGAGACGGCTGCTCGCCTGGTGGCAGCCGGCGACCTGGATGGTGGAGAATCTCTTTTCGCTTCGGTCTTGACGAGGTTTTCCGAGCATCCGCGGGCACTGCATGCCTTGGGAGTCATAAGCTTTCGCCGGGGGATGCCGGACAGGGCAATCGAGCTTATTACGAAGGCCGTTACCGTGAAGCCGGATTTCAGCGGAGCATGGAACAACCTGGGTAATGTTCTACGCGAAACCGGAAGATTCGACGAGGCGGCAGGGTGCTACCGCCGTGCTTTGGCTGTTGAACCGTCCAATTGCATTGCGCGGGCAAACCTCGGCCAGGTGCTTGGTCGGCTCGGGAATGATGCGACCGCGCTTGCCCTTCTTCAGGAGGCATTGGTTGCCGACCCCGGCAATGCGGAAACAATAGCCAATTTGGGTACGGTACTGCTTCGTCTCGGGAGATGTGAAGAGGCTCGTGAACAGTTCGAACGGGCAGTGGCAATAAAAGGTGAGAGCCCTGAGTTCCATTACAATCTCGCCATTTCCCTGGCTGAAACCGGATGCCTGCCGGAGGCTGAGGACCAGTATCGGGTTGCGGTGCAATTGAAACCCGACTATTCTCAGGCATGGGGCAACCTGGCGTTGGTGCTCGCTTCTCAGGGGAAGCACGATGAAGCACTTTCCTGTTACCGGAAAGCCATGGAAAGTGAAGGGTGTACCGCCGCGACCCATTCAGGATGCTTGATGTTTCTCAATGCCATGCCCGATGTTACTCAGAAGGAAATATTCGAGAAAAGCTGCCAATGGGAGCATAGATACGCAAGCATTTCCAGGCAGGTATACGATTTTTCTCAAAGGTCGCCAGATCCTGAACGAAAACTGAGGATCGGATTCGTTTCGCCTGATTTTCGTCGTCACCCGGTCAGCTATTACTTCGAGCCGTTTGCTCGAAATTATGACCGCTCCCGTTTTGAGCTGTTCTGTTACGCGGATGTCTTGAATCGGGATGAAGTAACCACCAGGATCAGGAAACTGGCTGACCGGTGGATTGAAATTACCGGCCTGCGGGACGAACAGGTCGCGGAACTGGTGATGCTGGATGAAATTGATATCCTGTTTGATCTTGCGGGGCATACCGCCGACAATCGTCTGTCCCTGTTTACCCTCAAACCGGCTCCGGTGCAGGCAACCTGGCTCGGTTATTTCAATACCACCGGTTTGCATGCCATTGATTACCTTGTCAGCGACTTGACAACTAGTGCGCCGGAAGAGGATCAGTGGTTTGCCGAAACCATTGTGCGCCTTCCCGACAGCCGTTTCTGTTATGCTCCGCCTTCTTCCGCGCCGGATGTTGCTTCTCCGCCTTTTCAGCAAAACGGTTACATTACGTTCGGCAGCTTCAATTCCATCAAAAAAATAAACGCAAGAGTTGTAGACCTCTGGAGCAGGGTTCTTCACGCGGTGCCGGATTCCCGCCTGCTACTGAAATCATTTTCTTTCAATTCGGAACGTACGATAGTATTCTATCAGGAACTTTTTTCGCGAAACGGTATCCGCGAAGAACGCCTGGAGTTTCAAAAGGGCTCCGATCATGCATCGATGTTGGTTCAGTACGGTGCTGTTGATATCGCCCTCGACCCTTTTCCCTATTCCGGCGGGCTGACCTCCTGTGAAGCTTTGTGGATGGGCGTTCCGGTTATCACCATGCCCGGCGACTTGCCGATAAGCCGTCAGACCCATGGATTTCTCAGGGTCCTCGGACTAGAGGAACTGGTAGCCATGAGCCCTGATCGCTTTGTTGAGATTGCCGCTAACCTGGCGTCTGACAGGGAGCGATTAATTGAGCTGAGGAACACGCTTCGTTCCAGAATGCTTTCGTCACCCTTGTGTGACGGTGAGCGCTTTGCCCGCAACCTGGAACAGGCATGTCGCGACATGTGGAGAGACTGGTGTTCACTTCGTGGGTAGGCGGTTATGGAACCGGGACGGTTTCCTCCGCGTTACTTCATATCTGAGGATAGCGAACATATGGTGACAATGATTCGACTGACTTTGTTGGGAATCTATCGAGACCGGATCTTTCAGGGGATCCTGGTGGCCGCGGCGCTTTTCCTGGTTATTCCGTCTCTTTCGTCTTTTTCCATGAGACAGGTAACGGAATTGTCGATTACCTTTTCCCTTTCTCTCATCTCCTTTATTCTCCTGCTTCTCTCGGTGTTCCTGGGGGGGACGCTCATCTGGAAAGACGTGGAACGACGATATACCTACGGAATCCTCAGCCTGCCTCTGGAACGAAGCATCTATCTCGTGGGGAAATTTCTCGCGGCGTCTTTTTTCCTGCTCATGACCGCGACGGTTCTCGGTTTGGTTGCCGGTCTCGTCATCCTGAATGCCGCGCACATCTATCCACCTTCCCGTCCAGTTGCATGGGGCACTATCGAGCTGGCAATCTTGTTCGAGGGAATGAAATATGTTTTATTGACTTCCTGTGCGTTCCTGTTTTCAACGGTCAGCACTTCTTTCTTTCTGCCGATTTTCGGAACCTTGGCGGTTTTCTTTGTCGGCAACGCCAGCCAGCAGGCCTTCGATTTCATCAATTCCTCATCCGGTTCGTCGGTCCCGCCATTGGTGGCCAAGGCTGCGGGAGCCCTGTATTATGTCATCCCCAATTTCAGTGCCTTCAACCTGAAATTGCAAGCGGTTTACGGTCTTCCCCTGAATATGCGCGGCCTGCTGTTGACCGTCGGCTACTTCCTTGTCTATAGTGCCGTGATAATGACGTTGGCGGTGATGATTTTCTCCCGCCGGGAGATGAAGTGAACGACATGGAAAGCCGATGACGGATAAGCCGATGATACGATACGGAGTTTTCCTGGCGTTTGTTATCCTGCTTTACGCTGGTACGATAGGTCCTTTTACCGCTTATTTGCAAGAGAAGCCGGTTGAAGAAAAAATCGGCTATGTTCCTGATGCCGCGGTTCTGAAAATCGTTTCCGCGGATCAGCAGTTGTTTGTCGCCGATTCTCTTGTTCTCAAGGTGCTGATCTACTTCGGGGGCCTGATGAATCGGTCGGCGAAAAAGCTCGTTGCGCCGCCTGACTATCGAAGCATGCACAATGCATTGACTACCGCGCTGAAGCTGGATCCCTATAATATTGATGCCTATTATTTTTCCCAGGCTGTTTTCGTCTGGGATGTGGGCCGGGTCAGAGAGGCAAACAACATCCTGGAATATGGTATGCGTTATCGTACATGGGATTGGTATCTTCCTTTCTTTGCCGGGTTTAACTATGCGTATTTTCTGAAAGACTATGAAAAGGCAGCTGAATATTATCAACAAGCCGCAAAACTGACCGGGTCTCCACTCTACCAGAAGCTGGCAGGCAGGTATTTGTATGAAGCCGGCCAAACGGCATTGGCCATAGGATATCTCAAGACATTGCTCCGGGGGACGGTCAACCGCGCGGTAAAGCGGGATCTGCTTGTCAGACTGCAAGCGTTTGAAGGTGTCCGCCGCATTGAGATCGCGCGTGACAGGTTTCGGAACGAGAGAGGAAAATTGCCGTCTTCACTGGACGAGTTGCTGAAGGGTGGATACCTGACGGATATCCCCACCGACCCGTATGGCGGAACGTTTTACTTGGAGCAGAACGGAAAAATCGCGACTACGAGCCGTTTTGCTTTTGCAGGCAGGAAGCGGGGTCACTGATGGGAGCAATAGAAATTAACGGTATGAGGAAAGTATTCCGTGGGAAGCGCCTGACAAGGATTGTAGCGCTTTCAACGCTCACGCTTGCGGTTGAACCCGGAGAGATTTTCGGATTTCTCGGGCCGAACGGGGCCGGCAAGAGCACGACCATCAAACTGCTTACCGGCCTTATCCGCCCCACTTCGGGGAAAGCTTCCATCATGGGAGTTGATGTCGGAAAAGCGCATGCCCGGAAATCTGTCGGCTATCTTCCAGAAAATCCGGCCTTTTACGATTATCTGAATGCTTCCGAATATCTGGAAATCGTAGGAAGGGCCTTCGGAATGAGTGGACGGAAACTGCAAACACGTTGCGAGGAAGTTCTGCGCCTTCTCGGGTTATGGGAGGCCAGGAAACGGCCGATACGCAGTTACAGCAAGGGAATGGTGCAGCGTGTCGGCTTGGCGCAAACTCTTGTTCACGATCCTGATGTTTATATTCTTGATGAACCGATGAGCGGATTGGATCCCTTGGGGCGAACGCTCGTCAAGGAAATCATGCTGGACCTGAAACGGCAGGGGAAATGCATTTTTTTCAGCACCCATATCACATCGGATGTGGAAAGCGTCTGCGACCGGGTCGGGGTGATCGTCAAGGGTGAGATGCAGTGCGTGAGAAATGTTGACGAGATTACGGTCGGGGGTATTACCGGCTATACTATTCGATTTGATGCCGCGGATAACGAGGCTTCTGAAACCATGCGGGTGGCGGAGGAAGAACTGCCGACGACCTTGGCGGATTTGCAGTCGAGCGGTAAACGGGTATTGATGGTGGAGCCGGTTCGTAAGAACCTGGAGGATTTTTTCGTGGATATCGTACGACATGTGTGAGGTGTAATATCGTGTCTAAGCCTGCAGGGTTTGTCGCCATCCTTCGTCCTGCCCAGTGGCTGAAAAACCTGATGCTCTTTTTTCCGTCTTTCCTGGGTGGTGAGTTGCTGGCGCCGGGAATTTTTTCAAAAGGTTTGATTCCGTTTGTGTCTTTCTGCCTTGCTTCGAGTTCCGCCTATGTTTTGAATGACATATTAGACAGGGAGCGCGACAAGAGCCATCCGCGCAAGAGCAAAAGGCCGCTTCCTTCAGGCGGGGTTTCCCTTGCGGAAGCAACAACGCTGAATATCTTTCTCCTCTTTGCCGCGGTTTTTCTTGCGGTCAATGTTTCCTCCGTTTTTGTCGCCATCCTTGTTGCCTATCTGCTTGTCTCCGTTTCTTATTCCTTCTACCTGAAGAACCTGCCGATTGTTGACTTGTTCTGCGTTTCGACCGGATTTTTATTTCGCCTTCAGGCAGGTGGCGAGGCGTTCGGGGTCCAAATATCGGCGTGGCTTTTTCTCTCGGTATTTATCCTTGCCATATTTCTCAGTACCGGCAAGCGCCTCTATGAGAAAAACGCCCTTGGCGAAAACGCGGTAAACCATCGCAGATCATTGGAATCGTATCCTCCGGGTTTCCTCGACGGTACCATGTACATGACCGGTGGGGCGGTTCTGGTTACGTACACCCTGTACGTTATCGAGCATCATGTGCTGATTTATACCGTTCCCCTCTGCTGTTTTGGTTTGATGAGATATATTATGAGGGTCAAGTCCGGCCTGGGCGGTGATCCTACGGAATCGCTCATCAGGGATGTGCCGCTATTTGTTGTGGGCCTGCTGTGGGCATTTATGGTAGGATGGGGAATCTATGTTCATTGAACCAGCAAGACATTAACGCAAAGACGCGGAGACGCAAAGTCGCAAAGGGTAAAACACGGGATTTTGAATAAAGGTTTCCGGTCGTTGTCAAGAAAGTTGTCGCATTTTTCAAGCTGCTTTTTTTGTTCCAGAGTCCGTCTGGCCGTGGCGTGATTTCAGTGGATTGAGACAGACAACTTCTGGCCGATTCCAGTCCCGGCAGTTAGCCGACCAACGTT
>JAXGWF010000014.1:0-77016 GCA_040773465.1 Geobacteraceae bacterium | reverse complement strand
GGGCAAGGCGAACGTCGTGGTGTTCCCGGACCTGGACGCGGGCAACATCGGCTACAAGCTCACCGAAAGGATCGGCGGCGCGGAAGCCATCGGCCCGGTAATCCAGGGTCTGGCCAAGCCGGTCAACGACCTTTCCCGCGGCTGCTCCGTGGAGGACATCGTCAGCGTGACGGCCATTACCGCGGTCCAGAGCCAATCTGTATGACTCTCAACCTGATTGAATCCGTAACGCCTGAACGCCGGGACGAGCGAAATGCCGGGGTTTAAACGTCGTTCACGTCGTTTCAGGCCTGCTGCGCTTGGTGAACATCGTCGGGAGGTCTCATGCAGCGGCACTGCGAAAAAACCGAGCTGTTCAGTGGAAGTGAGGGCATGAAGGCGTTACGGATTCAAATTCCAAGAGAAGATAAACAAAAAATTTTGCTCAATAATTTATTGGTTAGGCAGGTTCTGTAGGGTGCGGTTCATCGTGTGCCACGTGAAAGAACTTAAGTGTGATCCTGTGGCCTTTGTGTTGCTGCCAGTAGGTATATTTCAGGCAAATTTATTTCATCAGAGTGATCTTTGAAAACAAAATACTTGTTCATCCCGAAAGCGGATGTCGGCAACACCGGGCTGCAATGATATACAGGTGCGGCAAGGATGTCATGCGAATCGTGCATTGCTCCGCATTTTCGTGAAACATTCATGAAACATGTCGGGCGATATTCTGATAAAACGCTTTTAAAATAGTACCTTTTGTGGTACTTTTCATGGAAACTCAACTATCAATAGCGTAGCAGCCGCCGGGTGGGCGGCGGTGAAACCATTCATTTTCCGCACGAGTACATTTCTTATGGCCAAGATCATTTGCATTGCGAACCAGAAAGGCGGTGTAGGCAAGACGACCACCGCGGTCAACCTCGGTGCTTCACTTGCTGTTGCTGAAAAAAGAACGCTTCTCGTGGACATGGATCCACAGGGAAATGCCGGCAGCGGTGTTGGCGTCGAGAAGGAAACCCTTCGGGAAATGTCTACCATGCGCTTATCAATGATGTTGAACCAAGGTCTGTTGTAAAGAAGACTATCCTTCCATACCTGGATATTCTTCCCGCTACCGACGATCTTGCCGGTGCGGAGCTGGAGCTTGTTACGCTTCCCGAGAGGGAACGGCGTCTTTCACGGGTTCTCGGGGCGCTCGAGGATTCATACCAGTATATTCTTATCGATTGTCCGCCATCACTGGGATTATTGACCCTGAATGCCATGGTTGCCGCAAGAACCGTCCTGGTGCCGCTTCAATGTGAATTCTATGCAATGGAGGGACTGTCCAAGATCCTTAAGACCATCAGGCTGGTCAAAAAGGGATTGAATCCCTTCTTGGCAATCGAGGGGATCCTGCTGACCATGTTCGACGGTAGGAACAACCTGTCGCGCCAGGTAAGTGATGAGATACGGCAGCATTTCGGCAAAACCACCTTCAAGACGGTAATTCCCCGTAATGTCAGGCTTTCCGAGGCGCCGAGTCATGGTAAGCCGATTCTCTTGTACGATATTACGTCGCGGGGGGCCGCCAGTTACCTGGAGCTGGCTAAGGAGATCATAGAACGGGAGGAATTGCATGGTTAAGAAAACCGGCCTTGGCAAAGGAATGGCTGCCCTTCTCCCGGTTGAGGATGAAGAGGGCAAAAGCTATTTTTCCTGTCCCATAGAGGAGATCAAGCCCAACAGTGAGCAACCGCGGAAAAGATTTTCCGTGGAAAAGCTCGAGGAACTTGCGGCATCCATACGTGAAAAGGGGATCATCCAACCGCTCGTAGTACGGAAAATGCGGGAACATTATGAACTGGTTGCCGGTGAAAGGCGATGGCGGGCTGCTCAGAAGGCCGGGCTGCGCGAAGTGCCGGTGGTGATCCAGGATGTCTCGGACGATACGGCTCTGGAAATGGCCCTCATTGAAAATATCCAGCGCGAGGATCTCAATGCCATCGAACAGGCCGAGGCGTTCCATTCATTGATTGAGAAATTCCATCTTTCCCAGGAGGAGATGGCCCGGCGGGTCGGCAAGGATCGCTCAACGGTTGCCAACTCGCTTCGCCTCCTGAAGCTGCCGACCGAAATCAAGAACGATATTCTCGAAGAACGACTTACCATGGGGCATGCACGAGCCCTTCTTTCCCTCGAGTCGAACGAACTCATGGAACTGGCTCGACTGGACATCCTGGGCAAACATCTATCGGTGCGTGAAACCGAAAACCTGGTCAAGCGCCTTAAATCGAAGCGGACAGCCAAGCCCAAAAGTGTTCCCTCTCCTGAGGTAACCGCCGTTGTCGACCGGCTCAAGCGTCATTTCATGACCAAGGTCGCCATCCGTCAGAGCGGAAAGGGTGGAAAAATCGAAATATCGTATTCTTCCCAGGATGAACTGACCAGGATAATCGATATTCTCTCCCCTTGAGACGGAATTGACCCGTCAGGCGATACCTGTCGGCTGGCGTTTACGACCTGTACCCTTGCACCGCGCCATATTCGGAGATGCTCCGTTTGTTACCTTAAGATGCTTAAGAAAAGTTGCCTGGCGTGGTGATTGGGCCGGCATTGGTGTGCATATCGGGGTAAACGGTATTTTTTAGTGTGTTTTTACTTTCGGCCAAAATATTTTACTTATGCTAAAATTTTTCATTGACACCGAATGAGCGGCATGATAGTTATCAACTGTTTTGTGACCTGACCTTCGGCGCAAACGTAAAATTCGGTCAATCAGGCAAGAAGAGGTGCCGGTATGATTAATCTCGACATAGTCCTCCTGATCCAGGCAATTAACTTCCTGGTTCTCCTGTTTTTGTTGAATATTCTTCTCTATAAACCGATCCGCAAGATTCTGGCGGACCGGGATGCGGAAATCGCGGCATCAAAGAAAAAGACCCTTACCGTCGACCAGGATGTGCGTGAAAAGATGGCCCGGTATGAGCAGAAGCTTCGTGATGTCAAAACTGATGCGACCGAGAAGCGGAACGCCATGATTCGGGAGGCGCGCGAGGAAGAAGCGAAAGTTCTTGAAGCGGCTCGCAGGGATGCTGCTGTCGTACTGTCAAAGGTTCGGGAATCCATTGAACAGGAAGCAGCACAAGCTGAAGCGCTTCTTAAAGTCCAGGCCGATTCTCTCTCGAACCGCATTTGCGAAAAAGTCCTTGGAAGGAGCCTGTAATGAAGTCTTCACACGGAAAACGTCTGAATTGCCTGAATCTGGTGACGGCATCAGTCTTACTCCTCGGGATCGTTCTCGCCGCTTCGTCCGGTTTCGCATCAGAGACTGCTCATCATGTCGATACCGCCGCGCAGCTGAAGGATTTTCTGTACCGTCTCTTCAATTTCGCGCTGCTGGCCGGGATTCTTATCTGGGCAATGAAAAAGGCGGATGTGAAAGGTCTTCTCGCAGCTCGTCGAGAAGAAGTTGCCAAGGTGCTGCGTGATGCCGAGGAAATAAGGGAAGAAGCCGAAAGGAAGCTTGCCGAATATACCGAGAAGCTTGAAAAAGCGAACCGTGAAATAGACGATATCCGGGCTGCAATCAAGCAGGAAGGTGAAGCGGAGAAGGCCAGGATAATTGCCGAGGCCAAAGACGCTGCCGAACGGATACGCCAGCAGGCTGAGGTATCCGCCAACCAGGAAATCCAGCAGGCTCGAGTCCGCCTGCAAGCGGAAACCGCCCGGCTTGCCGTACAGCTTGCGCAATCTACCCTGAAGCAGTCGGTGACACAGGATGATCAGGATAGGTTTGTCGATGAATATCTCAAGAAGGTTGTGGAGGGATAGTGAGTACGAACGCTATTGCACGAAGATACGCCAAGGCCCTCATTCAGATTGCGGTAGATCAGAAGCTGGTCGAGGAGTACTACAACGAATTGGCGGGCTTTTCCCTGGCCCTTGAATCCAGTCCCGAGGCTGCAAGAATGCTGGTCGATCCGGGAATTAGGATCGAAGCGAAGCGCGAGGTTGTAAAAGATCTGGTCGCACGGCTTGGAATTTCAAAAACAATCGGCGACTTCATGCTTTTGCTCCTCGATAAGAAGAGGCTTGATTTTCTCTCACAGATTACGGACAGCTACAGGTCTTTTGCCGACCAGGCAGCCGGAATACTACGTTCCACCATTACCTCGGCGCTGCCTTTGCATGACGCCCAGGTCAATGATATACGCAGTACGCTGGAAAAGATGACGGGAAAAACAATCATCCTGGATGTTGCGACTGATCCCTCCCTTATCGGCGGCGTCGTGACCCGGATTGGTGATAAGGTCTTGGACGGCAGCATAAAAACCCAGTTGACTAAGATTCAAGATATATTACAGAAGGGGTGAGAAGTCCTATGGAATTGAGAGCGGAAGAAATCAGCGAGATAATCAGGAAGCAGATTGAAGGCTACGGCACCGAAGTGGAAGTAGCCGAAACCGGAACCATCATTTCCGTTGGGGACGGAATCGCCCGTATTCATGGCCTCGCCAAGGCAATGGCCGGTGAATTGCTCGAGTTCCCCGGCGGAGTTTCCGGCATGGTTCTCAACCTCGAAGAGGGCAATGTCGGCGCCGCTATTCTTGGTGAAGACAACGAAACCATCAAGGAAGGCGCCATGGTCAAGCGAACCGGCAGGATCGTTGAGGTTCCGGTGGGTGACGCGCTTGTCGGTCGGGTCGTGAACGCCATTGGTGAGCCCATCGACGGGAATGGCCCCATCGATACGAAGGATTTCCGGATGGTAGAGGTGAAGGCGCCGGGTATCGTCAAGAGGAAATCGGTGCACGAACCGTTGCAGACCGGGATCAAGGCTGTTGATTCCATGGTCCCGATTGGTCGCGGTCAGCGTGAGCTGATAATCGGCGACCGCCAGACTGGTAAGACCGCCATTGCTATTGACACTATCATCAATCAGAAGGGCGGAGACGCTATCTGTATTTACGTCGCCATCGGGCAGAAGCGCTCCACGGTTGCTCAGGTCGTCAACAAGCTTCGTGAACACGGTGCCATGGATTATACCATCATCGTTTCCGCGTCCGCGTCCGAGCCGGCGCCGCTTCAGTTCATTGCTCCGTACGCCGGCGTTACCATGGGTGAATTCTTCCGGGATAACGGAAGGCATGCCCTCATAATATATGACGACCTTTCAAAGCAGGCCGTTGCCTACCGTCAACTTTCGTTGCTGCTCCGCCGTCCTCCCGGACGCGAGGCATACCCCGGCGACGTTTTCTATCTTCACAGCCGCCTGCTGGAAAGGGCTGCGAAATTGTCTGATGAATACGGCGCAGGCTCACTTACCGCCTTGCCGATCATCGAAACCCAGGCCGGCGACGTTTCCGCATATATTCCCACGAACGTTATTTCAATTACCGATGGACAGATCTACCTGGAAAGCGACCTGTTCTATTCCGGCGTGCGTCCGGCCATCAACGTCGGTCTTTCCGTTTCGCGCGTCGGCGGAGCCGCTCAGATCAAAGCCATGAAGCAGGTCGCCGGCACCTTGCGACTCAGTTTGGCACAATATCGCGAGATGGCGGCGTTTGCCCAGTTCGGCTCCGATCTGGACAAGGCCACCCAGATGCAGCTCGCGCGCGGCGAGCGTCTTGTGGAAATCCTGAAGCAGCCCCAGTATCGGCCGCTTCCATCGGAGAAACAGGTAATCACGATTTTCGCCGCCAATAACGGATACCTGGATGAGTACCCGGTATCCGCGCTGGCCCGTTATGAGTCTGAGCTTTATACCTTCTTCGATTCACGTAAATCGGATATCCTGAACGGAATCCGCGAGAAGAAGGCAATTAACGACGATTTGAGGGGCAAGATTACTGCCGCCCTCGATGAATTCAAGAAGGAATTCACAGTTTAGACAAGGACGGTATCTCCCCCATGGCAAGCCTGAAAAGCATTCGAAAACGGATTAATTCAGTAAAGAATACCCGTCAGATAACCAAGGCCATGAAAATGGTCGCTGCCGCGAAATTGCGCCGTGCACAGGAAAGTGTAATTGCCGCTCGGCCATATGCCGAGAAACTTGAAGAGGTTTTAATGCGGCTCAGCAACAGCGGCGGTGCCGCCGATCATCTGCTTGCTCCCAAAGAGAAAGCGGAAAAGGCTCTTCTTGTCGTTATCAGTTCCGATAGAGGGTTGTGTGGTGGTTTCAACGCCAACATCTGCAAGGCTGCCGAGGCCTTTGTGCGAGAACACTCTTCTCGTTACGCGGAGATCAGTCTCCTGACCATTGGCAGGAAAGGATACGATTACCTGAGAAAACGGACGACGATCAGAAAGAATTATTCGAATATCCTTTCGACAATGAGTTACCAGGAAGCGTCCATAATCGGTCAGGAGTTGATTGAAGGTTACCTTGCGGATGAGTACGATGTGGTGTACTTGCTGTACAATGCATTCAAGAGTGTTCTTTCGCAGGATATCACCCTGAAGCAGCTGTTGCCGATCGAGCCTCCCGACGGTTCCGAGGAAGAGTTCATGCCGGAAGCCATCCTGGAACCTTCGCAGGAAGAACTGCTCTCTGAGCTGTTTCCGAAAAACGTGGAGGTCCAACTGTTTCACGCCATGCTTGAATCAATCGCTTCCGAGCACGGCGCCCGCATGACGGCAATGGACAGTGCGACGAAAAACGCGTCTGACATGATCGCAAAACTGACCTTGCAATACAATCGGGCACGGCAGGCTGTGATCACCACGGAGTTGATGGAAATCATCTCCGGAGCGGAGTCGATAAAGGGTTAAAAGATAAGAGGAATACGATTTACCATAGATTCCGGTCCGGTGTCCGGGCCGCAGGAGGATGAGACCAGATGAGTCAGAATTACGGAAAAATTTCGCAGGTCATCGGTGCGGTAGTTGACGTCGAGTTCGAGCCGGGTACGTTGCCGGCCATCTATAATGCGCTTCGGGTGACGAATCCGGCCATTGATGATCGGGAAAACAATCTGGTGCTGGAAGTTGCGCAACATCTGGGAGAGAACATCGTTCGCACCATTGCCATGGATTCCACGGACGGTCTGGTTCGCGGCCAGCAGGTTCTCGATACCGGCCGGCAGATTGTCGTTCCTGTTGGTCACAAGACCTTGGGCCGCATCCTCAATATTATCGGTGAGCCGGTGGATGAAGCAGGGCCAATCGATGCTGAAAAAGAATACGAGATCCACCGGCAGCCTCCCACGTTTTTGCAGCAGTCCACCAAGGTCGAGGCCTTTACCACCGGTATCAAGGTCGTCGATCTTCTTGCGCCGTATGCTCGTGGCGGTAAGATAGGCCTGTTCGGCGGTGCGGGTGTCGGCAAGACCGTTATTATCATGGAGCTCATCAATAATATCGCCAAGCAACATGGTGGTTTTTCGGTTTTTGCCGGTGTCGGCGAGCGAACCCGCGAAGGAAACGATTTGTGGAATGAAATGAAGGAGTCAGGTGTTCTCGATAAAGCCGCGCTTGTTTACGGCCAGATGAATGAGCCTCCCGGCGCTCGTTCCCGCGTGGCCCTTTCCGCCCTTTCGGTAGCGGAATATTTCCGCGACGAGGAAGGGCAGAACGTACTCCTGTTCATCGACAACATCTTCCGGTTCACCCAGGCCGGTTCAGAGGTTTCCGCGCTTCTCGGCCGTATCCCTTCCGCCGTCGGCTATCAGCCGACCCTCGCCACGGAGATGGGAGAACTCCAGGAACGTATTACCTCGACGGACAAGGGTTCCATTACGTCTGTTCAGGCAATCTATGTTCCTGCCGACGACCTGACGGACCCGGCTCCGGCAACGGCATTCGCTCACCTCGATGCAACGACCGTTCTATCTCGTCAGATTGCGGAGTTGGGCATCTACCCGGCTGTCGACCCGCTTGACTCTACGTCGCGAATTCTCGATCCGCAGGTCATCGGCGAAGAGCATTACAATATTGCCCGTGACGTACAGTATGTGCTCCAGCGCTATAAGGACCTCCAGGATATCATAGCAATTCTCGGCATGGATGAACTTTCCGAAGACGATAAACTGGTGGTGGCTCGTGCCCGAAAAATCCAGCGCTTTCTTTCGCAGCCCTTCCATGTCGCCGAGACCTTTACCGGTACTCCCGGTAAATACGTTGAGTTGAATGACACCATCAAGGGGTTCCAGGAGATTATAGCCGGCAAACATGACGATGTGCCGGAACAGGCATTTTACATGGTTGGTACCATCGGCGAGGTATTGGAAAAGGCGAAAAGGTTGTCTGTATAGCAGACAAGAGCCGGATCAGGGATCTAGCGATGATACACTCGCTCAAATCAGCAGCCGAAAAGGATTTTCTCGATGGCGGAAAAATTACAACTGGAACTGATAACCCCCTATAAAAAAGTTCTCTCCGAACAGGTTGATATGATAACGGCGGTTGGCTCACTTGGAGAGTTTGCCGTTCTGCCGGGCCATGCATCGTTTCTGACGTCCCTGAAAATCGGCGAGTTGACCTATGCCAAGGGTAGCGAAGTATTTCATCTTGCGCTGAATTGGGGATACTTCGAGGTCGCGGACGATAAGGTTACGATTCTTGTAGAAACAGCCGAACGTGCCGATGAGATTGATCTG
This sequence comes from Geobacteraceae bacterium, assembly GCA_040773465.1. GTDB lineage: Bacteria > Desulfobacterota > Desulfuromonadia > Geobacterales > Geobacteraceae > RPRC01. The sequence continues at coordinate 68,449 of JAXGWF010000014.1, read as the reverse complement.
GAACGGGCACGGACTGCTCTTGGGCGTGCCGAAGAGGCGCTGAAGAAGCTTACCCGGGAAGACAAGGACTTTATTATCTACGAAGCGGCGCTGCAGCGGGCCGTTATCAGGATGCAGGTTGCCGGAAAGGCAGTTCGAAAATAGCCTGTAACGAAATACATAGTATCATTGAAAAGAGAGCGGCTTGCCGCTCTTTTTTTATACGTCAATTCCAATCATGAAATATGAATGTAACGCGAACGTTTCCATCAAGTGTCAGTAAAGTATGTTAAATAATAAAATTCATTAGTTTTCGATGCTTGAACAAGGCTATATTTTGTGGTACATAGGTAAAAGTTTGAAATATCATAAAAATTCAGCTGGATTGTAACGCTGTCTTGACACCTCTGGTTTTCAGGTGAGAACAGCCGGTTAATCCGTTCACGTGGGAATGGATGAAGACGGGAGCGCCTTACAGTGACAGATTCCAACGGCAACGGAAGAGGACATAACGCACTGGATCTGCATTCCCAGGGTAGTTCTGTTCTTGGCTCGCCTATGGAAAAGAGGCGTGAAATAGCAAAAAAGACTCTCATCAACCGCCTCAATTATCTGAATTTCACCGACAGCGAGATTCTTGTCAATCTGGCTCACACGAAGTACGGTTCCCCGATTTCTCTCCGTGCAAAGCCCCTTCCCTGCCTTGGCGACACGTTGGAATGCATCTGGATAAAGGCGCCGGGCCTTGAGCAGGTACTGCGGAACTATCGATACGTCAATTTCATTCTCCCGGACACTCACCAATCACTCCTCGTTGAGGCGACCCCGGTCAATCTCACTGACGAAAAAATCACGCTCCGTCTTCCGGAAACCTGTTTTGAAATAGACTCCCGCAAAGTAATTCGTCATCCCTGTCATGATGTCGGTGTTCAGCTTTTGCAGAACGGCGTATGCTTTCAGGGTTCTTTGGCGGATTTCAGTCCCCTCTCCTTCCGGGTGAATTTGGCAAGCCTTTCCGACCAGCCGTTTCAATGGCTCAATGCGGAAACTCCCGTTCATACCGTGTTTTCCCGGGATGAGGAATTACTCTATTCCGGCGACTGCGAAATTATCAAGCAGGATTGCGGCCAGAAAACGAGATCCCTTGTTCTGCGTCCACTCCACTCACAGATACGCAGGTTCAAGCCAAAGGAATTCAGGAGTACGCGCCACAAGCTTGTTCCGTCTCCCAATATTGTTTTCACCGATCCGTTGACCGGGAAAAAGGTCAATCTCAAAGTTGTCGACCTGTCCGGGGCGGGTTTTTCCGTTGAAGAAAAAGAGGAGAACTCCGTTCTCCTGCCGGGCAGAATCCTTCCCGAACTGAATCTCGACCTTGCCACAATCATATCGATCCGATGCAAGGCCCAGGTTGTCTACAGGAATATCGTCGGCGGGAACGGGACCGGCAGTATCGTACGATGCGGTCTGGCCATCCTCGATATGGACATCCAGGAACACGTACGGCTGCTTGCACTCCTCAACCAGGTTACAGACCAGGATTCCTTTGTCTGCAACCAGGTGGATATGGATTCTTTGTGGGAACTCTTTTTCCAGACCGGTTTTCTCTATCCGGAGAAATATTCCTATATCCAGGCCAACAAGGAAAATTTCCGGAAAACCTATGAAAGGCTTTATACCGGCAATTACCACATTGCCCGGCATTTCGTCTACCAGAAGAATGGCATGATCTACGGTCATGTGGCAATGGTGCGTTTCTATGAGAATACCTGGCTGGTGCACCATCATGCCGCGAATAACTCGGTTCACAAAAAGGCGGGATTGGCGGTACTCGAACAGGTTGGCAGGTCCATCAACGATTCCAAGAATCTCTCATCGACCCGAATGAATTTCGTGGCCTGCTATTACCGATCTGAAAACAAGTTTCCCCGGCGGGTTTTCGGCCGTATCGCGGAACAGATCAACGACAGGAAGGGATGTTCCGTCGATTCTTTCGCCTATCTTCACTATCGCAAGGGCTCTATCGAGAGTTGGGACCTCTCAGGCCCGTGGTCATTGACCAAGACCCAGCCGGAGGATCTGGTGGAGCTGGACAATTATTATCGCCATATGTCCGGTGGGCTCCTCATCAACGCCTTGGACCTGGAACCGGACGTGCTTGAAAGTGATCTGGTTCGAAAGGAATACGAAAAGATCGGTTTCAGGAATGAAAAACACCTGTTTTCCTTGAAAAAGGATGGCAACCTGAAGGCGGTATTCATCGTCAACGTCTCGGATATCGGTCTCAATATGTCGGACCTTACAAACTGCATTCATACGATAATAGTCGATCCTGATGATTTCCCGCGTGGAACGCTGTTCATGATCTTCTCGCTGCTGTCGAAATATTATGACAGCGAATATATTCCGATACTGATTTATCCCGTGTCATATGCCGAGAGCAACCAGATCCAGTATGACAAGATCTATAATCTCTGGATTCTGAACATGGAATATACCGACAGTTACTTCCGGTATATTGACAGAATCATGCATCACTGCCAGTAACCCCCTGTTCTATTGAAGATGAAGTGAAAATATTTTTTAATACGGTGATTCATGCGAGCTGACCCCTTTAAACCACCATTGTACAACAGCAGAATTATCGATACCTATCTCAGGCTCGTCAGGAAGAAATATTCCTATGTCAATATTGGCGATCTCCTGAGATATGCCAAGATGGAGCCCTATGAAGTCGCCGACCAGGGCCACTGGTTTACTCAGGAGCAGGTCGATCTCTTCCATGAATGGCTCGTCAAGGTTACCGGAAATGAGCAGATTGCCCGGGAAGCGGGGCGTTACGCCGCTGCTCCCGACTCGATCGGCGTTATGCGCCAGTACGTGCTTGGGTTCGGTAGTCCGGCAAAGGCCTCCGAACTGATCGGGAAAACCACCCAGAACTTCACCCGGGCATCGAAATACGAGTCCCGGCGACTCGCTTCCAATAAAGTCGAAATCATCGTAACCCCTGAAAAGGGTGTCTGTGAAAAAGAGTACCAATGTGAAAATCGGATCGGCATCATGGAAGCCATTGCCGACGTTTTCAACAATAAGCTCCTGCACATCGAACATCCGGAATGTCTGTTTCGTGACGGAACCGTCTGCCGGTATGTCATTTCCTGGGAAAAGACTCCGGCTGTTTACTGGAAAAAAATACGCAACTACGGCGCGCTGCTGTTTGTCGCCTTTGCCGCGACATCATTTTTCCTCAACGGATGGATTGCCCTGCTTGCCGTAGTGCCGACCTTCGTGTCTTGTCTCCTGCTTGCATCTCTTATGGCTTCAAGCATGGAAAAAAAGGAACTCAAGGCCGGCATCCAGAACTTCCGGGAATCCACCGACAAACTGCTTGAACAGATCAACCTGAATTATACCAATGCCCTTTTGACAAACGAGATAGGCCAGGCCATCAGCAGACAGACCGATGTGGATGCCATTCTCGTCAATGTCGTTAATGTCCTGCAGCAAAGGCTCGATTACGATCGAGGTATGATCCTGTTGGCGGACAATGAAAAAACGCGGCTCATCTTTCGGGCCGGATTCGGCTACTCCGTTGACCAGGAAAGCCTTCTGCTGAAAACTTCCTTCCATCTTGACCGTCCCGAGTCGAAGGGAATCTTCGTAATTTCGTTCCGGGAGCAGAAACCCTTCCTTATTAATGATTTCGATGATATTAAAACCGACCTTTCCACGCACAGCCTGGTGTTTGCCAAAAAACTCGGCGCTCAGTCCTTCATTGTCTGCCCGATTGTTTGTGACGGCGAGTCGGTCGGTATTCTTGCCGTTGACAACGTCGTGACGAAAAAATCCCTGATCCAGAGCAATATGAGCCTGCTCATGGGAATTGCTACGGTAATCGGCATTAGCATTCGTAATGCCATGCTGAACGAGAACCGCGAACACCAGTTCAGCTCGACGCTCCAGGTGCTGGCGGCGAGTATCGATGCCCGTGACAACCTCACGGCAGGTCATGCGGAGAAGGTTACCAAGTATGCGTTGGGCATCTGCCAGGAACTTGGTCTTTCCAAGGATTACACCGAGATGATCAGGGTCGCTTCCCTTCTGCACGATTATGGTAAAATCGGTATTCCCGATGCGATCCTGAAGAAAGAGGGCAGACTGACTGTCGAGGAGTACACGCAGGTCAAGTCCCATGTGGAAAAAACCAGGGAGATCCTCGAGCAGATCAATTTCGAGGGCATTTATCGACAGGTGCCGGAGGTTGCCGGCAGTCACCACGAAAAGATCGATGGGACCGGATATCCGCGCGGGCTCAAGGGAAGCGAAATTCCCTTCGGAGCCAAAATCATCGCGGTTGCCGATTTCTTCGAGGCGATTACGGCAAAGCGGCACTACCGGGGGCCGATGCCCATTGCTCTCGCTATCAGGTTGCTTGAGGAGCGAAGCGGCACCCATTTTGAGAAAAAAGTGGTCAAGGCGCTTGTCGAATACCTGAAAAAGAATAACTATCTGCTCGATGAGGGTGATCATCGGAAACGTATGCGCGAACCACGTCATCGGAGAGTGCCTTGCCGGACACCGGTTTCCTTTCGCGTCAATGGCAGGACCATTTCGGGAACGAGTACCGACATAAGTTTGAGAGGTATGTATGTGGCGATTGACGATGACCTTGAGGAAGGAAGTCCCGTCGAACTTACTTTTTCGCTGCCGGACAGTACCCCGGTAAAGATTCAGGCAATTGGTCGCATTGCCTGGGTTAATAACGGAAGAAAGCCGCTGAAGCCGGTTTTCCCCAGCGGTTTCGGTGTGGAGTTCCTGAACGTGAAGCCGACTGATGAGGTCCTGCAGTCCTTTGTCGGCAGCTATGCAAGTTGATATGGCGAACGTTTGTCCCGTTGACGATTACAGAGAAGCACTTTGACGGCCCTTTGCGCGGCCTTATGTCATTTCCCCGTTTTCTCACCTTTCTTGTGAAGAGCTCTTTTTCCCTTTCAGGGTGACTTTTCCCTTTTCTCCAGGTAAGGAAGGCGTCTTTCGCTGTCGCCGCGTATCATTGCATGTCCAGAACTTGTTGCTGAAACTTGGTTTTCAGGATTAAATAAAACAAATTCTGTATGGTTTTTGTTCTTAAAATGTAATTAAAAAATAGTTTGACATAGCTGCTGGGTCGTGATCTTATAAAACATTTGTAAACCATTGTTTTATTGTTAATGAGGATATTAAACCAATCCTTGCTGACCGCTGTTTCTAGAGAAACGGCGGCAGCAGGAAATGGTGCCGTCCTATGAATCCGATGCAGCTTGAGAGTCCTTTCCGGCACTGCTGGCTGTTTGGCTTGGGGTACGCATACGTCGCACATGGTTGCGGCCCGATCCGCGTTGGAAATTCTGATTGCATTTTGAGTTTAAAATGCTTAGAAGTAAATTTCGTCGGTCCGGTTTGATCCGGGTCCGGACGAAGTCACAGTAGGAATGCAAGGAGGTGGCGGAGTGAAGGAAAACATCAGAAATATCGCCATGCGCATAAAAGAGGTGCGCGAGATAGCCGGAGTCTCTCTGGAGACCCTTGCCCACGAGTTCTCGATTTCCCCCCAAACCTACCAGGAATACGAAAGCGGGATGGTAGATATTCCCGTTAGTTTCCTGTTCAAGGTAGCCCATCGCTTTTCCGTTGAACTGACCGACCTGTTGACGGGAGAAAGCCCCCGCCTGCATATCTATTCACTGGTCAAGAGTGGAACGGGGCCGAGCATTGAACGGAGACGCCAGTATCAGTACCGGCACCTGGCCTATAACTTCATGCACCGGAAAGCTGAGCCGTTCCTGGTGACTGTAGAGCCTGAATTATCGGAATCACCCATGAGTTTCAGCAGCCATCCGGGACAGGAGTTCAATTATTTACTCGAAGGCAGGATGAAAATCGTTGTTGACGACCATGAACTTATTCTCAATCCGGGTGATTCTCTCTATTTCGATTCCGGTTACCGTCACGGAATGCGGGCTCTTGACAACAAGCCGGCGAAGTTTCTGGCGATTGTTTTCTGACAATGCGTGAACCTGGCTTTCCCTGTGGTCGTTGTTTCGCGGGGATCGTGAAGCGAAGCGGAGCCTTCTCGGTAACAGTGGGTGAAAAACTGCCGGATAATTGGACATTGTAATGACCGACAGTATGCCGTCGAAGTACTGTCGAGAGAATGAGGTATTGCACTATGCTTGACTCCTATCTTCCCAGAACTCAGTTCGAGTCCTATGAGGACTTTCTTGAAAACTTTCGCATTTCCATTCCCGAGTCTTTCAACTTTGCCTATGATGTGGCTGATGAGATTGCGCGAAAAGAACCGGACAGGATAGCCCTGATCTGGTGTGACGATTCCGGGAAAGAAGCAGTCTTCACCTTTGGCCAGCTGAAAGAATACAGTGACAAGGCCGCTTCTTTTTTCCAGTCTGTCGGTATCGCTAAAGGCGACCCGGTCATGCTCGTACTGAAAAGGCGCTTTGAATTCTGGTTCTGCCTGCTTGGTCTCCACAAGTTAGGGGCGATCTGTATTCCCGCGACCCACCTCCTGACCACCAAGGATATCGTGTACCGCTGTAATGCCGCTGATATCCGGATGGTTGTTGCCGTCAACGACCCCGAGGTCATCCGGCATATCGAAGAGGCGGAGGCGCAGTCACCGACGTTGCGGATGAAAGCGGCCCTCGGCCTGGAGCGTGAAGGGTGGTTCGATTTTTTCGCGGAACTGGAAAATGCATCCGCTTCCTTTGTCCGTCCCGAGGGGGCGCGTGCGCCGAGCAACGATGACGTGTCACTGCTCTACTTTACTTCAGGCACGACCGGCATGCCCAAGATGGTGCGTCATGACTTCGTTTATCCCCTGGGGCATATCCTTACGGCGAAATACTGGCAGTGCGTCCATGATGGCGGGATCCACCTGACCATCGCCGACACCGGCTGGGCCAAGGCCGTCTGGGGAAAGATCTACGGCCAGTGGTTGAGCGGGGGTATCGTTTTCGTGTATGATTACGATAAATTTGTACCGAAAAACCTGCTCGAGACCATTGCCCGGTACGGTATCACTACCTTCTGTGCCCCTCCTACCATCTATCGTTTTCTCATTAAGGAGGACTTTTCGGGGCTTGATCTGTCACGGCTGAAGTACTGCGTTATTGCCGGTGAACCACTCAACCCCGAGGTATACAACCAGTTTCTGAAAAAAACCGGAATCAAGCTGATGGAGGGGTACGGTCAGACCGAGTGCACTCTTGCCATAGCCACGTATCCCTGGATGGAGCCGAAGCCGGGTTCCATGGGCAAACCTTCCCCGCTGTATGATATGGATATCGTCAATGATGCAATGGAATCATGCGAGGTTGGGGAAGAAGGGCAGATTATCATCCGGACGGGAAAAAGGGTGCCGGTCGGCATGTTCGGCGGGTATCACCGTGACCGTGAAATGACCAGCCGGGTATGGCATGACGATATCTATTTTACTGGTGACATGGCGTGGCGGGACGAGGATGGTTACTATTGGTTTGTCGGCCGTTCCGATGACGTGATCAAGAGTTCCGGCTACCGGATCGGGCCCTTCGAGGTGGAGAGTGCCCTCCTTGAGCATCCCGCGGTAATGGAGTGCGCGATTACCGCGGTTCCCGACGAAATACGGGGCCAGGTTGTCAAGGCCACTGTCGTTCTTACCAGGGAATACGCCGCGAGCGACGACTTGGTGGAAGAGCTTCAGGAACATGTAAGAAAATTGACGGCGCCGTATAAATATCCCCGGATCATAGAATTTCAACCCGAACTGCCGAAAACCATCAGCGGCAAGATCCGGCGGGTTGAAATCCGTGAAAAGGATAAGGAATATAAAGGAGCAGAATCGTAGTGAAAACTGAACACGGACCTTCCTTCTGGGGAGGTATCGTAAAATCCATGGGGCTGGTTTTCGGCGATATCGGAACCAGCCCCATCTATACCCTTACCGTTATTTTCGCCCTGACCAAGCCGACCCCGGAAAACGTTTTCGGTATTCTCTCCCTGGTATTCTGGACGATGACCATCCTGGTCACGGTCGAATATGCCTGGCTTGCCATGAGTCTCGGCCGCAAAGGGCAGGGCGGGGAAATCGTCCTTCGGGAAATACTGATCAGGTTGCTGAAGAAGGGACGTTTACTGGCGTTTGCCGGTCTCCTTTCTTTTATCGGTGTTTCGCTGCTGCTCGGTGACGGGGTTATTACGCCCGCAATCAGTATCATGTCCGCGGTTGAGGGTATGCTGCTCATACCAGGTTTCGAAAGCCTCGGCCAGGGAACGCTCATTCTCATCGCCATTTTCATTGCCGTGGGTTTGTTCGTAATGCAGTACAAGGGAACCGACAAGGTCGCCGGTGTGTTCGGGCCGATCATGGTCGTCTGGTTCATCACCCTTACGGTTACCGGGCTGCTGTCTCTGGTTAAGATGCCGGGAGTGGTGCTGGCCATCAGCCCCCATTATGCAATCCAGTTTTTCATAAACAACGGGCTGTCGGCATTCATCGTCCTCTCTGAGGTCATACTCTGCGCAACGGGGGGGGAGGCGCTCTATGCCGATATGGGGCACCTCGGGAAACGGCCGATTATCAGGGCATGGTACTTCGTCTTTGCCGCCCTGATGATCAATTACCTTGGCCAGGGATCATTCGTCCTGAGGAACCCCGAGATGAAGAACCTGCTGTTCGGCATGGTGCAGTCCCAGGCTCCGTCTCTGTATATTCCGTTTCTTGTCTTGACGATCATGGCTACCATCATTGCTTCGCAGGCGGTAATCAGCGGAGTGTTTTCCATCGTCTACCAGGGACTCACCACCCGTCTCATGCCGTTGATGAAAATAGACTATACCTCCCATGTAATGAAATCACAGATATATATCGGGTTCATCAACTGGACACTCATGTGCGCCGTCATCTTCATCATGCTCATCTTCCAGAAGTCGGCCAACCTGGCGGCGGCATACGGCATGGCGGTTACCGGTTCCATGACCATTACCAGCCTGATGATGATCATGATATTCGCACAGACCAACAAGAAATGGAAAGTGCCGATTGCGGTCCTGGTCTGTTGTCTCGATTTCATCTATCTTTGTTCCACGTTTACCAAGATTCCCCATGGCGCATACTGGTCGATCATCCTGGCGTCGTTCCCACTCGTTACCATTCTTATCTGGACAAACGGTCAACGCCACCTCTACCGTGCTCTGAAGCCTCTCGATATCGACACGTTCATGGTGAGTTACGAGCAGATTTATTCGGCCGGGAGGCTGCTGTCAGGCACGGCATTGTATTTTTCCCGTGAGTGGAACATCGTCCCGCCATATGTCATTCACTGTATCCTTCGCAGTAATATCATCTATGAAAGAAATATCTTCATTTCCATTATCCGCACCGACAACCCGTTTGGCGTAAAAACGGTATTAAAGCAGGATCTGGCGCCCGGCCTTGAAGCGTTCGAGATCCGTGCCGGCTACATGGTGGTGCTGGATATCGAGAGCCTTCTCAAGATGAACGGCATCCAGGAAAAGGTTATTTTCTACGGTATCGAGGACATCAATACCATGAACCCGGTCTGGAAGATTTTCAGCGTGATCAAGAAACTTACGCCGAATTTCGTGCAGTTCAACAAGCTTCCCGCAAGTCGCCTGCACGGGGTCGTGACCCGGGTGGAAATGTAACGCCGGTTCCCGAACCGGGCCGCGGGTTACAAAAAAGGGGCGCTGCCGATCGGCAGCGCCCCTTTTTTGTATTCGAAAAGATCCGCTGTTACATGTCATCTTCTTCGTTCATAGGGATCTCACCATAGGTTCTTTCTTCTTCAAAACGCTTGGTCTGCGCCTGGAACCGTTCAAGATCTTCTTTGCACTTTACGCAATAATGGGCAAACGGCATTACCTTGAGTCTGCCGAGCGGTATGTCGCACCCGCACTCTTCGCAAATGCCGTACTCACCTTCCTCGATGCGAAGAAGAGCATCATTGATGTTGCGCAGTTTTTCCCGCTCCCGGTCACTGAGCAGGAGGCCCAGTTCCCGATCCCTTTCGTTGGAGGCCTGATCGTAAATATCGCCACTCGGCTCACCGCTCGGATGTTCGGACGAAGACTTCATCGATTTGTTTATTTCTTTCAGGGTCTCCTCCTTCAGTTTCAGGAGAAGAGCTTTCATTTCTTCAATTCTCTCTACCATCAAGACCTCTCATAACAGGGATATTCACGTGCAGCCAATTAAGATTGGACATAATAACGTACTTTGCCATGATGTCAAGCAAAAAGCCGCATAGTCCGGAGGATGGCTCCGGCGGGTTATACGGGTTTATTTTCGACTATTTCGCCGATTAAATCGAAATCGGAAGAGTCGGTGATTTTCAAGGGCACGATATCACCGACATCGGCCGTGCCCGCGGTAATGTATACCTGCCCGTCAATGTCGGGCGCCTGGCGGGATGAGCGGCCTTTCAGGAGCAGTTCGGTTTCTTCGCTGTACCCTTCCACGATCACTTCTTCCAGCATGCCCACCAGTCTGCGGTTGCGCTTGAACGAGAGCCGGGATTGGGCTTTCATGATTTTCTTGTAGCGCTCCCGTTTTACCCGTTCCGATACCTGGTTCGGCATTTCGGCGGCGGGGGTCCCTTCCTCGCGTGAGTAACAGAAAACGCCCAGCCTGTCGAACTGGGTTTCTTCCACGAACTTGAGCAGCTTCTTGAAGTCTTCTTCCGTTTCACCGGGGAAGCCGACGATAAGAGACGTCCGCAAGGCCATGTCGGGTATTTCGGTTCGGATTTTTTGCAGCAGGACTCGAATATCTTCCGCCGTGGTACGGCGGTTCATGCGCGCAAGAACCGGGTCGCTGACGTGCTGGAAGGGAATATCGAGGTATTTGCAGATTTTCGGCTCATCCTTGATCAGGTGAATGAGACCGTCGGTAATGCCGTCCGGGTAGGCATACAGTAGACGTATCCAGCACAGATCCTCGATTTGCAGCAACGAGCGTACCAGTTCTTCGAGAGAGGATGGTTTGTCCAGGTCTTTGCCGTAATGCGTTATATCCTGGGCAATGACATTCAATTCCCGTGCACCGCCCGCCACCAGTCGCCGTGCCTCCTGGACCACGGCTTCCAGCGGCCGGGAACGATATGTTCCGCGCAGGCTGGGAATTACACAGTAGGAGCAGCAGTTCGAACAGCCTTCGGCAATTTTCAGGTAAGCGGAATAAACAGGTGTGGATTTGAGGCGGGGCGATTCTTCATCAAAAATGAAGTTAGGATCGCCGATATAGCGCAATTGCTCCGCTATTCCGTTCTTCTCGTTAATGATCTCGGCAATACGGGGGTAGTCGCCGGTACCGATGAAGATGTCGACCTCCGGCAGTTCCCTGCAGAGTTCCTCCTGGTAGCGCTGCGGAAGGCAGCCGGTCACGATGAGCAGTCTGCAGCGGCCGTCATGCTTCCTGTCGGCCAGGTCGAGGATGGCATCGATGCTTTCCTGTTTTGCCTCCTTTATGAAAGAACAGGTGTTGACGATTATGATATCGGCATCCTTTTCATCAGTTGTTATCTCGTATCCCTCCCGGTCAAGGAAACCGAGCATGATTTCCGCGTCCACCAGGTTCTTGGGACAGCCGAGGCTGACCATGCTTACTTTTTCTTTTGCCGTAACGTTCACGTGCACCTCTGAAAATGAGTGGGGCGATAAAGCCCCGTGCTATTGCCTGAAATTGATGAATTGCAGCTCGATACCGAGATCCTTCTCTTTCAAAAGCCGGATGATCTCCTGGAGGTCATCGATATTCTTTCCGGTTACCCGCACCTGATCGTCCTGGATCTGGCCTTGGACTTTCAGCTTCGTTCCCTTGATGATGGCTATGATTTCCTTTCCCTTTTCCTTGGAAATTCCCTGCTGGATGGTAATCATCTGGCGTACCATGCCACCGGAAGCCGATTCAACCGAGCCATACTGCAGCGACTTGATGGAAACGCTCCGCTTCAGGCATTTGGACTGGAGGATGTCTATGATCGATTTCAGTCGGAACTCGTCTTCGGTAATTATCTTTATGGCATCCTTTTCCAGCGACACTTCACTCTTTGAATTCTTGAAGTCATAGCGCTGGATGATTTCCTTGATGGTCTGGTTGACCGCATTGTCGACTTCCTGCATTTCAACCTTGGAAACAATATCAAATGACGGCATGGCGATACTCCTTTTCCAAGCTCACGAAAGAAAACGCGGATACTTCCGGTGAGCAACATGGTTCATTTTTTTCTTGTCTGCCGGTGTGCTCGCGCCGGTCATTGTCGAACCACTTCCACCCCGGCCGGAACAGTGAATCGGAAAAGTGAAGCGGGTAGTTTCCGATTTACCCGAACGTTGCTGAACTCGATAGTTGTCTTCGTACCGAACTGGTCGAAGAAGACGGAAGAGAGAAGGGGAAACGTGTTGCGAATCTTTCCTTTCGAGAGATACGTTTCCACTGCTTTTTCCGATACGGTCATCTGGAGTTTCGTCAGGACGTGGTTCGGCTTCTTCGGAATGAGTTCGAGCAGGTAGTTGCCCTGGTCATCACGGCCCCCGTTCAAGAAGGAAATAGTGAAATCCCGTGAAATCCTGCCCATACCGGTCAGATAATTGAGGGTTATTCCCTGGCTTCCTTCGAAGAGACCTTTCAGGTTGGTTATCATTACCTGCCTGTTTTCCGAAAGATAGAACCAGACGGAAACACCGTTGGAAACTATCAGCTGCTTAGGTTTTGTATAGTCGAAGCGGAACATTGCCGGCCGGTCGGCAACTTTTTTGATTGAGAGCGTACCAACACCTTTTCGTTCTCTTTTTACCGAGGCGAGATAGGTTTTCTGGGAAAAGGCCGCCTGCAGGTCGGTCAGTGAATTGTAACTTTGCTCCACGGTTGCGATTACATCTTCGAGATTCGCTTCAGCCCGGACTGCGGGGGGTACGGAAAGCGAGAAGAGTGCCAAGCATGAGAAAAAAACAAGGGAAATGAATTGTTTCATAGGGTACCTTTCAAAAAAACGCGGCTGATAGTGCCATAACTCGTCCGTCTGCGCAACCCCTTTTGCCCACTTCCTTTCGAGGCACGCCGAGGAAAACCTATCGAAAACCGCATGGATTAAAGGATATTGGCGGGATCGAGGATGAAGACTACCCGCCCGTCTCCCAGGATAGCTCCGCCGAAAAATCCCTTCATCCTGTTAAGGGGGCTGCCGAGCGGCTTGACGAAAACATCCTGCTGGCCCACGAACCGGTCAACGACGAGTCCCACCGTGCGTTCCTTGATTTCCACGACCACGGCAGGAATGCTCTCTTCGCGAAGGGGGGTGAGCGGAAGACCGAGCAGTCGGTGGAGGCTTGCCAAGGGTATCTCCTCGTTGCCCACCACAATAAACTTCCTCTTGCCGCGATTGAAGATGGCATCTTTCTTCAGGTCAACGGTCCTGAGCACCTTGCTTACGGGAAATGCCACTACTACCGAAGAACATTCGACCAGCAGGATCTGGATAATGGAGATGGTCAAGGGGAGCGCAAGGGTAAAGCGACTTCCTTTTCCCGGTGTCGAATCAATGGTAAGGGTTCCACCAATGGCCTGGACGGCTGCGCGAACGGCATCCATGCCCACTCCCCGGCCGGAAACATCGGTTACTTCGGTTGCCGTGGAGAAACCGGGAAGGCAGATGAGCATCAATGCCTGCTGCGGTGTTAGCGCGGCAGCTTCTTCCTGGCGGAGAAGGCCCTTTTCCACGGCCGTGGTAGCGATCCGGCGGGGATCCATGCCTTTGCCATCGTCGACGATAGAGACGAGTAAGCGGTCCTTTTCCCGCTGAACCTCGACAGCAATGGACCCCTCGGATTTTTTGCCCGCGGCCCTGCGCTCATCGGGTGATTCCAGCCCGTGGTCCACGGCATTTCGCAACAGGTGGAGCAGGGGGTCGGCAAGTTCTTCAAGTATCCCCCGGTCCAGTTCGATAGTCTTGCCGGAAACCCTGAATACGACTTCTTTGCCGCTCTTCTTTGCCAGGTCCCGCACTACCCTGGGGAGACGATCGGTAATGGTGGCAAAGGGCATGAGCCGTACCTTGAGAACTTCATCATGCAGCTCGCGGACAAGACGGGAAAGATCCGAGATGGCATCGGTGAGAATTTGTGCCTTCAGTTCCCGTGAAATGCTGATCACCCGGTTTTTGTTGGTGATCAACTCGCCGGTGATGTTTACCAGGGTATCGAGCACCTCGGTCTTTACCCGGACGTTTTGCGGCGTTTCGGACCGCTCCGCGGAAATTTCCGGTTCCGGCTTGCGCGTTGTTTTCGTATCCGACGGAACTGTCTCGTAATCCTGGGGTGGCGTGTAACCGACCAGACGCTGTATCAGGTCGATGATGTCGTAGTGACCGTCTCCTCCGCTGTCCACGTCGTCAAGCATGGCGGCCAGGATGTCGCATCCTTCCAGGAGCAGGTCGGCAACAGACGGTTCGAAGCCGATGATTCCCTTTCTGACCCGGTCCATTAGGTCTTCCATCTTATGGGAAAGTTCCGCCATCTCGTTGTATCCCATGGATGCGGACATTCCCTTGATGGAGTGCGCCATCCTGAACAGGAAGTCGATTTTTTCCCGGTCATCGGGGGCCTCTTCCAGAGTGACTATTGCCTCGTTCATTCCCTGAAGGTGTTCCCTGACTTCAGAAACGAACAACTCCTTGTACTGGGACATGTCCATGGTTATCCCGCCTTTGCTTTCCTGCTTCCGCTGCCATTGCCGCGGCCCGTCCGCATCCTTTCCTCCAGTTCGGTCATCACCAGGTCCATGGCAAGAATCGGTATTGTTTCCTCGTTGAAAAGAATCGATTGGCGCCTATAGGGGCCGCTATCCTGTCGGACCTGCAGTCCCCGGATGTCGGAAACGATACGCTCCACCGTATCGATCCTGATTGCCAGTGAGCCGATCTTGTGATCGAGAATCAGGACGCTTCCCCCCCCGTTGGGCGGATTTCCGTGGAGAAAGGTTGTCAGATCGAGAACCGGTGTCGGTGAGCCGTGAAAATTCATGACGCCGAGGAAGATTTCCGGGGCCTTGGGTATGGGGAATGTGGTCGGTGTGACCATGACCTCGGAGAGGTCTTCCACGTTCAAGGCATACCGTTTGTCGTGCAAGGTGAAAATGAGGAATCTCCGTGCTTTGCCGCTCATTGAACGGATTCCTCCCTGGGGGGCAGGGTGAAGCGTTCGACGCTTTGGAGCAGGCTCTCGGAGAGGACTGCCAGTTCTTTGGCGGCCTGGGCCATTTCCTGCATAGCGACAGCCTGTTCCTGGGTGGCGGCTGATACCTGCTCGGTCGATGCGGCGTTGTCTTCCGCCACTCGGGCGATATCATCAACGTTTTTAACCATTTGCGTGGCACCATTGGTCTGCATGGCGGCCATGTCCGATATGCTGTTGGTTTTGCGTTCGGTTTCCATTACGGTTGCCAGGATTTCACGAAAGGAATCCGACGTAATGTCGATATTCTTTTTCCCTTCGCCAATATTCCGTGAAATAGCCAGAATCGTGTCCTGGACACGGTGACTTTCTTCCCGGATTCCGGTTATGAGTTCAATGATATCTTCCGCCGATCTTCCCGCCCCTTCAGAAAGCTTGCGAACTTCTTCCGCCACGACCGCGAAGCCTTTACCGTATTCTCCGGCACGAGCCGCTTCGATGGAGGCATTCAGGGCGAGCATATTGGTCTGGCGGGCAATTTCAGCGATGAAGTCGGCGATTTTGCCGACTCGCTGCAGCTTTGCATTGAACTCCATGAACTGCCGACCGCTTTGCTCCACCCGGTCGAAGAACCCCCTCATTTTTTCGAGAAGATCCGCGGCCTGCTCGCCGCCTCGTCGGGCGGTGAGGCTTGTCTCCCGTGCTGCTCCCGATGCTTCTCGTGCCCGCTTGGCGACCAGTTCTATGGATATGGCCATCTCGTGGATCACCTTGGAACTGTTGCTGACCATTTCCGCCTGGTTTTCCGCGCCGCGGGAAATCTGTTCCACGGCCAGAGCGACTTCCTCGGTTGAAGCGTTGATTTCCAGGGCCGATGAAGAGAGGGTCTTGGCCGATTCGGATACCTTTTCCGAGATTTCGCGGATGTTCCGGACCAGTTCCCTGAGGTGTCCCATCATGCGGTGGATCGAGATGCCCATATCAATCGTTTCGTCGGGAAACCGGGTTCCGGCCAGGGCAACGTCCCTGGTGAGATCTCCACTGCTGATTGCTTCGGCTGACTCATTCAGTGTTGAAATATTCCGGGTGAATGTCTTGGAAAAGATCCAGCCGAGGATCAGACCGATGGTGAGCGCCACGAGATAGGTCAGGACTTTCGCGCTTTCCGGGGAGTAACCGAGCAGCCGGACTCCGTATGGAGCGAAAGCGACCGCGGCCACGACGACAACGAATCCGAGGATGAACTTGTGTCCTATCGGTATACGCATGATGTTCTCCTTTCAGAAGGAACAGGGAGCCCGACACGAGGGGGCGCCGGCGTCCCGGATCGATGCTTGGAATCTTTCGCTGACCAAAAAAGACGCTTGTCAGCGTACCCGGTAAATGCGCTCGACCGGGCACACGGTCTGGTAAAGGCCGCGGACTTCACCCATCAGCGTTTCCGTTTTGCCCAGGACCAGGATTCCGCCCGGTCGGAGGGATGCGGCAAATCTTTTCAGGATCTCCTTCTGGTGACTTCTCTCGAAATAGATGAGAACGTTGCGGCAGAGAATGAGGTCACTTTCCTGTAAAGGCGCCGGGCGAAGCATGTCATGGCACTGGAAGAAAACCATGTTTCGTATTTCGGGGACGAGTCGGTATTTGCCGTTATGAAGAGTGAAGTAGCGCTCCTTGTGGAACGGTGGTGTTTCTTCCAGGTGATCCGCATCATAGCACGCTTCGGCGGCGAATTTCAAAACTTCGCGGTCAATGTCCAGTGCACGGATCGAGACATTTATTCCGGACAACTCCCGAACAAAGGAATCATGGAGGATCATGGCCAGACTATACGGCTCCTCGCCGCTGGCGCAGCCGACGCTCTGGATGGCCAGGCAGTCCCTGTTATTCAGCCGGCAGCGGGAAAACAGGTAGGGGAAGATTTCATCACGCAGTTTATCGAAGGTGTTCTGATTGCGGAAAAATTTGCTGACATGGATAGTGAGCATTTTGATCAGGCGTGCCGATTCGGCCCTGTTCAGCATCAGCAAATCCACGTATTCCGATGCCGAAGCACATCCTGCGCTCCGTATCCGTGCGGAGATCCGCCGTTTTATACAGGCATCCTTGTAGCCATGCAGGTGGAATCCCGCCATGGTTTTCAGGATTGAACGAATTCTGGCGTACACCGGATCGGGGATTTCATCGTTTACATTCCTGACGCAGCCGTTTCTTTTCGATGCATTTCGCATGGCAGGTTTCCACTTTTACTCAAACAGGTTACGCTTTGCCCATCCGTTCGGGTAGACAGGGGAGCGTGATTCCATAATCTTCCGCAGCTATCAGTTGACGTCTTTTTCCATGCGTTCTTTGCTTCTTTTCTCCGGTCGGGAAAAGTGATTGAATCCTGTTCTTGCCGGAGAAAGAGTCCTGCCATCGGGTCCGGCCACGACCAGGCTCCTTTCCGCCGTTATGGTGCCGATGATCGATACGGGGGTTTCCAGCTTTTCCATGAGAGGGCCGACTAGCTGTATCTTTTCAGGAGGAACGGTGAAGAGCAGCTCGTAATCTTCACCGCCGGCGAATGCCAGAGTTTGGGCGTCTTCCGTCAATACCGGGAAAAACTGCCGGAATTCTTCCGAAAGAGGCGTTGCCGCCGCATCGACACGGGCGCCGACCGATGAAAGGTCGAGGATGTGACCCAGATCTCCCAGGAGTCCGTCGCTCAGGTCGATCATGGCTGAGGGTATGGCGGCATCGGCCAGCGCTACTCCCTGCCGTACCCGCGGGACAGGATCGAGATGGCGCATGATGGCCGTTCCCTCCCGCCAGCCTTGCTGCAGGAGGCGCAGCCCGAGGGCAGAATCACCGATCGTTCCCGTTACGCAGATGCGGTCTCCCGGCCGCGCCCCGGAACGTTGTATGATCCTGTCCGGATATTGCTCGCCAAGAGCGGTAATGGTCAATATCAGGCTGTCCCGCGATGAACAGGTATCGCCACCGATCAGGGTGACGCCGAACTGTTCGGCCCGTTGCAGCATCCCTTCGATACACGTATCCAGGAAATCGAGGTTGATCGTCGGCGGAATTGCCAGGGACAGGAGGAAAAAACGCGGTTCGCCGCCCATTGCGGCGATATCGGAAAGGTTGACAGACAGGGCTTTTCTGCCCAGGGAGAGGGGGTCACAGAAGGAAAGGTCAAAATGAATTCCTTCGACCAGCATATCGGTGGTTATCAGGTTGACACGGCCGGGAGAAGGGCTGAAGGCGGCGGCGTCGTCCCCGATGCCGAGGACAACGCCGGTTGCTTTTCGCACACGTTCCGCGATCCGGTCGATAAGACCGAATTCGCCAAGTTTCTTCAGATCGTCGCCGTTTTTCAAGAAACTACCTTCGGTGAAGAAGTCATTCGTCGAGCGGTCGACCTCGGCTTGCGGGGCGTGCTCTTGGCACTGGACGGCGGGGATGGGGAATTTTCCAGGGCCAATTTAAGCACTTCGTCAATGGTAGAAGCGGAAACGATCGAGACCTTCCTCAGGATATGCTTCGGAATTTCTTCCAGGTCCTTGCTGTTCTGTTCGGGGATGATGATGGTGGATATTCCGGTCCTGATGGCCGCCAGCATCTTTTCCTTCAATCCGCCGATGGGCAGGACCCTGCCCCGGAGCGTTATCTCGCCCGTCATTGCCACATCCCGACGAACCGGAATCTTCGTCAGCGCGGAAACCAGAGCCGTGGTCATGGTAACGCCGGCGGAGGGCCCGTCTTTGGGGATCGCACCGGCAGGAACATGAACATGGAGTTCCTGGTTTGCGAAAAAGTCGTCGGGGATCTTGAACTCGGCGGCTTTCGATCGAATGAAAGAGAGTGCCGCCTGGGCGGATTCCTTCATGACATCACCCAGTTGACCGGTCAGAATCAGACCGCCCTTACCCTTCATGACGGTGGCTTCCACAAAGAGAACTTCCCCTCCTACCGGGGTCCAGGCAAGGCCGGTCGCCACTCCCACTTCGTTGTTTTCCATTTCCAGTTCGCGGAGGAATTTCGGCGGGCCGAGATAGCGCCCTACGGAGGCGGCAGTGATGATGGACCGTTGTTTCTTTCCCTCGGCGACCTTGCGCGCGACTTTGCGGCAGATGCTGCCGATTTCCCTTTCCAGGTTTCTCAAGCCCGCTTCACGGGTGTACTTGGCGATGATCGTTTTGATCGCTTCGTCGGAGAACGAGACGAGGTCGTTGCTGATGCCGTTCTCCGTAATCTGGCGCGGAATGAGATAACGCTTGGCGATCTCGAGTTTTTCCTCTTCCGTATATCCGGACAGGGTGATTACTTCCATCCTGTCGCGCAGGGCGCTCGGGACCGGGTCGATCTGGTTTGCCGTGGCGATGAACATTACGTTGGAAAGATTGAACGGCAGATTGATGTAATGATCCGAAAACGTGTGGTTCTGTTCCGGGTCGAGAATTTCCAGCAGCGCCGAGGAAGGATCGCCGCGGAAATCGGAGCCGAGCTTGTCGATTTCGTCGAGCATGAATACGGGATTGTTTGAGCCTGCCTGCTTCAGTCCCTGGATGATCCGGCCAGGGAGGGCGCCCACGTAGGTGCGCCGATGCCCTCGCATTTCGGCCTCGTCTCTCACGCCGCCAAGGGAAATGCGCAGGAACTTGCGCCCCATGGCCCGGGCGATGGATTTCCCGAGTGATGTCTTGCCGACACCGGGAGGTCCGACAAAGCAGAGGATGGGGCCTTTCATCTTTTTCCTGAGCTTGCGTACCGCAAGAAATTCCAAAATGCGTTCCTTGATTTTATCAAGATAGTAGTGGTCTTCATCAAGGATTTTATGGGCACGCTTGATGTCGAGAAGGTCCTTGGTCGATGTGCTCCAGGGAAGTTCCACCAACCAATCGAGATAGGTTCTGAGCATGTTGGCTTCAGCGGCATCGGGATGCATCTGCTCAAGGCGTCCGAGCTGCTTGAGCGCTTCCTTTTCCGCGGTCTGCGGCATCTTCGCTTCTTCAATGGCTTTCCGGAGTTCGGCCATTTCCTCGGACCGGGTATCGGTTTCGCCCAGTTCCTGTTGGATGGCCCGCAGTTGCTCGCGTAGAAAATACTCCCGCTGGGTTTTGCCCATTTCCTCTTTGGCGGCCGATTGGATCCGGGCCTGCATGGAAAGGAGCTCGATTTCCTTGTTCAGATATTCATTTACCTTCTTGAGTCGTTCAATCGGATCGGTTATTTCGAGAAGTTGCTGGGCTTCCTCCACTTTCAGGCCGATGTTGCTGGCTATGAGATCCGCGAGGCTTCCCGGATCCTGCATGTTTTCAAGAATAACGGTAACCTCGGAGGAAATGTTCTTGCCGAGCGAGGTTATTTTCGTGATCTGTTCCTTAATCGTCCGAAGGAATGCCTCAGTTTCCAGGGACGCCTCGGCAACGGTGGGTTCGACTATGCGTTCCACATGCACCGAAAAAAACGGTCGTGATGACGCGAAGCTCTTAATCCGTGCCTTGGCCAGCCCCTGAACGAGGATCTTTACCCGGCCGTCGGGGAGCTTGAGCATCCGCATGATCATTGCAACGGTGCCGACGGTGTAGATATCATCCGGCGAAGGCTCTTCATCGGCGATATCTTTCTGTGTCGCCAGGAAGATGAGCCTATCGCGGGACAGTGCCCAGTCCACGGCACTGATTGAGATCTCCCTGCCCACGAACAACGGAATGATCATATAGGGATATACCACCACATCACGAACAGGAAGCAAGGGGAGGGTATCCGGGATTTTCAGTTCTTCCTTTTCCTGATTGTTTTCCATGTATCGTCTCCTTTATCCTGCTTGCCTTGGGCCGAGATTGCGGCTCGACAGGGGTATCGTTATGAGGTAATCATTCTCACCTGTTCTGTCAAGTGTACACTACTTCTTCAACATTCCCAAGGTTCAGTTTCACAATTTGCACGCACTGTAAGATATATGCGCTTTTGCCGTCAACCCAAATTGCCATCTGGGCATGCGGCGGCAAACCAGGTGCTCATGACGGCGGCGGAAAAGGAATTCTTGCCGGCATATAAAAAATTGAATTCCCAGGGAACCCCGTGTATAATCTGCTGCCTGTTTTGTTCAGGGGTAATCGCTCGAAGGATCTGAATTGATTCGGCCGCGGACTTATCACGCGGCTGGAAAATATTTCCGACATGGTGCGAAAGCTCCCGGTCGGAATAGATAAACACCTTCTTTACAATTCAGAAACCATCCTTTCCCGCACCGGGTATTCGTACGGAAACAAAGAAAGTGACGCGAGGCTGCCGATGAAAAAGTCTTTGATGATACTATTGTTGATCCTTTTTGCCGCCCTGTCGTGTGGTTTTGATTGGACCTTCGGTTTGTCGGGCAAATGCAGCCAGGCAAAAAAGATCGTGACCGTTCTGGAAGAGACAACAGACAACATGGAACGGGTCCAGGCTGAAAATCGTGTCATGGATTTGTGTGCCGATGGTGCTCCGGGCAATTATGTCAAGGCGTTACAGCGTGAGCGTGCCGCCGATCTGGACGGCGCGATCGAGGCATACCGGGAATGCCTGGAAAAAGATCCTTCGTTTCCTTTCGCCAGCGGCAGACTCGGTTTCGTTTACTATCTCAAGGGGATGTATGACGAGGCGGCCCTGGAACTGACCAAGGCGCTGGTTGCGAAACAGGACCCTCGCTATCACAAGGGGTTGGCCGGGGTGTTCAGCGAAAAGAAAATGTATCCGCTTGCCCTCTACCATTACCAGGAGGCTTTGAAAGGGTTGCCCACCGATGCTTCCCTTTATGTGGGAATAGCCGAAATTTACCGAATACAGGGGCATTACGAACAGTCCCATGAAGAATACCGCAAAGCCCTTGCGGTGAATGGCGCCGATGTGGATGCCCGTCTGGGCATGGCGGAGCTCAATCTCGACCTGAATGAAACGGATGAGGCCTTTGAAGATTTGAAACGGCTGCAGGCGGCAAATCCCCAAAACAAAAAAATCCATCTCCTGCTCGGCCAGGCCTTTGAACGAAAAGGCGACCTGAAAGCCGCGGAGTATGAATACCTCCTGGGGGGAAGAAATCGTTCCGTCGACTTAATGCGGCAGCTGCGCAAAGGGAATGAATACCTGCAGTCCGGAAATTATGTCAAGGCCATGTCGGAGCTGGAGACGGCGCTCAAGGAAAAACCGGGAGACGTCCAGGCGCTGCGAAAACTGGGTGACGCCTACATGGCGGCGGGCAGGGACGATGAGGCGATTGCCAGCTATCGGGAAGCAATTCGCCTTAAGGGAGGAACCGCGGAGCTGCAGCGCAATCTCGGCGTCCTCTACGAGAAGAAGGGGCTTTTCGATGAGGCGGTCGTGGCCTATCGTCAGGCTCTTGCGGACGATCCCGACGATCCTGATACGCTACGTCTCTTGGCCGATATTTATGCGCGGCGCGGTAGCAGTTCGCAGGCTATTGAACTCTACCAAGAGCTCGTCAGGATGAAGAAGGATACGTCCAAGACCC
The DNA here is from genome assembly GCA_040773465.1 of Geobacteraceae bacterium. Taxonomy (GTDB): domain Bacteria; phylum Desulfobacterota; class Desulfuromonadia; order Geobacterales; family Geobacteraceae; genus RPRC01. The sequence goes on along the minus strand of JAXGWF010000014.1, from coordinate 45,750 downwards.
ATTTCGGTCTTGCCAGGGCCTACCTTGACAGCAGGAAATTCAAGGAGGCGCGGAAAGAGTATGTCCTTGCCGTAAGTTTGGACCCCGACGACTTGGAAGGTCAGCGGGAGTTGGCCGATCTCTACCGTCGCAGTTCCATGGATGACGAAGCGGAAAAGCACTACAGGGAAGTGCTTCGCCTGAAGAAGGACGATATGGAGTCGAGAAACGCACTCCTTGCGATATACGTGAAAAAGAAAAAATTTGCCGAGGTGGTATCACTCCTCAGGGAAAATGTCGCGCTGGACCCGAATGATTCGGTCAATCATTACAAACTCGGCCTGATTTACGAATTCAACAGGGACTATGATCAGGCGACGGCGTCGTATCGGAAAGCCGTTGAACTGAAGGTCGACAATGCCAAGGCCTTGAACGCCTTGGGGCGCGTCTACATGAAGACCGGTCGGCTCGACGAAGCGAAAGAGGTTCTGGAGGCTGCCAAGAAAGCCGATCCCAAGCTTGAAGAAACAAAAGTACTGCTGGGGAGCATCAATGACGAAATTTCTCCCGAACCGCAGATCCCCCGCAAGACATCGTACGCGTCGGGCAAAAAGAAAAAATCGCAGCGGAACAAGTCGGTTAAGAAAGGGAAGAAATCCAGGAAGAAAGATAGGAAAAAGAGCGTTTCGAGTAAAAAACGCAAGTCCGGTAGCGCGGGCAAGAAAAAAGTGTCAGGGGCGAAGAAAACGAAGAAATCGTCCAAATCCAAGAAGAAAAAGAAATGATCCCCGCCAAGAGGCAAGTGCCTTCCTGGGGGACTTGTGCATGGTGCCGAAAAAACGGAAAGGCCGGGTTGGAAAAACCCGGCCTTTCCGTTTTTTTTATTCGCCCAAGAGATTTTTTCTAGGATTCCCCATCCAGGGGGATGATTTGCACCTGTGCGGTGCCCTTTCCGAAAAATCCCAGTTTTTCAGCCGCTGCCCGGGAAAGATCTATGAAGGGAAAGGATCTTTCCCGGCACCGGTCGTTGACGGTAACCAGCACCTCTCGCTGGTTGGCAAGATTGACGACCCTGACCTTGGTTCCCAGGGGGAGGTTCTGGTGCGCCGCGGTCAGTTTCCGCGGAGAATATCGGCTGCCTGATGCCGTGCGTTTACCGCTGTACTTCTTGGCGTAATAGGTGGCAATTCCCTTTTTGCCGACCGTCCTGTCCGGCTTGTGGGGGGGTTGCTTAATAGTTTCCTGGTTTTTGTCCGACAATAAAGGTTCTGCTTGCAAGGGAAGTGTCTGGACCAGAAGGAGTAGGGCCTGGCTAACGCAAATAAGTGCCAGCATGCCCCTTCGGTTCAACGATGCCATCGGCACCTCCTTTTTGGGCGAGTTCTTTCTATACAGCATGGGAGTTCGCCGTGTCAAGCACGAAGTACCATTGCTTTTGATAACCAATTGGAAATACTGCACTTGCATGGAGGGTCGGACACATTGGGCCGCCCTACGGTTAAATAATGTGGCTTTTTCCTGGTTTCGGGCCGATCTTCGATGAAAGGGGTTCGCATCCTTTGCAACCCATTTTATCCATGGAATCATCGTTCCTCGTAGGGGCAGACCCGTGTGTCTGCCCTTTAGGGGCGATCACGAGGATCGCCCCTAAAGGATTAATTTGTTTTCATCCGGAAACTCCGGTTGAGAAACTAATTTGTTACAGAGGAACAAAGAGGGGGGCGTTCGAGGGAGGCAGCAGGCCGATCCGTTCACCTTGCGCAAAAAGGCGCTCCGCGGCTTGTTCCCCTTCGGGACCAGGGTCGAGCGAGTAATCGTTGACGTACAGGGCGATATGGGACGCGCAGGTTTCTTCATCCATTTCTTGGGAATGGGCGCGGACATACCCCGAAGTTTCGCCGGGATGGGCGCGCGCATAGACAACGCTGGAACGCACGACTCCGGAAAGCGTCGTGAGAGCGGGGGCGCCGAGGGAGCGTTTTGCGGCTATGCCGCCGAGAGGGAGCGGCAGGCTGGTGGTCGTTTCCCACCACTCGCCCAGATCCAGGACCTTCCGTAAGCCATGCGACAGGTAGGTGAAACGCGATTCGTGAATGATGACACCGGCATCGACGGTTCCTTGTTCCACGGCAGGCACTATTTCATGGAACGGGAGGACAACGAGGTTCGTAAGCGTAGGGTCGAAGAGCCGCAGCAGGAGGAAAGCGGTTGTATAACGACCCGGAACCGCGATCGTTTTCCCTTTCAGGTCCTGTGGGTTGTCTGCTGTTTTCGAGACGAGCAGCGGGCCGCATCCTTTTCCCATCGCACCGCCGGACCGCAGAAGTACATACTGCTCCCTGATATAGGCAAAGGCGTGGTAAGACACCTTGCAGACATCGAGGGTGCCTTCCAGTGCCAGGTGGTTGAGGGTTTCCACGTCTTCCAGGCGTTCGGCGAACCGGAATGTCTCGCTTGTGATTCTGCCGTGCAAGAGCGGGTAAAAGAGAAAGGTATCGTTCGGGCAGGGTGAAAAACCCAGGCTGAGCGTCCGCATGGTTATCGACTCCTGAGGAAACATTCGAGAAACCGCTGGGTGGCAGCGGCAGCGCGACCGATGTCCCAGCGGCTGATATCACGGTCTTCTACCCGGTTGCTGATGCCGCGAACTTCAAGGCATTCGATGCCGTACCGTGCCGCGACAAGGGCCACCGCTGCCCCTTCCATGTTTTCGCAGAGCCCGTTGAAACGTTCTTCCAGTTCAGTTCCCCGCGCCTTGGTTCCGCTGCAAGTGGCCACGGTCAGGAACCTGCCGCTCGCGAGAGTGATATCGAGATCTTTCGCCAGGCGCAGGGCTTTGGCGTTTTCCCGTTCAGAAAGCGGCAATTCGTTGAAAAAGCGCGTCCCGTGTCGTTCCAATAGAGGGATCCCGAGATAATCGAGCGGGCGCCAGCTTTCCGTGATCATGACACCTTCATCGGCGAATATCTCGGCTGTCGCCAGGGCAAGATCGCCGATTTCCAGCCCGGAACCTTGATAGGCCCCGGCGCAACCGGTCGCAATGATCAGGTCCGGAGAGAAAAGGTGGGCGACGAGGCTGGTGACTGCTGAGGCGTTTGCCGTGCCGATACCGGAAACGGCGAAGATCAGGTTTGCTGATCCGCCCTGTGCCGTAAAGACATCCCATGGAATCATGGCGGGAGAGGAATTCGCGCGAAAGATCTCAATAAGGGCGGATAGTTCCAGGCGTGTTGCTGCTGTAATGGCGATAGTTGTCATTGTTGTCAGCTATTCGTATAGTTTATGCAATTAATTCGAAATTTTTGCCCAAAAAAATGTCAGAAACAGGTCTGGAATTCTATAGCATTTTTTGTTAAAAATATGGTTGATGAAAAGGCGACGATGTCTGGATATGTCTCATTTTATGCCACTATTTGTCGCTTTTGATGATTTCTAAAACAGGGTTATTTTTTGTCCTGCTCAAGTAAAAAAAATTATCGCAATGAAATCAAGGCTTTTGAAGTTGTTAAAAGGTATTGCTCATGAAGGGGCGCCTGACGGTTCATTTCTTGCACAAAATCTTTTCGGTCAAAAAATATTTTATGCATTAAAGCTCTTTTCTTGTATTGACGAAAGAACTTCTGATGATATCGTTTACAAGATTGCCTGAGTTTTCGTTTGCCGGCAAGTAAATTTCCCTCAGCTACGGGACGTTTCGCATGAATGAACGGCCGGAACCGCGGAGAAAAGGTGGTTTTCCTTGTTCATGTAACACGGATGTTTATGAAGGAACGCGCGGTTTATTCTTCCGATTATATTACTTCGTGTTGCGTATCGAAATATTACACTTGAAACAAGTGTAACGCGGCTGGTAGATTAGGTCGATTAATTTCCCCCGCTGATTGTCTGTTGCTTGAGGCGGGTTACGTGGTTTTGGGTGATTCTGAAGACGTGCATGCAATCTTTTTTAAGGGCGGCAGAAAATTCCCCCGAAAAATCATGGTGTTTGCATTTTAATTATAATGCTCCTAATTTAAACCAACATCCTTGCCTCTTTTTCAGCTTGAAAAAAATGGAAAGAGATCAAGGTTAGAATAAAATTAAATATTGACATTTAAATGCTTTGGAGCTAATAACATCAAAATCGATAATGCGCTTTGTTTTCGGTGAGCGGCACCTTACAAGAACCCTTCGAGCATAGTCGCGGTATTTTTATGGTCGAAAAAGGGAACATTTGAACACTGTTTTTCAGAAAAAACAGTTCGTTCGTAATTCCTGAAAAATCGATGAAAGGGGGTGAGCAGTTTTTGGTGTACTACTTGAGCTGAGTAGTGCAAGTTATATGTATTCGCAGTAGTCTCCCGTGGCTACAAAACTTTTCATGTGACGAAGGAGGAACCTCTAGATGAAGAAATTCTTGTATTTCCTGCTGGCAACAGCAATGCTGGCGACGTTCGGTTGTACCGGCGACGAGAGCATGTTCGCCTACTCAGTCGGCACCCCTAACCCGGACGAGTTCACGCCGAAGGGTACCGTTACCGGCGTACTTGTTGACGCCTGCACCAATGACCCCATCGCCAACGCCGTTGTCTACATCATGGACAAAAAGGCTGTCACCAACTCCGTTGGTGTGTTCACCATCAAGAACGTTCCGGCCAACACCGCGGTCGGCAACGAACCCGCAAACTCCACCATCCTGCCCGTCGGCAGCGGCACTTCCCTGCTCAGCAACGTTCTGAACAGCTGGGATACCTACAATGTCGTCATCGACTTGAGCAGTGTCAACGCAGCCCGTGAAAAAGCAGGCCTGACCCTCTATCCCAACATCGCTTATTCCGCCGTGCAGGTTTCCTACACGAGCCTTGGCGAATCCAGTGATCTGGCAGCAGGGTCTTCAAACGAAACCAACCATGACACCCCGGTTGACGGCTTTGTCGCCAACATCAAGCCGATGGTCGGCAAGCTTGCTGCAGACCTGAACATTCAGGCTGTCAGCGGTATCGACTCCACTCCGCTGAGCGGCGCAACCATTCAGCTGATTTCCCTCAGCCCGATCGACGGCTTCAGTGCCGCGAACAATGCGACCGGTGATCTCGTCAACACCATTGCAACGGCAACCACCAACAGCGAAGGTAAAGCAAGCTTCACAGCCGTTGAGACGAAGCATGTTTTCTATGCCAAGGTAACCTGGACCGATCCCGTGACCGGCCATGTCTGGACCGGACGTGAAGGCATCGGCCCCAACGGTGCGCTTACCAGCGTCCCCGTTGTCTGGACCGAGTGTGACGGAACCACGACCAACTTCTACCTCGCAGGTCCGAACCCGGCAATTCCGCTCTATGACGCTTCCGACAATGTCGATTTCGTTGATCCGGCCGTTGTCAGCGTGACCCCGGCCAACCTGTCTGACATCGCTCCGAGCGATCCGGGCGAGACCACTTCGGTGGTGTTCACCTTCAGCGAAATCCTGAAACCGACCCAGTACCTGCTCAACACCGACGCAACCAGCACCACCGGCATCTACCAAGACGTTGATGTTAACTACATGGGACCGAAGGCAAGCAACATAGCGCACACCATGGCATGGGACGATCCGGCTAAACCGCAGGTGCTTACCATCAGTTTCGCAACCGCGGCTTCTTCCAAGTACACGGTCGATATTTCCGCTCTCGTAGGTAATGCTAATGTTACCGACCTGAACGGCAATACGATTACCAGCGCTACCAATACCGTGGTCAACTTCACCACCGAGGGTGGCGCTGATGTAGATGCGCCGGCTGTTACCAAATTCGGTTCAGCAAATGAGACCCGCATCGATTGGCTCCCCGTTGCGAATGCATATGCATATCGTATTTATGTTGCCAGGACTATCGATGGTGTAACTTCTTCTTATCTTGTTGCTGATGAAACTCCGACCACAACGTACAGTATTGAAAATAGTGACCTGTTTGCTGCTGGACCACCAGCTGGTAATTTCTACGGTCCCGCAACTCCTGGCAGCTTGATTCCGTTCAATAACGGCGACACCAAGATCAGCTACTCGGTGTATGTGGTCACCCTTAACTCTGATGGTGTTGAAAGTGATGCCAGCAATATAGTAACGATAGATGACATGACGAAACCGACTGCAACTACTGCTGATTATCCGGCTGCCGCTGGTATGGCAGCAAGCACCAGCCAGAACGGTACAGCCACTATTACGTTCAGCGAAGTCATGACGAAGACCGAGGTGCTGGATGCCGCCAGCTGGGGCTTCTCCTTCCCGGCAGGCACCACTGGCACGACGGTGACTTTCGGAACCATTACCGTTTCCTACGAACTGCTTGCGAGCGGTAACGTCAGAACGGTTGCTACGGTGCCGTGGACTATCACTGTCAGCGCAACCGGATCCGTTCCGGCCGGTGCGATCACCTGGACGTGCACTGCGACCGACCTCAATGGCAATGGTCTCTTGACCTCACCTTTCTAATCTAGAATAATTTATAGATTAGACTCTTAAGATACCCCCGGGGAGCAATCTCCGGGGGTTTTTTTATACTTTGATCAAGTCAAATCAGGTTGCTTTTTGGTGCAGCCTGTGGAATATATAAACGGCATTGATTTTAGGGATAGCAAATATGCTGAAGAATGCGGGAGGTAGCCTCATATGTGCAATTTCAAGAAATTATTGTTATTAATGGTCGTTCTTCTTCTGACTGCTTCCTGCGGCGGGGGGGGTGGAAATAGTTATGTGCCCGTTCCTACGCCGGTAACCGGTAACAAGTGGACGGTCATGGTCTACCTGGATGCGGACAACAACCTGGTTGAAGAGTCGCTGCTGGACCTTGAGGAGATGAAGCAGGTCGGCTCCACGGATAACGTTACGGTCATCGTGCAGCACGACACGGAGGGCGGTCCGACCATGCGGTACAAAGTGGAAAAGGGCAGCCTCACCACGCTGGCCAACCTGGGCGAACTTGACATGGCCCAGGCATCAACCCTGCGTGACTTCGTTTCTTCCACTGCAAGTGCCTATCCGGCGGATCACTATGCCTTGATCATCTGGAATCACGGACAAGGATGGAAAGCTTCTGGCCAGTCGGTAAACACGAAATCCATATTTACCGATGTAGACAATGGCACCCTGGTACCGCTTTCCAACAGGCTTGTAAAGCAGGCGCTTATCGATAGCGGTGTTGCCCTGGACATACTCGGCATCGACGCCTGTGAGATGGCGGTTCTGGAAGCTGCCTACGAGTTCAGAAATGTAGCCGACATACTTGTTTCGTCACAGGAATTGGTGTCATCATATGGCTGGGACTATGACGACCTTCTCGGGCGGTTGGTGAAAGATCCCGCCATGACCCCTCCGGAGCTTGCCCAGGCAATGGTGGCAAGCTTCAAGCAGTATTATGTTGCCGGCGCCTACAAGGATCAGACTATTTCCGCCTTGTCCCTCAGCAGCAAGTATTCCTCTGATGGCGTCGGTGACATAACGTCCGTGGCCTCCTCGGTAAACAGCATGGCCCTGGATTTCATGGGACGTATGACGGACAGCGGAACCAGGGCCGAAATTCTGGCTCTGCTCACCAGTTCCCGTGATACCGTGCAGGAATTGGACATCATAGTGCAACCCGCGACCTATATTGACCTGGTGGATTTCGCCCGTCTGGCATACGGTGCCGATTCAGCGGTGGAAACGGCGTTCAACAAGATCCTGCTGGCTGAATACCACGGCACATCCCGCCCCAATGCCCATGGTATTTCAATTGTCTTTTATGACAGAACCAGTATTTATGATGACTATGTCTATGACACCAACTACCGCGACTACAATCCGTCGACCGGAACGGGAAGCCTGATCGAGTTTCTCAATCAGTACAACTGGGATGATATGCTGCACATGTATTACGGCTATCAGTATCCCGGCAAGCCGAACTAAGAGTAAACTACAGAGGCATCTAACTGAAAAACCCGCGATTGCGGGTTTTTCAGTTAGATGCGGATCTACTCCCGATCAGTTTGTAAAGAAAGGTTTTATCCCGGTTTTTTCTTGCATCAAGAGCGGAAGATGTTTTATAGTTTCTTGAATTTCCTGAAGTTGGGGCGAGTTATTCATGGACAAAAAAATCTTGTTGCTGAACATAGGTATTTGCCTGCTGATTGTCGTGATTCTTGCCATGATTGCTTCAGATGTCATTGCATACCGGCTTTCAAAGACTTTTCCCCGACATCAGACGGGGACCACGACCGGGCAGACGGTTGCACGACGGGACAACCTGTCGAATTTTGCGCCTATTCTGGAAAAGGGACTGTTCGGCAAGCCGACCCAAGGCACGCTGACTCCCATTGCCGTTGCCGACGCCTCCGGGCCCGCGGCTACCTCACCCGGTGATCTTACACTGCTCGGCACTGCGGTTGGATCATTTCGTGAGACGTTCGCCCTGATCGCCCGTCAGAGCACCAGCGAAGAAAGGGTTTTCCGCCTTGGTGATACGGTATTCGAAATCGGCCCGCTGGTTGCCGTGCAGAAGGATTTCATCGAGATAGACAATCACGGCGCCCGGATGAAGCTTCATGCGCCGACGGATGTTCCCGGAGCGCCATCAGGGAGTCCTGAGCAGCAGGCGCTGGCATCTAACCAGCTTGCCAGCCAGGTTTCAGCGGGAAATTACGTGATCGACCAGCGGGCATTGTCCGCCGCGCTCGCCAACATCGGCCAGGCCATGACCGATGCACGCCTGCTTCCTTCAATGAAGGATGGCGTCGTTGAGGGGTTCAAGGTTTCAGAGGTACGACCCAGCGGCATTTTTGCGATGATAGGGCTGTCGAATGGCGATATGCTGCAGAAGGTGAACGACATCCCCATGGATTCGCCGGACAAGGCAATGCAGACACTCATGTCCCTGCAGGGACAAAACCGCATAAAGGTTGACCTTACGAGAGACGGTCGACCCCTGACACTCAACTACGATATCAGATAAGTCCATATTCGTAGCAGCCGGCGACAGTTTCATGCCGGAGCACAAATACCGGTGGAGGTTTTCCTTGAAGAAGCGTATCAGCAGACTGGTCGTGGCGAATATCTTGATCATTTCCATGCTTATACCCTCGCTCGGGTATGCCAAGGGAATCGTCCTGAATTTCAGTGATGTGGATATTTCCACCATGGTCAAGTTCATCAGCGATCTGACCGGGAAGAATTTCATCATGGACGAAAGGGTGAAAGGAAAGATTTCGGTCTTTTCTCCCACCAAGCTTTCCGTCGAGGAGGCCTTTAATGTCTTTACCTCGGTCCTCGAACTGAAGGGTTTTGTCGTCGTCCAGGCGGGACGCGTCTATAAAATCGTGCCGGTTAACGTTGCCAGGTCATCGGGAATGAAGCTGCTTTCTTCCGCTGACAAAATACCGGTCAATGATTCATATGTAGCTCAGGTTATTCCCTTGGAACGGATGCCCGCCCTAGAGGCGGCGACCTTTCTCCAGCCGGTCGTTTCGAAAGACGGCTATGTCGCCTCCTTCGGCCCGGCCAATATGCTCCTTGTTGTCGACTCCGCGCTGAATCTGCAAAAGATTGCCGGTATTGTGAAGTCCATTGATTCAAGCATGTATCGGGAGGGCGCCGAGCTGGTTTTTCTTAATCACGCGTCCGCGGATAATGTCGCGGATATTGTTCGCGAATGGCTGTATGGCAGGGATTTTTCGAACAAGAGTAGGATGACGCAGACCGTTCAAGGTCAGACCTCGGGTGTCGGAGGACTTCTCGTTCCCGACACGCGTCTCAATGCCGTGATTATTTTCGGCAATGAAAACGACAAGGCTGAAATCAAAAAAATCATAGCCATGGTTGATGTGGTTCCCCCGACCTCCAGCAGCAAACTCAATGTGTATTACCTGGAAAATGCCGATGCCACCGAGGTTTCCAAGGTGATTGAAGAGATGCTCAAGGGAACGTCGACCGGCACGCCTGCCGGCCAAAGGACGGCAACCCAGCAGACACCCTTCGAGGGATCCCAGATCAGCGTAACACCGGATAAATCAACCAACTCGCTTGTTATCATGGCCTCGCCGACCGATTACCAGAACCTGGTTCAGATTGTCAAGAAACTCGATCGCCGCCGTCGTCAGGTCTTCGTCCAGGCGCTTGTCGCGGAGGTTTCGATCGACAAGCTTCGGGAAATCGGAACCCAACTGGGTGTGGGAGGCGCCGGCACCGATGGAACGATCGCCGCCGCCGGGGTTCTTGATCCGTTCAATTTCCTCGGTGCCACAAATGCCCAGCAGCAGGCGGTCGTGAAAATCCTGGAGGGCCTGGCGAACAATGTCAACTTTTCCGCGGTTCTCAAGCTGCTCGACCAGAATGGCGCTATTAACGTCTTGTCAACCCCGAACATCCTGACCTCAGACAACAAGGAAGCCGAAATTTTTGTCGGTGAAAACGTTCCCTTTGTCTCTTCAACCACTCTTTCTTCCAGCGGGCTTTCCCAGCAATCCGTCGAGCGGAAAGACACCGGTATCACGTTGAAAATTACCCCGCAGATCACGGAAGGCGAATATATCAAGCTGGACATCTACCAGGAAATTTCCGCTGTCAAGGCAAGCAAGGGGCAAGCAACCGACCTGGTGACGACCAAGCGGTCCGCCAAAACTTCCGTAGTGGTGAAGGATTCCGATTCCGTAGTTATCGGCGGATTAATCCAAACCCGTGAAGAAGATAATATCAACAAAATTCCGATTCTCGGCGATATCCCGCTGCTCGGCTATCTGTTCAAAACCAAGTCCACGTCCAAAACAAAGACGAATCTGATGATTCTGCTGACGCCGCGAATCGTAAGGGATGCAACGGACTTGGCCAAAGTTTCCGAAGAACAGAAGAGAAAGTTTGAAGGAAGAGTGTCCGCGGACCATCCGGTTGATCTCGATCAGGAACTGCGAGGAACGCCATGACATCGCCTCAGGAGATCGAAGCCCTGGCAGCACGGCTCGGGCTTCCTTTTGCCGAAAAAATTGAAGTCGACAAGGTCGAGGCGGTTCTTTTGGAACGTGTGCCCTTGGCTTTCGCGCGGGCAAATCAGATTTTGCCTCTGGCGGTAAATGATGACAGACTCCTGGTCGTTACCGGTAATCCCGCCAACCTCTCGGCAATTGACGAGTTGAAAGGCCTCTTCGGGCTCCCGGTAGAAATGGTGATCTCCCCTCCCCAGACGGTCCTCGATGCGATCAACCATCTGTATTCGCGCTCTTCCGGTTCCGCCAAGGAAGTCGTTGAAGAGCTGGAAGTAGAGGATCTGTCAAAAATCGCCACGGAGCTCAATGAGCCGCGTGATTTGCTCGATCTCACCGATGAAGCACCCGTCATTCGACTTCTCAATTCAATCCTGTTCCAGGCAGTCAAAGAACGGGCGAGCGATGTTCATATCGAACCGTATGAACGGGAGGTTGAGGTTCGTTTTCGGATCGATGGGATTCTCTACAAGATGCTTACTCCGCCGAAAGTGGTTCAGGAAGCGATTGTTACCCGCGTCAAGATCATGGCCGGGTTGAATATTGCCGAGAAGCGGCTTCCCCAGGATGGTCGAATTCGCATTATCGTTGCAGGCCGGGATGTCGATATTCGCGTTTCACTTATTCCTACTTTTTTTGGCGAGCGGGTTGTTCTCAGGCTTCTCGATAAGAAGAAGGGCCTTATTTCTCTGGAAGATATGGGCCTTTCGTCATCCGGGGTCAGAGCCATGGAAAACCTGCTTTCACGCAGTAACGGGATACTACTTGTTACCGGCCCAACCGGAAGCGGGAAATCTACAACACTTTACGCAGCTTTGAATCGGTTGAATACTCCCGAAAAGAACATCATTACCATTGAGGACCCCATCGAGTACCAGCTGAAAGGAATAGGCCAAATACAGGTAAATCCTAAAATCGATCTTACCTTTGCCAGTGGTCTTCGCTCCATACTCCGCCAGGACCCGGACATTATCATGGTTGGTGAGATCAGGGATGCGGAGACAGCGGAAATTGCCATCCAGGCCAGTCTTACCGGCCACCTGGTGCTTTCAACGCTGCACACCAATGACTCGTCGACAGCGGTTACCAGGCTCATTGACATGGACATAGAGCCATTTCTGGTCGCTTCATCACTTTCCGCGGTTCTCGCTCAGCGGCTTGTGAGAGTGATATGTCCCCATTGTCGCGAGGAGTATTCTTCAGACCGAGAATATCCCGGAATTACCCTGCCGCCGGTTATGTATCGGGGGCGAGGTTGTGATGCCTGTTTCGGTCTCGGCACCCTGGGACGTACCGGAATTTATGAGCTTCTTCTCATAGATTCAGAGATATGTTCCATGATTATCAAGCAGGCCCCCGCGAGTATGATAAAAGAATATGCCGTTTCCAGGGGAATGAAAACACTTCGCGAAGATGGTCTTGCAAAAGTAGCGGCCGGGATTACCACCATAGAGGAAGTACTGCGGGTAACTCAGGAGGATTATGCCGACCTTCCGCTATAATGCATTTCGAAGCAACGGCTCGGCGGTTTCCGGGGCAATCGAAGCAAGCAGCCTGCATGCCGCGAAGCAGGAACTCAAGGAAAAGGGGTTCTATCTACGCGAACTGTTTGAGACGACGGAAGCGAACGAGGGCAAGCTAAGGAAGTTTTTCGGCAAGGGAGTGCCGCTGCAGGAGTTGTCGCTCATGACTCGGCGCCTGTCAACACTTCTCGGTTCGTCCGTTCCCGTGTATGAAGCCATTTCAACGCTTTATGAACAGGAAAGGCCTGGTGAGCTGAAGGACGTACTCTCCCGTGTTCGCACGAGAATTGCGGAAGGCTCCAATCTTGCCCGCGCCCTGGCGGAAGAGCCGGCGGTTTTCAGTGAAAGTTACGTTAATATGGTGGCTGCCGGTGAGGCAAGCGGCGCGCTGGATATGATTCTGGACCGGATTGCCGATTTTCTCGAAGACCAGGAAGCCATCAGAAGCAAAATTGTAACATCACTGGCGTATCCTGCGCTCATGGTGGTTGTGGGAACAGCAGTTATGCTGTTCCTCCTTGCTTTCGTCATTCCAAAGATTGTCGTGATCTTCGAACAAAGCAAGGCAACGCTGCCGCTGATTACAATCCTGCTTATCAAGGTCAGTTCCATGCTTCGAAAAGGCTGGTGGTTGATCGTATTGGCAGGAGTCGGAGCCGGTTACGGTTACCGCAGGCTGGTCAGGCAAGAGCCGTTTCGTGCCAAGCGTGATGCATGGTTGTTGAAGGCGCCGTTGTTGGGTCCTCTTCTTGCCAAGCTTATTCTTTCCAGGTTTTCAAAAATTCTCGGCCTTCTATTAGCAAGCGGCGTGCCGGTCATCAAGGCGCTGGAGATTACCGGAGACGTTGTTGTCAACAGAAGGTATCGGGGGGCTCTTTTCAAGGCGCGGGAAGAACTGGCTGAGGGGGGCAACTTGTCTACGTCGCTTCGTGACAACAGCCTTTTTCCTCCCCTCCTGGTGCACATGGTCGCGGTCGGCGAAAGAGGCGGGACCTTGGAAGAAATGTTAACGAAGGCCGGTAATGCCTTTGAGAAGGAATTTGTTGCCGCGGTAGCGCGATTCATGTCCCTCTTGGAACCCCTGCTAGTCCTTGTAATGGGGCTTGTTGTCGGGACCGTGGTGGTGGCGGTCCTCCTGCCGATTTTCCAGTTGAATCAGTTGGTACAATAAATTCCAGGTCAAAATCTGTTCATGCCGGTGGATAGACCCGGCAAAATTATTTGCTTGAAGTTCTGTTTCGAACTGAGGCGCAGTCACAATGGGGGATTCTTATGAAAAAACATCTCGGGAGTTCAAACGGTTTTACTCTTATCGAAATAATGGTTGTTATTGTCATTCTCAGTATGTTGGCGATTCTGGTCGGGCCAAAGATCATCGGACGTACCGATGATGCAAAAATATCAGACGCAAAGGTTCAGGTCAGGAACCTGGAGACAGCCCTTAAACTCTACAAACTTGATAATGGCGTGTACCCATCTACCGAGCAAGGGCTTCAGGCATTGGTAGAGAAACCTGGTTCCGGGGTCATCCCCAAAAACTATCGGGAAGGTGGCTATTTGGAACACACGGAAGTTCCGAAGGATCCTTGGGATAACGATTACATCTATATTTCTCCCGGTGAGCATGGTGATTATGACCTTTACTCTAAAGGTGCGGATGGGGCACGGGGAGGAGAAGACAAGAATGCCGATATCGAGAGTTGGAGCATGCGGTAGCACATCGTTCCTCAAACGGTTCTGCGGCGCACCAGATCGCCGCGCCTTCCAGGTTTACGGTCTGTGGAAGATGGTATCGTGCCCTATTAAGTGAGAGAAGACCGCGTGATTAGACAGTCAAAAATCGCAGGACAGTCGGTAATAAGCCGGAAAGCAGCAAATGCCGGTTTTACCTTGATTGAACTGACTGTGGTGATTGTTATTCTTTCGATTGTCGCGGTGCTTGTTTTTCCAAGACTGCCTTCTACCCGCGAAGGAGATTTGCGCTCTTCCGCCCGTAACCTGGCGGCCGGCCTTCGCTACTTGGTAGACAAGGCTATCGCAACGAAACAATATTACCGGTTGACAATCAATATCGGCAGCGGTCGAATGGAGGTAACCAGAATCCTGCCGGACAACGAGGAAGTCGCGGTAACGGACGTAACTTTGTCACGCCTGTCCCTTCATGACCAGACAGGTTTTGAAGACATAGTTTCATCGAGACTGGGAAAACAGGCTGAAGGCGAGGTGGTTCTGGAGTTCAGCCCTCTTGGCGCCAATGAATTCATCGTATTTCATCTGAAGTCAGAGGATGGTTCCCGGCACTATACGGTCGCGCTTTACCCGGGAAGTGGCAGAGTAGTGGTTTTGAACGGGTACCAGGATGGGACTCTTTCCGTGGATGAACAGGAGGGAAGTCGGTGAAAGGATTTACTCTCTTGGAAGTTATGGTGGCGCTAGCCATATTGTCCGGTGTGGTTCTTACGGTACTGAACTCGGTGAATTACCATCTTTCCTTGACCAACCGCAACAGGGATGAGGCTGTTGCCACGCTTCTTGCCCGTATGAAACTTGAAGAGTTGGGTTTTCTTGACAAGGAAGAACTTGCTCAGGTGAAGGAGGGGACTTTTAAGCCCGACTGGCCGGAGTACTCCTGGAAAGCGGAGCTGTCATCGCTTCCGGTTGCCTTGTTGAAAAAGCTGACGGTAACGGTAACCTGGGGTGCCGAGAGGAGAAGTATTTCCCTTGATACATATGTCACGCAATGACGGTTTTACGCTTCTTGAGCTGTTGATTGCCCTGGTCCTTCTCGTGGTTTTGAGTGGCGCCCTGTATGGAACATATTTTTCAGTTGAGCGGGGAAGCAGTGCGAGCAGGGAACGGTTTGAGCCGATTCGTGATGTGGAGGCGACACTGGATCTTTTGCGCCGCGAGCTTTCCGCTTCATTTTATTCCAGAAGTAGCGAGCGACTGCATTTTGTCGTTGAAGATCGTGATGTCTTCGGCAAGCCCGCGTCAACCCTTGATTTTACGACGTTGACGGTCCCCCAACCAGGATCGGCGCCATCGTCCGATGTACTTGTCGTTCGTTACCGTCCCGTGGAACAGGAAGAAAATCAGCTGATCCTTTCAAGGGAAACGCGTGATGCCTATTTTGATCTTGATCCTGCACCTTATCCGCTGACAGGCCGGATAGCAGGATTTCTCGTCGAATGTTATGACGGCAGCAATTGGGTTAAAAGCTGGGATACTTCATTGAATAGCGCACTGCCGAAAGCGGTTCGGGTTACAATTCTGCTGTATGGAGCCAATGCGGAGGAAACGGAAAGTTTCACCGCCATCGCTGTTCCCATGGTGAGCGGGTCGTGAAAGGGGAAAAGGGCTTTGCCCTGGTAATAACCTTAATTATTACCGCGCTCGTCGTTGCCGTGACGACCGAGTTCATCCATGATGTCTTTGTCGAAACATCACTGCAGCACAATTATGCGGATGCCCAGCAGGCAAGTCTGATAGCATCCGCTGGTGTGAACGGAGCCGTTAAGGTTCTTAAAATAGCCTTGACGCGTCAGGAGTATACTTCTCTCGAAGACGACTGGGCTTCTTCTCAGGTTCTAGAGGACGAAAGGGGTTCGTTGCGAATCAGCATAACCGAGGAAAGCGGCAAGCTGAATCTCAATTCGATCGTTTTTCCCAATGGTACCCTGAACGAAGCATATTATGGTATTGCGGTCAGACTCTTTGAAAAACTTGGCTATTCTTCTGATTCGATCGATGTCATTGCGGATTGGATCGACACCGACGATTCGCCAAGAGCCGGTGGCGCCGAGTCCGGCTATTATAAATCATTGTCGACGCCGTATCAGAGCAAGAACGCTCGCCTGGAAACGTATGATGAACTGAAGCTGGTCTCCGGGTTTGATGATGCGGCTCTCAGGAGCTTGTATCCGTATGTAACGGTGTATGCGGAATCAGCGGCGGAACTCTATTCGAAAATCAACGTCAATACTGCTCCGCCGGAACTGCTTGCCGTTCTCGATGAACGGATGACGGATGATCTGGCTGAACGCATTGTTGAATATCGTAAAATAACGCCCTTGAAAAGTTCTTCGGAAATAACGCAAATTTCAGGCATGGAATCGATTGGTATTACCCTGCAAGGTAAAATTACCGTCAAGGGAACGATTTTCCGAATACAATCACGTGCCCAGGTTAGGGAAACCGTGCGGATTGTTGAAGCGGTAGTTCGCGTAATCGGTACTTCGTCAACCGTGCTGTACTGGAGAGAATTGTAATGGAACTGCTGATAATTGATGCTGGACGACAAACTGTCAGTTTTGTTCGCTTCCAGAAAAAAGGGGGTTCTTTCTTTTTTCAGGGTGCTGAACGCCGGAGCTTGGAGGATCAAGACACTTTTGAATCGGTGGTAAGGGCCTTTGGCGACAGAATTACGGAAGAAACGAGGACTTTTTTATCTCTCGACGAAGAAAATATCTTTTGTCGTGAGCTGGTTCTCTCTATCTCCGATCGACGGAAGCAACGGGCGGTCCTTCCCCTCGAGTTGAAGGGTGAAACAGCGGTTGCCGTCGAAAAGCTGGTTTTCGACGCACTTTCACTTGACCAGGGAAAGGTACTGGCAATCTGGACCTCCGAAGCCGACATCGAGTCGAGAATAGCTTCCCTGCGTGAAGCCGGCTTGGAGCCTGAAATTGTCGGTTTGGCCGTTTTCCATTGGCACCTGCTCGTCCCGGAGACCGGTGACGAAGCCATTGCTCTTTCAGACGGACGTTCACTTGCCGTCTATTCGGGGAAAAAACCGGTTTTATTCCGTTGTCTGGATAACGGTAATTTTCAGGAAGATATTGTTAGAACGCTTGTTCTTTTGGAAGTCGGAAAGGGACTCAGCGTTGAACGCGTCCTTCTCCACGGTGCCGCGGCACTTACTTCTCATGCCGGACGAGTGGATGACGTTTCTTTTGCGCCTTTATCGATTAGCGGAAAACTTGCGGCGGCTTTCCCGAGTGAAAGCATGGCGCTCGAATATGCCGGCGCATGGGCTCTTGCCGAAGCATCCCTTGTACATGAGCCGGTAAACTTCAGACACGGAAAACATGCCTATACGGCCGCTCGGGAGCTGTTAAAAAGGAAATTGCGCCTGACGGCGATTCTTTCGGCGCTTTTTCTTCTTTTACTCCTTGGTGAAACGGGTTTGCGGTACTATCTGGTAAAAAAGGACCTTACATCCCTGAACAAATCTATCAGCCAGATATACCGTGAAGTATTTCCGAATCGTACAAAAGCGGTTGATGAAGTATCGGAATTGAAGTCTGAAATACGGCGTCTTGGAGGCTTTTCGTCCACTCAGGAAATCCTGCAAACCCTTAACGGAATTGCAAATGCCAAAAGCGGAGAAGTGTCGGGAGTGTATGAAGCTGACATAGACGGTGACCAGGTTCGCCTGAAAGGTGATGCAAAATCGTTTCAGGCAGCGAATGAATTTAAGTCCAGACTTGCTCCGCTTTTCACAACGGCGGAAATGGATGAGATAAAATCCAAGGCTGACGGGTCTGTTGCCTTCTCGTTTCGGGGAACGCTGAAGGAGCGTGTACAATGAAATATATAAATCAATTGAAAGAACATTACCAGAACATGAGCCATGCGACGAGAGTGCGTTTGGGAATCGGTATTTCGGTGGTGCTCTTCGTGATTATTCTTTTTTCCGCGTTGAATGAGCGGATTACATCGCTGGAGAAGAAACGTAAGGTTCGAGAGGCTGATCTGGTGGAAATGATGACGCTCAAACAGCGATTCCTGGCGGCGAAGATGACCTCGCAACGATTTGCCGGCCGCCTTGCCGCCATTAGTCCTGATGATTCACCCGGTAAGATTATTGAGGAAATTGGCATAAAAGGGAAATCCAGCCTGGTTACGCCGTTAAAAGGTGGAGAGCGGGGTGGATATCTTGAAGATGTCGCTGAGGTTAAGCTGGAGGGACTGACAGCCAACGAGGCAATAAATCTGCTTTACCAATTGGAGACGGGTTCTCGACCGGTTTTGGTGAAAAAAGCGAATATCAAGACTCGTTTCGATGATCCGTCGCGCCTTGATCTTACGCTCACCGTGGCTCTGCTGAAACCGGTGCGACAGGGGCAAAAGTGAGACTTCGCAAGTATCTCTTCATAGCCGTAATAAGTGCCGGTGCCCTAATTGTCTTTCCTTTCATAACACTCCTGCTGGTTCCTTCCGCTGAAATCAAGGGGGTCATCGTCAGGGGGGTGGCAAAAAATGGTTACGTGATGACAACGGAACAGTTTGGCAAAGCCTTTCCTTTGGGCATTAAAGCACGGAATGCCGTCGTTTCCGACGGGCGGGGGACATTGCTGAAACTGGACCGGGCCAGCATCTACTTGAAGCTGCTTCCTCTTTGCATCGGCAGGGTCGTGGTGGATTTTCGCATGCAGATCAAGGAAGGAGAGGGACATGTGGAGTTCAGACCGCGGCAGAATTCTGTTTCCGTGCAACTGGAGAACATTCTGCTCGAAGATATTCCCCTGCTTGAGGTTGTCACAGGGGCGAACATCAAGGGACGGCTCTATGTAGACGGCTCGTTTGCGGGTAGAGGGCGCAAAACAGAAGGCGCCCTGAAAATGGAAGTTAGAAAGGCTGAACTCAGTGCGATAAAGATCGGAGAGATTCCTCTTCCCGACGCTTCATATGAAACGATTCGGGGGATGTTTCGGGTGGCTTCCGGAAAGGGAACGCTAGAGAGCTTTGCCTTTCAGGGGCAGGGAATTTATATCAGGATTAAAGGGAGCCTTCCGGTTTCGGGACCGCTGGCAAGGGCGCCACTCGACCTGGTATTGGAACTGATGCCGAAACCGGACTTTCTTGAAAGGCAAAAGCTGGTTTTTATGATGCTTGCCAAGTATCAGAAAAGTCCGGGATCGTACCGGATCCCGATTAAGGGTGTATTGATGAAGCCGGTTATCCAGTAAGACGATAATTGTCACGATAACAGAAAGAAACTGATATTCCCCTGCCTTCTCAGAGAGAAGAAGCGTAACATAAAAATTTCGTATGAAAAGACCTGCCAGGTTTCCGAAAACCTGGCAGGTCTTTTTGTCATGGGGGTGATCGGATAATTTCGAGAGATTACCTTGTTAGTTTTCGGATTGTAACTCTTTTCGTGCCAAGAGTGTTTGCACACGTTCCGTGAGCGGTGGATGGGAGTAATGCAGTGCCGCATACAGTGGGTGCGGATGGAGGTTGGCGAGGTTGTCGCGACCCATCTTGACCAAGGATGAGGCAAGGGCCTCGGGTGTTCCGGTAAGGTCCGCGGCAAACCGGTCTGCTTCCCGTTCATGCCTTCTGGAAAACCAGGCGCTGATGGGCGCAAAGAACGTCGCCACAAGTGAGAGAATAAAACCCAGAAGCACCAGCTGGGCGGGGAAAGAAACGGTTGCCATACCAAACAGGGGGGGCAGCGCGTTTCGTTCCAGGACCACGAATGCTCCGTAGCAGGCAACAAGGATTACGAGTTCGGTCGCAATGAGACGCTTCAGGAGATGATGTGCTTTCCAGTGTCCAGCTTCATGAGCCAGCACCGCGAGAATTTCCCGTGTGTCCAGGCGCTCGATCAGCGTATCGAACAGCACAATGCGTTTGACTTTGCCGATGCCGGTGAAATAGGCATTGGAATGGGTGCTGCGCCGGGACGCGTCCACCTGCAGAACACGACGTACTTCCAGGCCCGCCCGCTTCATCAGCAGCTGTATTTCCATTTGCAGTCCTTCGGATTGAATCGGTTCGAAATGGAAGAACAGCGGTTCAATGAGGTAGGGTGAGAGATAGAGCATGGCCAGAGACAGCAGGGCGAGGAGCCCCCATACCCAGAGCCACCAGCCGTGAGGGCTCATCTGTACCAGGGTGAATGCGCCGGCTATCACCAGCGTAATAAGCAGTATGCTGAGCAGAGTGGATTTGATGAAGTCGGTCAACCAAAGTGACGGGGGCATGGTATTAAATCCATAGCGTTTCTCGATGGAAAAGTTTTCATACAGACTGAAGGGGATATCGAGAATGGACTGCAGCAGGCAGAGGGGAAGGAAGAACAGCAATCCCTGAAGCACGAAGGCGTTGGAATGGCTGACGACCCAATGATCATAGCGATCAAGTATGCCGCAGAACAGGAACAGGACGACAAGTATGGTGCCGCATAGTGTTTCAATAAGCCCCAACCGATTGTTTTCAACGGTGTAATCAACGGTTTTTTGCAGGGTTTCCGGATCCAGGCTTCCTTCGAAACCGCGAGGGACTTCCCTGCCGTGGCGTTTGAGATGTTGCAGGTTCAGCCAGGACAATGCCAGCTCACCGGTTGTAACAAGAAGAAAGAAAAGGAGCAGGGCGAATTTCATGAACAGGTAACATCCTTCAGCCGGCAAGTTGTCTGAACGAAACGAGGATATTCCGCGATCAGGAATTCCTGCTCAGGAATTTTTTCGCCTTATTGACGAATTTGCTGTGCGGATAATCCGTAACAAGACGGGAAAAAGATTCCTTTGCCGTAACGGCATCGCCGCTCCGGAGACAGGCATTGCCAAGAAGAAAGAGAGCTTCGTCAAGCTCGGGTGTGCCGGGGTATTTCTCCAATGCTTCCTTGAAGCGACCAATGGCTGCCTTGTACTTGTCGGTCCGGTAGTAGAACCTGCCTACGTAAATTTCGTATGCAGCCTGTTTTGACCTGCATTCCGCCAGTCTGATCCGGGCTCTCTGCTGCAGGACCGAATTTGGATATTCCTTGAAAAACGTTTCAAACAGGATGGCGGCGTTCGTGATCGGTGTCTGGTCGACATCTATTTTCTCGACCTGCTTCAAATTGCTCATTGCCGTCATGAAGAGGGCGTAGGATGCTTTCGAGTTTTTCGGGTGAAGCTTTCGGAAATTTTCATATTCGGCGGCTGCTTCGATGTAGTTTTCATCGTTGAACAACGCATCGGCGAGTTTCAGCTCGAGTGCCGTCTTGAGAATCTGCGAAGAAGTGCCGTCTTTTGCCGTACGCCATTTTTCCGCGGCGGCTTCGTATTTTTTTCTGGCATACAGGCTCTCGCCCTGTTTTAACAGGGTTTCGGGAGGAACCTTGATCTGCTTGTTGGAACAGGATACGGCAAAAACCGGGATGATAAGCACAAGGGCTATTCTTCGAAACATACAAGCTCCTTATCATTTCATAATACAAAAAAAGGAATCCTTATCTTGTAGTAGAGAAAAAGTGCCCGTTTGTCAATGCAAAGTTGCCCCATTCGAGCGGCATGGCAACGGAAAACTTCACCGTACGGGACGTTTTCTTTTCGTGGGATCGAGCTCCTTTTTCCTCAGCCTGATGGATGTCGGCGTTACTTCGACCAGTTCGTCGTCATCAATGAACTCGAGCGCCTGCTCCAGGCTCAAAATACGTGGAGGGGTCAGCTTGATGGCGTCATCGGAACCGGCTGCCCTGATGTTGGTAAGCTTTTTCCCCTTGCAGGGATTGACGTCGAGATCGTTGTCCTTGGCGTGCTGGCCGATGATCATGCCGCCGTAGACTTCCGTCCCCGGGCCGATAAAGAGTACCCCGCGGGGTTGGAGGGCGTCAAGGGCGTAGGCGGTGGTTTCTCCGTGTTCCATGGCAATCAGGACGCCGTTCTTGCGCCCCGGGATATCTCCCTTGTAAGGTGCATAGCCATGGAAGGTATGGGTCATGATGCCGGTTCCCCGTGTTTCGGTGAGTATCTCGCCGCGTAGCCCGATCAGGCCCCGTGCCGGGATCAGGAACTCGAGGCGGATCACGTCTCCCAGTTGATGCATGGCCGCTATTTCGCCCTTGCGGGGGCCCATTTTTTCGATAATGGTACCCTGGTGTTCGGCGGGTACGTCTACGACCAGATATTCGATGGGTTCCTGTTTCTGGCCGTCTTTGTCACGCATGATGACTTCGGGCTTGGAAACGGCCATTTCGAATCCTTCGCGGCGCATGTTCTCGATGAGGATGGACAGATGCAGTTCTCCGCGGCCGGAAACCAGGAAGGTATCGGGATTACCGGTATCTTCGACACGGAGCGAGACATTGGTGCGCAGTTCGCGTTCCAGTCGCTCCCGGATGTTGCGTGATGTTACCAGTTTGCCTTCACGACCCGCGAACGGCGAGTTGTTGACGATAAAATTCATGGAAATGGTGGGCTCGTCAATGGACACGTAGGGAAGGGCGAGCGGATTGTCGGCTTCGGCAATCGTTTCGCCGATGCCGACTTCGTCAAGACCGGCAATCGTTACGATGTCGCCGGTTATTGCCTCGGCGATTTCCACCTGTTGCAGCCCCTCGTAGCCGATGAGCTTTGAAATCCGCCCTTTCTTGATCTCGCTGTTGCGCTTGATGAGCGCCACGGTTTCTCCCGTCCTGACCCTTCCGTTGAAGATCTTGCCGGTGGCGATGCGGCCGATATAATCGTTGTAGTCGATGTTCGTCACCAGCATCTGGAAGGGAGCGGACGGATCACCTTCGGGCGGGTGAACGTTGCTGATGATTTTTTCGAAGAGCGGTTCCATGGTTTCGGATTCGTCATCGAGGTCCAGCTTGGCGTAGCCCATTTTGGCGCTGGTGTAGACGATTGCGAAGTCGAGTTGCTCATCGTTTGCCTGTAGTTCGCAGAAGAGATCAAACACCATGTCGACAACCGCCGAGGGGCGTGCTCCCGGCCGGTCAATCTTGTTTATTACCACGATCGGTCGCAAGCCGAGGTCGAGAGACTTCTTCAGTACGAAGCGAGTCTGGGGCATGGGACCGTCCAGGGCATCCACGAGGAGAAGAACGGAGTCCACCATCTTCAAGACCCGTTCCACTTCACCGCCGAAGTCTGCATGTCCCGGTGTATCGACAATGTTGATCTTGTAATCGTCATGCCTTATGGAGAGGTTCTTTGCCAGTATCGTGATTCCCCGCTCCTTTTCCAGATCATTGGAATCCATGACTCTTTCGGTGATGACCTCGTTGTTTCTGAAAACGCCTGATTGCTTCAACAAGGCGTCGACAAGGGTCGTCTTGCCGTGATCGACATGGGCGATGATAGCTATGTTGCGAATCTTTTCCTGCATCTATCCTGCTCCTAACATTGATTATATAGCCATGCCGCTTTACGGCATGGGGTATTGAAGGGGATGGGACAAAAAAAGACGGGCTCGCGCCCGCCGTAATGTACTACTATGCCAATTTTTTTCTGAAGATACAAGGCATTTTTCTTTTTTTGCCTGTGCGGCGAGGCAAAGATGCTGTCGCCTCCAGGAACTGAACGTGCGATCGGCCGGACAAGGATCGTTTGATTAAACGGGAGCTATGAAACTTTCCTTTGCGATGGCTGGAAAATGTGGTATCTAGAACGGAAGAGCGCGTTATTTCTAGTTTCCGGGCGTTCCACCCAGGTGGGCCGGTATCAAACAGAATGGGGACCATGCATGACTGAGAAAAAACTGGAACAGGAACTGTGGATTCTTGGTATGAACGGTTGCGATACCCGGGGCAAGATCCTGTGCCGTTATCTGAGTGAAGGCGGCTATATGGCACGTCCGGCAAAATTGGAGGAACTTGCCGACCGGCGTCCACTGGGAATCCTCCTTGACCTGTCGCCCTATTCAACTGACGGTTGGGGGATATTTCTCGAACTCAAGAGAAATCCGCAGACCCGTGACATTGCCGTATTGCCGCTCTTCCTCAGCGAAGAAGGAAGGATTGGCGGGGTATTTCCGGCGGCGGGGTTTTTCACGATTCCCATCGATACGGAGTACCTGCAAAAAAGGCTCGTGGTGCTCGGTCTCACCGAAGAGGTGGAGACATGGGACCTTCAGGCCCTCCTGATCTCGAGGACTGGGGAAGAACTGGTCGGCAAGGCCATCGAGTCCCTGGGCTTCGAGGTGGTTAAGGCCTATACCGGCAAGGAAGGTATTGCCCTTGCCACCATGGAACCACGCTACCTGGCGTTTTCCACCCTCATGCTTCCCGATATGTCGGCCTTCGAACTGATGGATCGGTTCCGTCTCTATCCACACACCAGGAATATTCCGTTTTTCGTCCTTATGAAGGAAGCGATGAAAAAAGGAGAGAAAGCGGCCATGGGCCGACAGATCGAGCATCTCGTCAGCAAGAAGGAATTGAGCGTCGAGGAGTTTCTCCGGTACCTGCGCCGTCGGAGCTGATTTTCCCTACGATTCCCGGGACAATCTTACTGCGCATGCCTGCTCCCCCGTCTTTTCATCACGGCGGCTTTTTCATCATTCCTTTCTGACTCCTTCAGGGAGGCAAGCACCATGTCTTTCACTTTACAGAAAATAGTCTGGTTTCTGTCGGCGCCACCTGCCTGCCTCATAATCTTTATGGTTTTCGGGTTGCTGGCATCCAGGAAAAGAAAAGAGCTGGCAAGAGGGTTCCTGCTCGTGGCAACCTTGGCGTTCTATCTTCTGAGCATTGCGCCAGTGGCTGATTTTCTGCTGAAACCGCTGGAGCGGAGCGCTTCTCCCTTGGCCAAACTGCCGGATAGGGTCGATGCGGTGGTGGTACCCGGTGGTGGTTCAGTGGACCGTTCATGGCTTGGCGCTTCCCCGGTTCCGAATAGTGAAACCTGGACCCGGTTGATCCTGGGGGTTGAACTGGCAAGAAAGATGAATGTCCCGCTTGTTCTGCTGGGTGGCAACGGGGAGTCGTTTGCAACGAAGCTGAATGATGCCGATGTGATGGCGGAGGCGGCCTATGCCATGGGGATGCCTCGCCGGCAGGTCGTGGTTGAAAACCGTTCGCGGAACACGATGGAAAACGCCCGCGCGGCGCGCACGTTGGTGAAGGGGGACCGTATCATACTGGCAACTTCCGCCTACTACATGAAGCGGGCGGTCCTCATGTTCAGCAAAGAAGGATTCAAGGTTGTTCCCGCCCCTGCTTGTCACCTTGCCCAGAGCAGGAAGAGAGGGGCGGCGCTCTTCATTCCCCGGGCAGCGGAATTGCGGAATTCGTCGCTAGCGATAGCGGAGTGGTTAAGTCTCGGCTGGTGGAAGCTGCGGGGTGAAATATGATACGGAATAAGAAACCATTGTTCCTTGCTTGTACTGTTTTGCTGGTTTGGTTGCTGAGCGGCTGTTCATCGGTTGTCACTCTTCAACCGCTACCGCAGACTATTGATCAACAGGAGTACGATCTGCTCGAGGGAGACTGGATTGCGGAAGATTCCGTTGTTTCTTTGCGATTCGCACGTGACGGTATCGGTCGAATTGCGACCCTTGATTGGCGTGACGATCAGTTTCGGATCGATGAAGCCGAGTTAAGGATCTGTAAAGTGCCGGGCAAAAGTTATTTTACCATTCGGGTCAGGGAAAAGGGAAAATGGGAAGATTGGTACTACGTTGTGCGTTATTGCGTAACCTCACGTGGCGATCTGGTCATCTGGCTCCCAGTTGTTGATGCCTTCAGCGCTGCGGTTGTCGAGGGCAAGCTCGAAGGAACTGTGGAGAAGGGCAAATGGAGTACCCAGGTAACGCTTGCCGGCGCTCCTTCAGATATCCTGGCATTTCTGAATGATCTGCGCAACGAAAACCTGTTCGAACTGGAAGATCCGATCGTGCTGAGACGGCTTTTTCCCTAACCGGCAGCAATATCGCTGTTGCACGGTAGCCCGCAGAGCGGTGTTGCATGCGTAACCGCCGCAACAACGGCCCGTTCCATGACCCGTGCCGCAAGCAGTCCCACCACGTTCATGTCGGCTTCGGTTTCACCGGTTGCCATAGCGAAAATCGTGTCGCCGTCGAACATGGTATGGGCGGGTCTGAGGGTTCGTGCATAACCATTCTGGGCCATGGATGCAAGTTTTGTAGCCTGGGATTTGGTCAGGAGTGCATTGGTTGCCACCACGCCGATCGTGGTGTTGGAAACGAAGAGATTTTTCTGCTCGGCGTACGACCGGATCATGATATCCTCCGTCCCGATGATTCGCGATCGGTCTGCGCTCAAGGTTCCCGCCACGATTCGGCTCGAACGGGGGTCCACAACGTCACCCAGGCAGTTGACCGCCACCAGCGCACCGACCTGCAAATCTCCAACCCGCAAAGCATGGCAGCCCAGGCCGCTTTTCATTGCCCGGTTCATGCCGAGAATTTTCCCTACCGAAGCGCCGGTACCGGCACCGATGCTGCCTTGTCGGCACGGGCGTTCGCCTGCATGCTGACATGCCTGATAACCCATGGCGCGATCAGGCCGAATCGAGTGATCGCCGACCGTGAGGTCGAACAGGACGGCGCCGCAGACGATGGGAACCCTGGTGACCTGGACATCGAAACCGATGGCGCGTTCTTCGAGATACTGCATAATGCCGGCGCCGGCATCGAGTCCGAAGGCGCTTCCTCCCGCGAGAAAAACGGCATGGGCCTTATCCACCAGGTTTACCGGGTCAAGCAGATCGGTTTCCCGGGTTCCCGGAGCCCCTCCCCGCACATCAACGCCGACGGTGCAGCCCTTGTCGGCGATCAGAACGGTGCAGCCGGTGGCGGCTTGCAGGTCTTCCGCATGGCCGGTCCTGATTCCCTCGATATCAGTGAAGTCGATTTCCGCAAGTATGGTTTCCATGGCTGGTTCCCCCCTTACACATGCACCGGTTCGGCGTTTCATTCGTGATTCCGGGATATGTGCGCGACTATAGCCCTTTCAGGCAAGCGAGTAAAGAATTTCCCCGGTTGCTCGGACGGATTTACTCTGGTAGCATAGTCTGACATCATGAGCACACCGGAAAGGAGGCAGGTTTTATGAGCGATCGGGTGCCGCACACCTCGGGAAGTTATACCATCAAGCCGGGGAGGGAGCAGGCTTTCCTGGCGGCAGTGGAGGCTGTTGCCGAATGGACGTTGGACAATTTTACCGCGATACGGGAGATAACCCTTTACCGGGACCGCACGCATGCGGGAAGATTTGTTACCCTGTTTCGTTGGGATGACGAGGAAAGCATTGAAACGTGGCGGGCCGACCCTGAATTCGGCCCCTACATGACGCAGGTCCGGGAGCAGTGCCGGATGGTCGAGCTTTCCAGCCTGGAGACGGAACGACGCTTTTCCAGGAGGTAACGAACGGGAAGCCGGCCAGAAGAAGCGGCGTAAAAACTGATCCGGCACCGCACGTTTCGGCGAAGTTTCAAAAATAACAAAGGGGTTACGGCATAAACCGTAACCCCTTGTTTTTTATGGCGCGCCCGAAGAGATTCGAACTCCTGACCCCAAGATTCGTAGTCTTGTGCTCTATCCAGCTGAGCTACGGGCGCAAAATTATTTTATCTATTTAACCGATGACGGATGTCCTGTCAAGAAACTTCGTTCCTGAAAGACTGCATGCGGTTGCCGTTGAAGCATTACGCGATGAGCCGCCACGATGAAAGGCATCGGCATGTCCGTCTGCACACCATGCGACGAACCTGCCGCGAACCTCAGAAAATGGCGGAGAGAGAGGGATTCGAACCCTCGATACCGGTTTCCCAGTATACTCGCTTAGCAGGCGAGCGCCTTCGACCTACTCGGCCATCTCTCCGTAAATACGACTATTGTGTTAGGTCCTATGTGTCAAGCCTTTATCGTAGACGTAAAACTCAAACTGCATTTAAATGGCGGAGGGAGTAGGATTCGAACCCACGGAACTTTCGTTCAACGGTTTTCAAGACCGCCGCCTTAAACCACTCGGCCATCCCTCCAAAATCCTAGCCGATCTTTTCCATCCCTCTCATGTAGGGGCGTAGCGCCGCGGGGATAAGAACCGTTCCGTCCGCTTGCTGGTAATTTTCCAGGATGGCAACCACGGTTCTTCCGACTGCGAGGCCCGAACCGTTCAAGGTATGGAGGAATTCGGGTTTTGCCTTGTCATTTTCCCTGAAACGAATGGCAGCCCTGCGCGCCTGAAAATCCTCGAAGTTGCTGCATGAGGAAATCTCCCGGTAGGTATTCTGCGACGGGAGCCAGACCTCAATGTCATACGTTTTTGCCGCGGAGAAGCCAAGATCCGCGGTGCAGAGCTCAACGACACGGTACGGGAGTTTCAGGAGCTGGAGCACTTTTTCCGCGTCATTCAGGAGAAGCTCAAGTTCACGGTAGGAGTCCTCCGGGCGGGTAAATTTAACCAGTTCAACTTTATTGAACTGGTGCTGCCTGATATATCCCCGGGTGTCCTTGCCGTAGGACCCGGCTTCTTTTCTGAAGCAGGGTGTGTATGCCGTGTAATAGAGCGGCAGGTCGGAGGCTTTCAGGATTTCGCCGCGATGGATGTTGGTTACCGGTACTTCCGCGGTTGGAATCAGAAAATAGTCAAGGCCGTTAAGCCCGAAAAGATCTTCCTCGAACTTGGGCAATTGACCGGTGCCGGTCATGCTTTCCCTGTTTACCATAAAGGGCGGAAGCATTTCAAGATAATTGTGCTGGCCCGTGTGGAGATCGAGCATGAAGTTGATCAGGGCGCGTTCCAGGAGGGCTCCCGGGCCTTTACAGAGGGTAAACCGGGCGCCCGTCAGCTTTGCGCCACGCTCGAAATCAAGGATGTCGAGGTTTTCGCCCAATTCCCAGTGCGGCTTGGGTTCGAAGGAAAACAGGGGCTTCTCTCCCCATTTCCTGATTTCCACGTTGTCGGCCTCGGAAGCGCCGACCGGTGTTGTCGTATGGGGAATGTTGGGAGTCGTGAGCAGAATCTTCTGAAGTTCCTCTTCCAGGTCGCGCAGCACTTCGTCCAATGCCTTGATACGCTGGGAAACCTCACGCATTTCAGCGATCCTGTCCTGTGCCAGACTTTTGTCCTTGATCCGGCTGATCTCTTCCGAAACCTTGTTCCTGACGGCTTTCAAGGATTCGCTTTCCTGGAGGAGCTCCCGGCGACGGGTGTCGCACTGCTTGAAGCCGTCGAGGTTCACGGCTTCTCCGCGGGTCGAGAGCCGGGCTTCCGCTGTTTCCAGGTTTTCTCTGAGATATCTGACGTCGAGCATGAAATAAGACCTTTACTTTTGGTAAAACAAAGCTATATTTTCTAGCATTTGCTCACGGAATAGTCAATCTCTTTTTCTTGTATATCATTGTACCGCGTTTTTGGAGTGAACCCATGGTGTTTTCCGGAGCTTTGCTTGCCAGCCTTGCCCTGTTCTGTGCCGCATCGTTACCCGCGCAATCCGGGAAAGTGGTCTTATCCGTCGTGGGAGACATAATGCTGGCCGGAAGTGCCTCGGCAACCCTGTCGCGCGAAGGATATGATTACCCTTTTGCCGCAACAGCACACCTTCTTCACAAGGCCGATATTGCCGTGGGCAACCTGGAGGTTCCGCTTGCCCGCGAGGGTGAGGAATTCAGCAACAAAAAATTTCGCTTCAAGGCCGATCCCCGCGCGGCATCGGCAATCCGTAAGGCCGGTTTTACCGTAGTAACCCTTGCCAATAATCATATCATGGATTTTGGTGAGCGCGGCCTGCACGAAACCATGGAAAACCTGCGACGGGAGAAAATCCTGTTTACCGGTGCGGGAGGAAACCTGGCCGAGGCGAGAAAGCCGGCCCTGGTCAAGAAAAAAGGGGTGTCCGTTGCCTTTCTTGCCTATTCGCTCACTTTCCCCATTGAGTTTTATGCCAAGCACGATCAGCCCGGTACGGCTCCCGGTTGCTGGAGCATGTTCCGTGAAGACATCAGAAAGGCGAAATCATGCGCCGACTACGTAGTGGTCTCCTTTCACTGGGGAGCAGAGGGGGCGGATTCCCCCAAAAGTTATCAGACCAAGGTGGCGCGGGGAGCAATTGATGCCGGTGCCGATGTGGTGATCGGCCACCATCCCCATGTGTTGCAGGGGATCGAGCGCTACCGGGAGCGACTTATTCTCTATAGCCTCGGCAATTATGCCTTTGGCAGCATGAGCAAGAATGCCGAAACGAGCGTGATGGCAAGAATTGTCCTGGAACACGGGGTCCGGGAAGTCGAACTCTACCCGTTGAATGTCCTGAATACCGAAGTACGATTTCAACCAACTGTCCTGGAAGGGGCGCGGGGACGGGAGGTTGTCTCCCGTTTGCGCAACCTTTCCCGGCAGTGGGACACCGATATTGTTGTCGAGGGCTTGCGGTATTTTGTGCGGATGGATGGAGGGCAAGCACTTGTCACGGGTCGTTGACCCGTCTCATGCTAATTCGGTCTGGAGGTGTGCGATGTATCGATTGTTCGTTGCCATCGATCTGCCCGAAGATGTCAGGGCTGAGATTCGTGATCTGCAAAGGGTGATACCGGGAGTCAAATGGGTTGACATGGCGCAGTTCCATCTGACCCTTCGTTTCATCGGAGATGCGGACGAAGCCCTTTTTGACAGGATACGCGATGAACTGTCCGGCATCAAGTCGCCACCGTTCTCCCT
Source organism: Geobacteraceae bacterium (assembly GCA_040773465.1). Taxonomy (GTDB): domain Bacteria; phylum Desulfobacterota; class Desulfuromonadia; order Geobacterales; family Geobacteraceae; genus RPRC01. The sequence continues at coordinate 14,892 of JAXGWF010000014.1, read as the reverse complement.
GTCTCTCAGGGGAGTGGGATACTTCCCGCCGAAACGGGATCCGCGGGTTCTCTGGGTGGGAATCGACAGGTCCGAAACCCTTTTCGGCCTCAGGAATTTGGTTGAAAAGGCCCTGGTCCGCAGCGGTATAGAGCCGGAAGGGCGCTCATTTTCCCCCCATATTACCATTGCCCGTATCAAGGGAGCAAAAGTTTCGCCACTGTCAGCCTTGCTCAGGGATCATGAGCGGTTCGCCGTGCAGCCGTTCCCTGTCTCGGAATTCATTCTCTATTCCAGTACCCTGAGGCCGCAGGGGGCCATTCACCGTAAAGAGGCGGTCTACCCTCTGTCAGGAGGACCCGGAAACGTTTCTGACGATGATGCCGGTGCGGCGTGATTTCCGGGGAGCGCGGCAATAAACATCTTGTCTTGATTTTTTCTCAGTGTTGTTTATATTCAAAAGATACGATTTCATTTTAATTATGGGATCTGACCAGAAAGAACATTAAGGAGAATGAATATGGCCAGCGAAAAGGTTGTCGTCCTTGCCGACACTAATTTTGAAAGTGAAGTGCTGAAATCCCCCGTGCCCGTTCTTGTAGACTTCTGGGCATCCTGGTGTGCTCCATGCAAAGCGATTGCACCCATAGTCGATGCTCTCGCCAGTGAATATGACGGTAAGATAAAGGTCGGTAAGGTCAATGTGGACGAAAGCCCGGCGACTCCTGCAAAATACGGGATCCGCGGGATTCCGACCCTGATGCTGTTCAAGGACGGTAAATTGCTCGACCAGGTGGTCGGCGCCGTGCCGAAGGCCCAGTTGGAAGAACTTATCAAGAAAGCGCTTTAGCAGTGAATCCCCGGTAGTGTCGCGGATTTTGTGCCGGCGAGGGAGTGCCGGCAGGGGGGCAATCAGGGAAGGATTTGTGATCGTTATCAGCCTCAAAAGAATAGTGCCGGTAGCATTTTTCGTCACGGTCCTGGTGCTTACCTGTCCGGCTCATGCTCTTCCGCGCAAAGGGAGCCCGGCTCCGCCTTTCAAGGTTGTTACCACAGCGGGGCAAAAGGTAACCGGGGCAAGTTATCGGGGGTATGTGCTGGTCATGGAGTTTTTCGCCACGTGGTGCGATGGCTGCCGTGATTCGTTGCCCCATTTGATTACCCTTTATAGGAACTATGGCAAAGATGGTTTGAGGATTCTCGGCCTCAATTTAGGAATCGGTGGGGACGGTTTGCAGCAGGTTCGACAGTTTGCCAGGGAAAATCGAATCAATTTTCCCGTGTCGATTGCCGATGCCGACATGCTCCTTGATTACGGTGTTCAACCAATACCGGCCATATTCGTGATCGACCGGAAAGGGGTTCTGGTGGAGAAGTATGTGGGCTATAATCCCCTGATCGGAGAGGCGCTGGAAAAGACCGTCAGAACCCTTTTGGCCCGATAACGATCTTTACTGCTTTAGAATTGCCATTCACACGGGCGGCGCATTTTGCGCCGCTTTTTTTATGCCTGTTTGAGGTGTTCCCGGATGGCTTTGGCGGTTTTCTCACTGATCCCGGGTACTGCCGTCAATTCGTCCACGGTTGCTTTTTGCAGTTCCTTTAAGCTGCCGAAGTGCCGCAGCAGCTTTTTCCACCGTTTATCGCCGATTCCCGGTATGCTGCCGACGGCAGGGGCAATGGCTTCTTTCGAGCGCAGTTTCTTGTGGTAGGTAATGGCGAAACGATGGGCTTCGTCCCTGACCCCGGCGAGGAGCAGCAAAGGCTGGGAGTTCTGTCGCAGAACCACCGGGTTCTTTCTTCCCGGCAGGAAAACCCGCTCGTCGCTTCGGCGGATGTCCGCGCCCCGTGATTCGCGCTCGACCCTGCTCTTGGCGAGCGAAGCCGTATCGGCGCCGGGGATTCCCAGGTCTTCCAGTACCCGTACCAGGACGTTCAACTGGCCGGGGCCGCCATCGACCAGGATGAGGTCCGGGATGGCCCCCCCTTTCTCCATGTCGGCGAAGCGGCGGGAGAGCACTTCGTGCATCATGCCGTAGTCGTCGGCCTGGGAGATGGTTTTGATCCGGTAGCGGCGATAATCTTCCTTGTGCGGAGCGCCGTCCAGGAAAACCACCCTGCTGCCGACCGCGTGTTTTCCCTGAAGGGTGGAGATGTCGTAACACTCGATGCGGCGGGGCAGGTTTGTCAGGTGAAGCCGTTGCCGTAGTTCCGCGAGGATGGTTTCGGCTGCGTCGGCGCGCTCTGCTTTTTCGCGCACCGCTGTTTCGGCGTTTTTGGCGGCAAGCTGAACCAGTTCGGCCTTGGTCCCTCGACGGGGGACGGTTATTGAGACTTTCCTGCCGCGTTTTTCCGACAGGAGCTCCTCCAGTGCCTCCGGTTCGTTGACGGCAATCGGCAGGAGTATGCCGGTGGGGATGTATTCATCCCGGTTGTAGTATTCGTTCAGGAAGGACGAGATGCCTTCCGCGTCATCCATTTCCCAGGAAAAGGTAAAGTTCCTGCTGCCGATCAGGCTCCCTCCGCGGACGAAGAGCAGAACGACCTCCAGGTTCTGTCCGTTCCGGAAGTATCCCAGTACGTCGAAGTCCCCCTTGTCCGTTACCATTTTCTGTTTTTCCACGGTGACCGAGATGGCGCGCACCAGATCCCGGAGCCGGGCGGCTTCCTCGAATTTTTCTTTTTTCGCCGCCTCGTTCATTTTGCTGGTCAGGGATTTAATCAGGTCGCGATTTTTCCCTTCCAGGAACAGTGCCGCTCCCTCTGCCAGGTTTGCATACTCTTCCCGTGAAATGAGCCCCTGGCAGGGGGCCGAGCACTGGCGGAGCTGGTGAAAGAGACAGGGGCGTTTGCGCCGTCGGCAGGTTTCCAGCGGGTAGTGCCGCAGGGGAAAGAGACGGTAGAGTTGCTTGAGGACATCGCGGGCGGCCGAGGCGGACGAATAGGGGCCGAAATAGCGTGCGCCGTCCCTGGTCACTTTGCGGATTATGGTGAGTCGCGGGAACTCCTCGCTTGGGTCCATGCGAAGCGAAAAGTAGGTTTTGTCGTCGCGCAGGTTGATATTGTACCGCGGGCGATGTTTCTTGATCAGGGTGTTTTCCAGGATGAGGGCTTCTTTTTCGGTATCCGTAACGATGTATTCGATGTCGGCGACCCGCTCCATGAGAAAGCGGATCTGGTAGCGGGAGTCGCGCGACGGATGCAGGTAGGCGCGGACCCGGGTTCGCAGGTTTTTCGCCTTGCCGACGTACAGAATCTGCCCCTCGGCGTCCCGCATCAGGTATACGCCGGGAGATGCGGGGAATGTTTCGATTTTCTCGGGCTTCATGGAGAGCCATTATACGCGTATCGTTTTGTTCTGCCAAGTGAAGAGGGCCCTCTTGTCGATAGGTGTAATATGCTTCGTTTTTCCGTCTGATGCTTTTGCGGGGGCGCTGCTGAAAATGGGTTTTTTGTCCTGAATGTTCTGTCTGGCAGCTGTTGGCTGGCCTGAGACCGGGATTTGTGAGAGGGAAATGTTCGCTGTCGAAAAACATCAGTGAGAAAAGCGAGAGGATTGCTCGCATTTTTTCGTAATGTAGGGTACTATTTTGATGCCGGACAATTTTCATGAGGAGACGGGTCATGGGAGATTTTCACGGAAACGATTTATACGCCAAGGGAGTGGATGCACTCGAAAATGATCACATTTATTTGGCGCTCTCCTGCTTTGAACAAGCGGCATATCTGAAAAAAACACCCCTGTGCTGTTCGTATCTGGCGTACTGCCTGGCAAAGGTGCGGGGCCAGTATCCGGAAGCGATATCCCTTTGCCAGGGTGCTTTGAAGGAAGACCCCGACAATCCCTTGCATTATCTCCATCTCGGGCGCGTGTACGCCATGGCGGGGCAGAGGATGAAGGCGCTGTCCATTCTGCGCCAGGGATTACGGTGTGATGATACCTCCGAAATCCTGCGTGAGCTTACCCAACTGGGTGAACGTAAGCATCCGTTATTTCCGAGCCTCTCCCGAAACCATCCCCTGAACAAGTATCTTGGCCTGGCCTTGAGCAAGCTTGGAATCAGATAACGGGCAGGAGAGCATTGCGTGAGGCTGGTTCTCTTGCGTAAGGAAGATTGCGACTGAGGGGGCGCCGTGAAGGCTGGACGACAAATTATTCCGCCTGGATCTCGGTTTTCGGCATGAAGACAACCGTATGCGAGGCTGTCGTGCTTGCCGCCATGGACTATGGCGAGACCGATCGGATTGTTACCCTTTTCACCCGCGAGCACGGCAAACTTCGCGCCATAGCGCGCCACGGGAAAAAGAGTGTCAGGCGTTTCAGCGGCGCCCTTGAGGTGTTTGCCCGACTGCGAGCCCGGCTGGTGTTGAAGGAGGGTCTTTCCAGCATTCGTGAAGCGGATAGTGTCAATGTTTTTCCCCATATCCGTAATGATCTCTTAAAGATCGGCTATGCCGGCTATGCCTGTGAGCTTGTCGACCGGTTGCTGCCCGAAGCCATGGGCAATCCACGACTTTTCCGTCTGCTCGTCTCCTATCTCGAACAGCTTGCAATGTGCCCTCCCCGTGCGGATGACCGCCGTTTCTTCGAGGTTAACCTGCTCAACATTCTCGGTTACCGTCCTTCCCTGGAGCAGTGCTGCCGGTGTGGAGCCCGAATCGATGCCTCATCCGGTACAGCCTGGTGTTGCGCGTCTGGCGAGATTTTCTGTGGCGACTGCGGAGGAAGTGGGTTGCCTCTGAGTCCGGTCACCCGTCTCCTTATGCAAAAGTCCATGGAAACTGGTCGGTTCGGGGTGGTTTGCTTCCCGGAAACCTCGATAATCGAAGCTGGCGCCCTGCTTGATGCATCTCTTTCCTCGCACCTGGTCCGTCCCCTCAAATCTCTTCAGTTTCTGCATGAAGTGCTTGGTGTTCACTAAAACTAAAAAAGGCCAATAATCCTTGACATGAAAGGGAGTTACGGGTAATCTAGCGAGTCGCGAAAGTTTTAGCTAAACTGAAACTTTGAGCTTCGTGTTAGAGGGATATGATAGAACAATTACTCGTCGTAAAGTGCATATTTGATGAAGTTCCGGAGGAACCGTTTTGACATTTCAAGACCTGATTCTTTCCCTGCAGAGCTACTGGGCAGGGCAGGGGTGCGTGATACAGCAGCCCTATGATGTTGAAAAGGGCGCGGGGACATTCAATCCCGCCACCTTTCTGCGCGTTCTCGGGCCGGAGCCCTGGAACGTTGCCTATGTGGAGCCATCGCGACGGCCAACGGACGGCCGTTACGGGGAAAACCCGAACCGTCTGCAGCACTATTACCAGTTTCAGGTCATCATGAAGCCGTCCCCGCTGAATATCCTCGACCTGTACGTGGATTCGCTGAAAGCGTTCGGCATCAATCCCAAGCAGCACGATATCCGTTTTGTCGAAGACGACTGGGAGTCGCCGACCCTCGGCGCCTGGGGACTTGGCTGGGAAGTGTGGCTGGACGGCATGGAAATAACCCAGTTCACCTATTTCCAGCAGGCCGGCGGGATAGATCTCAAACCGGTTTCGTCCGAGATCACCTATGGCTGCGAACGCATTGCCATGTACCTCCAGGGGGTGGACAACGTCTACGACCTGGAATGGGTAAAAGGCGTCAAGTATGGTGATATCCATCACCAGTCCGAAGTGGAATTCTCCCGGTACAACTTCGAAGAGGCCGATGTCGACATGCTGCTCAGCCTGTTTACCATGTATGAAAAGGAATGTATCCGCCTGGTCGAGGGCGGTCTCGTGCTTCCCGCCTATGATTACGTCATGAAGTGCTCCCATGCGTTCAACATGCTGGATGCCCGGGGCGCCATTTCGGTCACCGAGCGGGCTTCCTATATCGGCAGGGTGAGAAACGTCGCCCGTCTCTGCGCCGAAGGCTACCTGGCGCTTCGTGAGCGGCTCGGCTTCCCGCTGCTGAAAGGGGGATGCTGAGATGTCAAGAGAACTGTTCCTGGAAATCGGCACCGAAGAAATCCCGGCCGCCTTCCTGCCGAAGGCCATGGCGGACATGGAAAGCCTCGTCCGCAAGGAGCTGGAGACGGCTCGCCTCTCCCATGGTGAAGTGCGGACCCTTGCTACTCCGCGGCGGCTCGCGCTGCTGGTTCGTGACGTCGACGAGCGGCAGCCGGACGCTGAAGTGACCGCTTTGGGGCCTGCCCGTAAAGTGGCATTCGACGCCGACGGCAAGCCCACCAAGGCGGCGCAGGGCTTTGCCCGCGGTCAGGGTGTCGATGTGGCCGACCTGGTGGTGACTGAAACCGAAAAAGGCGAATACGTATCGGTCACCAAGAAGATTGTCGGTCTGCCCACCGCGGAAATCCTCGTGGAAATCCTTCCCCGGCTGATCGCTGCCATACCGTTCCGCAAATCCATGCGCTGGGGAGACCTGGACGTCCGCTTTGCCCGGCCGATGCACTGGATCGTCGCTCTTTTCGACGGTGTGGTGGTACCCTTTACCTTCGGCTCGATCAAGAGCGGCAGCGCCTCCCGCGGACACCGCTTCATGGCGAACGACGTGTTTCCGGTGCGGGATTTCGCCCATTACCTCGAGGAGTGCGAGCGGCACTTTGTCATTCCCGATCCCGAAAAGCGCAAGGAGATCATTCGCCGTGAAGTCGATCAGGCGGCCCGCGCCGCAGGTGGAACGGTTCTGGCCGACGAGGCCCTGCTGGAGCAGGTGACCTTTCTCGTGGAGTACCCAAGCGTGGTGTGCGGTACCTTCGAGAACGAATTCCTCGAGGTGCCGAAAGAGGTGCTCATTACCTCGATGCGCGAGCATCAGCGCTATTTCTCCCTGGTGAACGGGGGCGGCAAGCTTCTGCCCCACTTCATTACCGTCAACAACACCCTGGCGGAAGATCCCGAGGTGGTGGCGCGGGGCAACGAACGGGTATTGCGTGCCCGGCTGTCCGATGCCCGGTTCTTTTTCGAAGAGGATAAGAAGGTGCCGCTCGAGGAGCGGGTGGCCAGCCTGAAGGATGTCGTCTACCAGGCAAAACTCGGCACGTCCTACGAAAAGATGGAACGGTTCCGCACGCTTGCGGAAGGTCTTGCCGCCCGCCTGGCTCCGGAGTCGTCCAATGTGGTTTCCCGTGCCGCGTATCTCTGCAAGGCGGACCTGGTAACCGGCATGGTCGGCGAATTTCCCGAGCTGCAGGGCATCATGGGACGCGAGTATGCGCTCATAGCCGGCGAAGCCCCGGAAGTGGCCCGGGCCATCCATGAGCACTACCTGCCCACCCAGGCAGGGGGAGACCTTCCTTCCAGCGATATCGGCGCGTTCGTCTCCATTGCCGACAAGCTGGACACGATCTGCGGTTGTTTCGGCGTCGGGCTGATCCCCAGCGGTACCGCCGATCCCTATGCTCTGCGGCGTTCCGCCATCGGCATCATCGCCATCATCCTCGACCGCGGCTATGATCTTTCCCTGGCAGAGCTGGTCGATGAATCCCTGGCGCTGCTCGGCGGAAAGCTGACCCGTGACGCGGAAACCGTCCGCGGCGAAGTGCTGGAGTTCTTCCGCGGCCGCTATGTCAACCTGCTGGCGGCTCGCTATCCCGCCGACGCGGTCGAAGCGGCGGTTGCCGCCTCTTTCGACAACCTGAACGATACGGCGGCACGGATAGCGGCTCTGGCCGAATTCAAGGAACGACCGGATTTCGAGCCTTTGGCCGTGGCTTTTAAGCGCGTCTGCAATATCGTCAAGCAGGGGATCGAAACTCCCGTGGATGCCACCCTTCTCCAGGAAGAGGCGGAACGGGAGCTGTACCGCATGTTCGATGCCGTTTCCACGGTTGCCCGTGAACAGATCGCGGCAAAAAACTACCTTGCCGCTCTTACCGAAATCGCCGGGCTCAGGGGGGCAGTCGACGCTTTCTTTGACCAGGTCATGGTAATGGCGGAAGATGACAGAATTAAAAACAACAGGCTCGCCCTGTTGACCGGGATAGCCCGTCTTTTCGGCGCCATCGCGGACTTTGCGCGGATTTCCGCGTAAGGCTGAATACTGCTGGCTACAAGCTGAATAGAAAAAATACACTTATCAGAACATTTGTAGAGGAGGATTGGAATGGCGGCGAAATATGTCTATTTCTTCGGGAACGGCTCGGCCGAAGGTGCGGCGGAAATGAAAGCCCTGCTGGGCGGTAAAGGTGCCAACCTTGCCGAGATGACAAGTATTGGACTTCCCGTTCCGCCGGGATTTACCATTACGACCGAGGTGTGCACCGAGTTCTACAAGAACGATCGCACCTATCCTGCCACCCTGAAGGATGAAGTCTCTGCCAATATCCACAAGGTGGAGGAACTCCTCGGCAAGAAGTTCGGTGATGCCGAGAACCCCCTGCTCCTTTCGGTTCGTTCCGGGGCCCGTGCGTCCATGCCCGGCATGATGGATACCGTCCTGAATCTCGGCCTGAACGACACCACGGTGAAGGGCATCATCGCCCAGAGCGGCGACGAGCGTTTCGCCTATGATGCCTATCGTCGCTTCATCCAGATGTACTCAAACGTTGTCATGGGGATGAACGGTTCCGCCCTCGAGGAACTTCTCGAGCAGAAAAAGGAAGAGAAAGGCGTTCACCTGGACACGGAACTCAGCGCCGATGACTGGAAAGACCTGGTCGTGAAATACAAGGCCAAGGTCAAGGAGGTGCTCGGCCAGGATTTTCCCGACGATCCCGAGGAGCAGATCTGGGGAGCCATCGGCGCGGTGTTCGGCTCATGGATGAACCAGCGCGCCATTACCTACCGCAGGCTGCACAACATTCCGGCCGACTGGGGGACCGCCGTCAACATCCAGGCGATGGTCTTCGGCAATATGGGCAATGACTGCGCAACCGGAGTTGCCTTCACCCGCGACCCGTCGACCGGCGAAAACTACTTCTACGGAGAATACCTGGTCAACGCCCAGGGCGAAGACGTGGTTGCCGGCATCCGCACGCCGCAGCCGATCAATCGCGCCAAGCACAAGGAAGGCGACCTTCCCTCAATGGAGGAAGTCCTTCCCGAGTGCTACCAGCAGCTGGCAAAGATCCGCGATATCCTCGAGAAGCATTACAAGGACATGCAGGATGTCGAGTTCACCATCGAAAAGGGCAAGCTCTTCATGCTCCAGACCCGTAACGGCAAGCGGACCTCCCGCGCATCGATCAAGATTGCCGTCGACATGGTAAATGAAGGGCTTATCGATGAGAAGACCGCCGTATTGCGCGTCTCTCCCGATCAGCTCGATCAGCTGCTCCATCCTTCCCTCGACCCGAAGGCTCCCCGCCAGGTTATCGCCAAGGGTCTGCCCGCTTCTCCCGGCGCCGCCAGCGGCAGTGTCGTGTTCACGGCCGACGAGGCGGAAGGCGCGGCAAAGCTCGGTCTCAAGGTCATCCTCGTTCGGGTGGAAACCAGCCCGGAAGACATCCACGGCATGCATGCGGCACAGGGCATTCTCACCGCCCGAGGCGGCATGACCTCACATGCGGCGGTCGTAGCCCGAGGCATGGGCAAGTGCTGCGTGGCGGGCTGCGGCGAGATCAAGGTGGACTATGCGGCAAACGAATTCAGCGTCAACGGCGTTATGGTGAAAAAAGGCGATACCATTACCCTCGACGGCAGCACCGGCGAGGTAATGCTCGGCCAGGTGCCGACCGTGCCGCCGCAGCTGACCGGCGACTTCAAGACCATCATGGATTGGGTCGACAAGTACCGCAAGCTCGGCGTCCGCGCCAATGCCGATACGCCGAAGGACGCCCGTACGGCACGCGATTTCGGTGCCGAAGGCATTGGTCTTACCCGTACCGAGCACATGTTCTTCGAGGCTGATCGCATTGCCGCCGTTCGCGAGATGATCCTCGCCGAAGACGTGGATGGCCGGAAGAAGGCGCTTGCCAAGATCCTGCCCATGCAGAAAGGCGACTTCATCGGCATCTTCCGCGAGATGAAGGACCTGCCCGTTACCATCCGTCTGCTCGACCCGCCGCTCCACGAGTTCCTCCCGCAGGAGGAGAAAGATATCGAAGCCCTCTCCCAGACCATGGGGGTCAGCGTCGAGAAACTTAAGCACAAGGTCGAGTACCTCCATGAATTCAACCCGATGCTCGGGCACCGGGGTTGCCGTCTCGGCGTAACGTTCCCGGAAATCTACGAAATGCAGGTCCAGGCGATCATGGAAGCCGCCTGCGAGCTGAACAAGAACGAAGGCTTTGCCATCGTTCCGGAAATCATGATCCCGCTTGTGGCCGTGCTGGATGAACTGGCCAGCATCAAGGTCAATGCCGTCCGCATCTGCGACGAGGTGATGGAACAGTACGGGGTCAAGGTCAAGTACCATATCGGTACCATGATCGAGTTGCCGCGCGCCGCGCTCGTCGCTGACGAAATCGCGCGTGAAGCGGATTTCTTCTCGTTCGGCACCAATGACCTTACCCAGACCACCTTCGGTCTGTCCCGCGATGACGCCGGCAAGTTCCTGCCGCTCTATGTGGAGCAGGGAATTCTCCAGGAAGACCCCTTTGTTTCCATCGACCAGAACGGTGTCGGACAGTTGGTGAAGATCGGCTGCGAAAAGGGACGCGCAACTCGCAAGGACCTGAAAATCGGCATCTGCGGCGAGCATGGCGGTGATCCCGCATCGGTCATTTTCTGCCACAATGTCGGACTCGATTACGTTTCCTGTTCGCCCTTCCGGGTGCCCATCGCCCGCCTGGCGGCGGCACACGCCGCACTTCAGGAAGGCGCGGGTTCGGATCAGGTCAATCGTACCGTTTGATCGGAACCGGGACGGAATTCTTCTAAATATTTTATCGAAACCGGTTGACAGAGTGCTCATGAGGGGCTACACCATTAAGGGTAGCCCACTCAGTGGGACACATACTGAAACAGCGGAAGCAAATAACAGGAGGAAGCGGGAATGGCCAAAGGTGTTGTTAAGTGGTTCAATGATTCGAAGGGGTTCGGTTTTATCGAGCAGGAAAACGGCGAAGATGTCTTCGTGCACTATTCTTCCATTCAGGGAGATGGATTCAAGACTCTCGCGGAAGGACAAGAGGTCAGCTTTGATATCATTCAGGGCGCCAAGGGTCCCCAGGCGGCTAATGTTGTAAAATACTAAGTACCTGCTTTAGGTAACATTGACAGCCGTAACAAAGCCCCGAGTCATGCCGGGGCTTTTTCATGTCTTCATCGACCATCGAAGGGGAAATGGCATGGCAAAAGACAAGACACCCGTAACGCCGGCGGTGCGCGTCCTGCGCGCGGCAAAGGTCGACTTCACTCCCTGCCTCTATGCCTACGAGGACAAAGGCGGCACCGCCGTCTGCGCCCGGGAGCTCGGGTTTCCCGAACATGCCATCATCAAGACCCTGATCATGGAAGATGAGCAGCAGAACCCGCTGGTCGTGCTCATGCACGGCGACCGGCAGGTTTCAACCAAAGAGCTGGCCCGCGAGCTCGGCGTCAAGAGCATCCACCCCTGCACGCCCGACAAGGCGTCGCGCCTCACCGGCTACCTGGTGGGCGGGACTTCGCCCTTCGGTACCAAGCGCGAACTTCCCGTCTACATGGAGGAGAGCATCCTCGACCTTCCCCAAATCTACATCAACGGTGGCAAACGCGGCTTTCTCGTCGGTATTTCTCCCAAAGATGCCGAGCGCGTGCTCAAGCCCACCCTCGTCCACGTCGCAACGCAGGCGGAGTGAAAAGCCTGCCGACGCTTTGATAAAAAGGGTTTCCCTCTATTAATGAGCTTTTTTGTGAGATAAAAATGTCCTATACTGTATCGACTTTGATGATCGAAGTGAGATATAGTAATGAGTGCATCAAAAATAGTTGAACGTCGCTCTCCGGAGGAACAGATTCGCCTGGAGGCGATGCTGAAAGATGTCCTGGAACATCGCTTGAAATTCAATGAACTTATCGGCCTGCGGGTCGAGTCTTTTGACCCCGAAGCGCCTCGCCTGACCTTCGACATGCGGCCTGATCTGGTCGGCAGTTACATGCATTCTCGTCTCCATGGCGGCGCCATTGCCACGGCACTTGATACGGTTGGCGGTTTTGCCGTGACTATGGCGATTACCGAAAAACATGCGGACGAAACGGCAGAGCAGATTGCCGTGCGCCTGGGTCGCATTGGAACCATTGATCTGCGCGTGGATTACCTGCACCAGGGGGTCGGCAGCACGTTTCACGCCAGTGCGAAAGTCATGCGCTTGGGTGGGCGTATTGCCTCGGTGCGGATGGAGTTGGTAAACGACGAGGATCTATTGATTGCGACCGGGACCGCAGCGTACGTTGTCAGTTAGTTTCTGTCCGGAAAGGGTGCTTTTTCGCCCTGGCGATATGCCCCTACAAAAATACGTAGATGCGAGTATGGTTATGTTTGTTTTACAATTACCATAATTTTATACACTTCAATCCAGGAGGTTCGCCATGAGGAAATATTCTACCTTCCTTCTTTTAGCGGTAATGCTTAATCTTTTACCCGTCAATGCGCTAGGTGGTTCCATTGACCCTTGGGCTGAACAATTTCGTTTGCCCAACGCAGCTGTCCTTTGGAGCAACGGAGTTGTGTTCGGCAGCTGTTTTGACACTAAAGATTATGGCAATAAATGGCATTATTGCGGTGACAAAAAGAATCTGTCGTCGAGCTTCGTGGAACAAAAAACAAAGGCTGAATTTCAGTTTCAAGTGCCGGTAAAAGGTAAGCTTTATTCGGTATTGGAGGCGCATGTCGATAAAGATGCCTGGATTGCCAAACATGTAAAGACCTATATTTATAAGTTTGATTCACAGACAAACAAATGGGTTCACTTGGCAGTGAGAACATATAATGCAAAATTAAAGGGTAATACACTCATATACAATCTCCCTGAAGCGCAAAAAATCCTGCAAGGCAAAATACCTGTCAACTACAGACAAAACAGTGACGGCTCAATAACACTTACTGACCTGCTCCCCGACTATGGACCTGGAAGATATAAAATCATCTTGCAGTCAGCTGACAGAGGACAATGGATTTATGTTCCCTCTGAAGCCAAATGCGCTGTTTATCTGATCCCTGAGGATCCTCATGCACTCTCCGGCAGTAAGATAAAAACACCTTCAATACCGACAACAAATGTGGGGTCAGGACAACAGAAGACACCTTTGGGGGGCAACAACCCAACGATTTCTCATGGAGATGTTTCCCTCCCCCAATTCGGCAAATATCCCATAGAGTCCTGCAAATCGAATAAAGCGTGGTGTTATAACGGCGGTGGAAATCTTAATTTTGAGTATGGGTATATAGAAATCGTTCCTGAAAATGGTTGTAGTGTTCATCTCGTATTGAAAGGCGTATATGGGTCTGTCTTAGAGGGCGGGGCGCCGCCTTACCAGCTGCAAATGTATTACCGTTCAAGTTTGAAAGGCGAGGCCATAGGTGGCCCATTTACGACGGATTCGGCGGGATGTTTTAACGGAATAATCGGATCTTGCCCAAAAGGGAATGTTTTAGGGTTTGTTATTAATTCAAAAGGACATGATGGCTCTTTCAGAACATTCAATACCGGTGCGAGGCAACAATTTGCGACTGACAACTATTATCGAAGAACTCAACGATTAACGCCCAGTTCCCAGTAATCGGGACCAACTGGACGTAGTTGATTGATAGCAACTATTATTAGAGCGAAGGCCTGGTTGGTCTGGGGGCGGCAGCACGTTTCACGCCAGTGCGAAAGTCATTCGCTTGGGTGGGCGTATTGCCTCGGTGCGGATGGAGCTGGTAAACGATGCAAATCTTTTGATTGCGACCGGGACTGCGACTTACGTGGTCAGTTAGGCCTTGTACGTCCTGGTGGCAACATGGTCCTTAGGCATGGTTATGTTGACCATGCTGTAAGAGCATGTGCTCTGGCGCTGGGATAATAACGGGACTGCATATACATATGAGGGGTGGCGGGTTTTGATGACCTGCCGCCCTTTTTTTGTAGAAGCGATAAGAATTGGTGGGGGTAGTACCGTGTTAATTTTGATTGACTAGAGTGCCATAATACATCCTATTCTAAGGCTTAGAGCCACGTTTTTGCAGACAAAAAGAGGCATTTAAGAATAATGAGGGGAGTTCCAACCAGGAAAATGGACACCGACCGCCAAAGAAACCGGGCTGGAGGGGCATTTCTCGACCTTAGCACAATGAAAAAAGTCATAATCATCGGTAATGCGGGTTCTGGAAAGACTTGGTTTGGTGCAGGATGGCGATGGTTTTCGGCATGTCCCATGTCGCATTGGACGGCATTTTCTGGGAACCCGGTGGATACAACCAGAAAAGAAAGGCCTCGGAAGTTGAAGCCGATCTGACGAGAATTCAAGAGTCCGAGTGCTGGGTTGTCGAAGGGGTATTTGGGCATTTTGTCGATCAACTTGTATTCTTTGGCGACACTCTCATCTTTCTCGACTTGCCCTGGGAGGAATGTAAAAAGAGTCTTTTGAAACGAGGCTCCGAAAGCTCAAGGCAACAGGATCCCAAAAAAGCTGAGGAAAACTTCCGCGCGCTTCTCGAATGGGCTTCGAAATATGACTCTCGGGACAGCAAGGCATCGAAAAAGTACCACAGCATGCTCTTCGACGGTTTCGCGGGAGAAAAGCATAGGGTATGCAGCCGTGGTGAAATTGATCAGTTTTTGGAAAAGATAAGTGCAAACAAGGCTGATTCAGCCAATGCGAAAATTCGCCCGGTTGATTAGCGCCGTTGTTGTAGATTAAACCAAGGAGGATCTAGTGTCCCGTGCGGTTAATTCATTCCTTTTACTTCCGGTTCTTTTGACCCCTGGCTGCGTTGTGTCTCCTCGACAGAGCCCTGCTATGCCTGCGTCGCCACGCCTTGCCAGGAGCCAAAACTCCTCGGAATTCATG
>JAXGWF010000013.1:0-77275 GCA_040773465.1 Geobacteraceae bacterium | reverse complement strand
GGACATGGTGGTGGTTGCCATCGGCCAGTCGGCAAATCCCATTGTCGCTTCCACGGCGACCGGGGTGGAGACCAACGAGCGGGGCTACTTCATCGCCGACGACGACGGCCGCACCACCAAGCCGGGCGTCTTTGCCGGCGGTGATATCGTCACCGGCGCGGCAACGGTCATTCTCGCCATCGGGGCCGGCAAAAAAGCCGCCCGCGCCATGCATGCCTATCTGATGGAAGAAGCCGATGGTCGAAGGGCTGCTTCGGCTCAATGACGGACGATTTTGCTGAATTTCACCCTCAGCCGGGTTGAGTGGAGCCCTCGTCCTGGAAGGGGAGAACTGATTTGGCTCTAGGCAGTGGTAGAAAAGCCCGTTGCGGAATATACCATAACGATTCTAATTGAACAAAAGGAGGCACAATGTCTTACGTCGAGTCCGTTTTAAGTTCTGTTGTAACAAGAAATCCCAATGAGCCTGAATTCCATCAGGCGGTTAAGGAAGTTCTCGATTCCCTCGAACCGGTGTTCAAGCGTCACCCGAGATACGAGGAACAGCGTATTCTTGAGCGAATCACGGAGCCCGAGCGCATCATGATGTTCAGGGTGCCCTGGGTTGATGACAAGGGTACGATTCAGGTCAACAAGGGGTACCGCATAGAATTCAATAGCGCAATTGGCGCCTATAAGGGCGGTCTGCGCTTTCACCCGTCCGTGAATCTGGGCGTGCTGAAGTTCCTGGGATTCGAACAGGTCTTCAAGAACTCTCTGACCACCCTGCCCATGGGCGGCGGCAAGGGCGGATCCGACTTCGATCCCAAGGGGAAGTCGGATAACGAAGTCATGCGCTTCTGCCAGTCTTTCATGACCGAACTGTTTCGGCATATCGGACCGGTTACCGATGTTCCGGCCGGCGATATCGGGGTCGGTGGTCGTGAGATCGGTTACCTGTTCGGCCAGTATAAGCGGTTGAAGAATGAATTCACGGGGGTGTTGACCGGGAAGGCTCTCGGCTGGGGCGGTTCGCTGATCCGTCCGGAGGCCACCGGCTATGGTTCCGTCTATTTTGCACAGGAAATGCTTGCCGCTAAGGGTAAATCCATTGAAGGCATGACCTGTCTCGTTTCCGGCTCCGGAAACGTGGCCCAGTACACCGTGGAAAAACTGTTGCAGCTGGGTGCCAAACCGGTTTCCCTGTCCGACTCCAACGGTTCAATTTATGATCCGGACGGTATCGACGAGGAAAAACTCCAGTTCGTGCTTGAACTGAAAAATGTACGTCGCGGCCGCATCTCCGAGTACCAGGCTAAATATCCGTCAGCCAAGTACCTTGCCGGCGAGCGTCCTTGGTCGATTCCATGCGATTGTGCCTTTCCCAGTGCGACGCAGAACGAAATCAACGGTACGGATGCAGCCTTGTTGGTCAAGAACGGCTGCAAGCTGGTCAGCGAAGGCGCCAATATGCCGAGTGACCCGGATGCCGTAAACGTTTTCCTCGAGAACAAGATCCTCTATGGCCCCGGCAAGGCGGCCAATGCGGGCGGTGTCGCCACCTCCGGCCTGGAAATGTCCCAGAACGCCCAGTTCATGAGCTGGTCACGCGAAGAAGTCGACGCAAAACTGAAGACCATCATGAAAAACATCCACCACAACGCCTATACTACAGCCGCCGAATACGACTGCCCGGGCAACTACGTAGTGGGTGCAAACATCGCGGGTTTCCTGAAAGTCGCTAACGCCATGATCGATCAGGGTGTAGTATAGGCATCCCGATTCTTCGATAAAATGCAATCAAGAGGCGCCGAGCATCAGCGGCGCCTCTTTTTTCTTCTCTCTACGCAATCCAACATGTACAATAAATGTCGGGTTCGGCTAGTTGGCGACATGACCGCGGCGGACGAGGCGCGCCTGCGTCGTCCGGTTCGAAGTCTTTACCGTCGACTTGGTAGTCTGCCGGTGCCAGCCGGGGAGATGTTTCCGCAATTATTGCACCTTGCCAAGGTTTTTTGCCGTGAAGCGGGAGAACCAGGAGGACCAAGCATGTATACATACGAGACCACATTCACTTCAGGGTTACCGGGACTCGACAAGTCTTTGAAAGGAATACTGCCTGGTGACAATGTCGTATGGCAGGTCGACACCGTCGAAGATTACCAGGCATTGGTCATGCCCTTTGTCAAGGCGGGTCTTGCTACCGGGCGAAAGATCGCATACTTTCGATTTGCCAGTCATATGCCGATAATCGAGAAGAACAACGGTATTACCCTGGTGGAACTGGATCCCAACGCCGGTTTCGAAGCCTTCATATCCCGAATTCACCGGGTTATTGAAAAAGCCGGCCGCGGAGCCCTTTATGTTTTTGATTGTCTTTCGGAGCTGGCAGCGGACTGGTATTCCGACCAGATGCTTGGAAATTTTTTCGTTCTGACCTGTCCGTATCTTTTCGACCTGGAAACGGTTGCCTATTTTGCGCTGTTTCGCAATTACCATTCATCGCATGCCTTGAAGCCCATTTTCGAAACAACGCAACTGTTTCTCGACGTGTATTCCTTCGAGGGAAACCGTTATATCTATCCTCAGAAGGTCCACCTGCGCTATTCACCTACTATGAACATGCTCCATGTCTGGAAAGGTGAAGAATTTATTCCCGTTACGTGCAGTGCCCTGATAAGCTCGATCCTTGCGTCCGTCAACTGGTCGGGATTGGATAACGACAGCCGGCCTGGGTATTGGGAGCGTGCTTTCGCCGAGGGCGAAGATGTCCTGGTGCGGGTGAAGGCCGGAACCTGTTCTCCCGAGAGGGAGCAGGAGATGTTCCGGCGCCTGTGCCGGATGATGGTGTCTCGCGATCCTGTAATAAAAAGTCTCGTGTCCAATTATCTGCGGCTTGAAGATATCCTGGAAATACGTCGGCGCATGATCGGTACGGGCCTCATCGGAGGCAAGACAGTCGGTATGCTCCTGGCACGCAGGATTTTACAGGTCAATTCACCGCGGTTCGCCCAGTTGCTGGAGGACCACGATTCATTCTATGTCGGTTCGGACGTTTTTTTTACTTTCCTGGTTCGTAACGGTGTCTGGTGGGTCCGCGAAAAACAGAGTAATCCCGATACGTTTTTGGAGGGCTCGGAATTGGCGCGGCAACGGATACTCACCGGCCAGTTTCCTGACTACATTGTGAAGCAGTTTGAGCAGATGTTGGGTTATTTCGGGCAGTCACCGATAATAGTTCGCTCCAGTTCCCTGCTGGAAGACAATTTCGGCAACTCATTTGCGGGAAAGTATGAAAGCGTGTTCTGTCCCAACCAGGGACCACGGGAGCGTCGTCTGGAGGATTTCCTTTCCGCCGTGCGGAGCATTTACGCGAGCAGTATGAGCGAGAAAGCCCTGCGGTACCGGGAACAAAAAAGGCTTCTCGAGCAGGACGAGCAGATGGCGTTGCTGGTGATGCGGGTGTCCGGGGCCATTCACGGGCATTATTACTATCCTCATGCCGCAGGTGTCGGATTTTCTTTCAATCCCTATGTCTGGAACGAAAATATCGATCCGAAGGCAGGAGTCGTGCGGCTTGTATTCGGGCTGGGTACCCGGGCCGTGGATCGTTCCGACGACGATTATACGCGGGTGGTTGCCCTTAATGCGCCTGACCGTCGGCCTGAGGTAAACTTCGAGGAAGTACGGCAGTATGCACAGCGCCGGGTTGATTTTCTCGATCTGGACGCAAACCGTCTCGTATCAGGGCATTTCCTCGATGTCATTGCCGCAAGTCCCGATGTTCCCGTACGCCTCTTCGCCTCGACAGACTCCAGTCCGGGCTGGGGTATGGAAGGCACCAGCAGACCCACGTGGGTACTGACCTTCGATAAGCTGCTCAGGTCCACTGATTTTGTCGATAACATGAAAACCATGCTGCAGGTACTTCACGAAGCGTATAATTACCCGGTTGACGTTGAGTTCACCCTCAATTTCCTGGATGACGTTGATTATCGCATCCATGTAGTACAATGTCGGCCCTTGCCGATCAAGGGCATGGACACTCTTGCGCCGATACCGACGGAAGCGCCTGCCGAGAAACGGATCATTGCCGCCAGCGGTGCGGTTATCGGTCACAGCCGCCAAATCAGAGTCGACCGGCTGGTTTTCGTAGTGCCGGAGGCTTATGGAAAATTGACACTCCAGGAGCGACACGAAGTGGCCAGGTTGATCGGCAGACTGAATCAGACCATCGCGCCGGACGGCAGTGAAAATGTCGTGGTGTTGGGTGCGGGACGGTGGGGCACCAGTTGTCCTTCTCTGGGAATTCCGGTGGTCTTTGCCGATATCAACCGCATCGCCGTGGTCTGTGAGATTGTTGCTATGCGTGAGAACCTGGTTCCGGACGTATCCCTCGGCACCCATTTCCTCAACGAATTGATCGAGATGGATATGTTGTACCTGGCATTGTTTCCCAGCAAAGGCGGTAACTTTCTATCGGAAGACTTCTTCAAGCATTATCCGAACCGCTTACTTGAATTCATTCCGGAAGGGGAAGAATGGACACATGTCGTCAAGGTGATTCATACCTCCGACGTTGTGGGGGCTTCGGGAGATATCATCCTTGCCGCCGATGCCTTCAAGCAGAAAGTCGTCTGCTATCAGACGGAATGATTCCCGATGCCGTGCCGCGGAACAGATAAATCCAGGTCTTTTTCATATAGAGTCTCAAGAAAAGCCCTGATTTGCCGAAAAGAATGAAACGGGTAGCATGGGGGAGGTACGGTATGGAAATACGTTCATTGGCAAGTCAGGCACTGCTCGTCCAGGAGCAGATGGCCCAGACCCTGATGGGCATGGCCGCGGTAAAACAGGCGAATGAAGCCCAAAAGCAGGTGGCGGACATGCTCGCCAGGAATGCAGCGGTAGTACCACCCGCCGTGGATACGCAGCAGGGCGGGTTTTCGACGTATGCGTAAACAAGTGGTTCAATCAGTAGGTGCAGCACAATCATAGTAGGTAAAACCCATGCCTGTGCACCCGGCAAAAAGGGGGCGACGTCTATTGGGACGTCGTCCCCCTTTTTTTAGCGCCAAAGTGGTGTTCGTTGTACTTGTCGGCCATTGCCGCTATAATCAGTACGGATGTTTGCCGGGGGAGGGACTGCCTTATCCCGCACGGTGGGTACAAGGGGGTAGCCGTGGACAGGATACTAATCAGGATGGGGGATATTACGGCCATGGAGGTGGACGCCATTGTGAATGCCGCCAACAGCACGCTCGAAGGGGGCGCGGGTGTTGACGGGATGATACACTGGGCAGCCGGCTCCGGACTCCTGGAAGAGTGCCGCTCGATTGGCTGGTGTCCCACGGGTGAGGCGAGAATAACCTCTGGATACAATCTTCCGGCCCGTTTCATTATCCACACTGTGGGGCCGGTGTACGGTATCGACCGGGAAGAGGCGCCTCGGCTCCTTGCTGCATGCTATGAAAACTCGCTTGCCCTGGCCGCCCGGCACGAGATTGGAAGCATTGCCTTCCCCGCCATCAGTTGCGGTGCTTATGGCTACCCTGTCGAGGAGGCGTGCCGAATTGCCCTGGACACGACTATTGCATTTCTGGAACGGCACGAAATCCCGGAAAAAGTTGTTTTCGTCCTCTATTCCTGCCGTGACTATGATGCCTATCGCGAATATTATGCGAGGCTGCAGGGGAAAGATTGAATCTCCGATGGCTTTATACCGCCTGAAACTTTAGAGTGAACTTTGCCGTGCTTATGACAGAGGCGGTCCTGATAGGACAAGGCCTGTCAGGTTTCAGGTCGACTGGAGTATCGCCGGTCATGCTGGCATGGCTGTGCCCTTGCCTTTTTATGAATGATAGGACCGTTAATAATCAAACGACCGAGCGGGTCAGGGAACAAAATCCGCACCGTGACTGTCTCCTATGATAGGAAGAAAAAAACGATCGATTCCGGACGAGGATGCTGAACTCGTCACCTCGTGCCGCGCGGGAAATCTCGCTGCCTTCGAGACGCTGGTCATGAAGTACCAGGCACGGATATTCACCCTTGCCTTCCGGATTCTCGGCAATTACGAGGACGCGGGCGAAGTGGCTCAGGATGCCTTTATCGCCGCCTACCGGGGGTTGGCGAAATTCCGCGGCGATTCGGCTTTCACTACCTGGCTCACGACCATTACCGTGAATTTGGCGCGCAATCGGTTGCGGCAGACCCGGACCCGGAAGTCACGCGAGAGCTGCTCCCTGGATGATCCGGTTCCGAGATGTGATGGATGTGCCATGACGCACGACTTTCCCTCGGCTAATCCCTCCGCCCATGAATTGCTGGAGCGAGAGGAGATGCGCCGGCGAGTCCAGGTCTGCATCAACGGCCTGGAGCTTCCTTTCCGCGAGGTGCTCGTGCTGCGGGACGTTGAGGAGTATACCTATCAGGAGATCGGTACCATGTTGAACCTGGCGGAAGGAACCGTTAAATCCCGAATTGCCAGGGCGCGGGATGCTGTCAGGGAATGCCTGAAACGGGTTCTGGGAGATTTCTGATGGATCACGAAGCCATATGCCAAAAACTGTCGGCTTACCTGGACGGGGCCGTTACTCCCGCGGAGAAACTCCTGATCGAAAAGCACCTTGCCGAGTGCGGCGAGTGCCGGAAGACGCTCCGGGAACTGGAAAAGACGGTTATACAGGTGCGGGATCTCGGTGCGGTGGAGCCGCCGGCGTGGTTTACGGCTCGGGTAATGGCGCGGGTCAGGGAAGATGCGGGCCGGGAATCCGGTCTGCTGCGCCGTCTTGTGCGGATGCCGTTGCGCTGGAGAATTCCACTGGAGGCTGCTGCTCTCTTATTCGTCACCGTGACCGGTTATCTCGTGTACCGCAATGTTTCTTCCGATATGAAACAGATTGTTCCCCTTTCGGGCGAGATCCGACACGAAGCGCTCGCACCGACACCGTCGGAAGACTCTTCCCGGGACACCGATGCTGAGCCGGCTACCGCATGGAAAAAGCCTCAACCGGTCCGCAAGAAAAAGCACAGGGAGTCACCGGTGTCGTCTGCCACTTCGGCCGGGCATTCTTCTTCGCCACCCCGTCAGGAAGCGCCGCTCTCCCCGCATTTTGCAGGAGCGCCGCCCAAGGTGGAAGATAAGGGCATTGGCGAGCTCCGGATGGATGGTCAGGAGCGTGCCCGATCAGTTGCGCCGTCGGCTGATTCGGCCAATCTTGCAAGAGAAGGCAAAAGCCCTTCCGGCCTGCTGCAGAGTAAATCCCTGGATGTCAAGGGGATCGAGACGCTGCGGCTGGAACTCTCCGTTGACGATCCCGACTCGGCGGAGCGGGAGGCAGCGCGGGAAACGGCGCGGCACGGCGGCATGGTCCTGCGCCGGGATACGGAGAAGAATGCGGAGCGGGTTATCGTTGTTCGTATGCGGCGGAGTTTGCTCGATGCCTATCTCGAACGACTGGAAAAATTGGGGAAGCTGTCGGGCACCGTATCGATTCCGGAGGGAGACGAGCCGATCGAGCTGCGTTTGACTGTCAAAAGGAAGGGAATGTAAGGGCAGATACATGGATCTGCCCGATTTCGGATTTATCCGACAGTACCCGTTCTGGGCGAACCCATGGGTTCGCCCCTTACATATAGCGGATGTCGATAATTTCGTATTCCTTGAGGCCTGACGGTACCTTGACCCGAACCGTGTCGTCCAGCCGGTGGCCGATCAGGGCTTTTCCCACCGGCGAGGAACACGACATCTTGCCCAGCTTGATGTCCGCTTCGTCTTCTCCCACGATCCGGTAGGTAACCTCTTCCTCGGACAACGTATCGTAGAGGGTTACCGTCGCGCCGAAAACAACCTTGTCCGGTTTCAGGTTGCTCAGGTCCACGACATAGGCGCGGGCCAGTTTGTCCTTGAGCTCCTGGATCCGACCCTCGATGAAGCCTTGCCGGTGCTTGGCCGCGTCATATTCCGCGTTTTCCGAAAGATCCCCATGGGATCGTGCTTCGGCGATATCCTGAATGACTTTCGGGCGCTCTTCCCTAATGAGGCGCTTCAGTTCATCCTGAAGAGTTTCGTAGCTTTCCTTGGTCATTGGTACTGAATGGGACATGGTGGTGCTAGCCTCCTGGTACGGTGTTGAAAACGGCGTGGTCGTTCGGCCGGCCGTTCCAAGCGGACGGTCCGCGATCCGTGCCGAGTGACAGTGGTTTTGAAATTTACCCGCCGTAAAACGTGAGGGGCAGCCGAAAAGGCCGCCCCAGGCGTAGTTGCATCTCTGAAATATTCGTTGTCGCACGGTTGCGGCCGCGTATCGGGTGCCGCTTCGTGCCGTTAGAAATAATCCTGCAGCGGTTTCGCGTCCAAGGCCTTGTCGAGCACGGCAAGAATACCGTCAACTGCCGCCCGTGCTCCCGAGGTGGTCGTGAAGTAGGCGATGTTGTTAACCAGGGTATTCCTGCGGATGGAAAATGAGTCGGCAACCGCCTGGGCCCCCTGGGTGGTATTGATTACCATGCAGATCTCGTTGTTCTTAATGGCGTCAACGATATGGGGGCGGCCTTCGAGGACCTTGTTTACCACCCGTACCGGTATCCCCTTGTCCTGAAGATAGGTGGCCGTTCCCCGGGTGGCGACCAGTTCAAAGCCGTTATCATACAGTTTTTTTGCCGGCGTTACAATATGTTTCTTGTCGCTGTCGCGTACGCTGATGAAGACCGCTCCCGACAGGGGAAGGCGGACGCCGGCTCCCAGCTGCGCCTTGGCAAAGGCACGGGCGAAATCGTTGTCGATGCCCATGACTTCGCCGGTCGACTTCATTTCCGGGCCGAGGATCGTGTCCACGCCCGGGAATTTCACGAACGGGAACACTGATTCCTTGACCGCGATGTGTTGCGGCTCGATTTCCGTTTCGATTCCCAGCTCTTTCAGGGTCTTGCCCGCCATGATACGGGCAGCCAGTTTCGCCAGCGGCCGGCCGGTGGCCTTCGAGACGAAGGGGACGGTACGGGATGCCCTCGGGTTAACCTCGAGGATGTAGATTTCGCCGTCCCTGATCGCGAACTGCACGTTCATGAGCCCCCGGACGCCGAGTTCCAGGGCCATGAGCCTGGTCTGGCGCTTGATTTCCTCGACCGTGTCGCGGCATACCGAGTAGGGCGGCAGCGAGCAGGCCGAATCGCCGGAGTGGATGCCGGCTTCCTCGATGTGTTCCATGATGCCGCCGATGATCACGTCCTGGCCGTCGCAGAGGGCATCCACGTCGATCTCGATCGCTTCATCGAGGAACTTGTCAATGAGAATCGGGTGCTCGGGCGAGGCCTGGACGGCGGTGTGCATGTAGCGGCGCAGGCCTTCCACGTCGTAGACGATCTCCATGGCCCGCCCGCCGAGAACGTAGGAGGGGCGGACGACGACCGGGTAGCCGATCCGTTCGGCGATTTTTTCCGCCTCCTCGAAGGAGCGGGCCGTGCCGTTTTCCGGTTGCCGCAGATGGAGCTTGTGGAGCATCACCTGGAAGCGTTCCCGGTCCTCCGCCCGGTCAATGGCGTCCGGAGAGGTGCCGATGATGGGGACACCGGCCTTTTCCAGGGAGACCGCCAGCTTCAGGGGGGTCTGGCCGCCGAACTGGACGATGACGCCTTCCGGCTTTTCCTTTTCGACGATGTTGAGGACATCCTCGTAGGTGAGCGGCTCGAAGTAGAGACGGTCGGAGGTGTCGTAGTCGGTGGAAACCGTTTCCGGGTTGCAGTTGACCATGATGGTTTCATAGCCGTCTTCGGCCAGGGCGAAGACGCCGTGGACGCAGCAGTAGTCGAACTCGATGCCCTGGCCGATGCGGTTCGGGCCGCCGCCGAGGATCATGATCTTTTTACGGTCGGTCGGGTCCGCCTCGCATTCTTCCTCATAGGTGGAATAGAGGTAGGGCGTGTAGGCGAGGAATTCGGCCGCACAGGTGTCGACCCGTTTGAAGACCGGAATGATGTTGAGGGCCACCCGGACGGCGCGGATGTTTTCTTCAGTCGTTTGCCAGAGCCGGGCGATGAAACGGTCGGAGAAGCCGTACTCCTTGGCGTCCTTGAGCACTTCCCGCAGTTCCGGGAGATTTTTTTCGAAGACGTGGCGCGCGGCCTTCAACTCGTCTTCCATCTCGATGATCTGCCGGATGTTGACGAGGAACCAGGGATCGATGCCGGTGATGGTGTAGAGTTCTTCCACCTTCATGCCGCTGCGGAAGGCGTCGCCCAGGAACCAGAGGCGTTCCCAGTTGGGGGTGTGCAGTTTTTCCTGGAGCGTTGCCTGTTCACCGGGGGTCAGGGCGCGCCTCGTTTCTTCGGTCAGGTCGAAGAGCCGCGATTCCAGGCCGCAGGAGCCGATTTCCAGGGAGCGCAGCGACTTCTGCAGTGATTCCTTGAAGGTGCGGCCGATGGCCATGACTTCGCCCACCGATTTCATCTGGGTGGTCAAGGTTGCGTCGGCGGCCGGAAATTTCTCGAAGGTAAAGCGGGGGAACTTGGTTACCACGTAGTCGATGGTCGGTTCGAAGCAGGCCGGCGTTTCCCGGGTGATGTCGTTCCTGATCTCGTCGAGGTAGTAGCCGACCGCCAGTTTGGCGGCAATCTTGGCAATGGGGAAACCGGTTGCCTTCGACGCCAGGGCCGAGCTGCGCGAAACGCGCGGATTCATTTCGATGATCACGAGCCTGCCGTCATCAGGGTTGATGGCGAACTGGATGTTGGAGCCCCCGGTGTCCACGCCGATTTCCCTGATGATTTTCAGTGATGCGTCGCGCAGGATCTGGTATTCCTTGTCGGTCAGGGTCTGGGCCGGGGCCACGGTAATGGAGTCGCCGGTATGGACGCCCATGGGGTCGAGATTCTCGATGGAGCAGATAATGACCACGTTGTCCTTGGTGTCGCGCATCACTTCCAGCTCGTACTCTTTCCAGCCGATGACCGATTGTTCCACGAGAATTTCGTCCGTGGGCGAGGCGTCGATTCCCGCCAGGGCCATTTTTTCGTATTCTTCCATGTTGTAGGCGATGCCGCCGCCGGTGCCGCCGAGGGTGAAGGAAGGGCGGATGATGGCCGGGAAGCCGACCTCCTGGACGATCTCCATGGCTTCTGCAAAGTTGTGGGCGAAGCCGGAGCGGGGAACTTCCAGCCCGATTTTTTCCATGGCTTGCTTGAACAGGGTGCGGTCTTCGGCCTTTTTAATCGCCGGGAGTTTGGCGCCGATCAGTTCAACGCCGTATTTTTCCAGGACGCCGTTTTCCGCCACCGCCACGGCGGTATTGAGGGCGGTCTGACCTCCCAGGGTCGGCAACAGTGCATCGGGCCGCTCCTTGGCGATGATTTTTTCCAGGAATTCGGGGGTGACCGGCTCCACGTAGGTCCGGTCGGCAAAATCAGGGTCGGTCATAATGGTGGCCGGGTTGCTGTTGAGGAGCACCACCTCGTACCCTTCTTCCTTGAGCGCTTTGCAGGCTTGCGTCCCGGAATAGTCGAACTCGCACGCCTGACCGATGACAATGGGACCGGCGCCGATGATAAGAATTTTCTTGATATCTGTTCGTTTCGGCATTGTTTCTCCTTAGGTATATCTACGGTAAGTCGGTGGGAAACCGGAAAAGCCGGGTTCCCGTCAGCTTGTTTTTATTCCTGGACCCAGCCGTTTTCCAGTCCGTATGCTTCCAGTGCCGCCACGCTTTCCGCATATTCTTCGTCGGAAATCTTCCGGTTGATGCCGTCGATATTCCCGGCCTCGAAGGCGGGGAAGAACTGGTTCATGAGGGCAAGGTAGGTTTCGGTTCCCACGTTCTCGGCGATCCAACGTAGCGTTTCGGCCGAACCCGCGGCCCGGCCCGGCAGTACCAGGTGGCGGATGATAAGACCCTGGCGGGCAATGCCCTCGTCATCCAGTTGCAGCTGGCCCACCTGGCGCGCCATCTCCCGGATTGCCGCGCGATTGGTGTCCCGGTATCCCGGTGCGGAGGAAAAACGGACCGCCGGCTCTTCGTCGCTGTACTTCATATCCGGCAGGTAGATGTCCACGAGCCCGTCAAGCAGGGCGAGGACGTCGGCTTTTTCGTAGCCGCCGGAATTCCAGACCAGCGGCAGGCGGAACCCCCGGGGGATGGCATGCCAGAGGGCCGCGAGAATCTGCGGCAGATAGTGTCCCGGGGTCACGAGATTGATGTTGTGAACCCCCACTTTCTGCAGCTTCAGCATCCTGTCCGCCAGGCCGCTGGTGGTCGTTTCTTCGCCGTTTCCCATCTGGCTGATGGGGAAGTTCTGACAGAACCTGCAGCGCAGCGTGCACCAGGAGAAAAAGATCGTTCCTGATCCGCGGCTGCCCGAGATGGGCGGTTCTTCCCCGCGGTGAACGGTGGCCGAGGCGACTTTCGGCTGCAGCCCGGCCCGGCAGAGGCCGGTTTCGCCGTTCAGGCGGTTCACGCCACATTCGTGGGGGCACAGGTCGCAGGAGCGGAGCCGGTCATAGGCCTGCCGAACCCGCTCCCGGAGTTCTCCGGATTGAAAAAGATCGAGGTAGCTCATTAATGTCCGCTGTAGGGGCAAACCGTGTGTTTGCCTGATTGGAGGGCGATCACGAGGATCGCCCCTACGCTGTCTTCCAGTTCTCCATCATTTCGACGAACCGCCCGAACAGGTACTGGGAATCATGGGGGCCCGGCGAGGCTTCGGGGTGATGTTGCACCGAGAAGATGGGGTGGCGGATACAGCGCATTCCTTCCACGGTCATGTCGTTGAGATTCTCATGGGCCAGTTCGCAGCAGCCGGACAGGGAAGCGATGTCTACGGAAAAACCGTGATTCTGGGCCGTAATTTCCACGGTGCGGGTCTTCAGATCCATGACCGGCAGGTTGGAGCCGTGATTGCCGAATTTCAGTTTCATGGTCCGGCCGCCGAGGGCGAGGCCGAGCAGCTGGTGACCGAGACAGATGCCGAAGATGGGGATCTTGCCGATCAGCTTCTTGATGTTGGCGATGACCTCCGTCATGGGCTCCGGGTCACCGGGACCGTTGGAGAGGAAAATCCCGTCGGGGTTCATGGCGAGTGCTTCTTCGGCCGGGAAGGTTGCCGGCACTATCGTTACGTCGCAGCCCGCGGACACCAGGCAGCGAAGAATATTGAACTTGATGCCGAAGTCATAAGCGACCACCTTGTGGGGGAGCTCTTTGCCGGCAAAATCGGCATATCCCGCACCCAGTTCCCAAAGTCCCTGGGTCCAGTGATAGGGTTTGTCGCAGGTTACCCCGGTGGCGAGGTCCAGGCCGGCCATGCTGGGCACCGCGCGGACTTTGCTGATGAGGCTGGCGTGATCGGTGTCGATCGTGGAGATAATGCCGTTTTGGGCTCCCTTGTCGCGCAGGTGGCGGGTCAGCGCACGGGTGTCGATTCCCTGGATACCCACTACGCCGTTTTCCCGCAGGTAGGCGCCGAGGCTCATGGTCGCCCGCCAGTTGGAATATTCTTCGAGATATTCCTTGACGATGAAGCCTGAAAGATAGAGCCTGCCGCTTTCCACATCCTCCGGGTTGACGCCGGTATTGCCGATCTGCGGGTAGGTCATGGTGACCATCTGCCCTTTATAGGACGGGTCGGTCAGTACTTCCTGGTAGCCGGACATGGCGGTGTTGAAAACCACTTCTCCGGTGGCTTCTCCGGTGGCTCCGAATGATTTGCCTTCAAAAACGCGGCCGTCGGCGAGCGCGAGAACTGCTTTCATGTAATTCTCCTGGTTGATAATTCGATTAATTCAAATAAATTTTTCATGGGATCTAAACGTTCTTGTAGACCATCTTCCCGCTGACGATGGTATAGGCTGCCCGGCCCTTCATCTTGACACCGAGGAAGGGCGAATTCTTGGATTTGCTCGCGAGCTTGTCAGCTTCGACGGTCCATTCCTGGTCCGGATCGATGATCGTGAGATCGGCGACCGCTCCCGGTTCGAGGGTTCCCCGATCGACGCCCAGAATGCGGGCCGGGTTCAGGGACAACTTGGCAACAAGGGTGCTCAGGTCGAGCGTTTTTTCCTTCACGAGAGCCAGTGAAAGGGGCAACGCCGTTTCCAGACCGATGATGCCGTTTAAAGCCAGGGCATATTCCACGTCTTTTTCATCGAGGTGGTGCGGGGCATGGTCGGTGGCGATGGCGTCGATGGTGCCGTCCGCGAGGCCCGCCTTGATGGCGGCGACATCGTCGGCGGTTCTGAGCGGGGGATTCATCTTCGCATTGGTATTGTAGCCCCGAACCGCATCTTCGGTGAGGGAAAAGTAATGGGGTGCCGTTTCGCACGTGACCTTGACGCCGCGTGCCTTGGCGTCGCGAATGATCCGGACCGAGCCTTTGGTCGATATATGGGCGATGTGAATCGGCGAATCGGTAAACTCAGCCAGGAAAACGTCCCGTGCGACCGCCGCGTCTTCGGCAACCCAGGGGATTCCCCTGAGTCCCAGTTCGGTTGCGGTAAATCCGTCGTTCATCAGGCCGTCTCCGGCGAGTTCCAGGTCTTCCGAATGGGAAATGAGGGGCATTTCCATGCCTTTGGCATATTCCAGGGCGCGGCGCATGAGTTCGGGGTTGGCGACGGGATGCCCGTCATCGGATACGGCAACGCATCCGGCTTCTTTCAGGTCTCCCATTTCCGCGAGTTTCTCGCCCTTGCCGCCCTGGGTAATCGTGCCGACCGGGAAGACGTTTACCAGCCCTTCGGCCTTTGCCTTGGCGATGATATAGGTGGTGACGGCCTTGTTGTCGTTTGCCGGACTGGTATTCGGCATGCAGGCAACCGAGGTGAATCCGCCCGCGGCCGCCGCCCGGGTTCCGGTTACGATGTCTTCCTTGTACTCAAGGCCCGGGTCGCGCAGATGGACATGCATGTCGATGAGCCCGGGAGCAACGATGAGTCCCTTGGCGTCGATGGTCTCGCACGATTTTCCGGCTGTGAGCTTCTTGCCGATTTCCTTGATTTTTCCGTCAGCGATCCGGATGTCGAGCTTTTCGTCAATCTTCTGGGCCGGGTCGATGACGCGGCCGCCTTTTATCAAAAGATCCATTTGGCACCTCATGGTAAAGAAGTTCAAGGTTCAATGTTCAAAGTTCAAGGTTCAATGTTTAAGGATCAAAGCTGAAGGCTCGGAATTTCTGGTTTTGCCTCTAACGTTGAACTTCGAACCTTGAACCTTGAACCGGTTCATTCCGTCGGCCCGCCGCCGCTTACGTGGTAAAGCATTGACATGCGGACCGCCACGCCGTTTTCCACCTGCTCGAGAATGACGGACTTGTTTCCGTCGGCCACGTTGGAGGAAATTTCCACTCCCCGGTTCATGGGGCCGGGATGCATGACCAGGACATCAGGTTTCGCCATTCTTACCAGATCTTCGGAAAGCCCGAAGTAGCGGGAATATTCGCGCATGGTGGGGAGCAGCGTCTTGCCTTGCCGTTCCAGCTGGATGCGGAGCATCATGACGACATCGGCGTCTTCCACCGCATCCTTCATCTTGTCGCAGACGGTGACATTGCCCAGACGTTCCACGCCGGGCGGAATGAGAGTCGGGGGCCCCGCGAGAAATACCTTCGCGCCCATCTTGGTCAGCCCGTAAATATTGGAACGGGCGACCCTGCTGTGCGTGATGTCGCCGACGATGGCGACCTTGATCCCCTTGAGGGTGCCGAGTTTTTCGCGCATGGTCATCATGTCGAGCAGCCCCTGTGAAGGATGCTCATGGGCACCGTCGCCCGCGTTGATAACCGAGTAGGAAACGCGTTGCGCCAGGTAGTGGTGAGCCCCGGAGATCGCGTGACGCATGACGATGATGTCCGGCTGCATTGCTTCGATGTTTCGAGCCGTGTCAGAGAGGGTTTCCCCTTTCTGGACCGCACTTGTGGATGCCGAAATATTGAGGGTGTCCGCCGAGAGTCGTTTTGCCGCGGTCTCGAAAGAAGTGCGGGTGCGGGTCGACGGTTCGAAGAACAGGTTCACCACCGTTTTGCCGCGCAGGGTCGGAACCTTCTTGATCTCCCGCTTGCTGATTTCCTTCATGTTGTCGGCGGTGTTGAGGAGCAGTTCGATCTCTTCCGCCGTAAGATCCTGCAGTCCCAGGATGTCCTTATGTTTGAATGCCATGGGTGACCCTCCAGAAAATAATGAAAATCAAGGTTTTTCCAACATCACTTCGATCGGGTGATCGGCTTCGTCGAAACTGACCAGAATGTTTTCTTTTCTGCTGGTGGGAACGTTGCGGCCGACAAAATCGGCGCGGATCGGCAGTTCCCGGTGGCCGCGGTCTATGAGGACCGCCAGTTGTATGCACTGAGGCCTGCCGTGGTCCATCATGGCGTCCATGGCGGCCCGGATGGTCCTCCCGGTAAAGAGGACGTCGTCCACGAGGACGACTCTTTTCCCTTCGATGCTGAAGGGAATATCCGTTTTTCCGACCGGGAGATGAGCGGCCTGGGTCTTGATGTCGTCACGGTAGAGGGTTATGTCCACCGTGCCGACCGGTACCGGGGCTCCTTCGATTTCCTCCAGGCGGGATGCCAGTTCGAAAGCCAGGTGATCTCCGCCGGTCCTGATTCCCACCAGCACCAGGTCGGTAATTCCCTTGTTCCGCTCCAGGATTTCGTGCGCAATACGGGTGAGTGCCCGCTTTACCCCGGCGCCGTCCAGTATGACGGTTGTTTCTCTGTTCACGTCAAACCTCCTTGTGCAGACTTTTGAAGAGTTGTATCGGGGAGCATCCGGCGAGTTCTCGGCGCAAAAAAAGCCTTTCCGCGAATCGGCGGAAAGGCTTCTGGCTATTCAATGAAAACCGGATTGCTGTATGCCCCCACCTTTGTTAACCTCACAGGGTTAGTTTAAAAGGCCGGTCGGTAAATCTGCTAGACAGTAGCATCATATTGCCTGTCCGTCAAGGGGGAAAATGTATCATTCAGGAGGCGCCCTTTTTCTTTGCGAGCAGCGCTACGTTTTCCACATGCGGGGTCTGGGGAAACATGTCAACCGGCTGTATTTCGAGCGTTCGATACCCAAGGCCGGCGAGGATGTCGAGGTCGCGGGCGAGGGTTGACGGGGAACAGGAAACATAGAGAATCCTTCCGGGAGCAAGGTTCGCGCAGGAGTGCAAAACCTTTTCATCGCACCCTTTGCGGGGCGGGTTAAGAACGACGATGTCTGCTCCGTGGTCCTCTTCACTGATCTCCGCGAGCAGATCCGCCGCGTCTCCCGCTTCAAAGCGGCAATTGTTTATACCGTTCAGGCGGGCATTCTTTTCGGCATCAACAACGGCCGCGGACACCGATTCTATTCCGAGGACTTCCCGCGCGCTGTCGGCGAGAAAAAGAGATATGCCGCCGACTCCGCAATAAACGTCCACAACCTGTTCCGTACCGCTGAGTGAGGCCCACTCTCGTACCTGTTCATAGATGGTCCTGGCACCGTCGTTGTTTACCTGGAAAAATGAGCGGGGGGAAATGTAGAAGCGGATATTCGCGATTTTTTCGGTGAGGGACTGCTGCCTCGTGACAAAGTATTCCCGGTCACCCATGATCACGTTGCCGTTCGAGCTGTTCACGTTCTGCGCCACGACCGATATTTCCGGGACCTCTTTCCGCAGATATTTTGCCAGGTGATGGATTTCATTGAAGCTCCGCTCGCTGGTTACGAATACCACCATGGCGCGATTTTCCTGCTCGGAGACGCGGATTACCAGGTAGCGCATAATGCCGTTGCGGGTGGTCGGGCTGTAGACCGGCACCTTTCCTTTCCTGATTCCCTCCCTGGCGGCCGCCACGATCCTGTTGATGAGCGGGTGATGGAGAGGGCAGTCGCCAATGTCGATGACCTGGTGGGTGTTGCGCTGGTAGATGCCGATTTTCGGCTCGGCGAATCTGCCGGAAATCACCAGCTTGGCCGTGGTGCGGTAGGCCAAGGGTTTTTTCGAGGCGGCAACCGGCAGGATCGGTGTTTTCCGGAGAGACGGGTAGCGCCTGACGGCTTTTTCCACCAGGCTATGCTTCCAGGCCAGCTGGGCCTTATATTTCATCTGGATAAGAGGACAGCCGTTGCAGGATTCTGCCTCGGGACAGAGAACCTGGGCAAGGCGCTCCGGGGAATGGCGCAGGATTTTTTTCGTTTCGGCGAAAATGTCGCGCTGTCCTGAAAACGTAACGCGCGCGCGAACCTGTTCTCCCGGCAGTGCCCCCACTACGCGAATCCTGATTCCTTCGTGGGTTGCGACTCCGTAACCGTCCTCATCAAGGGTGTCGACGGCAAGCTCGAGCATGCGGCCTTTTTCCGGTTTCCGCTTTTGGTTTTTCAGGTGGTCGTCGGTTCTTTTCTTGCTCATTTTTTTACTAGAAAGCAATTGCCGTCGTTTGTCAATTTAAAATTCTTGACAGCCGTTTACGCTTGTCATATCATAATCTTTCACTTTACGGGCCTATAGCTCAGTTGGCTAGAGCTACCGGCTCATAACCGGTAGGTCCCAGGTTCGAATCCTGGTGGGCCCACCACCTGATCCATGGGATGATTGGGGATGCCTGTACGGTGCTTCAGTAACCGAAAAAATATATCCACGAGTGGAGAAAAGAGTGCAATCTTTCGAGATTGCACTCTTTTCTTTTGGCTGGGAAGATGAACCCCAGAGTATCAGAAATTATTGAAATCATTAATAGTATTGCCCCGTTTGCGTTGGCTGAGGAATGGGATAATGTCGGTTTGCAGGTGGGAGACCCCTCAGCGCCGGTTTCGAGAATCATGGTTTCTCTCGATCCCTGCAACGAGGCAATCGATGCCGCGATCGCCGAACGATGTCACCTCCTCCTTTCTCACCATCCGCTTATTTTCCGCCCCCTGCAGACCGTCAACCTTGCAGATCCTTCCGGAGTTCTCATAGGCAAGGCGTTGCGCAACTCTCTCAGCATAGTTTCCCTTCATACAAACTACGATATTGCCATGGGTGGCGTAAACGATCTGCTTGCCGAGCGGCTCGGCGTTGTATCCGCAACGCCGCTGGCCGTTACCCGTACCGGGACTCTTGTCAAGCTCGCCGTCTTCGTTCCGAAAGGGTACGAGGAGCGGGTGTCTCAGGCGCTGTTCCGGTTCAGCGGCTTTATCGGCAATTACAGTGAATGCTCTTTCCGGATTGAGGGGACCGGGACCTTTACCCCCCATGAAGGCGCCTCTCCTTTCATCGGTTCCGTCGGAAGCCGCGAATACGTAGAAGAAACAAGAATCGAGGTGTTGCTCAGGGAGGATGACGTGCCGCAGGCGCTTTCGGCTTTGTCGGCCGCGCATCCCTACGAAGAGCCGGCGATTGACCTGTACCCGCTGCTGAACAAAGGCGAGCAGGATGGGCTTGGCAGAATTGGTGAGCTGAAGGAGCCGCTCTCCCTCG
This sequence comes from Geobacteraceae bacterium, assembly GCA_040773465.1. GTDB lineage: Bacteria > Desulfobacterota > Desulfuromonadia > Geobacterales > Geobacteraceae > RPRC01. The sequence goes on along the minus strand of JAXGWF010000013.1, from coordinate 57,881 downwards.
AGCGGTTCGTGTCCCGTATCAAAAAAGAGTTTTCCGTTGAAGGGCTGCGGTTCGTCGGCGATGGGGACGGGACGCTGAAAAAAGTCGCGCTTTGTGGTGGCAGTGGGGCTTCGCTACTGCGGGAAGCGCACTCCCGGGGCGCCGATGTGCTGGTAACCGGGGATGTGAAATATCATGAGGCGCAAGAGGCTCGAATATTGGGGCTGGCCCTTGTCGATCTTGGCCATTTTGCCTCGGAAATTCCCATGGTGGAAGGGCTGGCCCGGCAACTGGAAGACCAGCTGAGAGAACGGGGATATATTACGGATATCTTGACATGTAAGGCAGAAAAAGACCCGTTTCGATACCGCTGAGCCGGGTATCGAAGGAGAACGGGATAGGGAATTAACAAGCAGAACAGGAGGTAGGTTTTGGGTAAGAATGTGAAGATTCTGGCGCAACTGCAGGAGATTGACCTGAAAATTGATTCATCGCGCGATGAAACGCTTGCCTTGGAGAACGAAATTCAGTCTCTGGAAGCCAAGGCGGAAGAAAAACAGCTGGAGATTTCCCAGCTGAAAACCGAACTGGCTGCCCTGGATGAGGAGAAGCAGGTTCTGGAAGAGAATCTGTCCACGGAGTCCGATTCGATTTCCCGTTCCGAGGCACGCTTGCGGGAGATAAAGACCCAGAAGGAGTACCAGGCCGTTTCCAAGGAAATTGCCGCCGCCAAAAAGGTCAAGGCCGATCTCGAAGAGCAGATTCTTCAGAAAATAACGCGCTGTGATGAGCTCAAGGTGCTGATCGAAGAAAAGGAAGGTCAATTGCGGGAGTTTGAGGCGAACGCCACGGTTCGCAAGAACGAGTTCAAGGCCCGGATCGAACAGCTGGCGGAGACTATCGCCAGTGACGGCGCGGCACGTGAAGAGGCTGCCAAGGGAGTTGCCCCTTCGATGATCAAGCGGTACGAGACCCTTAGAGAGCGTCGCCAGGGGCTGGCGATTGCCGAAGCAAAAAGCGGCTCATGCCTGGGATGCAACATGAATCTTCCCCCGCAGCTATTCAACAGCCTCTTCAAGGAAGAAAATCTCGTTATCTGTCCCCACTGTCAGCGCATGCTTTTCATGCGCCAGGACAAAGACGAGGATGTTGCGGAGTAGCCATGAGACGTCACGTTTGGTCGAAGTAGTCCAGGTGACCGCTGCCCGCCTTCGCCAAGGCTTCGGCGGGGAGAGGAAAGTCCGGGCTCCACGGGGCATGGTGCTGGATAACGTCCAGCGGGGGTGACCCCAGGGAAAGTGCCACAGAGAGAAGACCGCCCGCCGAAGCTTTAGCGTAGGCGGGTAAGGGTGAAAGGGTAAGGTAAGAGCTTACCAGGTCCGGTGGTGACACCGGATGCTCGGTAAACCCCACCAGGAGCAAGGCCGAATAGGGAAGCGCAGAGGACGGCCCGTCCGAGCTTCCGGGTTGGCTGCTTGATGCCGTCGGCAACGGCGGCACTAGAGGAATGGTCACCGCCCATCGTGGGGTAACCCGCGGTGGGAACAGAACCCGGCTTATGGGCTGCTTCGACCACTATCAAGTATAACCGGAGACATTTTTTCGAGGTATTTTTTGACGGATCAGGAAATGTGGGAAGATGCCGTCCGTCTCGCCATGGCCGAGTACGAGGTTCTTTCCGAGTCGGTGAAAGACCGGGTTCGGAGGCTTGGCGAGACGATTCGGCAAGTCAAACGGGAGATCTTCTCCCTTGCGAACAAATCGGTCATCGACAAGACCTGTGCCGATTGCGGGGGGCTCTGCTGTGAAACGGGAAAATATCACTTTTCAGTCGTTGATCTGCTGATGTATCTTTCGACCGGCATGGAGCTGTTCAGGCCGTTGTTTCGCGAAACCCCCTGTCCCTACCTGGGTGATGCGGGATGTCTCATGGCGCCTGCTTATCGCCCGTTTACCTGCATTACCTTCCATTGCGAGCGTATCGAATCACAACTTTCGTCAGCCGACCTGGAGCGAATCGGCGCGCTTGAACGCGGGTTGCGGGATTCGTGCCGGGAACTGGACGGATTGTTCGGTCAACGCATGATGCAGGGGCTTTTGTTGCGCTATACGCGTTTACTGCAGGGTGAAGTCGCCGAAATTATTTCGACGGATGCCGGCTGTTAGCCGATGCGAGTTGCCGTTGCCGTAAAGAGGCGGATGTCCGGTGCGTGTTCCGCGCTGTGCCGGGTTGGTGTCCGCGGCGGTTTATCATTTATCTGTCAGGACTTCATGGAGGATGCATGGCCACGACGATTCATGATTTAGTGTGCGTTCATATAGAGAACAGTCCTGCTTTCTTTGCCCGCATCGAGGATATTGTTCCCGATGTGAAGCCGGGGTGGTGGAAGGTCAGTCTGCTGATTTTGACCACGCCGCTTCAGATTTTTACCTGGATACTGGAAGAAAACCAGATTAACGGTACTCCTTTTACCATGGGAGGCACCCCGGTTTACCTGGAGAAGGTGGTTTCTCCCCTGCGGCCGGACGAGTTGCGCCCTGATGCCGACAAGGAGGAGAATGCTCCCTCGGCGGAGAGAAAGGAGCCGGCAAAGGTTGTCCCGTTGTTCGACCACAAGAAAGAGCAGTAAGAATGCGGGGCATGTTCCCCGTTGTTGCTGACCACTTTTCCGTATTCCGCCCGACACTTCCCACCCTTCGTGTCCCTTGTTCCCTTCCTGGGCGGAACAGACTGAAATTGAGAGGGTTTTTGTTGTTTTTCCCAGTGAAATCCACGTGCTTCGTCCGCCTGAAAAGTTATTTTCCTTCCTTTTCCCGCAGAACTCTTAACCCCTTGGAAAATCGCGGAAAATTTCTCATTTTTTGCAGTACTTTTGCCTTGACAACACCCGGGACGCTTAGTATAGTTTGTCACCAAAGTGGTATAAAGTGGTAAAATGTGGAAAAAGGTCTCGGAGGGGCGATGTTTCGGGGGGTTTTCAACACCACCATTGATGCAAAGGGACGAACGAGTCTCCCTGCCAAGTTTCGCGAAGTCCTCGTGGAAACCTTCGGTGACGATCGTTTTTTTATTACCAATTCCAGCCCGGTACGGCTGGCTGAGGGGATCTCCTGCTCCGGCCTGGCGATCTTTCCGTACCAGGAGTGGATCGCTTTCGAGGAAAAACTCATTCGCGGGACCGGCATCGGGCTTTCTTCGGCCCAGTTGGCCGCGGTCAAGAGAAGAATAGTCGCGCCTGCCGTCGAGTGTTCCGCCGACAAGCTCGGCAGGATCCTTATCCCGCCGCACCTTCGAAAAAGTGCGTCGCTGGAGAGGGAAATCGTCTTTGCCGGACTTCTGAACAAGGCCGAAATCTGGAGCCTGGCGGAGTATGAGAAGGTTCGCCGCCAAGATGACGAAAACTTTCCCGATGATTCAACGGCACTGGCCGATTTGGGGTTGTAGTGGGCGATTTTCGCCATATATCGGTTTTGTACGACGAAGTTCTCCAGTTTCTGGCGCCCCGCCCCGGCGGTATTTACGTGGACGGAACCCTGGGGGGAGCGGGACATGCGCGCGGGATCCTGGAGGCATCTTTTCCGGACGGGGTTCTGCTCGGCTTCGACCGGGACCGGGAGGCCCTGGACGCCGCGGCTTCGGAACTTGCTCCCTTTGGGAAGCGCGTCAGGCTGTTCCATGAAAACTTTTCCGCCTTGCCCGATGTACTGACACGGGAGGGGATTGATTCGATCGACGGCATGGTGCTCGATATCGGCGTGTCGTCGCATCAGCTTGATACGGCGGAGCGCGGTTTCAGCTTCCAGCAGGACGCGCCGCTGGACATGAGAATGGACGGTTCGTCCGGCATGACCGCCGCGGAACTCGTCAATACCCTTTCGGACAAGGAGTTGGAACGGATAATCCGGGAGTTCGGCGAAGAACGCTGGGCTCGGCGCATCGCCGCGGTAATAGTTACGGCGCGGGAAATCGAGCCCATCTCAACTACCATGCGGTTGGCGGACCTGGTCAAGGGCGCCATTCCGCGGGCTCGCTGGGAGGCGCGACTCCATCCCGCCACGAGGACCTTCCAAGCGATACGGATTGCCGTCAATGAAGAGCTCGAGAGCCTGGAACAGGGACTGGCGGCCGGTATCGAGTCGTTGAAAACGGGTGGCAGGATCGTGGTGATTTCCTTCCATTCCCTGGAAGACCGGATAGTGAAGAATGTCTTCAACGAGTACGCCAGGGGATGTGTCTGTCCGAAAAGCATTCCACGCTGCGTGTGTGGAAGGGTGCCGATCCTGCGGAAACTTACCGGTAAACCCGTTGTCGCCGGCAAGAAGGAACTTGATGTGAATCCGCGATCCCGCAGCGCTAAACTGAGGGCCGCCGAGAAATTGTAATTGAAAGGAGCCTGGCTGCCATGTCAATTGCGAAAACTGCCGTCAGCAAAATTGCATCCCCGAAAAAAGCGGAATTGACGGCTTCACAGAGATGGGATCTCTTTCCGTACCTGATTACGCTCCTGGCCCTTTTGACCGTGCTTTCGCTTTTTCATGTCTGGTCGCGTGTCAAGGTCGTCGATCTGAACCGGGAAATTACCGAAGCGAACAGTCTGGTCAAGCAGTTGCAGCAGGAAAAAAATGCCTTGCGGCTCGAGGTCGCGTCTCTGAAACATCCGGCGAGGATCGAGGCCCTGGCCAAGGGTGAGCTCGATATGGCTTTGCCCATCGATCAGCAGGTGATACTCGTCAAATGATGGAAACCAAGGAGAAATGGTCCAGAATTCGAATCCGCATTATCGGCTTCCTGTTTGCCTTTTTCTTTGTCGCGACATCGTTTCGGGCGTTCTATCTTCAGATAATCAAGAAAGATGATTGGGTTCGGCTCGCTGAGCGGCAACACCAGAAAACCGTTCCCCTGACTCCCGCGCGCGGCACGATTTACGATAGTACCGGTGCGGCTCTGGCACTTTCCATCGAAATGGACTCGTGCTTCGCGGAACCGGTTTTTATTGAAGATCCCCAAGGCGCGGCTGAAAGACTTGCGCCTCTTCTCGGCTTCCCCCGCGGGCAACTTGCAAAGAAGCTCTCGGGTAAAAGAGGGTTCGTCTGGCTGCGGCGTCAGATAACGCCGGATATGACCCGGAAAATCCGGGACCTGAAAATCAGCGGCATCGGCTTCGTCAAGGAGTCCCGTCGATTTTATCCGAACGCCGAGGTGGCGGCCCACGTGATAGGTTTCACCGGTCTCGACCCGCAGGGGCTTGAAGGGCTTGAACTCAGGTACAATTCCCAGATTCTCGGGAATACCGGTTACCTCGTTACCGAGCGTGATGCCCTGGGACGCGACATCGCCCTTATGGACAAGGTTGTCAAGAAGTCATCCAAGGGACACAACATCATTCTGACGCTGGACAAGAATATCCAGTACATTGCGGAGAAGGAGCTTGCCAAGGCGGTAACGGAAAGCCGGGCCGCGGGTGGGGTTGCCCTGGTTATGGAACCCGATACCGGAAGGGTTTTGGCAATGGCTTCCTATCCGACTTTCAACCCCAATTCCTTCCGCGGCTATTCTCACGATAACCTGCGGAACAGGGCGGTTGCCGACACCTTCGAGCCCGGTTCGACGATGAAGGTTTTTCTCATTGCGTCGGCACTGGCTACGAAGATTGTCGGGCCGAATGATGTTTTCAACTGTGAAAACGGCAATTATGCCATTGGCGGCAGGATCATTCACGATACCCATAAGTACGGCAATTTGCGGGTGTCTGAGATACTGAAGTTTTCCAGCAATATCGGCTCGGCGAAAATCGGGGCGCGCCTCGGTGCCGGCAGGCTGCTGGCCGGCCTGAAAAATTTCGGGTTTGGGGAAAAGACCGGCATCGACCTGCCGGGGGAAGTATCCGGCCTGCTACGGGACCGCAGCCGCTGGTACCCCATTGACCTTGCAACCATATCATTCGGCCAGGGGCTTTCGATATCGGCCCTGCAGCTGGCAACGGCGATCTCCTCGATTGCCAACGGCGGGTTGCTGATGAAACCGTACCTTGTGGAAAAGATAACCAATGATTCCGGCACGGTGGTCCAGGGATTTTCGCCGCAGATACGTCGCCGGGTGGTTTCTTCCCGCACCGCCAAGACGATGACGCGGATGATGGAAAACGTAACGGCGGAAGGGGGAACCGGTCTGAACGCCGTGGTAGACGGCTACCGGGTTGCCGGAAAGACGGGGACGGCCCAGAAGGTCGATCCCATGACCAAGTGCTATTCCGCAACCAAGCGGACCGCCTCGTTTGTCGGTTTCGTTCCGGCGGACGATCCGCGCCTGACGATCCTGGTAATCGTCGACGAGCCGAAAACGAGTTCCTACGGGGGGGTCGTCGCTGCTCCGGCCTTCCGTGAGATTGCGCATCAGTCGCTCTGCTACCTGAAGGTGCCCCCTACTCTGCCGCTGAAAGCAAATGCAAAGGCCCGGGACAAAGAGGAAGACGCCAAGGTGCGGCAGGATGAGGTGAATGATGTTGCCGAAGCCGTATTCGACGAGGCGATGGGTGGCGGCATGATGCCCAATTTCCGTGGCATGAGCATCCGCCAGGTTTTGCGGTACATGGAAAAGAATTCACTGAACGTGAAAATTCTGGGAAGCGGACGCGCCGTGGAGCAGAATCCGCAACCGGGTCAGCAGATCGGCCCGAAAAATCAGGTGTGGGTAAGATTTGCCCCTTCCGCATAGCCGCGGGGCCGGGGCGAGAGAAGTAATGGAGTGGCAGGGACAGCCAGGGAGAGGTTCAGTGCGGTTTTTCGAACTTTTACATACTATCGGAGCGCCGGTGCGGATTGCCGGCAACACGGATGTGGAAATCCGCGGCCTGTTCTACGACTCCCGTGCGGTTATGCCGGGCGGCCTCTTTTTTGCCCTGCGCGGGGTAGCCGTTGACGGTCATTCCTTTCTCTCCCGGGCGGCAGCCGCCGGGGCCGTTGCCTTTGTGGTCGAGGACGATACAAACCTTCCCCCGGGGATTGCCGCGGCAACGGTGCCGGATGCCAGGCTGGCCATGGCCCGGATGGCGGCCAGCTTTTACGGTGATCCGACAGCGAATATTCCGTTGATCGGCATAACCGGAACCAATGGCAAGACCACCACTACCTATCTGCTGGAGACGATGCTTGCCAAGGCCGGTATCCCTCCGGCGGTTCTCGGCACCATCAACTACCGTTTCGGCGAAAATCGCCTCGAGTCTTCTCACACCACGCCCGAGTCGGTCGATCTCCAGAAAATACTGCGTCAGCTGGTGGACCTGGGCGCCCGGGGCATCATCATGGAGGTTTCCTCACACGCCTTGGAGCAAAAGCGGGTTGACGGTTGCCGCTTCGACGTGGGGGTTTTTACGAACCTGACCCGGGACCACCTGGACTACCATCGTGACATGGAATCCTATCTGGCGAGCAAGCAACGGCTTTTCGCCGAATTACTGTTCCCGGACGACGGGAAGCCGACCCGGCATGCCGTGATCAACATGGATGATCCGGCGGGCCCGGGCCTTGCACGATCCGCCGCTTGTCCGATCCTTTCGTACGGTCTTGGTCCCGGTGCCGATATCTCGGCTCGGGATGTTGTTTTTTCCACGGCCGGAATTTCCGGGATCCTCTGTACGCCCGGCGGCGAAGCGCCTTTTGCTTCGCGTCTCCTGGGACGATTTAACCTCTACAATATCCTGTCCGCCGCCGGAGCGGCTTGTGCTTTGGGCCTCTCCCTGGACACCATTCGTTGCGGCATCGAGGAGCACGATACGGTGGCCGGCCGTCTGGAGCGGGTCGAGAACGACCGGGAGATCACCGTACTCGTCGATTATGCCCACACCGGGGATGCCCTGGAGAATGTCCTGAAAACCCTCCGCGAACTGGCCACGAAGCGTATTATCACCGTGTTCGGCTGCGGCGGGGATCGCGATCGCGGCAAACGACCCATCATGGGTGAAGTCGCGGGACGCTACAGCGACTTGGCGATAGTTACTTCCGACAACCCGCGCTCCGAAGAACCGGCGGCAATCATTCGCCAGGTGCGTGACGGCATCCTTTCACTGGGGCTCCGGGAATACACCATCCCGACCCTGGCGGACGGAATAGACGAACAAGGATTTCTTACTGTCGAGTCGCGCCGTGAGGCGATTCGCCTCGCGGTCCGCCTTGCCGTGCCGGGCGATATCGTTCTGGTTGCCGGCAAGGGACACGAGGACTACCAGATTATCGGTAGCGAAAAGCACCATTTCGACGACCGCGAGGAGGCTGCACTGGCGCTCCGTTTGGCAGGGAAAGCGGCATGAAGCCGGAGTTCACCGTTGGCCGGATAGCTGAAGCCGTCCGCGGAACCGTGACCGGGGCATTGGAAGGGTGGGTATCAGGGGTTTCCACCGATTCGCGTACCGCGGAGCCGGGTGAATTGTTCGTCCCCCTGCGGGGGGAGCGCTTTGACGGGCATCGCTTTATTGAGATGGCCGTAGCACGCGGAGTGCGGGTGTTGCTGGCGGAACCGACGCGTTGCGAACCGGAAACCTTGCCGCCGGGCACTACGTGCATCACGGTGACCGATACCCTCCGGGCGCTCGGCGACTTGGCCGTTTTTCACCGCAACCGTTTTGCCGTGCCGGTTGTTGCCGTTACCGGCAGCAACGGCAAGACGACCACCAAGGAGATGCTGGCCGCGATTCTGCGCCGGACCGGTGATGGCCTGAAAACCGCGGGAAACCTGAACAATCTCATCGGCCTGCCCCAAATGGTCCTGCAACTGAACGGCGGCCATCGCTGGGCGGTTCTGGAGATGGGGATGAGCGAGCCGGGTGAAATCGATCGGCTGGCGGAAATTGCCCGGCCGGATGTGGGAATCATCACCAACGTGGCGTCCGCCCACCTGCAGAGCATGGGGAGCATTGCCGCCGTTGCCGCCGCCAAGGGCGAATTGTTCCAGCGGTTGCGTCCCGGCAATACGGCCGTTTACAATGCCGATGATCCGCTGGTTGCCGGCTTGCCGACGCCGGACGGCGTCCGGCGGTTATCGTACGGGTTCGGGGATGCCGTGGTACGGGCGGAGAAGATTGAAGCGAGGGGCAGAGAGGGTCAGGCTTTCGTCCTCTCGCTTCCGGCGGCAACGGTTCAGATCAAGCTGAAGGCTTTCGGCCGCCACAATGTCATGAATGCGCTGGCGGCGGCATCTGCCGCCCATGTGCTGGGGCTCGAAGCGGATGAAATAAGGGCCGGCCTGGAGTCCTTTGCCCCCGTTGAAAAACGCTTTTTCCCTGAGGCCTTCGGCGGGATTCTGCTGATCGACGACAGTTACAACGCAAACCCCGCTTCGATGCGGGCGGCGCTTGCTACCGTGGCCGAACTGAAGGAAGAAGGACGTGGACTTGCCGTTCTCGGCGATATGCTTGAATTAGGGGACTCTTCTCCGGCGGCGCATGAGGAGATCGGCAGGCAGGCTGCCCGGTGTGTTGAACGCCTCTACCTCATGGGCTCGCTGGCGGAATGCGTGGCCCGAGGAGCGCTCGCGGGTGGTCTTCCCGAGGAATCGGTTTTTGTTGCGAAGAGCCATGCCGAGATCCTTGACAACCTGCGAGGCACAATGCGGCCGGGCGACTGCATCCTGGTCAAGGGGTCTCGCGGCATGCGGATGGAAACCGTTGCCGAGGGAATCAGGCACACGCTCTCCGACGATATGGCGAAGGGGGCCATAGGCTGATGCTGTACAATTTACTGTACCCACTTGCAACCGAGTTTCATTTCCTGAATGTCTTCAAGTATTTGACATTCCGAACCATCTATGCCGTGATCACGGCGCTGGTGGTTTCGTTTCTGCTGGGTCCCTGGATGATCCGCAAGCTGCAGTCCATCCAGATGACCCAGGTAATCCGGACCGACGGTCCCGAGTCGCACCTGAAAAAACAGGGAACACCAACCATGGGAGGCGTGCTCATCCTGGCGGCTATCGTGATACCGACCCTGCTCTGGGCCGATCTTTCGAACCGCTATATCTGGATAGCCCTTTTTATCATCGTGGGGTACGGCTTGATCGGTTTCGTCGACGATTACAAAAAAGTGGTGGAGAAAAACCCCAAGGGCTTGTCGCCCCGGCAGAAAACGTTCTGGCAGGTTTTCCTCGGCCTTGCGGCGGGGACCGTCCTCTATTTTATACCTGGATTTTCGACGTCCCTTACGGTCCCGTTTTTCAAGAATGTGACTCCTGACCTGGGATTCTTCTATATTCCGTTCGTGATGCTGGTCATTTTCGGCGCCAGCAGCGCGGTCAACCTGACGGACGGCCTGGACGGCCTGGCAATCGGCCCGGTTTCCATCAATGCCGGCACGTATATGCTCTTTAGCTACATCGCCGGCAACATAAAGCTGGCGAACTATCTCCAGGTACCCTATGTTCCCGGAGCCGGCGAACTGGCGATACTCTGTGGCGCCATGGCGGGAGCCGGCCTCGGCTTCCTCTGGTACAATTCCTATCCCGCCGAGGTTTTCATGGGCGATGTTGGTTCATTGCCCCTTGGCGGTGGGCTCGGCGCCCTGGCGGTCATAACGAAGCAGGAGATCCTGCTGGTGATCGTCGGCGGCATTTTCGTGGTCGAGGCCCTGTCGGTAATCTTCCAGGTCGGGTCGTACAAGTACCGCGGCAAGAGGATATTCCGCATGGCTCCCATCCATCACCATTTCGAACTGAAGGGCGTGGCGGAGCCGAAAATTATTGTTCGTTTCTGGGTGATAACCATTATTCTTGCGTTGATAGCCATTTCGACCCTGAAGATCCGGTAATGTCCATAGGTAGAGGCGGGTTTGCAACCTATTCGCGTAGGTGGAATACAAACGAATGGAACTGATAGATAAAAAAATCCTCGTGGTGGGTCTGGCCAGAACCGGTGCGGCGACGGCGCGATTGCTCGCCGAGCGCGGCGCCCGGGTGACCGTCAGTGACAACAGGGTCCGGGGAGCTCTGGCGGATTTCCTGGCGATGCTGTCCGATCTGGAGATAACCTACGAATTCGGCGGCCATGGTGACGAAACGTTCACCAGCGCGGATCTAATCGTGGTGAGCCCGGGAGTGCCGATGAATATCGCGCCGCTGGAGCTGGCGCGGAAACGGAACGTCCCCGTGATCAGCGAAATCGAGCTGGCCTACGCGTTCCTCGATGCGCCAATTGCCGCGATTACGGGTACCAATGGCAAGACTACCACCACGTCCCTGACCGGTGCGATATTTCGCAGCTGCGGATTCAAGACCTTTGTCGGCGGCAATATCGGTAATCCGCTCATCGAGCTGGTTGCCTCCGGGGAGGCGGTCGACCGGGTCGTTGCGGAAATCAGTTCCTTCCAGTTGGAGGGGATCGTCAACTTCCGTCCCCGTGTCGCGGTGCTGCTCAACATTACCGAAGACCATCTGGACCGTTATGCCAGCTACCGGGAATACATCGCTGCCAAGCTGCGGATTTTCGCCAACCAGACCGGCGATGACTTCGCGATCCTCAATATCGACGATCCCTTGGTGGCGAACTGCGCGGGCACGCTTGCGGCCCGCGTCGTTCCCATGAGCAGGCTCAAGCCGCTGGAGCAGGGCATCAGCTGCCAGGATGGGGTAATCACCTTTGCCTGGGACGGACGGGTCGAGCGCTTTCCCACCGATTCCTTCAAGCTTCGGGGCGTGCACAATATCGACAATTGCATGGCGGCGCTTGCCACGACCCTGCTGCTGGGGTGCCCTGCCGCGTCGGCATTGGCGGCGGTCGAAGGATTTTCCGGCCTTCCCCACCGTATGGAGTTCGTGGCGACGGTGAACGGCGTGGACTATTATAATGACAGCAAGGGAACCAACGTGGGCAGCGTCGTCAAGTCCCTGGAGAGCTTCCCCGGCAAGGTAACGCTTATCGCGGGGGGCAAGGACAAGGGTGGCGAGTATGCTCCGCTGGCCGAACTGGTGCGGGAGCGGGTCAATCACCTGATCCTGCTTGGTGAAGCCCGGGAGCGGATTCGGGATGCCCTCGGCCAGCTCACTGATACGGTGCTGGTGGGCAGTCTGGAAGAAGCGGTGCGCGAGGCCCATCGATTGGCCGAGGCGGGGGACGTGGTACTGTTTTCTCCGGCATGTTCCAGTTTCGACATGTTCAGGAACTATGAAGTACGAGGCGAGTGCTTCGTTTCGGCCGTGCGTGAACTCCTAGAGGGGACTGAATAGATGCTGAAATCAGAGGGATACGACCTGATCATCATGCTCATGGTTGCGGCATTGACCTGCTTCGGCATCGTCATGGTCTATTCCTCCTCGTCCATCATGGCGGCGCAGAAATATCACGACGAATTCTATTTCCTCAAGCGGCAGGGGATTTTCCTCGTTCTCGGCATCGCAACGATGGTGGGGGCCATGCGTATTGATTATCATTTCTGGAAGAAGGCGGCGGTGCCGATCCTTGCCTTCTGCCTGCTGCTGCTCGGTCTGGTTTTGATCCCGGGTATCGGCGGCAGTGCCGGCGGTTCGTCCCGCTGGATCCGCCTGCCGGGATTTTCCCTGCAGCCGTCGGAGCTGGCAAAGATCGCCTTTATCATGTACATGGCCTATTCGCTTGACAAGAAGCAGGACAAGGTGAAGCTCTTTTCCAGCGGCTTTTTGCCGTACATGGTGGTGCTGGCGGTCATGCTGATGTTTCTGCTGAAGCAGCCGGACCTGGGATCATCCCTGACCCTCGGGGCGGTTGCCATGGCAATGTTGTTCGCGGCCGGAACCAGGCTGTCCTATATCCTGTCCATGGTCATGCTGGCGCTGCCGTTTCTCTATTTCGCCATCATGAATGTGGATTACCGGCGCCGGCGCATCATGGCTTTCCTGAATCCCTGGGAAGACCCGACCAATACCGGGTTTCAGATCATCCAGTCGTGGATTGCCGTCGGGACCGGCGGGCTGATCGGCCAGGGGCTCGGCGAAGGGAAACAGAAGCTGTTCTATCTGCCCGAAGCCCATACCGACTTCATCTTTTCCGTGGTGAGCGAGGAACTGGGCTTCCTCGGCTTCATCGTGATCTCCGCCATGTTTTTCCTGCTGGTGATGCGCGGGATTAGGGTCGCCATTTACGCGGAAGACAATTTCGGCCGCTCGCTGGCATTCGGCATCACTACCCTGATCGGGATCGAGGCCTTCGTCAATATCGCCGTGGTTACCGGCATCTTTCCCACCAAGGGGCTGGCGCTTCCCTTCATCAGTTATGGAGGGAGTTCGCTGATCATCACGCTTTTCGCCGTGGGGATCCTGCTCAACATCTCCTCACGGGTACGGGTGACGCCATGAGACTCATAATTGCGGGCGGCGGTACCGGCGGGCACCTTTTCCCGGGCATAGCGATCGCGGAAGAATTTCTGGCGCGGGACCCCGACAATAAGGTCCTGTTCGTCGGCACGGAACGGGGTATCGAGGCACGGGTTCTGCCCCGGGTCGGCTACCCCCTGGAATGCATCGCCACGGCAGGAATGCGGGGCAAAAGCGCCCTCTCAAAGGTGAAAGGGACATGGCTGCTGTTGGTCGGCTATGCCCAATCCCGGCGGATCATCCGTTCCTTCAAGCCGGACCTGATTCTCGGTGTCGGGGGCTACGCCTCGGGCCCTCTGGTCCTGGCAGCCGAGAAGAATGCCTGCAAGTGCTTCATCCACGAACAGAATGCCGTGCCGGGGCTGACGAACCGCATCCTTGCCAAAGTGGTGCGAAAAGTATTCATTTCGCTGGAGGAATCCCGCGGGCATGTGCCCAGTGGCAAGATGCTTCTGACAGGCAACCCGCTGCGAAAACAGATCCTGGAGAATTTGTGCGTCGAGCCTGCCGATGGCGACAAGGGCAACGGCTATCGGGGTAACGGCAACGGTCGAAACGGAAATGGCCGCAACGGCAACGATACACCCTTCCGCCTGCTGGTCTTCGGCGGCAGCGCCGGTGCCCATCGAATCAATGTCGCCATGATGGAAGCACTGCCTGAGCTGTCGGCGCTCAGGGAGCGCCTGGTCATCGTGCACCAGACCGGCGAAAACGATTGCGCCGCGGTTCGCGAGGCTTATGAACGGGAAGGATTCCGTGCCGAAGCGGTACCGTTCATAGACAACATGGCTGAGGCTTATCGAAATGCCGATCTGGTTCTATGCCGTGCCGGGGCAACGACCATCGCCGAAGTGACGGCATGCGGCAAGGCCTGCATCTTCGTTCCGTATCCCTATGCAACGGACGACCACCAGCGCAAGAATGCCGAAGCCCTGGTCGAAAAGGGGGCCGGCTTCATGATCCTCGACCGTGAGCTTTCCGGGAAGCGGCTCGCGGCGATGCTGGAGGAGTTGGAGCGGAACCCGCAGGTCCGGGAGTCTGCCGGAAACAAGGCAGCCGCGCTGGCACGGCCGAATGCCGCGAAGGTAATAGTCGATGCGATGCTCGCAGCCTGGCTACCGGGCGAAAGGAAAAAGGTAAAAGTAAAATTATTGCTCAGCGAGCAATCATTTATAACACGAATGACCATGTAGGGAGCAGGCCCCTGTGCCTGCCCGTGAATGAGCGGTTACGGGAACGCTCCACGGGAACAAGAAGGAATTCATGTACGGGAAAATTGACAAGATACATTTCGTCGGCATTGGCGGGATCGGCATGAGCGGGATTGCCGAAGTGCTCCTCAACCTGGGGTACAAGGTATCCGGCTCGGATCTGCGCAAGTCGGACATTACCGAGCGGCTGGCCGGGCTCGGCGGGGAGATTTTTTACGGCCATTCGCGTGAGAACGTTGCCGGTGCCGACGTTGTGGTAATTTCCAGCGCGGTGAAGGACGACAACCCCGAAGTCCAGGAGGCGCGGGAGAACCTGGTGCCGGTGATTCCCCGGGCCGAAATGCTGGCCGAGCTGATGCGAATGAAATACGGCATTGCCATTGCCGGCACCCACGGCAAAACGACCACCACCTCGATGGTTGCCACCCTGCTGGGCCATGCCGGGATTGATCCGACCATCGTTATCGGCGGTCGCCTCAATTCGCTGGGCAGCAACGCGCGGCTGGGTCAGGGGAAATTCCTCGTGGCGGAGGCGGACGAATCGGACGGCTCGTTCCTCAAGCTGTCGCCGACCATTGCCGTGGTTACCAATATCGATGCCGATCACCTCGACTTCTACAGCGGCATCGATGAAATCAAGGATACCTTTGTCGAGTTCATCAACAAGGTGCCCTTTTATGGGTTGGCCGTCCTCTGTCTCGACAATGACAATGTGGCTGACATCATTCCCCGCGTCAACAAGCGCTTTATAACTTACGGCCTCAGTGCCCAGGCGGATATTCGTGCCTGTGACGTCAAGCTGGAAGGTTTTACCACGACCTTCACCACCCAGTATCGTGGCGAACGACTCGGCGAGATCAGCTTCAACATGCCCGGTGCCCACAATGTTCTCAATGCCTTGGCCGCAATCGGCGTGGCGCTGGAGCTGGGCGTGTCCTTCGGGGTGATTCAGGAGGGATTTCGGGATTTCGGCGGCGTCGGACGGCGTTTCCAGGTGAAAGGCGAGGTATGCGACATCATGGTAGTGGACGACTACGGTCACCATCCGGCGGAGATCCGCGCTACCCTGGCGGCGGGTAAGAGCGGCTGGGACCGGCGGCTCGTGGTCCTCTTCCAGCCCCATCGCTATACCCGCACCAAGGAACTGTATGATGATTTCGTCAAGGCGTTTCATGATGCGGAAGTACTGGTGCTTACCGATATCTATCCGGCCGGCGAGGAGCCCATTGAAGGGATCACCGCCGAGGCGCTGGCACGCAGTATCAAGCAGCATGGGCAGAAGGACGTGATACATATCGCCGACCGCGACGAGGTGGTTGACCACCTGCTGGAGGTCTTGCAGCCGGGCGACATCTTTCTGACCCTTGGGGCGGGCAATGTCTGGCAGACCGGCGAGCTATTGCTCCGGAAGCTGGGAAAAGAGTTGTGACAGAGGGGTTAGCGGACCGAATCGCGCGGCTGGTTCGCGGCACGGTGCTTCGTGACGAACCGATGAGCCCGCACACCTCGCTGCGGGTCGGCGGACCCGCCGACTTGTTTGTCGTTCCCGCGGATGCGGAAGATCTGCGGAACCTGCTGGCGATTCTGCGGGAACATGAAATTCCGTACCTGGTTGTCGGCGGCGGCTGCAACCTCCTGGTGCGGGATGGCGGCATCCGGGGCTGCGTGATCTCCCTGGAACGGTTCAATCACCTGCACTGCGAGGATGGGAGCCTGGTTCATGCCGGCGCCGGTGTCGAAAATGCCGCGCTGGTCCGTTTTTGCCGGGACCAGGGACTGGCAGGACTGGAATTCCTCGTGGGAATACCGGGGAGACTGGGGGGCGCACTGGCGATGAACGCAGGCGCCGTCGGCGGCGCGATAACGGATGCGCTGGTTACCTTGGACACCCTGAAAGGCGGGGTGGTCGCGAAAACGGCAAAAGAGCGGCTGACGTTCGGCTATCGCCACCTCGGGCTCGCTCCCGGAGAGGTTATCATCGGCGCTTCCTTCCGCCTCTTGCCGGATGACCGCGATGTGATCGACGAGCGGATGGCGGCTCTGCTCGAAACGCGGCGTGCCACCCAGCAAGTGTGCTACCCCAATGCCGGCTCGTTTTTCAAAAACCCCGCCGAGGGGCCGGCCTGGCGGTTCATCGATAACGCCGGAATGCGGGGGATCAGGGTCGGCGGCGCGGAAGTTTCCGCCATCCATGCCAACTTCCTGGTGAAACGGAAGGGGGCCACGGCAGGCGATTTTCTGGCACTCGCGGCCCTGGTCAAGGAAACGGTCCGTGAACGGTTCGGAGTCGAACTGGAGGAAGAAGTCAGGATTGTCGGCGCTGATTGACAAACAAGGCGGTGAAGGGAATGGATGAACGCACCATGATAAGCCGGGAAGAGTTGAAAACGAAGAAGATCGGGGTTCTGTACGGCGGGCTTTCCGCTGAACGGGAGGTTTCCCTCAAGAGCGGTGCCGCGGTGTGCGATATGCTCCTTTCCCTTGGTTACGATGCCGTGGCAATCGATGTGGACAGGAACCTGGCCCGGAACCTTGCCGATGCCGGAGTCGAAATTGCCTTTGTGGCGCTCCATGGGAGGTATGGCGAAGACGGTGCGGTCCAGGGGCTGCTGGAGATGATGGGGATTCCTTATACCGGTTCCGGCGTTCTTGCCAGTGCCCTGGCCATGAATAAGATTTTCGCCAAAGCGGCATTTCAGGCCGCCGGGCTCATGATAGCTCCCTACCGCGTTCTGGCCAGAGGCGAGGAGCTTGACCCGTCAACCCTCGAATTTCCGTTTCCGGTGGTGGTCAAGCCGTCCCAGGAGGGTTCGTCGGTCGGCGTGAGTATCGTCAAAACGACCGAAGGGCTGCCTGCCGCCGTGGAACTCGCCTTTCGCCATGATCGGGAAATTCTCGTAGAGCAATTCATTGCCGCGCGCGAGATCCAGGTGGGAATCCTTGGAGACAGGGCGATCGGCGCCATCGAGATCGTGCCCCGCAACGAGTTCTACGATTTCGAGGCGAAATATACGCCGGGCATGGCGGAACATATTTTCCCCGCCCCCCTGGCCAAGGATCTGTACCGCAAGGCACTGGAGATCGGGGCTCAGGCCCATCGGGCGCTTGGCTGCAGCGATTACAGCCGCGTCGACCTCCTTGTTACCCCTCGGGAAGAATGTTACATTCTGGAGGTCAACACCCTGCCGGGGATGACCGCGCTCAGCCTGTTTCCGGAAATCGCCGGTGGGGTCGGCATTTCGTTCGGTGAGCTGCTGGAGAGAATTCTCCTTTCAGCTTCTTTGAAAATCAGCATCTAGATCAGGGTTCGCACCCGGCGTCGGTGGATCATGCGTGACTTGTATCACAAAAAGAAGATTCCCCAGCGGAACCGCAATCGCCATAAGCGGGAGCGCAAGCCCCGTAAGCCGATACAGTTCCGTCGCATGCTGAGGCGCGCGGCCCGGGTCTGCACCGCGTTCATCCTGGTAACCCTGGTCTGGACAGTTTGCGCGGAGACGTACGAGATTATCGCCAAGGCGACGTTTTTCAAACTGGAGCGGATCGAAGTCTCCCGTTTGCGGAAACTCTCGCGCGATGAGATCATAGGCCTTGCCGGTGTACGGCTCGGCGACTCCCTGTTGAAACTGGACCCACGGCATGTGGCGGAACAGTTGGAAAAGAACCCGTGGGTGGAACAGTTGAAGATCCGGCGGCGCTTTCCGCGGACTCTGTCCATCGAGATTAGCGAACGGGTACCGGTAGCCGTAGTGAACATGGGATACCTTTATTACCTCGATGCCAAGGGCACTATCTTCAAACCCCTGACCGAGGGGGACCGGCTCGATTATCCCATTCTCACCGGTATTACCGAAGAGGACCTGATCAAGGATGCTGACGGGTCGAAGAACATGTTAAGCTCCGCCCTCGGGATCATGGATCTTTTGAAAAAAAGCACGGGATTCCGGCTTGAGGACATATCAGAGATCCACTTGGACAAGGGCTACGGTTACACGCTCTTTACCGCAAAGGGCGGTATTCCGGTAAAACTCGGCAACGGCGATTTCGAGGACAAACTGGCGCGCTTCAATCGGATCTACAGCAATCTGGTTGCGCAGATAGTGTCACTTGAATATATCGATCTCAATTATTCCGATAAAATTATTGTAAAAAAGGCGTAGCAAAGAGGAGGGGGCCATGGCAAACAGAAGAGAAAACCTGATCGTGGGACTCGATATCGGCACCACGAAAATCTGCGCCATCGTCGGCAATGTGACCGAAGATGGCGTCGATATCGTCGGTATCGGTACCAGTCCGTCCCGAGGTCTCCGCAAAGGGGTGGTCATTAACATAGAAACAACGGTGGCATCCATCAAGAAGGCCATTGAAGAGGCCGAACTGATGGCCGGCTGCGAGATCAAGTCCGTGTATGCCGGTATTGCCGGCGGCCACATCAAAGGTTTCAACTCCCAGGGCGTGATCGCCATCAAGAACCGGGAGGTTTCCTCCGACGATGTGCGCCGGGTCATCGATGCCGCCAAGGCCGTTGCCATTCCCATGGACCGGGAAGTTATACACATTTTGCCGCAGGAGTTCATCATCGACGACCAGGACGGCATCCGTGAGCCCCTCGGCATGAGCGGCGTTCGCCTCGAGGCACGAGTGCACATCGTTACCGGCGCCGTGGCAAGCGCCCAGAATATCATCAAGTCCTGCAACCGTGCCGGCCTTGACGTGGCGGACATAGTCCTCGAGCAGCTCGCCTCGTCCGAATCGGTGATCTCCGCCGAGGAGAAAGAGATCGGCGTGGCCCTGGTCGATATCGGCGGCGGCACGACCGACATTGCCATCTTCGTGGACGGCGCCATCAAGCATACCTCGGTACTTTCCCTCGGCGGCAACCATCTGACCAATGATATTGCCGTGGGGCTCAGGACTCCCATGGCGGAGGCGGAGAAAATCAAGCAGAAGTACGGGTGCTGCTACACGTCCATGGTCGGGAAGGACGAAACCATCGAAGTCCCCAGCGTGGGAGGGCGCAAGCCGCGCATTCTTTCGCGACAGCTTCTGTCCGAGATACTGGAACCGCGCATGGAAGAAATCTTCACGCTGGTCAACCGTGAGATAGTCAAGTCGGGCTTTGATGATCAGATCGCCTCCGGTGTTGTCCTGACCGGGGGGACCTCCATACTGGAGGGAATGCCGGAACTGGCGGAGCAGATCTTCAATCTCCCGGTACGGCGCGGTGTGCCGGACAATATCGGCGGCCTCGTGGACGTGGTGAATTCACCGGTTTACGCTACCGGGGTCGGCCTGGTGGTGTACGGCAGCAAGAACCAGGGAATCCGCGAATTTCCCACGGTTCAGAATGACGACAGTGCTTTCCGCAGGATTGCACGCAGGATGAAGGAGTGGTTCGGGGAATTTTTCTGATTATATTTTTACATGACGTTTCCGTATGGTTTCCATCAAAAAGGGGGTAACGAATGTTTGAATTTGACGAGAGTATCGACCAGAGTGCGAAGATCAAAGTGATAGGCATCGGCGGGGGCGGAGGAAATGCCGTCAATACCATGATCGACTGCGAGCTGCACGGCATCGATTTCATTGTTGCCAATACCGATGCCCAGGCGTTGCGCATGTCCAAGGCGCCGGTAAAGATCCAGATCGGCGCGGAGCTTACCAAGGGGCTCGGAGCCGGGGCCGATCCCAACATCGGCAAGGATGCCGCCGATGAAAACCGTGAACAGCTTGCCGAGGTCCTCAAGGGCGCCGACATGATATTCATTGCCGCCGGCCTGGGTGGCGGTACCGGAACGGGCGCGGCCCCGGTTATCGCCGATGTGGCAAAGGAAATCGGCGCCTTGACGGTCGGCGTCGTGACCAAGCCTTTTACCCGTGAAGGCAAACTCCGCCTGGCCAAGGCCGAAAGCGGCGTGCGCGAATTGAAAAAGCATGTTGATTCCCTCGTCATCATTCCGAATGACCGCCTGCTCGGCCTGGCCGGCAAGTCAATGTCGATCCTCGATGCCTTCAAGCCGTCCGATGATGTGCTGCGTCAAGCGGTGCAGGGTATCTCCGACCTCATCACCACCTCGGGTCTCATCAACGTGGACTTTGCCGACGTCAAGGCCATCATGAGCGAACGCGGCATGGCCATGATGGGCATCGGAGTTGCCACCGGTGAAAACCGGGCCGTGGAAGCGGCCACCAAGGCCATTTCCAGCCCGTTGCTGGAAGATATCGACATTTCCGGCGCCAAAGGGGTACTGGTCAATATTACCGGATCCTCTTCCATGACCATGGACGAGTTCGATTCCGCCAGCAAGGTTATTCATGAAAAGGTCCATGAAGAAGCCAATATCATCGTTGGTCTGGTTATCGATGAAAGTATTGGCGAAACGGTCAAGATAACGGCAATCGCCACCGGGTTCGGCGATCGCTTCGATCAGGAAAAGACCAAGGCCGAACTGAAGAGCGTTGCGACTGCCCCCTCCAGCGAGGTGAATCGCGAGATTCCCACCTTCAAGAGGATCGAGCGGCAGCAGCGTGAAGTTTCCATGAAACAAAAGGCCTTCTTCCTGGATGAAGAAGACCAGTATGATATTCCGACTTTCCTGCGCAAGTCGGTCGATTGATTCAAACAGTAACATGAACGGGCGCCGGCTGGTCAGGCGCCCGCCCCCGAAAGGTTTTCATTTCCCCGGCCTTTCGCCTTCCCCCTCCATGGAAGGCCGGGGTTTTTTTCGGGTTTTTCTCCTTCCCGCGACCGGCTTCGTGTTTCGGGCGAGGTGCCTTCCGTTGACTGCTATCACCTGCCGTGCTGTTTCCTTTACTATTTCAACGATTTGTCCAAGTCGACTCCTTCCCGGCTGCTGTTTGATATCGTATCCTTTTCTCAAAAAAAGAAATGGTCGGAAGCGAAATGCCCTCAAGCGCGAATTTGTTTATATAAGGGAAGAAATATAAAAAGATCAATAAAATACCTCTTTGGACTAGCAATTCAAATTGTTGACGGTTAAAATACGCTAAATCTTCTAGATAGGTCAATCATGCATAAAAATAGCGTATTTGAACAGCTTGCCCTTTGGAATCCCCACTGCACTCAATCGAAGGAAATTTTTGCTTCCGGCAAAGAACTCGGAGCAGTCTACACCCGTCGGGAGACAGTGGATTTCATTCTCGACCTGACTGGGTATACACCCGACAAACCACTTCATAAATTCACACTTCTTGAACCTTCCTTCGGCAATGGTGACTTCCTTATCCAGGCCGTCGAAAGACTCCTGATCTCCTACCTTCGCATCAATAGACAGGATACGGCCGAAGATGGTCTGCGCAACGCAATCACTGCAATCGAGATCGATTCGGAATCCGCCGAAGTAGCGGTAAGACGTTTGTCTGATCTCCTCTCCGAGCATGGATTCAACGAGTCCCAGATCTGCAGCCTGCTCGGCGCATGGCTCAGGAACGACGACTTTCTCCTTGCTGAAATTCACTCACGGTTCGACTTCGTGGTCGGCAACCCTCCCTATGTCAGACAGGAGCTTATCCCGGATTGGTTGATGGTGGAATATCGCTCTCGTTATGAAACCATCTACGATCGCGCAGATCTTTATATTCCTTTCATCGAGAGGAGTCTGAGGCTTTTAAAGGATGGTGCTGTCCTCGGATTCATTTGTTCCGACCGCTGGATGAAGAACAGATACGGCGGCCCCCTTAGAGCACTGATTGCCGGTGGATATCACCTGAAGTATTACGTAGATATGGTAGAAACCCAGGCATTTCTCAGCGATGTCACCGCCTACCCTGCCATTTTTGTAATCTCGCGGGAGCGGAGCGGAAAAACCAGGATCGCACACCGGCCGAAGGTCGAAGTTCCGGTGTTGGACGCCCTTTCTTCAGCACTTGTTGATGGAACAAGCTTTGCGGACGTACCTGTTGTCGAGGTGCCAAATGTCGTTAACGGCAGAGAGCCGTGGATTCTCGACTCGCTGGATCAATTGAACATCGTTAGGAGGCTTGAAGTAACGTTTCCGCTGCTTGAGGAGGTCGGCTGCAAGGTGGGTATCGGCGTGGCAACCGGAGCGGACAAGGCTTTCATTGGTAAGTTTGACGAGATGGATGTGGAACCGTGTCGGAAACTGCCGTTGGTGACGACAAAGGACATCGTGTCGGGTTCTGTCAAGTGGCATGGTCTGGGAGTGGTAAATCCATTCAACGATGACGGAACACTTGTCGATCTCGATATGTTTCCCAGACTAAAAAGCTATTTCGAGGCTAGACGGGAAATAATCGCCGCGAGGAACTGCGCAAGGCGGAATCCGCATTCATGGTATCGGACGATCGATCGAATTTACCCGGAGCTGGCCAAGGAGAAGAAACTTCTGATCCCTGACATTAAAGGTGAGGCAAATGTAGTTTTCGAGCCCGGCCAATATTATCCTCACCACAACTTGTACTACATAATCTCATCCGAGTGGGACCTGAGAGCACTTCAAGTGGTTTTGCGGTCCGGCATAGCGCGCCTTTTCGTAGGCGCCTACTCGACCCAGATGCGTGGCGGGTATTTGCGATACCAGGCCCAGTACTTGCGGCGGATCAGGCTGCCTAGATGGAACGAGGTGCCGAGGGAACTTCGAGAAAAATTGATAGAAGCGGCGAGAAAGGGAGATGCCGAAGTGTGCAATCGCATAACCTTTGAGCTGTATGGATTGAATGCCGAGGAGAGGGCCGCGCTGGGAGGGAATGGTAACTGATATGTCAATTGAAATGCCGGATTTTGATTCTAACATTCGTGAAGCAGTACGTGCCTTCTGGCACAGCCGGGAAGCAGCTCGTCGGAAACAGGTGGAAAGCGGAAAAGCCGATCAAGGTGAACGCGCCTCAGTCACCTCCGGGAAAAACATGGACGGATTTCTAAATATTGTCCGACAATTAGTCGTGGCGAACGGACTTCTGGACGCCCAAGTGCAAACGTCGCGAAAACTCTTGACCCTTCCGGGCTATTTTCGGCCATCCAAGGAATGGGATGTTGTGGTGATTCACGAAAAACGGCTGATCGCCGCACTGGAATTCAAGAGCCAGGTGGGTCCATCTTTTGGCAATAACTTCAATAACCGCGCCGAAGAAGCTATTGGCAGTGCACACGACCTCTGGGTTGCCTATCGGGAAGGGGCATTCGGCGAGAGTCCATTGCCGTTCGTCGGCTGGATGATCATGCTGGAGGATTGTGAGAAGTCGCAGCAGCCAATCAAAGACAATTGCCTGAATTTTCCCATGTTCCCCGAGTTCCAAGGGGCATCCTACAGTGAAAGGTATAACCTCCTATGCAAGAGGTTAGTGAAGGAGCAACTTTATTCCGCAGCTGCATTGTTGCTTTCACCACGCGCTGGAGTAATAACGGGGGAGTATTCGGATTTATCCGAGATGACCAGCGTCAGGTCCTTTTTTGCGGGCTTTGCCGCGAGGGTAGCGGCAGAGGCTGTGAGGAAGTAGAGTGGATAATATTGGAGAAGCAGAGCTTTATTTGTTGAATGATGAACGATTAGTCGAGTTGAAACGTCGGTGGAATACTCTATGAGTATGCTACTCTAGTCAACATTAGGAATTTGATGTAGCAAATCACGGTGAAGAGAATTTAGTAGTACGTATTCATGACTAGGAAAATACCAGCACAGTCTGGTTGAAAAGATGCAGCATTTTTATTGATTAAATCAAATTTTTATCCCCAAGCCCTCTCTCACTTGTGCGCGGTAGCGCTTCAGAGCGCAGGCCCATCAAAGTGAGGGGTACTTTTGAATTCTTCCTTTATCTTAGAAAGGTGGTCGTAGACCGGGAGAGCTTTCATAGGTGCAAAACTCTAACCGGACACTGTTGGATTGCTCTACGTAATTATTTTTCAGCAGATCGGATACTCGCCGCATGCCAGCGCCTGGCAGAAGGTCGAGATGTCCGCCAGTTCGCGTTTGATGATTTCTTCCACGTCACCAGTCATGTCTTTTATCTTTTTTCCCTTTTCCGGCAGTATCCGTGCCGCGGCCATTCTTGGTCGATCGATCGGCGAACCGATCCTGCTGAGGAGGAGCACGTAAACTTCCTTGATACCACGGACATTTTCGTAGATTTCCCGGGCGATCTTGTGGGACAGGACGTTATAGATCTTCCCTACGTGGCTGACCGGGTTTTTCCCGGCCGCGGCTTCGGTACCCATGGGCCTGTTCATGGAGATAAGACCATTAACCCGGTTTCCCCGTCCCACCTGGCCTGAGTCCGCATCTTCGGCGGAGGTTCCGGTCAGACTGAGATAGATGCCCCCGAGTCCTCTTCCCCGCTGGTCAAGGGTGTTGAAATGGACCGATGCCTTGCGGAACCAGGAAAACCGCTGAACAAACCGGTTCATTGCCGAGCGTATCGCTTCCTTCTGGGAAAAGTAGTCATGTTCCGAGGCGATGAAGCGGGAAATGAGCGGCATGGCGATGGTCAGGTCGAGGGTCGTGCCCTTGCGCAGGCCCATGACCTTGATGTCTTCACCGGCTTGGGGGAATTCCTTTTTGAACTTGTAGGAATTCAGGTATTGTTCCATTTCCAGAACCGCCTGTTCGGTAGGGCTGAGCGGGTAGTATCCAACCGCCGCCGAGGTGTCATTGGCACTGCGAACTTCGCCCGGGCGGGAGAAAATGTCGGTCAATTCCTCGGAGCCGGGGGCGAGCACAACGCGGTAGTTGACGTCTTTGTCCGGATCGACGAACCTGAGGTTTTTGCGGATCCAGCGTTGCGCCGCATCTATGGCGATGTCGGGTACCGGCAGTGCCCCACCGGGAACATCAAAGGTGGCGCGGTCGCCAATGATCAATTCGATTGGTTGCAGCACCTTGCCACCCCCATAACGCTTGAAAACCCTGCCGGCAACCAGGAGTCCCTTGTCGATATTGTGGTGAAGAATTGTGCCGCACTCACGGATATATTCTTTGCAGAGCGCCACTGAAACCGCTTCCATAATGGAGTCGCAGATGTAGTCGGGATGGCCTGTTCCTTTCCGTTCGACAATTTCCACGCGTTCTTCCGCGACGGATTTTCCCCGGTAGGGTTCGATAATTATCATGGCAACCTCCCACTACAGGTTGTTGAAAAACTAGCGAAGCGCCAGTTTGCCGAGAGCGCGGTGCCTGCATCCCGCCTGTCGAAGTGCTGGCTTTCGGGTGTTTTGCTTCATACGAATTGCATCCGTCTTGCCTCATAACGTTTTCAGCAACCTGCTGATGAACCGGCTGGCATCAGGGGGAAGCGTCAGCTGTCGGTGCTTCCAAATGCCGCTTCCGGATAGATGTTCACAAGAATTCGGATGAAGGCGCCCGGTGTCCAATTTGGATGTCATCAGGATACTCTTTCAGAAAGTATCGTCATATAGTTATAGTTGTACCAAAATCCTGAATGTTCTCAACGGTGAGAGGGAAAGAATGGTGACAAGGATGGGGTATAGATAGGCGAGCGGCTCGGAAGGAGCCGCTCCAGTCGTGCGGTTACAGCTTATTGATGTAAACTTCACGAGGTCGGCTCGTTCCATCGGAGGGACCGATGATGCCTTCCTGTTCCATCCGTTCAATGATGCGGGCGGCACGGTTATAGCCGATCCGGAGACGGCGCTGGATCATGGAAATTGAGGCCTGGCGGGCCTCCGCCACCAAGGCGACGGCGTCGTCATAACGTTCGTCAATGAAGTCTTCATCGTTCTGCCGGTCATCGGAAGCCTTCATTTCAAGTATCTCTTTTTCGTAGACCGGTTTTGCCTGCTTTTTCAGGAAATCGACCACCCTCTGCACTTCCGAGTCGGAGACGAACGCGCCGTGAATGCGCTGCAGTTTGGCCGTCCCCGGCGGCAGGAAAAGCATGTCTCCGGCGCCAAGGAGGTTTTCCGCGCCGTTGCAGTCGAGAATGGTGCGTGAGTCGATCTTTGATGACACCTGGAAGGAAATTCGTGCCGGGAAATTTGCCTTGATGAGACCGGTAATTACGTCCACCGACGGCCGCTGGGTGGCCAGAATCAGGTGGATGCCCGCGGCACGGGCCATCTGCGCCAGACGGGCAATGGACTCCTCCACTTCGCGGCCGGCGACCATCATGAGATCGGCGAGCTCGTCGACGATTATGACGATATAGGGAAGGTGGCCGTGCTCCAAGGCCTCTTCCTGCTGTAATGACGGCTGGAATTCGGCGCCGGTGTCCGTCGCGGCTTCCTCCACCACATCGTCCATCACGATTACCTCGGCTTCGGGCTCCTCTCCCTTGGCTTCTTTTTCCAGCTTCTTGTTGTAGGAATCGATGTTGCGAACGCCCTTGTCGCTCATGAGCAGATAGCGTCGTTCCATTTCCTTTACCGCCCACTTGAGGGCAAGGGTCGCCTTCTTGGGGTTGGTAACGACCGGCAGGAGCAGGTGCGGAATCCCCTCGTATATGGAAAGTTCGAGCATTTTCGGATCCACCATGATGACTCGGACGTCCTGAGGCGTTGCGGTGTAGAGCAGGGACAGAATCATGGTGTTGATCGATACCGATTTTCCTGACCCTGTTGCTCCGGCCACCAGCAGATGGGGCATGCGGGCCAGGTCGGTGACCACCGGCAGACCTCCGATATCCTTGCCGAGAGCCAGGGGCAGCTTCATCTTGCCCCGGTGGAACTCCTCGCTGCCGAAGATTTCCTTGAGAAAGACCATCTCCCGTTCCCGGTTCGGGATTTCGATGCCTACCACGCCCTTGCCGGGAATGGGGGCGACGATACGGATAGAAAGTGCCTGCAGGGCCATGGAGAGGTCGTCGGCCAGGCCCGCGATCCGGTTTACCTTGATGCCGGGGCCGGGGGCGTATTCGAACATGGTGATGACCGGGCCGGGGCAGATTTCCACCACTTCGCCGTCGACGTTGAAGTCGCGGAGTTTTTTTTCCAGCAGCCGGGCGCTCATGGTGAGGACTTCGTGATCGTGGTGCTGCCGTGTTGTTGCCGGCGTGTCCAGCAGCGACAGAGGCGGCGTTCGGTAATTGCCCTCGGTCTTGGCGAACTCGAACGTTTCCTGGATTGGCGCCGCCTTGGCCTGATCCCGTTTATTTTCTTTTTTACGAACCGGCTCCGGCGGCGAAATGACTGGGGCCTGCGGCCGGATCTGAGGAGTTGAGCGTTCGACGCCTGGTTCGTTCCTGTCGCGAAGCTGGCGGTTCAGGGCCTGTTTTTCGCGGTAATTTGCCCATCTGTTCTTGAGTGCGCCAAGGCTCCAACCGGCGAAGAGGATAAAGGAGAATCGGGAAAGGACCATGATGGATACGGCCAGTAACGGCAGGATGAGAAGCAGGGCGCCGGGAATGCCGAGAAAAGACTTCAGGGAGTTGGCGATTTCAATACCGATCAGCCCGCCCGTGGAAACCTTTTGGCCGAGGAACATGGTTGATTCCAGGTTGAAGGCGAAGAGCGTTGCGAGGGAAACCAGTAAGACCAGGAAGGCCGCGCCCTTGTAGTTGCGCCATTTCAACTCCTTGAAGCGCAGGAGCTTGTACGAGATGAAAAGCATGGCGATCGGAATGGCATACGAGGCCAGGCCGAAAAACCATTCGAGCAGCAGGTCCGCCAGGTAGGAACCCAGTGGGCCGCCTAAATTACGGACCAGCTCGCCGGTCGAATAGGTATTGAACGAGAGGTCGTCCGAGTTGAATGAGAGAAGAGAGATCAGCAGGAAGAGTCCTGCCGCGCCGAGCGCTATCCCCTTGATTTCCTGCAAGAGTCTTGCTTTTCTTTCAGAGTTCATAAATCTTCCCTGACGATCATGCCGACAGCACGGAAAAATATGTCCTAAGGTCGGCATTGTTTTGGATGAAGCGCATATCGAAAGTGCCACGCCTTTGCGAAAATTGGGTTGTTCGGGAGCAGCGCCCGGTGCGATACCGGTTGCGTTACATCTCCAGGATCAGCGGCAGTATTACCGGCCGTCGTTTGATCGTCTTGTTGAAAAATCTTCGCAGGACCCTGCGTACTTCCAGCTTGACCTCGTTCAGGTCGGCCAGTACTTCGAGGTTGACGCCGGCGAGCGTATCGAGCACGATTTTTTTCGTTTCGTCGAGGAATTCCTGGCTTTCGTCTTCGAACACGAAACCCCGGGAAACGATATCCGGACCATAGATAATCTCGCCGGTGCCCTGGTTGATGGCGATGATTACCACCACCATGCCGTCTTCCGAGAGGTGCTTGCGATCTTTCAGGACGATGTTGCCCACGTCGCCAATTCCCTTGCCGTCCACGAAAACCCTCCCGGACTCAACCGAGTCGCTGATCCGGCCGCTTCCCTCCGAAAAAGTGACGACGTCACCGTTTACCGCCAGGATGCAGCGTTCGGCGGGGATGCCGACCTTGCGTGCGAGCCTGGCGTGATTCACCAGGTGGCGGTACTCGCCGTGGATCGGGACGAAGAAACGGGGTCGTACCAGGTTGATCATCAGCTTCAGTTCTTCCTGGCTGGCATGACCGGACACGTGAACTTCGGAAACCTTTTCGTGGAAGACTTCGGCGCCTCGACGATAGAGGTGGTTGATGAGATCGGAGATGGTCTTCTCGTTGCCCGGGATGAAGCGGGACGAGAGGATTACGGTGTCCCCCGGCTCCAGTTTTATCTGCTTGTGGTCGTCCATGGCGATCCGGGTGAGGGAGCTCATGGGTTCTCCCTGTGAGCCGGTGGTGACCATGCAGACCTGGTCTTTCGGCAGCCGGGGAAGATCCTTCAGGTCCATCAGGAGGTCATCGGCTATGTTCAGGTATCCCAGTTCCCGGGCAATCTGGACATTGGCGAGCATGGAACGCCCGTTCAGCAGGACCTTCCGTCCGCAGCGTTCAGCGGCGTCCACCACCTGCTGTACCCGGTGGATGTTGCTGGAAAAGGCGGCAACGATGATCCTGCCTTCACAAAGGGGGAAGATCTCGTTGAAGGCTTCCCCTACGAAGCGTTCCGATAGGGTGTAGCCTTCCCGTTCTACGTTGGTTGAGTCGGAGAGCAGGGCCAGGACGCCTTCTTCTCCGTAGCGGGACAGGGTTGTCAGGTCGGTCAGTTCGCCGTCGACCGGTGTCTGGTCCAGCTTGAAGTCACCGGTATGGATGACTGTTCCTTCCAGCGATCGGATCGCCAGGGCGCAGCCGTCTACGATGGAATGGGCGACTCGGATGAACTCCACCGTGAAGGCGCCGATTTCGATCGTTGCGCGGGGTTTTACCACGTGAAGATCTACCAGGTTTTCAAGATTGTATTCCTTCAGTTTTTCCCGAACGAAACCGAGTGTCAACGCGGTTCCGAAAATGGGAACCGGGATTTCCGGGAGGACGAAGGGAAGGGCGCCGATGTGGTCTTCGTGGCCGTGGGTCAGGAGAATTCCCCGGACTCTTTCCACGTTTTCACGCAAGTAGGAGATGTCGGGTATTACCAGGTCGATGCCGAGCATGGACGGTTCCGGGAACATGAGGCCGCAGTCGACGATGACGATATCTCCGCCATGTTCGTAGAGGGTCATGTTCAGGCCGATTTCTCCCAGCCCGCCGAGGGGGATGATCCGGAGGTCGAGATCTTCCGTGCTGTCATGGTTCATTGTCGTTCTTTCAGAACTGGCGGGCCGTGACCGGAGCTTCTCGCCGAAGACATGGTTCCGTCAGCCAGTTTCGCAAGTTTTTCGTCGCAACGGGCAATCCACCCCGAGCAGGGACTGGTAAGCCCGCGGATTGCATAGCAGGCACTCCGCAGTGAACGGTAGGCGATCAGTGACCGTTCCGTGTCGCCACCCCGTTCTAAGCGTTCCCCCAAGGCCCAAAGCCGGTCGGCGGCTGCATTCGTGAGGGAACTTCCCGGCGTGTACAGGTGGATTGCCGAGGAAAACCCTGAAATCGCGTCAATTTCGTTGCCTCGTGCCAGGGCCTGTTCCCCCTTGGTAAACTGGGTCTGCTGGCGGGAAAGGGTATTCCCCCAGAATAGTACCACGGCACCGACCGAAATGAGCATAAAATGCAGGATTATTTTTTTGACCGTTCCTTCGGGCATGGTCATCCTTTGAAGAAATCGGGAACCGCCGCGAGGAGGGTGCCGAGAATACCGGCGATTACTCCGGCAAGGACTGCCAGGGCAGCCAGGCTGTCGAGCGGGCTGCGCAGTCGATGGGCCGCGGGAAGCCCCCAGCAGGCAAGGGCGATTCCCCCTGCGAGCAGTGCTCCGTGTAACAGCGTCATGTCAAGGCTCCAGACCGCTTTCTATGGCGTTTCTGACGCGGTCGATCAGGTCGTCGCGTCGTTTTCCGGTGGCGCCTTCGGTGGAGATGGGATCGCCGAAGCGGAGGGTGATTTTCCCCGGGCGGATTTTCAGCTGTTTAGGCGGATTGACGAGAGCGCTGCCGCTGATGGTAAAAGGTAAGATCGGAACCCCCGCACGGGCGGCCAGCAGGAAGCCTCCCCGTTTGAACGGGATAAGCTTGCCGTCCATTGACCGGGTCCCTTCGGGAAAAATAATGACGCTGACGCCGTTGCGGATCTTTTCCGCGGCGAACTCCATTGTCTTGATCGCCCGACGACCATCACTCCGGTCCAGCGGTAGGTAGCCGGCACGTTTCATTGCATAGCCGAACAGGGGGATACGGAACAGCTCTTCCTTGGCGATCCAGCTGAAATGGTGCGGTAATCCCGCATACAGGGTAAGGATGTCGAAATTACTTTGATGGTTGCCCATGAAGATCAGGGGAATGTCATGCGGTATCTTTTCGGTGCCGAGTACCTCTACCCTGGCACCGGCCAACAGCAAAGCAATGCGTCCCCAAATTTTTCCGTAGCAATGGAGGAATTTGCCGGTCGGGTCCAGAAAGGTAATCGGCACGCCGGTTACAATGACAAAGAGGGTGAGGGGTACAAAAAGAACAAGAAATAGTATGGCGCGTAACATTGAAAACTCCCGGACTTTATCGTGCATAAAGTACTTTGTTTTCCCGGGAGAGTCAAATGATTCTGTATGGTTCTCACCATGCGGTGGCAGGAGAGCGCCGCCTTATCGGTTTTTGCGACGCCCTCCTGTCGGGGACCTGGTCCCAAAGACATCCGGAAAGGGTATTACTTTTTGGGGTACAGCGGGGTGAATCGGTATTTTTCAAAAATCTTCGCGGCTTCGGCCGTTTTCAGGAAATCGAGGAACTTGCCTGCTTCCGTGCGGTTACGGCATCCTTTGATCTCGGCCATGGGATAGACGATGGGCGAATGTGAGTCGTCCGGTGCGACGGCTGCGACGACACCGCTTTTCAGGACGACCGTATCGGTCTGATAGACCAGTCCGGCATCAACGTTTCCGGAATCCACGTATGCCAGAACCTGACGGACATCCTTGGCGAACATGATCCGTTTTTCAAGTTTGTCCCAGAGTTTGAGGTTGATCAGTGTTTCTTTCGCGTACTTGCCGGCCGGCACCGTTTCCGGCTTGCCGATGCTCATTGACTGTGCCTTACCCACGAGGTCGTTGAAACCCTTGATCTGGGACTTCTTCTCCTTGGCAACGATCAGCACCAGTGCGTTTCCGAGCAGGTTGGTCCTCGTTCCCGGGATCAGGAACCCCTTTTCTTCCAACTGGTCCATCTGTCTTTTGCCGGCGGACAGAAAAACGTCGGCCGGGGCGCCCTGTTCAATCTGTTTTTGCAGCATGCCTGAGGAAGCGAAATTGATCAGCAGTTCGACATTCGGGAATTTTTTTTCATAAGCTTCCTTCAGGGCGGTGAGAGCGTTTTTCAGGCTCATGGCCGCGGAAATCTGGAGGGAACCCTTGTCTGCCGCGCAGGCGGTTGCCGGCAGCAGGGAGCCGAGCGTGAGAGCTCCCGCGCAGAAAAGTGCTACCAAAACTCCTGTTGTTTTTCTCATCCTGTTCCTACCTCCTGTGGTGTATGTATTGTGATGCTGACTTTAAAACCGATTTTTCCCTGAAGCTTCCGGTAATCGCTCGTCCGTCCTTCATAAAAATGGAGCAACATGCCTCATTATGGGCTGCTTTCGCGAACTGCATCGCTGCGCGAAAGTTGGACAAGATGCTTCGTGATATACTTTAAAACTAACCAGACTTGAAATTTTCGAAGTTTCCAGAGAGGAAGCGGCTACGGGAGCGCGGTTTGTTCATGCCCCTGTAAAGGATGGCAGGCTGATTATTACATCGCCTTTTCCCAGATGTCGATTGCATTTGCGGCCTGAAAGCATCCTGATTGTCTGCCGCGGTCGAGGAAGAGGACTTCGTCGGCCAGGGCTTCCATTTCTTTCTGACTATGGGTTACGAGAACAAAGGGAATATTCCAGACCTTCTGCAGCTGCTTTAGTTCATTTCTCAACTCCAGACGGGTTGCGGAGTCCAATGCTGAAAGAGGTTCATCCAGCAGCAACAGGTCAGGCTCCACCATCAAGGCTCGGGCCAGGGCGACCCGTTGCTTTTCTCCTCCGGAGAGGGTGGTGGGAAAACGTTCCCGCAAGTGGTTGATCCGGAGCATTGCCATGAGTTCGTCAGGATCCAGGCCGATGGTTTTTCCTGATCGGCGGGCGGCTGGTACCCCATACAGGACGTTGTCCCGTACGTTCAGGTGGGGAAACAGGGCATAGTCTTGAAACAGGTAGCCGATGTGTCTTTTACGGGCCGGCAGAGAAACGCCCTTTTCTGATGAGTAAAAGAGCGTTTTCCCGAGAGAAATTCTCCCCTTGTCCGGATTCTGCAGGCCGGCAAGACAGTTGAGGATGGTTGTTTTACCTGAGCCCGAAGGGCCGAACAAGACAATAATGCCGTTTCCAAAGGCGAATTCAACGTCGACGGTAATGCCGGGGAATTTTTTGTGTACTGTTGCCCTTAACATATCTGCTTCACGTTCTCCGCTTGGCGGGAGAGCGGCATTCTCTGGCGGAATAGCCGGTGCCGACGGCGGTCTGGTTGAAGAAGGGCTGTTCGGCGGGTGCCGGTCTTTTTAAGTCCGTTTCGCCGGTTGACGACAGAGGTGCATACAGTTTTTTCTCCTCTTCCATTTCCGCACGTCGGTGAATGAGCTGGGCGATGATACTGACGGCAATTTCCAGGGGGCTTTCCGCCATGAGATAGACGCCGATTGGACAATAAATGCGCAGCAGGTCATCGATGCTGAACCCTTCCGATGACATTTCTCTGAAGAGGACATCACGTTTTCTGATGCTGCCGATGACCCCGATGTATCCAGTCTGGCTGGCAAGGGCTTGCCGCAGCAGGTTTTTTTCGTGGCGGTGCCCCCTGGTCACGATGACGACATGACTTTCACTGTCAAGGTCCAGTCCGCGGAACGCGTTATCAAAGGAATCCAGAACGATAATTTCGTCTGCCATGGGAAACCGCTCTTCGTTGGCGAACTTTTCACGGTCATCGAGGACAACCGTCCTGAAGCCGGCTTTTGTCGCCAATTCAGCAACTTCCTGGGCAACGTGGCCTGCTCCGAACAGGTATACCGAATAGGGAACGATCCACGGATTGAGGAAAAAATGGTGTTTGCCGAGGGTTTCGATGGCCGGGCTGGTGACGGAGGAGGCCTTGTCACGCAGTATGGAAATGCCCTGATGTCGTAGGGGTGATTCGCCATTGAGCCGGTGACTTTCATGTACCAGTTCCCTGTGCAAAGGGGTCAGTGCCATGCTGTTCGTGCCCAGGTCGGTAAGAATGCAGCACTTTATTCCATTTTGCGAGGCATCCAGGAGTTTTCGAAAAAGTTCGAGATTTTCTCCTGTGGCCGTGATTGGCTCGATGAGTACCGTTGTGCCGCTGCCACAGGGTGATTGCATGCGAGGAGAGGTTTCCCCGCAGAATTTAACCAGCTGGATACCGTGTGTCTGGTCGAGGAACATGCGGGAGGCTACATCCAGTGTTTCGGCTTCCAAAAGTCCGCCACCGATGGTTCCATGTGTTTTGCCGTTAGCGCGTATCAGCATTCTTTCCCCGACAAGGCGCGGCTGGTCAGGCGCCGTGACGATGGTGGCAAGTATCAGGTTTTCCCCTTGGGCAAGAGCGTTGCAGATAATCTGAATGAGACGTTTCATGGGGGCAGGTTCCAATTGTGGGGTGGGGTTTGCCGGTGAAGTGTCTTCAGGTTCCGCGAGGGATCCGTATTCCAGCAAACAAAACGGCCGACGGAGAGATATGTCCGTCAGCCGTTGATGGCCACTCACATTCTCCTTTCCAAGCATGGGAGGCGACGCTGTTTCCGGCGACACCCGCAGCCCGGTTCCCATTGCCATGGCTTTAGGGAAAGCGGGTCGGAGAGTTATTTTTTTTCACTGTTATATATTAAATTATATAACGTTTGCAACAAATTTTTCGTGGATCGCCGGTTGCGGCCACTTCAGGAAGGACCTGTCCCTCAAAATAAGGTGGGTATGCCGTGTGAAAAGACCTGCCAGGTTTTCGGAAACCTGGCAGGTCACTTATGCAGGTAAAGAATCGATAGTCGTGTCAGTAACGTACTTCCGGAGTTTGTGCCGCTCTTCATTCTTGAAGAGTTGCGGGTTCTGGTCTACTATGACCATTGAAGTCAAATTTCGAATCCTATCGGCAGGAGAGAGCCATGCTTGAGTATAAAGTCGTAGAAGTCAGTACCGTAACAGAGGATATGCTGGAAGAAACCCTGAACGAATGGACCGCACAAGGATGGCGCTTCGACGGCATGCAGTTTGCCATGCGGGAGTCGAGCAAGAGGCCGAGCATGGCCTTTGTTCTCTTTACCCGTGAATCCGATCCGGAAAGAGGTGACTAAATGGCCGAAAAAGAAACGCTTTATCTCATTGACGGATCTTCGTACATCTATCGCGCATATTATGCCATCCGCCATCTTTCTTCGCCGAAAGGTTTTCCCACCAATGCGCTGTACGGGTTTACCCAGATGCTGCTCAAGGTGCTCAAGGACCGGTCTCCCGATCATGTGGCCGTGGTTTTCGATCGCGGCAGGCAGACGTTTCGCACCGAGCTGTACCCGGAATACAAGGCAAACCGTGCCGCCATGCCCGAAGACCTGGTTCCCCAGATCGCTCCCATCAAGGAGATGGTCCGTGCCTTCAATATCCCGGTGCTGGAGAAGGAGGGGTTCGAGGCGGACGACATCATCGGCACCCTGGCCCGGCAGTGCGAGGAAACCGGGCTGGACGTGGTGGTCGTCACCGGCGACAAGGACCTGATGCAGATCGTTTCCGAGAACGTAACGCTGCTCGATACCATGAAAGAAAAAGTATCGGGTGTTCCCGAAGTCATGGAGCGTTTCGGCGTCGAGCCGGGACGGGTGGTGGACATCCTGGGCCTGGCCGGCGACACATCGGACAATATCCCGGGAGTCCCCGGCGTTGGTGAAAAAACCGCTTTGAAGCTGATTCGGGAATTCGGTTCGCTGGATGCCCTTCTGGAGAGGGCCGGCGAGGTAAAGGGAAAAACCGGCGAGCGGATTCGGGATTTCGCCGAACAGGCACGCCTGTCGCGGAAACTTGCCACCATCGACCGGAATACCCCCATCGAATACCGCTATGAAGATCTCGCCCTTACTCCTCCGGACACGAAACGGCTTGCCGACCTGTTCCGGGAGTTCGGCTTCACGACGCTCATGAAGGAATTGACCGGCGAAGCGCGGCTCTCTACGGAAGGGTATCGGACCGTACAGTCAGAGGAAGACTTCGCGAGCCTTCTCCGAGAGCTTGCCTCGACTCCGGCCTTTGCCGTGGACCTGGAAACGACCAGCCTCAATCCGCTGGAGGCTGAAATCGTCGGCCTGTCGTTCTCCTGCAAGGACCATGAGGCCTGCTACGTGCCCGTCGGGCACCGCTATCCGGGAGCGCCGGCGCAGTTGTCCCGCGACCGGGTCCTCGAGGCGCTCGCTCCGCTCCTCGTTGATGCCGGGAAGCGCAAGATCGGCCAGAACATCAAGTATGATTACCAGGTGCTGCGCCGGGCCGGCATCGAGATGCAGGGGCTCTGGTGCGATACCATGCTTGCCTCATACCTGCTCAACCCGGTTCGCTCCAGTCAAGGGCTCGACTCCCTGGCCGTAGAGTTTCTCGATCACCGGATGATTTCCTACCAGGAGGTGGCGGGCAAGGGCAAAGACCAGATCAATTTCGCCCAGGTACCGGTAGAGCGCGCTTCGGTGTATTCCTGCGAGGATGCGGACGCCACTTTTCTGCTTCAGGGAATTTTTCTTCCCCGCCTGGCCGAGGCGAAGATGGAAGATCTTTTTTTCGACCTGGAAATGCCCCTGGTGAAGATCCTGGCCGAGATGGAACTCCGGGGGGTCAGGCTCGATCTGCCCCTGCTCCGGGAGCTTTCCGATACGTTCGCCGAACAACTGTCGAACCTGGAAGGGGAAATCTTCGCGGTAGCCGGTTGCGAGTTCAATATCAATTCTCCGAAACAACTGGGCGAGGTGCTGTTCGAGCGCCTCAAGCTGCCGGCCGGCAGGAAGACCAAGACCGGCTGGTCAACGGACATGGATGTCCTGACCCGGCTGGCCATGGATCACGAGATTGCATCCCTGGTTCTCCAGTATCGCAGCATTGCCAAGTTGAAATCGACCTATACGGATGCCCTGCCAAAGCTGGTGAACCCGTCGACGGGAAGGGTGCACACCTCGTACAACCAGGCGGTCACCAATACCGGCCGTCTTTCCTCGTCGGAGCCGAACCTCCAGAATATCCCGATCCGTACCGAGGAGGGGAGGACGATACGGCGGGCATTTGTTGCCGACGAGGGGTGGTTGCTCCTGTCGGCGGACTATTCCCAGATAGAGTTGCGGGTTCTTGCCCACCTTTCCGGCGATCGGGTTTTCTGCGACGCCTTTGCCAAAGACGAGGATATTCACACCCGTACCGCAAGCGAAGTGTTCGACTTGCTGCCGGGTCTGGTTACTCCCGAGATGCGGCGCCAGGCAAAGACCATCAATTTTGGTGTTATCTACGGCCAGGGGGCCTTCAGCCTGGCACGGGAACTGGGTGTGTCCACCAAGGTCGCCAGAGAGTTCATCGACAGCTATTTCGAGCGGCACGGCGGGGCGCGGGAGTTCCTTGATGCCTGTGTCCGGGATGCCGAAAAGCATGGCTATGTCACCACCATCCTTGGAAGGAAGCTGCCCATCCCCGATATCGCCAGCAGCAACGGCAATGTCCGGGCCTTTGCCCAGCGTAACGCCATCAACTATCCCATTCAGGGGTCCGCTGCGGATATCATCAAGCAGGCGATGGTACGGGTCTCGGAGCGGATGTGGCGGGAAGGGCTCAGGAGCCGGCTGATCATGCAGGTGCACGACGAACTGGTGTTTGAGGTCCCCGAAGAAGAACGTTTCCGGATGGAAAAACTGGTGCGCCACGAGATGGAGCATGCCATTTCCCTTCGCGTTCCCCTCAAGGTGGAGCTTAATTTGGGCGGGAACTGGAGCGAGGCGCACTAGTGTCCCGTGCGGTTAATTCATTCCTTTTACTTCCGGTTCTTTTGACCCCTGGCTGCGTTGTGTCTCCTCGACAGAGCCCTGCTATGCCTGCGTCGCCACGCCTTGCCAGAAACCAAAACTCCTCGGAATTCATGCGGCGAACTAACCGCACGGGACACTAACCGCAAAAAACAAAAGGAAACCGGATTTCCGGTTTCCTTTTAAAGGTACAGTCTCTCCACCCTGCCGTGGGTCTGGGGCCTCACAGCGAGTTCCCAAAGAGGTGGGAGTTTTTGTATCGTTTCAGGCAAATCCCGCGCAATGGGGCAGCACACCGCGACCTGAAAAACACCCGATGCATGAATATTCCGCCTGGGCTTGATAACCTCACGCGCATGGCAGAGAGACTACGTTTTGAGAGTACCGCAGGACGTTGAAAAAATCAAGGTGCATTTGAAGCGTTGGTGTCCTGCTGGTAGCCGAGGAAATCGAGCAGCTTCCGAATTTCGTCCATCAGCTTTTCAAATCCTTGCAACGTGAGCGACTGGGGGCCGTCAGAGAGGGCCTTTTCCGGTTCCGGGTGCACTTCCAGCATGATGCCGTCCGCGCCTGCCATCAGGGCCGCTTTGGCGATGGGCGGAACCAGGCTTCTCTTGCCGGTTGCGTGAGAAGGGTCGATGACGACCGGGAGGTGCGAGACTTCCTTGATCAGCGGGACGACCGCAAGGTCCAGGGTATTGCGGGTTGCGGTTTCGAAGGTGCGGATGCCCCGTTCACACAGGATAACCGCCGGGTTCCCTTCGGCAAGGATATATTCGGCCGCGGCAAGCAGTTCCTCGATCGTAGCGCTCATTCCCCGCTTCAGGAGGACCGGCTTCCTGATTTTCCCCACTTCTTTCAGCAGCTCGAAATTCTGCATGTTCCTGGCGCCGACCTGGAGCATGTCCGCATAACCGGCAACGAGTTCGACGGTCTCGGGACTCATGACCTCGGTAACGAAAGGCAGGCCGGTTTCGCGGGAGGCCAGGGCCAGGAGTTTCAGTCCCTCTTCTCTCATTCCCTGGAAGGTGTGGGGGCCGGTCCGTGGTTTGAACGCCCCGCCGCGCAGCATCTCGGCGCCGGCCGCCTTTACGGCCCGGGCGGTTTTGAGGATTTGTTCTTCGCTCTCAACGGCACAGGGGCCGGCCATAACCACCGGGCGCCTGCCGCTTCCGATTTCGATGCCGGCAACCTTGATAATGGTGTTTCTCGGATGGAAATCGCGCGACACCAGCTTGTAGGGTTTCGAAACGTGAATCACTTCCTGGACGCCGGGCAGGGTTCGCACTGTGGAGTCATCAACGTATCCCTTGTTGCCGAGAACGCCGATTGCCATCCGTTCGCTTCCCGGGATTGGTGCAGCTGAAAACCCCATTCGTTCCACGGCCTTGATAACCGCTTCAATCTGCTTCTTTCCTGCATTATGGTTCATGACGATGAGCACGAGATCCTCCGGTGAGCGATCATTGTTGGCCGATCCGGTTTCGCGGCAACGAAGAGCCTCCGTTCCCTTAATGGGCGGGGGGGTGTCAAGCGCAGTTCCAGCCGGCATTAGTGGTGAAAGATGTATATCTTGGCGATTGCCGCATGCGACGCGGACGTGACGTGAAAAAGGTACCATGAAATCTTCTTTGGTGGTAGTATTGTTTTTTGTCCGCCGCCAATGTTTTTTCCGGGAAGGTTCAATCGTTCCCGCTGCCGCGGCGGCTGATTACAGGGAGGTTTCATGCGACTCAAAGACGAGCAGATCGACAGACTTGCGGATAGAATCCTGACGGACCTCACGGATGCTTCGCTCGTGGTTCTCAGGGGAGACCGGTCGCGGCTGTGCTGCTGCATCAAGGAAGTCATCAGGGCCGACATTGCCGCGGAAGAACGTTTGGAGAAAGATGCCGAGGAGCTCCTCGAAAAGACGCTCCGCGCTTCGGGGGGCGGCGCCGGCATCGATCGTCACAAGATGTTGAAGATGATCAAGGCAAAGCTGGCAAAGGAGCGAAAAATCGTTTTGTAGCTGCCGGCCTCGGAGTAAAGATTATTTCAGTGGCGTACCCGCTCCGGTTTTTCGGCTATCTGTTGGAGACTGGAGCGTTTGCCCGGTGACAGTCAGGCTTCGTCCGTACGTTTCAATAGCAGGTAAAAGGGGGAACCGTGAATATTTCAGAAGACCGCATTTCCCATATCGCCCATAAGATCCTGGACCGGCTGTGGGGTGACGACATCGCCGATTTCCCTGATGAACGGCGTGCTCTGGAAGCCGTAAAGGACTCGTTGAGCCGGTATTTTTCCATTGCTGACGAAATCGATTCCTTTGTCAGGAAAAAGCTTGCCTCCTATTCTCAGGCAAAGGTTCCGGGAAGTCGCGACTGGGAAATCCTTTATCAGAAATTTTACCATGAGGAGGCGGCAAAAAGAAAATGGTAACGCCTTGTCGGACTGATGGAAGGCGCATCATTTTTTTTTGAAATTAGACTTGATTTTTCTCCGCACCCTGTTTATATTTTACGACGTGATTAGCACTCAGTGGATTTGAGTGCTAATTTTTTTCCAAAAACCAATTCCATATCCTAGGAGCGAAAGGAGAATGAAAGGTATGAATTTGAGACCTCTGCAGGATCGTATCATCGTGAAGAGACTCGAGGAAGAAAACATGACGGCCGGCGGGCTCTATATCCCGGATACCGCCAAGGAAAAGCCCCAGAAGGGGGAAATCATCGCCGTTGGCAAGGGTAAAGTTACCGAAGACGGCAAGGTTATTCCCGTTGACCTCAAGGTTGGTGACAAGGTTCTCTTTGGAAAGTATGCCGGTACCGAAATCAAGATCGACGGTGTTGATTACCTCATTATGCGTGAAGACGACATCCTCGGCGTAATCGAGTAATTTTTCGTCTTCTCACTTCACCATACACAACAGGATATTTCATCTCCAAGGAGGATATAACGACAATGTCTGCAAAAATGATCAAGTTCGACCAGGAAGGTAGAAATTCCATTCTGGCCGGGGTAAACACCCTTTCTGATGCAGTAAAGGTAACGCTCGGTCCCAAAGGCCGCAACGTCGTAATCGAGAAATCTTTCGGTTCTCCCGTCATCACCAAAGACGGTGTAACCGTTGCCAAGGAAATCGAACTGGAAGACAAATTCGAAAACATGGGCGCCCAGCTGGTCAAGGAGGTTGCCTCCAAGACTTCCGATGTGGCCGGTGACGGCACCACGACCGCTACCGTTCTCGCCCAGGCCATTTTCAGCCAGGGTGCCAAGCTGGTGGCCGCCGGCAACAACCCCATGGACATCAAGCGCGGCATCGACCAGGCAGTGGAAACGGTCGTCGACGAGTTGAAGAAGATTTCCAAGCCGATCAAGGATCACAAGGAAATCGCCCAGGTAGGCACCATCTCCGCCAATAACGACAAGACCATCGGCGACATCATCGCCCATGCCATGGAAAAGGTCGGCAAGGAAGGCGTTATTACCGTCGAGGAAGCCAAGTCCATGGAGACTACCCTGGAGACCGTGGAAGGCATGCAGTTTGACCGTGGCTACCTCTCTCCCTATTTCGTGACTGACCCGGAGCGCATGGAAGCCGCCCTGGAAAACTGCAGCATTCTCATCCACGACAAGAAGATCAGCAACATGAAGGACCTGCTTCCGATTCTCGAGCAGACTGCCAAGTCCGGCAAACCGCTGCTCATCATTGCTGAAGACATCGAAGGCGAAGCTCTTGCAACTCTGGTTGTCAACAAGCTCCGTGGCGTCCTCAACATCTGCGCCGTTAAAGCTCCCGGCTTCGGCGACCGCCGCAAGGCCATGCTTGAAGACATCGCCATCCTCACCGGCGGCAAAGTCATTTCCGAAGAACTCGGCTTCAAGCTCGAGAACGCCACTATGGATATGCTCGGCAACGCCAAGAAGATAACCGTCGACAAGGACAACACCACCATTATTGATGGCGCCGGCTCCGAAGCCGATATCCAGGGCCGCGTCAAGCAGATCCGCGCCCAGATCGAAGAAACTACCAGTGACTACGACCGCGAGAAGCTCCAGGAGCGTCTTGCCAAGCTTGTCGGCGGTGTTGCCGTGATCAAGGTCGGTGCTGCCACCGAAACCGAAATGAAAGAGAAGAAGGCCCGCGTCGAAGACGCCCTCCACGCAACCCGTGCGGCTGTTGAAGAAGGTATCGTCCCCGGCGGCGGCGTTGCCTATCTCCGCACGCTGGCTGCTCTCGACGCTCTCAAGCTTTCCCACGACCAGCAGTTCGGCGTCAATGTCATCAAGCGTGCTCTGGAAGAGCCGATCCGCCAGATTTCCGCCAATGCCGGCGTCGAAGGTTCCATCGTGGTCGACAAGGTAAAGGCCGGCAGCGATGCTTTCGGTTACGACGCTTCCGAGGACCAGTACGGCGACATGGTACAGTTCGGTATCATCGACCCGACCAAGGTTTCCCGTTCCGCGCTGCAGAACGCTGCTTCCGTTGCGGGTCTCATGCTCACCACCGAGGCGATGATTGCCGATAAGCCGAAGAAGGAAAGCGCTCCCATGATGCCTCCCGGCGGCATGGGCGGCATGGGTGGTATGGGCGGTATGGATTATTAATTACCGGCCCATCGCTGATGCGATACAAAAAGGGGAGTGGCTTGCCGCTCCCCTTTTTGCATTCATTGCACATGATTCCGGCAGGTGTGCCCACCCCGGAAATTATTAAAATCCTATTTTTCTATACCGATCCGTGCCTTTACGCCGGCCTTGTAGTAATGTTTGATCTCGCGCATTTCGGTAACCAGGTCAGCCGCCTCCACGATTTCCGGGGCAGCGTTTCTGCCGGTCAGCACCAGTTCCACACAATCTCCTTTTTCCTTTATCAGCTGCAGCAATTCTTCGACGCTAACCAGGTTGTAGAACACAGCCGCATTAATCTCGTCGAGGATAACCAGATCGTATTCGGCGCCGGTCACGGCCTTTTTCGCCGATTGAAATGCTTCGCGCGCGCGCGCGACGGCTTCCGGGCTCGGCTTTCCCCGTCCGAGCCACCCCTTATGGCCGGTCTGGACTATGGTCAGATACGGTGCGAGCATCTTGGCGGCCAGATGTTCGCCGCACGGATCACACCCTTTTACGAACTGAATCATGCAGACGCGGAATTTCCTGCCAACGGCCCTGAGAGCCAACCCGAGAGCCGCGGTGGTCTTCCCCTTGCCTTCGCCGGTATAGACTTGTACCAGTCCCTGTTTCAACCGGGCATCGACCATATTCTCTATCCTTGGTTTTCTGTAAGTCAATAATGGATTTTGCATAGAGCCGCACGAGTTACAGTGTCATCCGGGAGAAGGAAACTGTCAAGGGCAAAACAGCGGCTGTCGAGAGTGCGTGACATTTTGTCCGGAATTCTCTATGCTGGTGTTTCCGTTCGGAGAGCGTCAACCGAAACGGTATTTCGGATGGTTCGTCGAAGATCCATCTGGAGTGAAGAAGGCGGGAAATCCCAATATCCAAGGAGTTTGGCGGTGATGATACATGTTGGCG
Organism: Geobacteraceae bacterium; assembly: GCA_040773465.1. Taxonomy (GTDB): domain Bacteria; phylum Desulfobacterota; class Desulfuromonadia; order Geobacterales; family Geobacteraceae; genus RPRC01. The sequence goes on along the minus strand of JAXGWF010000013.1, from coordinate 14,384 downwards.
CGGTAGTACTCATGGCATGTCTTTTTATTTTGCGTCCGGAATACGTCGTGGCGGCTGAAGAGTTCTATGTGGGGGATGGCGAGGTTGTCGGCGCGCTGCAGCAATACGTTATAAAAAAGAAAGATTCTCTGATTGAACTGGCACGGAAATTCGATCTCGGCTATAACGAAATAGCAGAGGCAAATCCCGGACTTGATCCTTTTATTCCCAAGCCGGGGGCCGTGGCCAAAATTCCGAAGTACTGGATTTTGCCGAACCTGCCGCGTGAACAGGGCATCATTATCAATTTGTCGGAAATGCGGCTGTACTATTACCCTTATAAAAAGGCCAAGTTCATCTTCACTTTTCCCCTTGGCATCGGCGACGAGGGAACCGAAACGCCGCTCGGGACCTTCACAATTATCGAAAAGAGGGTTGAGCCGATTTGGTATGTTCCCAAATCCATTCTGGAAGAGCGGCCGGGCCATCCCGCCCAAGTGCCGCCGGGACCCGACAATCCCCTCGGTACCCATGCAATGCGTCTCTCTATCGGCCCGGTTCTCATCCACGGCACGAACAAGCCATGGGGCATCGGCAGAAGGGTCAGCCATGGTTGCATTCGCCTCTATCCGGAAGACATCCCGGAACTGTTCGAGCTTGTGCGCATAGGCACGAAAGTTACTATTGTGCGCCAGCCGGTAAAGCTCGGCCTGCTAAACAGGAGGATTCTTCTGGAAGTGCATCGCGGGGAGGGTGTTGACTATTTTGAGGAGGCGGTGAAGTTGATCAGGGAGCGAAAACTGCTGTCACGCATCGATACCGTGAAGCTAGCCCGTGTGCTGCGTGAGAAAAGCGGGATGCCGGAAGACATTTCCCGGTAACGATAGAGAAACGGGCCCGGGGCTTGTGAAACGGCACTCCCCGGACCCGTCACCATGATCAAATTACTGTTTGATTACTTCTTCTGCCCCAGTTCAAATGCCTTGCCGCAACGGGCTGCGCAGGCATCCGCTTTCTGCGCTGCCGCATCGGCCTTGTCTGCTGCCGCTGCCGCTGCCTGCTTGGCGGCGTCAACATCGCCCGAGAGGGCGGTAATTTTGCCGTCCAGATCACTTGCCTTGTTCTCGAGTGCGCTTACCTTGGATTCAAGAGTGCAGAGCCGTGCGTTCAACGGATCGATCTGCTCCTTGACATAGTTTTCGGTTGCGCATCCGGTCAGCGCTACTGCACAGAGGAGAACCATGAAGATACCAGTTTTTTTCATTTACTACTCCCTCCTTCGTTCAAGGTTTTTTCGGCTGTGGTCAATTTTTCAGCCACTGCTATATAATCCACGTTAACTTATACCATACCAGTAAAGATTTCAAATGCAAACCATGCTGAAGGTATTTTTTTCTCATGGATGCGACTTCAGTTGTGCGCGTTTATGCCTGTCTTGATGGTTTCTTTGGACATTTTTTTCTTTTCAAATCTTGCCCTTGACAGTTCAGGGTTGTTCTGCTATTCAAAATAACACTGTACGGGCGATTAACTCAGCGGGAGAGTGCTACCTTCACACGGTAGAAGTCACTGGTTCGATCCCAGTATCGCCCACCATGAAAACATCGCGTGGCCGGATTTTATCCGGCCTTTTTGTTTTGAAGGCGATAGGAGGATAAAAAAATCGGGGGTCTTTGCAGGAAACGGTTATGAACAGGATTGGATTACCCCCGTTTCTTTGGTCCTGAATCGCTAAAATATCACTCGAAGTTCCAGATATTACTGGACAAACAACTAACATAAGGTAATTATTGAATTATTATAGTGCCTCCTATTTAGGCAATTCGTGATTTATTCTGTAATTGATATCACTTCCCGTTTTATTCCACGGAGTTTTCAACAGCCCTTCCACAGACCTTGTTGGTTTTGCTTTGCCATTCGGACAGAGGTCTCGACGGTAATGCGCCGCTATCCTACATCGACACAGCGGATGCCGTCCGGCCGCCATGCGGGCGAGATAACGAATGAGCCCTTCTTTTCCTTGCCGGAAAGAAGCGAGCCGAAGGTCACGGTAAAGTCCCCGTACCGGTTATTTACCTCGTCCATGGCCCCGGTGGCGAATGATTTCCTTTTTTCCTCGAGGAACAGCGGCAGCTGTTCTTCCCGGTGGCGGAGGCTCGAAAGACGTACCCCGAGCAGCCTGACCGGCTGCTCCAGGGTGACCGAATCAAGGATTCGCACCGCTGCCCGGTAAATGTCGTCGCTGAGGCTGATATAGTCGCATTGGGTTTGCTGTTTGCCGAAACTCGTGTCGAAATCAGCGTAGCGGACATACAGGCTTACCGTCTTTCCGGTCACGCCATAGCGGCGTGCTCTCCTGCCGACCATCTCCGAGAGCTGCAGCAGGTATTTCATGATTTCTTCCCGTGTTTCGATATCCCGATCGAGGGTCATGCTGTGCCCCACCGACTTCACCGGTTCGGCTTCCCGCGTCGGCACTACCGGCGAGTCGTCAAGCCCTTTTCCCATCCGCTGCAGGTATTCGCCGACAATGCCGAACTTTTTTTTCAGAATCCCCACGGGAAACCGCCCCAGTTCACCGCAGGTCGTTATGCCGAGGAGCCGCAGGCGGCGTGCCGTGCGCCTGCCGACGCCGCAGAGATCCGTTGCCGGGAGGTGTTCCAGTATCCTGTCTGTTTCTTCGGGCCTGATGACCGTCAAACCATCCGGTTTTTTCATGTCGCTGGCCAGCTTTGCCAGCAGTTTGTTGGGGGCGATGCCGATGGAGCAGGTAATGCCGAAGCGGTGACGTATCCGCGCCTTCAGCTGGTAGGCGATGTTTTCCGGAGATCCGAAAAGGCGGAGGGAGCCTGTCACATCCATGAAGGCTTCGTCGATGGAAAACACCTCCACCAGCGGGGTGTAGTCGAGCATCATTTTCATGATTTCGGCGGAGGTGTGGGTATAGCGCCGGTTGTTGCCGACCACCAGGATCAGCTCGGGGCAGCAGCGCTTCGCTTCCCAGACGGCCATGCCGGTTTTGACGCCGTGCCTTCGCGCTTCGTAGGACGAGGTGGTAATCACGGTGCGATGGGCCGAGCCGATCACGGCGATCGGCTTGCCGCGCAGTGCCGGGTTCATGGCCTGCTCCACCGAGGCGAAGAAGGCGTTCATGTCTATGTGGAGGATGGTACGATGGGGCATATAATTGTTCCTGCAACAAGATGATCCTGAATGCACGTGTTTTTGCTTCGAAGGCTGCTGAACACCCGCCGGTCCTTCATAAAGGGGGGCCGGGGGGGATTTTTAGCCTATCAAGCCTCCGGAGCAGCCAACCGAAGGCGATCCGCTCCTGTTCCAGTCGTACGTTTTCACCGAGAACGTTGTCTTTCAGTTCGAGGTACAGCAGCCGCTCCGGTTCATCAAGGTTGGAAAGATCGGCGCCGCACCGCTTGTCGTCGTCTTCCTGTCCCCACAGGTGGCGGAATTCCAGCAAAGTATCCCGGTCCATGAGCAGGGAGCGGACGCAGGGATTCGATCTCATTACCGAGCGAGTCCTGCTCGGCGGCAAGACCGCGAAGTTCCACCCCCAGGTCTATTTCCCTTTTTTTCAATTCTTCGGATTCGCGGGTCAACCGGTCGAGGAGTATCCCGCTTTCCCGGCGGTTGCGGAAGAAATCCTGTTCGCTGCCCGCCGGTTTCAGTCCTACGGCCAGGGCCAGCCGGCGGTATTCCTCCTCTTTGCGCAGCTTGTCGTCCCGTTCCCGGCTGAGCCCGGCAATTTCGTCGGCCAGTGCCTGCAGACGGCGGCCGCCACTGTCGTCGATGCCGGTGAGGAGTTCTCCTTCCCGCCGGCGCAGACGGAGCAGTTCCTCCCGGACCGAGACGAGCCGCGAGGCGGTCTTTTCCACTTCCAGGTCGGTCCTGTCGATATCGGCGGCGAGCAGTTGGACCTTCAATTCGGCGAACCAGGGGGCAAGGGCTTCGCGGCAGGCGCGCAGGTTTTCGATTTCCGCGGCCAAAGCCCGGTACTGCTCACCGTCCTCCACCAGGGGGGTAAGACGCTCGATCTGGCGCTTGGCCTTAAGCACCGCCTCATGGGCCCGGTTGAGGTTGTCGAAGTTTCGCCGCAGCGCGTCGATGCGACTCTCCATGTCCGCGCCTTCCAGCATATGGTTGCGCACGAAGTCGGTCAGGTTGCCCACCGATTTCATGGACACCGTCTGGTAAAAGAGTTCCAGGGCCTGTTCGTTCTGGATGCCGAACAGGTAGCGGAAGCGGGAGCTGTACTCCTTGAAATTGTCCAGTACCGTTACCCGCTTCAGGCGCTTCAGCCGTTTTTTCAGGTCGAGAATGTCGCTGCCGAAATCGCTGAAATGACCGGCGATGGTGAGCGGCGTTTCCGCCACGACGAAGAAGCGTTCCGGGTTCCGCTTCTGATCCTTTAGCCAGAACACTTGGGCCAGGCTTGCTCCCTGGTTGAATCCCTCGTTGTGGAAATGGGCCAGGAGCACGGTGAAGGTGTCTTCGCCCCGCAGATTGATGGCCTTGGCCGCCTGGGTAGTGTCGTCCTTTTCGCTTTTATATTCGCCGCGGATATAGGAGTAGAGGTCCCGTTCTCTCCCCACGGCGCCGGCCGCCTTGTTGTAGACGATCCGGTTGTGCGGCACGAGCAGGGTGGTTATGGCGTCCACCAGGGTGGATTTGCCCGAACCGATGTCGCCGGTCAGGAGCCCGTTGTGCCCGCCCGGATTGATGGTCCAGACCCGATGGGTAAAGGTTCCCCAGTTCAGCACCTCGAACCGGTGCAGGCGAAAGCCGGCCAGCGTATCATCGGCCGTGAAATCAAGCGGAAGCGTCTGCATGGGCCAGGTATTCCTCCAGTTTGCGATCCATTTCGGCCAGACAGTCGCCGTCGACCAGGGCCTTGATGATCCGCCGTACTTCGAACTGATTCTCATCTTTCTTCAATTGCCGCAAGAAACCGAACTCAACTACCCTGGCGATGTGGCCGTTGATCTGGTCCACCAGCTTGGCCTCGTTGCTCCGTTCGCCGAGAAAGACGCGAAGCATCTCCACGATCTGGTCGCGGCTCATGATAAGCCGGGTTTCACCGCCCGCGCCATGACCAGTTCCAGTTGCGGCTTCATGTCGTCAAGCATAGTGAAATCCCGCTCCTTCGGAGGGGTGTTCTTGATCGCCACGGCTTTTTTCTCGATCCCCTTGACCAGTTCCATGATGCGCCGGTTTTCCAGGTAGCCCTGCTCGTCCAGATACTTGCGCAGGTGTTCCACCAGCATGCCGGTGGTCTTGTAGACCTTTTCCCCGGCATCCATGAGGGCGAACTTGATTCCCGCCAGGAACGGGGTCGGACTGAGTGCGCGGATCTCCTCCAGGCCGTAGACCGTCTCCAGCAGTTCGGCAAGTTCTTCCTGACGGGGGGCGGACATGAGAAATTCCCAGAAGGCGTGGAAGCTCTTTCCCTGGTCCGAGTCGCGGATGGCATCCTGCTCCAGGAAGATTTCGTCCAGGAGCTTTCCCTTCGGCTGGTCGCTCAGGGCGATCCGTTCGCGGATCTCGCGGTCCAGGGCGCGGAAATTGTACTCCACCTGGCGGAAATCGGCCAGCAGCCTCCGGGCCGTTTCTTCGATCTGGAAAAAACGCTCCTTCACCTGGGTCGGGTCATAGGTCTCGACGATGCCGACCCGCAGCCGTTCGATCTCGGCGTCGATCTCCTCCTTGCGCCGCTCCAGTTCGGCGATGCGCGTCGCCGGGTCGAGACTGGTCTTGCGCGCCAGCTCCTTGAGCAGGTTGAACACCGTCAGCAGGCGGGATTCCGTGCCGACAAACCGTCGTTCTTCCAGGCTTTGCAACCATTCCACGGCCTTCTCGGTGGCAGGCGTGAGGTCGAATTCCGGTTCGTCGCCCGTATCGGTGTAATATTTGCGCAGGAACGGCGTCTTGCCGTTTGCCCAATCTTCCAGGTACTGGCGCGCCGACTTCGGGTACCTGTCTTCCCCGTAGATTTCCCGCAGGTGGAACAGGTAGTCGTCCAGGCGCGAGGTGATCTCGGCCTGGGGCAGGGAACGCCGGTTGGGCTGAATGAACACCAGGTAGAGAAAGCTGATGATGAGCGGGGCGTTGTCGGCGGCTATCAGCCGCAGAGTAGGGTGGGTCTGTTTCAGTTTTTCCAGGTAGTCGTGGTCCATGCTCAGCGCCTCGCGGGGCAGCCACCCTCGTGATGACCGGTTTCTTCCCGTCTTTCATAGAAGACGACTCCCACCCGCCGGATATGGTCGAGGAGATTCCGATCTTCTATCAGGTGCAGCAGCGAGAGGTCGATTGTGTAGGGCAGCAACAGATCGTCAAGTTCGTTTTCCAGCTTCAGCAGTTCGGAATGAGTAACCAGCTTTCCCTTGATTGTCAGGTCGATGTCGGAGCCGTTGCGATGGGTTCCCTTTGCGCGTGAACCGTAGAGGATCACCTGCTCTATGCGGGGATGGGAGGAAAACACCCCATTTATTTTATCGATGGTACTCTGTTTAAGGCCATAGTTCATGAAAACTGTCCTATGCGTGCTCTTACAAGGCTATGGTTTCCATTTTCTGCCGCAAGGCGACAAACAGATCATGATAACGGTGTGCTATATTCCGTGCGATTTCGTCTGCGGTTTCCTGGTTATAGGTGTGCGATGTCCTGTTTCTGTCCTTGAGCATGTCCATCCAACCTTCGCCGTCTTCTATCAGGCCGGCGCTGAAAGCTTCCCGTATGGTGTCCCGGGAACCGTAGAGATCCCGGCTCCCTTGATAGGTCAAAAAGTCTCTCAGGACGTTCCATGCCAATTCGTACGTATACTCGAACGCTTGAATAAGTCCTTGTTCTTCGAGTTCCGATAGTTGTCTCTGCCGGCAAAGCTCAACAGCCCTGCCCAGTTGCAGAAGAGCTTTCCGATAGTTGCTGAAACGTTGTTGCCAGCGGATGTCCTGTTGGTTCATTGGGTAATTCTCCCAAGCGGTGATCAGATTTTCAGCTCGCTTCATCGGCATGTTCATGATTCCGCCAAGCTTCCGGGAAGCCTAGCTTGTGGATATTCTTTTTACCATATCGCAACATCATTGGCTAATTCTAAAAGCATAAACTGAGGTACCGTACTGCTCTACTATTACATCAAGGAAAAAACTATCCCACTTCCACCCCATGCAGCATCCAGCTCTGGTTGTGCGTGTCGTAGACAAGTTCGTAGAGGGCCTGGCCGTCCGCCACGGCAAAGTGAATGAGGATGGTTTCCCCGCTTTTCTCCCGCCACGAGTACGTGGTTTCCAGCACGGTGTGCTTTTCCCGGTTCCAGTCGAACCAGACCGGCCGGATGGCCCGGCCGGGGGTGAAGACCGCCGCCACCCGGACAGGTTCCCGCATTCGTTCCATGGCTCACTCCAAGGGGCGATAGATGCCCACTACCTTGCCGATGATGGTCACCTCTCCTTCTCCTTGCCGTACAATAATGTCATCGTAGTTGGGATTTGCGGCCGCGAGCCGGATCTTGTCCCGCTCCCGGAAGAACCGTTTCAGGGTCGCTTCACCGTCAATCAGGGCAACGACGATCTCGCGGTTTTCCGCCGAAGGCTGGGGGCGGATCAGGGCCAGGTCGCCTTCCAGGATGGACGCGCCGATCATGGAGTCTCCCCGTACCCGGAGAAAAAAGGACGCTCCGGCAGGGAGGCGGGCACTGTCGATGGCAAAGTACCCCTCGATATCTTCAATCGCCGGTTGGGGAAGTCCGGCGCGAACGGTTCCCACGACCGGCAGGGAAACGGCGCGCGACGAGTGGCCGGCCAGGACGATCCCCCGGGAACTGCCGGAGCTCTTTGTCAGGTACCCCTTCTTTTCCAGCGCCTGCAAATGGCGCATGACCGCCAGGGTGCCGTTGATTCCCAGGTGGCCGGCAATTTCCCGCTGGGTCGGCGGGTAGCCGCGGGTGTTGATGAATTCGGTAATGAATGCCAGTACTTCCTGTTGTCGGGGGGTTAGTTCTTCCATGGCCGTCCTCGCTATACTGTTGCGTTGTCAAATGACAACATACCAGTGGAAAGGAGGGATGTCAAGGGGGACCGCTGCGGAAGCTCGGCAAGGAAATGAAAGGTAACGGATGAAAAGTTAAGACCTAGCCGGATCGGAGTATCGCCAATGCCTCTTCGAGCGGATCGCCGGCGCCGTTCAGCCAGTGGATGGTCGTTCCCTGTCGTTCCATGCGGCGGAACCAGGTATCCTGGCGCTTGGCGAAGTCGTGGATGGCACTGTTGAGTTTCTGGAACAGGTCGTTCCGGTTCAGTTCCCCTTTGAGATGGCGCGCCACGAACCGGTATTCCAGGCCGTAGAATTCAAGGGTTTCGTAGGGGATTCCCTGGTTATGCAGCCGTTCGACCTCTTCGATCATGCCCGAGGCGAGACGCTCCTTGAGCCGGGCGGTGATTCTCGAGCGCAGGGCGCTCCGTTCCCACCTGACGCCGAACACGATCGGCCTGATTTCGGGTAAGGGTTCCGGTTCGTGGTCCCGCTCGTATTCAGCGATTTCGATGGCGCGGACCAGCCGGTCCCGGTCCAGGAGATCGGTGGTGTTGTGGAGCCGGGGATTGACGGCCATGATGCGTGCGGCCAGCTCGTCCATGGAGAGGCTGGAGAGTTCCCGCCGCAGTTCGGAGTTTTCCGGAACTTCCACCATCCGGTATTTCCGCAGTACCGCGTCCAGGTAGAGACCCGTGCCGCCGACGATGACCGGCAGCCGGCCCCGTTCCCGTATTTCTTCCATGGCGGCAAAGCAGAGCCGTTGGAACAGGAAGACGTTGAAATCCTCTCCGGGATCGACGATGTCGATAAGGTGGTAGGTGACGTCTCCGTACTCGACCAAGTCCTTGCCGGTGCCGATGTCCATGCCCCGGTAGACCTGGCGGGAATCGGCGGAGATGATCTCGCCGTTCAGCTCCCGGGCAAGCGCGACACCCAGGCGGGTTTTGCCGGAGGCCGTCGGGCCAAGCACTACGATGGTGTCGAATTTCATGGTAACTCCTTCCTGTAACCGTAACGCCTGGATGCCAGTACGGGGAATGCCGGGGTTCAGCGCCGCCGCCACCGCGTCAATCCGTTACGCCAGGTAAACTTCGCCGGACAGTCCGTTCGTACCGGAATGCAAAAACAGAGGCACCCCGTACTGGCATCCAGGCGTTACGGTTCAATTTTCTGGCGATGGGCGCGGTAAAGGGATTTCACAGGGCATGATAGTCCGCACCCGTCCGTTTTTGTCTTCCAACTTTCCCTGACTTACGCTACTATTTGCATCCATTGCGATCCGCCGTTACCGGCGGTCGGCTTCGTGCGGAGGGCATGGCATGCAAAAGGGAAAACCGGCAAAGAAATATTCCCAGGCGGGACGGGTGCATGACATCATTCGCCTCATCGAGGCACGCCACGGGGTAACCATCGAAGAACTGGCCGAAGAGGCCGGGGTGACCCGCCGCACCATCCACCGGGACCTGAACGCCATCCATGAAGCGGGATACCCGCTCATCTCGGAGCGGCTGCATGGCCGCAAGGTCTATCGCTTCCTGACCCGCTTCAAGGATGTTCCCCCGATCAGTTTCACCTTGCAGGAGTTGATGACGCTCTGTTTCCTCCGCTCCGAGCTTGACTTTCTCGAGGGGACTCCTTTTCACGACGACATGGAAGCCATCTTCCGGAAGGTCAACTCCGTTCTGCCGCCCCGCTATGCCGCCCACATGGAACGGATCGCGGGGGTATCCCTTCCCCTCCTGCAGGGCCGAAGGGACTACAGCCGGGCGGGTGAGCCGCTCCGGGTTCTCCGTGATGCACTCATTTTCCAGTACCGGGTGACCATCGACTACCAGGCGCCGGCAAAAGACCGGCCGTCTTCCTATCTGGTCGATCCGTACACCCTGATTTTTCACCGGGGAGGGCTCTACCTGCTCGGGTATGCCCACAATCGCCAGGCAATGCGCACCTTTGCCGTCGAACGGATCAGCCGGGTGGCCAAGGAGACGGAACGGTTCGAGTTGCCCGCCGACTTCCATCCCGGGGAACAGCTGCGGCATGCCTTCGGTATCGTTGAGGAGTCGGCGGTTCCGGTCCGGGTACGATTTGCCCGGGCGGTTGCCCATGCCGTCAGGGATCGGGTCTGGCATCCCAGCCAGAGCATCGAGGATCTGGCCGACGGCGGTATCGTCCTTTCCTTCGAAGCGGGCGGCACCATGGAAATCATTTCCTGGGTCCTTTCCTATGGTCACCATGCCGAAATTCTCGATCCGCCCGAACTTCGCGCCGAGGCGGCGGGGATCGTGGCAGAGCTGGGGCGGATGTATGGCGAAACGAATTTTATTTAGAATTAAGGATTAAGGGGTAAGAACCCTGTTTCAGAACCAATCCCCCTAATTAAGGTGGATATAATGCATGATAAGACCTGCCAAGTTTCCGAAAACCTTGCAGGTTTCTCCAAGATCAAGATTCCATGTAGCGTTTTTTGTTGTAAAGAGCTGGAGGGTTCGACTTACCCCTTACCCCTTACCCCTTAATCCTTACTCCTTAAATCCTTAGTCCCGAAAATCTTTGATAAAATAAAATTTTTCGGCTGTGCATCAGCATTATCCATGTCACTTGGAGGACTACGATGGCAAAAAACTTTTCCGCGGCAACAATGGATTCCCTGGCACTTCTGCTGATTCGAATTCCTCTCGGGGCGATCTTTTTCGCCCATGGCTCCCAGAAGCTGCTGGGACTCTTCGGCGGCTCGGGCCTGACCGCCACCCTGCGGAATTTCGAGACCCACCTGGGGATTCCTCCCCTGCTTACCCTGCTGGCGATCATCGCCGAGTTCGGCGGCGGGCTCGGGATCCTGTGCGGTTTCATGACCCGCCTCTCCGCCTGCGGCATTGCGGTGACCATGGCGGTGGCCATGTACAAGGTTCACTGGGTGAACGGCTTTTTCCTGAATAGTACCTGCGCGTCCGGCAGGGGGCACGGCATCGAGTACAACGTGGCGCTGCTCGGCATGGCCCTGGTCCTCGTGGTAACCGGCGGCGGGCGCTGGTCGATCGACCGCTTTATCTGGAAGCGCTAGAATCCGGTTCGACGGTTCCCGGACAACCGGCCGCGGTTGGCGGACGGAGGAAGGCCGGCAGGAAGACCAGGGCAAAGAGGGCGGTTGCTCCGATACCGTAGTTGGTGGCCCAGCCGATGGAGGACATGGCGCCGTAGTCGGTGAAGGCCAGGGAGCCGAATCCCGCTATGGTGGTCAGGGCGGAAAGGAGAACGGCGCGGCCGGCCTGGACGTATTCGGCCCGGCGGCCGTCAGGCGGCGCACCGCCGGTCCGGTGGGCGATATGCAACCCGTAGTCGCTGCCCATGCCGAGAATCGTCACCAGTACCATGGCGTTCATGAAATTGAGTCCCATACCGGTTACCGCCATCATGCCGGTCATGACGACAACCCCCGAGAGCACCGGGAACAGCGAGGCGAAAATGCCGAACAGGGATTCGAAGTGGGCCAGGAGCAGGCAGAGCACCAGTGCGCCGCCGAGCAGGAAGCCCCACAGGAAGCTGTGCCTGACCGATTCCGCCAGCTGGCTGCTCACCAGGTCGACGCTCGTGGCCCGAGCGGCCGGGTCCAGCGCCGCCAGGTCCCGGAGGAAGTCCTTCTGGTCGAATGTCTTTCCCGCGTAGTACAGGTAAAGGAGCAGGTGCCAGCCGTTCGCATCCTTGACCAGGTGCCGTTCCACAACGCCGCGCAGGGGCGATGCGGCAAGCTGTTCGATCCCTTCGACGATTGGCGTCGGTTGTGCGTCCTCGAGCCGTGCGAGCCCTTCCAGGAATGGCTGGAACGGCTCTACGGCGAAGTCGTTCCGTTCCAGCGCCCCGGCCACGTCGTGTTTCCATTGCCGCGCTTCGCCGCCCGGCGCCAGGCCCGCCAGGATTTTCCGCTGTGTTGCCGTATCGTTTACCACCCGGTCAAGTGATGACCAGGAAACGATCCGGTCGTCCCGCTGATATTGCTCCGCCAGGCCGCCAATACGGCGTCCCCGTGCCAGCACTTCTTCCAGGTTTTTCCCTTCCACGGTAACCAGCAGCTGTTTCGGGCTGAGGCTCAGGTGCTTCTCCATTTTTTCCTGGGTGAGAAAGGCTTCGGAGCTGCGCGGCTGGAGATTCTTCAATTCCCCTTCGAAGCTGATAAAGCAGGAGGCGGCCAGGGAAACGGCCACCAGCGAAAAGGAGAGCGGAATGACCACCCGTCGGTGGCGGCGGGTGAAGTCCCATACCCTGTCGAGACCGAAACCGGGCAGCGGCTTGTAGCCGGTGCCGGGGAAACGGCGTTCCGAAAATACCAGCAATGGCGGCAGAAACAAAAACGTGGCGTAGAGGGAAAACAGCACGCCGAGTCCCACCAGGAGTCCCAGTTCCGACAGGGCGCGGACATCGGAAAAAACCAGGGCCAGGAACGGCAGGGCGGTGGTGACGGCCGCGGTGAAAAGGCCGTGGCCGGTATCGATCACGGCGCGCCGCAGGGCTTCTTCCGCGTTGGTGCCGGCGCTCCGTTCCGCGTAGAACCGGTCGTAGAGGTGGATCGAGTAATCGGTGCCGAGGCCGATGATCAGCGCGGTAAAGGCGAAGGAAATGATATGGATGGACGTCAGGAACATGCCGGCGGTCCCCAGTGCCATCGTCACCCCGTAGAGGAGAATCAGCGGGATCAGCAGGGTGGGGAGGAAGCGTCGGTAGGTGAGATAGAAAAGCCCCAGCACCACGAAGAGGGAGGAAATGATGCAGGCGATGATATTCCGCTTCATTACCGATTCGTCGATGACCGCGCTCAGGTGGGCGCCGGTGCAGGAGATGGCGACCCTGGCGTCCCGGCGGGCCTCGTTGATGCCCGCCACGAGCTTGCGGGCGAACTCCATATCGTTCACCGGTTGGGCCGGTTCGGCGATCATGATCAGGACCCTGCCGTCCCGTGACAGGAAATAGGGTGAATCGGGGTCGAGATTCAGTGCCTGGCTTGCCGCTTTCAGGCGGGGCAGCACCAGGTCGCGGAGCGAGAGAGGGTCGGCCGCGACCAGGTCGCGCATGCCCATGCCCATTTGGCTTGCCAGTTCCGTTCGGGTCCGCAAAAGCGCTTGTTCAATGGCGCCGGGGGTAAGCTTCGCACTGAATTCGGCCGTTTGCGAACGGTCGAGAAACAGCTGGGGATGGATTACCGCGTAGCCGATGAACCGGGCGAATGTTTCCGCTTCCGCCGTGTCGAAAACCCGGTAGGTGATCCGGGTGAAGGCTGGTTTACCGTCCACTTCAACCGCCTTGAGGCGTGTCGCAAAGGCACCCGCTTCGGGAATAAGCGTGTCTTTGTCCCCTTCCAGGAGAAAAAAGGCCTGGCGGGCGCTGCCGGTCCATTCAAGGGATTCGAGGAAAAGTTTCAGGGGACCCTTTTCCGCGGGAAAGAGCTTGAAGATGTCCGATTCGAAGCGTGTCGACAGGATGGACAGGGACGCGGGCAGCAGGAGAAAAACGGCAAGGAACAGCACCAGCGCCGGCCGCCGCGTCGTAATTCGAAAGAGCCACCGCAGGTGCCGCTGTATTCCCTGGTTGGCGAGGGTGATCAGACCAGCGAAGAAAGGAGTTGCCATGACCGCTTACAGTCCCCGGAAAGCCGTAAGGGGGAATACTTCCATGCCCTCGAGGTCCGGGGTCAGGACGGCTTCATCGACTGGTTGGTTTATTTCCGGTTCGTCAAAAGCGATGCGCACCGAATCTCCCTGCGCATTGGTGATTTCGATGTGGGCGGGAAAAGCGACGCCGTTCCTGTCGTGGTAATCGCGGTACACGACCCGGTCGCCGTCTTCATTGGTCTTGCTGACGAGGAGTCCCCGCTCGTCATAGCAGAGAACCTCCTTCCTGCCGTCAGGAGCTATGGATTCCCGCGATAGGGACGTTCTGCCGTCAGGCGCCGGGGGCGCATCCACGATCCAGCGCATCATTCCCCATCCCTTCAGGGCGTTGCGTTCCGGTATGTCGGTGATGCGTCCCTGGAAGGCGGTTTGTTTCGCGGGTATCAGGCAGGTAATCAAATCGTCGGCTACGAACAGGTCCATGAGGGTAAAGCCGAACGGTGATAACACCGCCAGGTGAAAACGGTCAGGCTGCTTGAATATCAGGTAGCCGCGGCCGCCGATGTTCTTGTCGCCGGAGCGCACCGACAGGGAAACCTCGGATTGGAGCGTTTCAACCTGCTTTCCCGGGGCAACGCTCGGTATCGGCTTCGGGGCCGTGGCACACGCGGAAAGGGACAAAAGAAAGAGTGGAATCAGCAGGAAACGATTTGCGAGAGAACTGTTTTTCCGGGTAATCATTGATAACTCCGTGCCTGGTTT
>JAXGWF010000012.1:0-83961 GCA_040773465.1 Geobacteraceae bacterium | reverse complement strand
TTGGGCACCGCACCGGAGTAGATAATCGCTTCAACGCCCGAGCCCTTCAAGTAACCTGCGATTGTATCGGCAACGCCAAGCTTGGCAAGGCCGGCATCACAAACGATGAGGGCTTTTTTGAAGCCAAGGGTTTTGGCTTGGGGACCAACTTCTTTAGAGCAGCCAACGCCGAGAATACTGATAGTAGGAATAAAGAAATAGAAACTCTGATCTGCTAAAGCCATTTGTCAATCCTCCATATTTTATTTTTTTCCATCAAAACGCATTTGGGCCTTAACCCACTTTTACTTCTACTGCATTATACAACACTACAAACTGCATCTAATACTGCAATGCCGTTCTCTTTGCTACCACCCCCTCTCTGTGCAATAAATCAGTTCAATAAACAAGTGTTTTACTGACTGCAAATCCGGTGCCATTTGCTTACTTTTTCAAGAATTCCAGCAATTGCCCGGATTATGGAAGAAAAGCTCCAGTCTCATTTTTCAGGAAGACAATCCTATCAATCCATTTTGGAACATGGCGTTTGATTATAGAGCACTGACTTCTTCCGGCAGGGTCAAAACGTTTTAAGGATATCGACGATATAAAAAGTGTCAAGTGCCTCTTAAAAATTTATTTTGTTTTTCAATTTTACCTTTCCGAGAACGATTCGTCCCAACCATCTCTCACGGCATGCTGGTTACCAAGCATCCATTTTATCGATACCCGGAGGCGACGAATTGAAAAGCGGAGATCGTCGAACCGGCAAATTTCTGGTCTAAAGAAGTGCCATATCATTGCATTGATGTGCTCCGCATGTTCCGGCATCAGCTTATGTCGGATATAAAGCAACACAACGAGCCGTGCGCTGATTACGTTGCTTGTCCATTATGCAACCAAAACGTTAGCCGGCTGAAAAAGATACGCTGTCCGCGGAACCGGAAAAAAGAAAAGAGAAGACGCCGGAATACAAAAGGCGCAGTCAAGAAGTTAGATAAATTTTAATGAAGAAGAAGGTCTCTGCTCATCCGGAATATCAAAGAACCGTATCTCGGTCTGGAGCAAGCATGAACGGCGTGAAAAACGTTTCTGACGATGAAAAGATAGATTTGTGAAAGCCTGACGATGTTCTGACTGCTTATTTTGGCGACTAACGAGTCACGATATTCTGACGCGGAAGGAACCAACCTGTTGTTCTTTACCCAACCTATGATTACAATACTTGAACACTTTCGCATTAAAAACATTACGACAGGCCTGGACAAGTAGTGTCTGAATCATAATCATGAATCATCAAAAATATCAGGAAAAAACACCTATTTAATATCGTATTCCTTTATTTTACGATATAACGTGTTGCGACCAACCCCCAGCTTGGCGGATACCTTGAGAATATTTCCCTTGTATATATTCAAGGCCTGCACGATAGCGTCCCGCTCAATATCTTTCAGTGATTTGACCTCGGTAAACCTCTCGTCAATCTTTGTCGCCACGGGAACGTCAAAATGCAGCAATTCCGGAACAAGCACGCCATTGTCCGACAGGAGATTCAACGCACGCTCAATGGCGTTTTCAAGCTCACGAATATTGCCGGGCCAGCTGTAGGTCTTCAGCCTGTCGAAAAAATCTTCAGTAATGGAAATATTTTTTCTGTTAAGCTTGAGGGACAATTTATTTACGAAATGTTTTGCCAGCAGCTGCAAATCGTCCATCCGCTCGCGCAACGAAGCGATGTTTATGGTGATGACATTCAGCCGGTAATACAGGTCTTTCCTGAAGTTGCCCTTATGGACCTCTTCTTTCAGGTCTTTGTGCGTCGCGGCGACAATCCGTATGTCGACATTAATTTCACCGGAAGAGCCGATTCGGGAAATCTTTTTCTCCTGGATGACGCGCAACAACTTTACCTGGGTATAAAGAGGGATATCGCCGATCTCATCGAGGAAAATCGTTCCACCATTGGCGAGCTCGAACTTGCCTGCCTGGCCACCCTTCTTCGAGCCGGTAAAAGATCCTTCCTCATAACCGAACAACTCACTTTCAATCAGCGTATCGGGCAATGCCGCGCAATTTATCGCGATAAATGGCCGGTCCTTGCGGGAACTGCCATTATGAATGGCTTGGGCAAACAGCTCTTTTCCGGTTCCGCTCTCTCCTGTCAAAAGAACGGTCGAAGGGCTTCCCGCGGCAATTTGCGCCCACTTCTTGGCCATCTTGACGGATTCACTTTCCCCGATAATGTCATCAAGAACATACCGTGCCGTAAGAGAGCCGGCCCTTCTTCCCGACTGCCGTTCCCGGTGTTCACGCAAAATGGATAGGGCTCCGATAGTCCGTCCCGTGTCGTCCCGCAATGGAGCGACCGACTGGTTGACCCTTTTTCCCGTATCCTCATTGACCATTTCATGATCCCGGTATTCAACGCCGGTGGACAAAACCTGCAGAATCGCACCCGGTTTTTTGGCCACACTCGCTATATGCTTTCCAAGGGAAAGTTTGGGATCGGCGCCAAGTATTTTGCCGCCGCAAGAATTCAGTTGCGTGATGATTCCATTGTTGTCGACAGCAAGGATGCCGTCTGAAATGGTTTCGAGGAGGGTATTGGAAAATTTATAGGATACGTAGAGCTTGCTGGTCGTCTTGTGAAGTCGCAGCTGATTTTCCACGGCACTGACTGCCGCCACAACCATGCCGAGAGAATGTGGATTAAAAGATTTGTAGTCCCCGGTAACATCAAGAATGCCGACCATCTGGCCTTCCGGGTCAAAAATGGGGGATGCGGAGCAGGTCAGAAAGTGGTGAGGTTGACAAAAGTGTTCGCGGGCAACGATCTGAATCGGTTTTTTTTCGTACAGCGCCGTGCCGATTGCGTTCGTGCCCTTGACGGACTCACTCCAATTTCCGCCCGGGCATAGTTGAATCTGTTTGGTCTTCTTTATGATCTCGGGATCACCGATAGCCTCGACGATCACGCCGTCCTTATCGGTAAGAAGCACCTGAAAACCTGAACCTTTCACAAAGCCGAAAAGATTATGAATAAATGGGCGGGCAATTTTTATCAGATGTTGGGAGGCCTGAACAACTTCCTTCAATTCAGTCCCCTTCACATCGAAATTCTGCTGGCCAAAGGGATCCAGCTTCAAGTCTCTGCACCTCTGCCAGGAGTGGGCAACCTCAGGCCTCAGCTTGTGGACATCCAGGACATCATTAGCGATATAGCGGTTCCATGCTTCTTCAATCAGATGAATGACTTGAGCTGTCATCAGTGTAACCCCTCTAATTCTCTAGTCAGTTCCCATCCGGAAACCCAGGATGAAATATCATTTGCTTCTGAAGCCAAAAACGGAACTTTCAGTCCTGCCAAAGGCGACATAAGAAAGCATGTCGCAAAAGCAATCCCGAGGATCGCTCTATTCGACAAAAGAAAATCTTCACCCTAAAAGCAGGCTACGCAAACCGTTCGCCCGGCTCTGCAAACCGCCGAGTTAAAGCACCCCTTTCCTGACCGTTACCGGTTGTCACCTGGCAAAATGGATCTAGGCAAGCATCGGTTTCGAGGACACTGCCGAAACCGAATTCCTTGCAAGGAACAAACATTTTTCTAACACTGTTTTCTTCCCTACAAACTGTATACATTACTTATATCCAAAAATCTAGTATTATTTCCGAATGGTTATAAATAGTTAAAGAGATATGGAGTATCTCGTGCGCCAAAGCGGGGAATTGCCGGCGGCAAACTGATCTCAAAAACAGAACGGCCCACGAGTCTCCGACAATATCAAACCAGAGTCTCCTGGGCCGTTTTTACACGATTAACTGAAAAGATAAATTAATACGAAATCAGAACGACAACAGTCATGGCACCATCTGCCATAAAATTAGAGATCCTTGAGAATGTCCAATCTTTTCTTTTCATACTCCTCTTCAGTTATCATTTTTTTGTTTTTCAGATCATTCAGGATCATGAGCCGTTCTTCAATGGACTTCTGCTCACCGTAATAAGTTTGACCACCTTGCATTCCGGCTGCCTGTGACGCAGCCTTTTCACCCATAGTCGCCCGTGCCTCCATGGAGGCGAGATCCAGAACAACCCAGTCGGTTCGCTGGCCGTCAGGTCCCTGATAAAACTCCTGATCAGGTTGACCGAGAAGTCGCCACACGTGTTTCGCCGGAACTGACCGCGACCCGGGCAACAATGGATCAAGACGCCTGTCGACAGGGGCATATAAATTATAGCTTTTATAGTCCTCTTGAATCTTGCCGAAAATTATATTGAGCTTTCCCTGCGCATAAAAAACCCTTCCGCTTGTGTATTTGGGCACCTTGGCAAGTCCGTATACAGCGCGATAGTCACCTATAACCGCAAAAATGACATCTTCCTCCGGCCCGGCCTCCGCCAAGCCTCTGCTGAGATACTTCTCCAGATTTTCAAGCTCCGGCTTATTGAAAACCGGAACGGATTTATTTTCTCTCGGCATCATAATTTCCAGCGAACTCAATGCGTTTCTGATAATATCCGCGTCAAGAGAAACCGGCTGTTCATTAGGTTGAACCTTCATGCCCTTAACCTTGTCCTGCTTTACGATACGGACATATTGGTCCCGCGACTTAAACAACAGCTTTGCTTCCTTGTCGCTGGTGAGAATCGATTTGACTGTGGAACAACCTGCCGTTCCGAAGCAGATCAGTGCCAGAACAGCAATAAAACGGAGGGAATACGGTACGGAAAATGTAGTGGTGTCTTTCGTCATTACGAACTCCTTACGTTAATACTAATCTTATCCTAAAGCGTCCTCATTCGAACATGCCGGAATGGCTTCTTCTTTTGATAACATGCCATTGAATTGCGCGTGAGTCTGTATACCACCAGAAAACTCGGAATGTCAAAGAAAAAGGCCCGAAAGTGACCAACAAAACAAATCTTGATAATATTTTACAGAAAAAAAGGGCCAGCGATCGCCGGCCCTTTTTCTGCTTTTCTCCACTCTTTTTTGCAACTTGTTACCAGACAAATACGGTACCCAGAGAGAAGGCGTTTACATCCTGCTTCTGGCCGTTGTACCAGCTGTTGCGCGCCCAGGTGTACTCGCCCACCAGGGTCAGATACTTGTTGAGGGAGTAGTACACGCCGCCGGTAGCCGCCTGCTGGGACTTCAGGACCGCATTGCCGCCGGCCAGCTGCCAATTTTGCTCGTAATCGGTTCTGTCGGCATAGTTAATGCCGTAGTTGGCGCCGATCTTGACCGCTCCGATGGTATAGGTGAGCTGACCGAGGCCGCCGTAGTGAACTCTCTCCTTGCCCCAGGCATCGAGCGCATCGGCGTCCTGCAGGAAGGTGGTACCGAGGGCCTTGCCTCCGTACCCGGAAACCAGAATTCCTACGGGACCGATGCCCATCTGGATGCCGCCGGCGCCGCCGATGGAAGCAACCTTGTGGTTGTCAGCCGGGTTCTTGGCTTCCTGGTAGAGGGCGGAAACCCATGAAGACAGGTCGCCGAAGGAGAGCTTCTTGGCGTAAGACATTTCCATCTCGAATCGCGGCTGGTTCACCTTGGTCGCGGCATAGCCCCCAACAACATTCAAGGTGTTATTGGTTATGTGGCTCGGATCGTTAATGGAGAAGGCCGCCTTGAAACCGCTGTAATCGGGGGTAGTGTAACGGAACTGGGCGTTGAAGGTCGGGTAAACATAGCCGTATCCGATGTGACCGAGGGTGGTGCCGCCGCCGATCGCCTCAGCTGCAGGTACGCCCACGCCGATAAGGGTCATGTCGGTCAGGATGTTCTTGCCCTGGTACAGACAAAGGGCACGGCCGATGAGAAACTGGCCGAACTTGCCGTCGGCCGTGAAGAAGACTTCACGTACGTCGATACGGGAACCCAGGTTCAGGGAAGACAAGGTATCGGGTCCGAAACCGGTCCTGGTGGTCGCATTTTGGATCTGTGGATAGAGGCCTATTCTGGCACCGTAATCAACGCCGTTGATCGTCGGGGACTTGACGTTGAAGGCGAAGATGCTCGGCAGGAGGCCTGTCCTGACCCTGAACAACTGCCTTTCAGCTTCTGACTGGCCTATCGTCAACAAGGCGCTCACGCTGTCAACACCGGTCGGAGCCTTGTCCGTCACTGAATAGACCATGAAAGCGTTCAACATACCATCGAAACTCAACTGCCAGCCGTTCTCGCCACCGACAACAAACGCTGCCTTGGCAGGGGTGCTTGCCACCAGAATCAGGGCGGCAAAGCCCAGCAAACCAATAAACGCACTACTGACTTTCGCTCTCTTCATCCTTTTTCCTCCTTCTCATGGTAAATAATAAAGATTGCTCCACCATAGTTGATAGTAGCAGCCAGCGCCAAACAGTCAACTCGCGGGAGACTGAAAAAACACAACAGAAAAGTACTTACAGAGTTCCAACCTCAATAACGACGACCGGATAGTTCGATTCTTTCTCCCCCTCATTCTCACCATATTCCAGCAAACCGTCACGTCGTCGCATTCACCCGACTCCAGGGTCCGGGAAGCGATTGATCATTACAACCTTGAGGCAAACTCTCTCTCCGGCCACCGAACCATGACCGGATTGCATCACACCTCCTTCCTGTTGAAAAAATCAGACCAAAACAACGTTTTGTGAAAGCAATATATATGCCACTCAAAAATTGTGTTTTTTCAACACCCTGTGAAACTGCTTTCTCGACGCTTGTGTTCAATTTAGGGACTTTTTTCACCTCTTCACACATGAAAAGGAAGATTCAACCTTGTATACAGCATTTTTTACAATGTAACCAGAAAGAACACAGTTCTAATATAGAACACTTATTCAAGGGGCATGGACAGGGCTTCATCATGATACGGGAAAAAATATGCAAAAGCACGACAAGAGCTGAATATCCTGCAAAAAAAAGACTCCAGCATCGGACGGATAGACGGCGAGTAAGAGCGACTGCCACAGTACAACATATTCATATCGAAATCTCTTTTACCATCAAGAGAACCGATACAATGAAAATAGGGTAAGAAAGGGAATGGACGGGGGCACCGGAAACAAAAAGCGGGGCTGATCAAATAACGTGACCAGCCCCGCACTTTTTGCCTGGCGTCCCCTGGGGGATTCGAACCCCCGTCGCCGCCGTGAAAGGGCGGTGTCCTGGGCCGGGCTAGACGAAGGGGACATGGTGAGCCGCGTTGGGGTCGAACCAACGACCACCTGATTAAAAGTCAGGTGCTCTACCAACTGAGCTAGCGGCTCAAACAAGAGACTGACTTTATACTATATCATACGCTTCCGGTCAAGCACTTTTTCTCATTTTCATATTTTATTTTTCCGGGAACCTACACTCCGCGTCACGCCGATTTCGCTTCACAGAAACGGATTGCGCAGAATTATCGTTTCGTCCCTTCTGGCTCCGACCGAAACCAGCATAATCGGACACATGACAAGTTCTTCAAGTCTCTTGATATAGTTACGGGCATTGACCGGAAGATCTTCTATTTGCCGCACCGATGAAATGTCGGAACACCAGCCGGGCAGCTCTTCATATACCGGCTCACAGTGCTCAAACACGTTCATGTAAGCAGGAAGCTCATTGAGAAGCTGCCCCTTGTAGCGATAACCGGTGCAGATTTTTATGGTATCAAACCCGCTCAGCACATCCAGCTTCGTGAGCGCAATTCCCGACAAACCGTTGATTCGTACGGCATAGCGTGCCACGAGAGCGTCGAACCATCCGCATCTTCGCGGCCGGCCCGTGGTGGAACCGAACTCACTGCCCGCAATGCGCAGTTTTTCACCGGACGCATCCTCCAGCTCCGTCGGGAAAGGGCCGCTCCCGACCCTGGTAACGTATGCCTTTGAAATACCGATAATTTCGTGAATGTCACGGGGGCCGATACCGCTGCCGGTACAAGCTCCTCCCGCGCAGGTCGAAGAGGATGTGACAAAAGGATAGGTCCCATAGTCAATATCCAGCATTGTCCCCTGGGCGCCTTCGAAAAGAATTTTTTTTCCTGCCATGATATCCTCACGAAGAATCAGGGCGGTATCTGCAACATAGGTGCGCAGAACGTCCGCATAGCCGCAATACGTCTCGAAGATCTCATCAAAGTTGAGCGGTTCATCGCTAAGATATTCCCGCAGCAGAAAATTCTTTTCCTCGAGGTTTTCACGCAGTTTGCCGGCAAAACAGTCACGGTCGAGAAGTTCCATGAGCCGTATACCGCGACGACCTATCTTATCCTCGTAACAGGGACCTATCCCGCGCCCGGTCGTGCCGATTTTTCCGGAACCGCTCTTTCGTTCCCGGGCCAGGTCGATCTTCTTGTGATAGGGCATTATCACATGGAGAGATTCACTCAACAGAAGACATGAATCATCGGTTAAACGACCCCGGGCTTTCAGCGCGGCAACTTCCTGGATAAAAACCTCGGGATCAAGCACAACCCCATTGCCGATCATGCACCGCTTACCCTCATGGAGGATACCGGACGGTATGAGATGAAGAATCACTTTCTCATCGCCGACAACGAGGGTATGCCCCGCATTGTTGCCGCCCTGGAACCGGACAACATTATCAGCATATTCGGTAAAGATATCAACAACCTTACCTTTACCCTCATCACCCCACTGGGCACCAACAACGACTACGTTCGCCATGCTAATCTCCCTGCAAGGGTCCGAAGCTTAGGGGGAAATCCTTCCGGCACAGTTCATTTTTGGAAACCGTGACCCCCTTAAGGTCCGCGACCCTTACAACATATACCTGACCATCGGCACATCCTTCCGCGCCGATGACAATCATATGTAGAATATTCATCTTTCCGGCATACTCCAAGGACTCATCGGAACCTCTCCGAATGATGTCCCTGGCAACGGTAAATCCCTTGTTCCGCAAACGCTTGGCAATCTCCAGCGCCTCGCGACGATCGCCCTTTTTGTTGACGATCAGGAAATCACCGGTCTTGCTTGCCTCCACCTCGGGTCGTTTTTCAGCCGAGGCCAGAAGGGCCATGATATTGAAAGCGAACCCAGTGGCCGGCGAAGGGAAACCGTAGTGTGCCGTCAGGTTGTCATACCGTCCGCCACCGCAGACCGGTTCTCCGACACCGCCGACAAAGCCCTCGAGCGTAACGCCGGTATAGTAGTCGAGGCCGCGGATCTCCCCGAGGTCGACGGTCAGGTAGTCGCTGACGCCATAAATACCGAGGACATCGAGAACCTGGGCAATATTGTCCAGTGCTTTACGGGAGCGCTCGTTTGTTACCCGCCGCTCGGCTTCCGCGAGCACCTCGGGGCCACCATACAATCGCGGCAGCGCCAGCAGCTCTTCTTTCACCGTATCGGCAACAGGCTCATTCTCCAGAAGCGCGCGAAGTGCCGAAACATCCTTCTTGCCGATGGCGATACGAAGAAGTTCCCGCGATGCCGGCAAAAAAGAAGACGATTCCATTATCCCCCGAAAGAACTCGACCTGACCCAATGCTATCCTGAAGTCGTCGAAACCCAGACCCTTCATTACTTCAATGGCGATGGCCGCCATCTCCGCATCTGCTTCAGGGGAATCGAGCCCGATGAGCTCAACTCCGGCCTGAAAAATTTCCCGGCTGCGTCCGGACTGGAGTTCAGCATGACGAAGCACCCTGCCACTGTAATAGAGACGGAGCGGCAAGGGACACCCTTTCATCCTTGTAGCTACGATTCGCGCAATCTGGGGTGTAATATCAGGAGGGATTACGAGCAGTTTACCGGTCTGCCGGTCATCGAATCGAAAAACCCTGCTTTTCAGGTCATCATCCATGGCCAGAGTCATGACATCCTGGAACTCAAGAAGCGGGGTAATAATCCGCCTGAACCCCCACAACTCGAAAGTCTTGAGGATCCGTTCCTGGATATAGCCGATTTTCGCGGCTTTCTCAGGGAGAAAATCAGCGACCCCCTTTGGCAGGGAAGCTTCAATGTTCCTGGGAAATGTCACGTTTCGATTCTTTCTGCTGCGCATTGCAGGACATTCGATTATTTTGCCGGAAACGGAAGCCCGACATGCTCCAAAGGTGTTGAATGTAACAGTATCGGGAATTCCTGTCAATGAATTTAAATAGCTGCTTAATCGTGGCTCAACCGGCGTCAAAACGCGGGAAAGGGGCGTTTTTCAAAGCGCCCCTTTCCCTTGAGCCCAGGATATTGCCGATGGCATCACTCATTTATGATTACAGCGTGTCCAGGTACTTCTCCGCATCAAGCGCTGCCATACAGCCTGACCCGGCCGAGGTGATGGCCTGGCGGTAATGCCGGTCCTGGACATCTCCGGCGGCAAAGACCCCCGCAATGCTGGCGGCAGTCACATTACCCTCCTGCCCGCACCGGGTTTTGATATAGCCCTCTTCCATTTCGAGCTGCCCTTCGAACAGGTCGGTATTTGGTTTGTGACCGATGGCAATAAAAACGCCGTGGACCGGCACTTCCTTGGTCGAGCCATTCTTGTTCAGCAGGCGCACTCCGGTAACCCCGGTTTCGTCGCCGAGCACTTCATCCAGCACGCTGTTCCATTCAATGGTTACGTTCCCGGTTTTGCTCTTTTCGATCAGTTTGTCGGCAAGGTGTTTTTCAGCCCGTAACTGGTCACGACGATGGACAACCGTCACATGCTCGACGATATTCGCCAGATAGAGCGCCTCCTCGGCAGCAGTGCTGCCGCCACCGATAACCGCCACCTTTCTGCCCCGATAGAAAAAGCCGTCACAGGTGGCACAGGCAGATACGCCTTTCCCCTTGAACGCCTCCTCCGAAGGCAATCCCAGATATCTGGCCGAAGCCCCGGTGGCGATTATCAAGGCATCACAGGTATAGGCCCCGGCATCCCCCTCCAGCAGGAACGGCCGCCTTGTCAGGTCCGCCTTGTTGACATGGTCGTAGATGATCTTGGTTTTGAACCGTTCCGCATGCCGCAACATGCGGTCCATGAGATCGGTACCAAGCACTCCCTCCGAGTCGCCGGGCCAGTTATCCACCATGGTCGTGGTGGTAAGCTGCCCACCCACTTGCAGACCGGTGACAAGGGCCGGCTCCAGGTTGGCTCGTGCCGCGTAAATCGCCGCGGTGTATCCGGCGGGACCGGAGCCGAGAATCAATAGACGATGATGGGTGGTGTCCATAACAGAAGCCTCCGAAGAACTTTTTTGCTACGTTACCAGCAGATGCGCCAAATTGCAACGATATGGAGCGCGAAGACTCGCATTTGACCGGCATGCGGGTCCCTGTTAAACTTTTCTCACAGCAAACGGTCAGCACCTTGAAGCAAAAAATGAATCAAACCATTATCCATCACAGGGCAGGAGGCCCCATGCTCCCCTACAAACTCATCCAGGAAGCCGCAACCAGACTGAAGAACAAGGTGCGGCGCACTGAATTGATACCTTCCCACCATTTCAGCGACCGCCTCGGCTTTCCGGTATATTTCAAGTGTGAAAATCTCCAGAGGACCGGCTCTTTCAAGATTCGCGGCGCGCTCAATTTCATGCTCTCCCAACCCCGTTCCGCCTTGGAACAGGGCGTAATTACCGCCTCGGCCGGCAACCACGGCCAAGGAGTCGCATTTGCCGCATCGCTTCTCGGGGTTCCCTCCATCGTGTTCATGCCGGAAAGCACCCCACTCCAGAAATTCCATGCCGTTAGGGACTACGGCGCGCAGATCGTCCTGACGGGAAAAAACTTCGATGAAGCGCATCAAGCCGCCCAGGCCCATCAGAGGAAATCAAAAAGCCTGTTCATCCATCCGTTTGAAAACCCGCTGGTAATGGCCGGGCAAGGAACCATCGGCCTGGAAATTCTGGATGAAATCCCGGATCTTTCCACAGTTGTTGTCCCCATCGGTGGCGGAGGCCTGATCTCCGGCATCGCCACCGCAATCAAGAATGCAAACCCGAAGGCGCGGATACTAGGCGTTGAAGCGGCGGCGGCACCCGCCGTGCACTTTTCACTAAAAAAAGGGACGATCATGAAAACCCCGGTCGTGTCGAGCCTTGCCGACGGCATAGCGGTAAAAAAGCCTGGAGAAAACACCTTCAGCATCATCCGTGAATTGGTCGACGAGGTGGTCCTGGTGGAGGAAGAAGAAATCGCTCAGGCGATCGTCCTGCTGCTGGAGCGCTCGAAACTCCTGGTCGAGGGAGCCGGAGCGGTTTCCCTGGCTGCGCTGCTGAAAAGAAAGACCAACATGGGAGGAGGGAAAACCATCTGCCTGCTTTCGGGCGGCAACATCGACGTTAAAACCATCTCCCTGGTGGTGGAGCTGGGACTGGTCGCGGGCGGTCGCTATCTGAAGCTCAAGATCGAATTGGAAGACATTCCCGGCTCGCTGGCAAAACTTGCCGCCGAAATAGCCGCCGTCAAGGCAAACATCTACTACATCAACCATGACCGGCGCTGCATTTCTCTCCCGCTCGGCAAAACGGGGGTCGTCCTGGCACTGGAAACCAGGGGGTATGAACACATCAGGGAAATTACCAATCATCTGGAAGGAAAGGGTTACGAAGCTACGGTGATCAAATAAAGCTTAACTTGTCGAAAAGACGGGGAACTGTATCATGCGCCGGTTTAGAAACAGCGCAATGTCCGCATCTTCTCGTTTTATTCCAACCTAAGGGAGGAATCTTGGCGCCGACAACAACGCAAGATTCCTCCCTTTACTGCCGGAACCGTCTTACTATTCTTACAGTGCGAAACAACAAATATACATGATTTATCGATATATACTGGATTCAGAATACCTTAACTTCTCTGAACACCTCGGTTTTTTTCAATACCGCAACATGATGTCGTCCGACTAAGTTGATCCGGTGCGGGAGACATAAAACGACATCTGCGACGTTTAAGCCCCGGCATGGCATTCAGTTCGCTTCGACGTTCAGGCGTCACGGTCCAGATATGATTTCATACGACCGCTCCCAACAGAGGCAGACTCCAGGTTTTCATTCAGCCTTTTCTATCGTGACTGCGCACAGTTTCAATTCAGGAACTTTACACACTGAATCGTAACTGTCATTTGTCAGAACATTAATCTCACTTGAATGAAACGTGGAAAACAAAGTTCCCTTGGGCACTTTCTCCGTTATTTGAACCGCAATGTCGATCGTGCCCCTGCGGGAACGTACCTTTACCCTTTCGCAATTCCCGATCCCCAGTTCTTTCGCATCGGCCGGATTCAACTCCAGCAGGTCTTCAGAGGCCAGCTTGGGAAGAGGCTTCGATTCGCGGGTACAAGCCCCGGTGTGGAAATGATACAGCTCCTTGCCGGTTGTCAGTAGAAACGGGTACTCTTCATCGGCTGATTCCGCGGGAGGTTGATACTCAGCCGGGAAAAATTTTCCTTTTCCGGTATCGGTCTTGAAGGTTTCTCCCCAGAGAAATTCAGTGCCGGGATGCTCTTTCGTCGGGCAGGGCATGCGCAGCCCGCCGTCTTCCAGCCGGTCATAGCTAATTCCGCCGTAGGAAGGAGTCAAGGACGCTATTTCTTCCATGATTTCCTTCGGCGAAGCGTAGTTCATTTCATAGCCCATTCTTCGGCTGAGTTCACAGTGGATCTCCCAGTCGGGCCTGCTATCTCCAATCGGATCAATGATCTTGCGCACCCGCTGTACAAGGCGGTAGGAGCTTGTGTAGGTACCGTCCTTTTCTGCAAAGGAGCTGGCCGGCAAAACAACGTCCGCCACCATTTCCGCGGTTTCGTTCAGAAACATATCCTGAACCACGATAAAATCCATGGCGTTCAAAACTTCCCGTGTGTTCGTGAGGTTGGGACTGCTCCGCAGGGGATTGGCGCCTACTATGTAAAGACCTTTTATGTTGCTTGTGCCGAGAAGCATGTCGGATTGACTCAGCCCCGGTTTTCCGGACAGGGAAACACCCCAGGCCTTTTCGAATTTTTCGATAACCTTTGCATTGGAAACGGCTTGCCCGGCCGGGTAGGCGGTGGGTGAGCACCCCATGTCGCCGGCGCCCGGACCGTTACTATGCTTGCCGATACCGTTGACACCGGTGCCCGCCTTACCCACGTTTCCGGTCAGCAGCGCCAGGTTGGCCAGACCGGCGACATTGTCGGTTCCGTGGACATGCTGGGCAAGCCCCATACCATAAAACAGGGCGGCCCGGTCTGCCTTGCCGTAAAGCCTGGCCGCTTCGATTATCTGTTCTTTGGCAACACCGGTGATTGCCTCCACGTTTTCCGGCGAATAATTCGCCATCACCTTTCGCACCTCTTCTATCCCGGAGGTTCTGGCTGCAATGAAATCGGCATCGTGCAGCCCTTCCGCCAGGATCACATGCATCATCCCGTTGATCCAGGCGAGATCCGTTCCAAGCTTGGCACGGATCCAGACATGGCTGTAATCGACCAGCTCGATCCTTCGCGGATCCACGACTATCAGCTTCACCTTGCCTTCCTTGATTTTCCGTTT
Source organism: Geobacteraceae bacterium (assembly GCA_040773465.1). Classification (GTDB taxonomy): domain Bacteria; phylum Desulfobacterota; class Desulfuromonadia; order Geobacterales; family Geobacteraceae; genus RPRC01. The sequence continues at coordinate 69,528 of JAXGWF010000012.1, read as the reverse complement.
CAGCATATCAGCGAAAACCGGGTACATCTCGGTAAGGTTCAGGCCGACGACGAGAACCACATCCACTGTCTCAAGAAGCGCTGGCGAGTTTGTCGCAGGTCCGCCGCCGAAGGCACGGCCGAGCGCTACACCGCTGGGTGAGTGACAGAAACGAACGCAGTAATCGATATTGTTGGTGCCAACAGAGGCACGCATGAATTTTTGGAAAAGGTAGTTTTCCTCATTGGTGGTTTTGGCGGAAGCAATGCCGCCGATGGCATCACTGCCATACTTTTCTTTGATTTTTCTGAAATTCTCCGCAACGTAATCCAGGGCTTCATCCCATCCTGCTTGTTCAAGCTTCCCGTTTTTTCTTATCAGAGGCGTAGTAAGCCTGTTGGGACTGTTGACAAAATCGAAACCAAACCGCCCTTTCACACAGAGATGGCCGCGATTATCCGTATTTTCTTTATCAACCCCGTAGGCCCGTATCAATCGGTTATCCTTGGCCCAGTATTCAATCTGGCAGCCGCCGCCGCAGTGAGTGCAGGTAGTCTGCACCTTGTCGACCTCCCAGGTACGTCCCTGGAAACGGCCCAGTTTCTCCGTCAGGGCGCCGGTCGGACAGGCCTGGAGGCAGGCGCCGCAGGAAGCGCAGTCGGTATCCCCCCATGGTTCGTGCAGTCCGGCATTGATTTCCAGGGTGGGCCCGCGATTGGCGAAATCAAGGACCTGACGGTCCGTCACCTCGGCGCAGGTCCGCACGCACCTGCCGCACAGGATACAGCGGTTCGGATCCCGCACCATGACCTCACTGGATTCATCCAATGGGCTCACTTCCTTGTTTACGGGAAAACGAACGCTCTTGATATCATACTCATACGCCAGTTCCTGCAATTCGCACGTGCCGCATTTTTCACAGACAAGGCAGTCGTGTTCGTGTTCGGACAGGATCATTTCCAGATTGATGCGGCGATAACGGTTGATTTCCTCGTCCTCGGTTATGACTTCCATCCCTTCGCTTACCACGGTGGAACACGACGGCACCAGCCCTCGCATACCCTTTACCTTGACCAGGCAGAGCCTGCAAACCCCGGCGGAGCTCACCCCCTCCCGGTAGCAGAGATGAGGTATTTTGAAGCCGTTGTCCTCGCAGGCGGCCAACAGCACCGTATTCTCTTCGACCGTGCATGATTTGCCGTTTATCGATATTGTGATCATAGTGCCTTCCTCGATTCGTAAATGATTTCCAGATGGATACTACCTGACGATAATTGCGTCGAACTTGCATACATCCTTGCAGAGACCGCACTTCACGCATTTCCCGGATATTATCCGGTGCGGCTTTTTCGGCTCTCCAACGATGGCGTTCTCCGGGCAGATCTTCGTGCAGAGCCCGCAACCGACGCATTTTTTCTCGTCTATGGAAAACCGGATGAGCGGCCTGCATACTCCCGCCGGACACCTGTGCTCCCGGATATGCGCCTCGTATTCGTCACGGAAGAAACGCATGGTGCTCAACGTCGGATTCGCCGCCGTCTGTCCGAGGGCGCACAGGGACGTCTTCTTGATGCAATCCGCCAGGTCGACCAATGTGTCGAGATCTTCCATTTCCCCTTTCCCGTCACTGATCTTTTCCAGGTAATGGATCATCAGCGGCAGCCCCCTCCGACAGGGAAGACACTGCCCGCAGGATTCGTCCCGATCGAACTGGAGAAAGAACTTGGCCGCATCAACCATGCACGAATCCTCATCCAGAACGACCATACCGCCCGACCCCATGATGGAGCCAATGGTCTGCAGAGACTCGTAGTCTATAGGCATATCGAGATGTTCGTTGGGGACGAATCCGCCTGAAGGCCCCCCCAACTGCGCGGCCTTGAATTCCTTATCGTTCGGAATGCCGCCGCCGATTTCGAAAACGACCTCACGCATGGTCGTCCCCATGGGAACCTCCACCAGGCCGCTGTTCCGTATCTTCCCGGTCACGCAGAACACCTTGGTTCCATTCGTGGATTCCGAACCGACCGAGCTCCACCATTTCGCCCCCTTGCGGATGATGAGCGGCACGTTGAACAGCGTGCCCACGTTGTTTATCACGGTCGGCTTACCGAACAGCCCCGCTATAGCGGGAAACGGTGGACGCGTCCTCGGATTGCCGCGCTTCTGCTCCAGGGAGGCCAGCAGGGCGGTCTCCTCTCCGCAGACAAAGGCCCCGGACCCGAGAAACATTTCCACGTCGAAATCAAATGAGGAGCCCAGGATGTTCTTCCCCAGGAAACCGTAGTCCCTGGCCTGGGCGATGGCCTGTTTCAGGGTCTCCACGGCCAGGGGATACTCGGCCCGGACATAGATGTAGCCGCGACTGGCGCCTATGGCATAGCCCGCTATGGCCATCCCCTCCAGGACGGCATGTGGGTTACCCTCCAGTTCGGCCCGGTTCATATACGCACCGGGATCGCCTTCGTCCGCGTTGCAGACAAGGTACTTCTGGTCCCCCGCGGCGTTTCGGGCGAATTCCCACTTCCGGCCGGTGGGGAAGCCCGCCCCGCCCCGCCCTCTCAGGCCGGCGGCCTTCACCTCTTCCAGAACTTCCCCGCTTTCCTTTTGCAGGGCCATGGCCAGCGCCGCATACCCTTCATGAGCGATATAATCCTCAATACGGAAGGGGTCTATCTCGCCGAGCAGCTCCGTTATTCTCCGTTCCTGGCTGGCAAAAAAAGGCATAGTGAGATCTATCCTGTACGTATCGAGGATCTCTCCTTTCACCACATGGCTGCGTACGACCTCGGCGGCCTTCTCACCATCAAGGTTCCCGTACACGTTGAAGCCGAGACCTTCCTGCCGGATCGAAATATACGGTTCGATAAAACAACACCCCATGCAGCCGTGCTCCAGAACGAGAACATCCTCTCCTCCGCATGCCTCGAGTTCCTCGCGCACTGCGTCCAGTACCTTTTTCGAACCGGACGCAAGACCGCATGTAGACCCGTAGACTATTATCCGCGTCTTGCCCTGGTCCTGTGCCTTCCCCTCCGTTATCTTTTCTCTCCTTCGTGAAAGCTCTTCATATGTCTGTATACGCATTGCATCACCTCTACTCGTATTTTTCCAGCACTGACGGTGTCTTATCGGGGGTCATGCCGCCGTACACATCGCCGTCTACGGTAAGCACCGGCCCAATGGCGCAGCATCCCACGCACCTTACCTCTTCAAGGGAAAACCTGTGGTCTTCGCTTGTTTCACCCGGGTTGATGCCGTAGTCCGCCCGTATCTTGTCGATAAGCTTTCCAGCACCCTTGACGTAACAGGCCGTACCCATGCAGACGTGTATCTGGTGTCTGCCGGGCGGCTTGGTTTTGAAGAAATTGTAAAAACTTACAATCCCGTAAACCTTGCTTACCGGCATATTCAGGTAATCGGCAACCTTTCTCTGTGAATCCAGCGGAACATATCCCATACTGCTCTGAATCTCCTGAAGGAGAGGCACCAGGTGTTTGGAATCTTTTTCAAACTTCGCAAACAGTTGATCCATTTCCATACGTTTGCCGCCTTTCTTTTCTTGGTATCCTACAAAAATCGGTACGGAGCATGCTTTTGCCGCCCAATATGTAAGTCAGTAATTAGTGCGGAATAAAAAAACGCGCATCCCTTTCGGAGGAGTAAAAAAGGAATGCGCCCCAAAAACCAGTCTGCGTTTTCTTGAGGTTGACCTTGCACACGACGCATTATCATTTGGGAACGGGCACCTCCCCATGTAATCCCTTCGTCTCTAGCACTCTCGGTGCCAAGTGTCATAAAACGGAAAACATATAAGCAATATCATCCAGTTATAGAAAAGATGGTTTTCCAGCGGTACGAGAAAGCCCACTGCCCTGTGGAGATTATTCTCAATCCGGTGTAGAATATTCTTCAGTTTTTGTTTTCGGCACCGCATGATTTAATGGCATAGCACCCCAATCATCAACAACTCGTCCTTGGTACATTCCTTGAAGTACCTTGACCGGAAAAGGGTACCCATCATTTTCCGTATTTGCCCGGTTACCTCTGTTTTGAACAAATTCCCTTGTTGAAAGGCTACCGACGAAAACCATGAAAAATATCATCGTGCCACGTCTTTTATTGCCGGCGATTTTTATCACGGGTATCAGCCTTCTTGATTATTTCACAGCCCTCAACCTTGCAATGCCTCACTGCATCTTCCAGAGACTCTATTACATCCCGCTCATCCTCGCAGCCTTCTGGTTCGGAACTCGGGGCGGATTTTCCTGCGCGGTTCTGGTGAGCGTTTTGTATGCCGGCTCTGTTTATTTGCAGAAAGGCACGCTCGTTACCACGAACCTTGATCAATTTCTTGAAATTCTCCTTTACTACGTAGTCGGCGGCGTTACCGGATTTCTTTCCCAGAGGGAACGTGAGCGAGCCTACCAGTTGCAGCAAACCGCCCTGGGCCTTGAAAAGTCGTATGAAAAACTGAGTCGTCAGTCGGAGCGGATTACGGAAATGGAGGGGCAGTTAAGGAAATGCGAGCGTCTGTCGACCATCGGCGAACTTGCCGCCGTCCTGGCCCACGAAATACGTAACCCCCTTGGTTCAATCCAGGGTACGGCCGAAATTTTGAAGGATGAATTCCAGCAGGATGACAGAAAGTACGAGTTTCTGGAAATCATGGTTAAGGAGTCAAGACGGCTCAATAAGGTCGTCGAGGATTTTCTGCGCCTCGCGCGGCCGCAGCCGATAGTGGTGGGAAGATGTGAAATCAACGAGGAATTGCAAAATGTAATATCACTCGTTTCCTCGGAAGCCAGAAAAAGGAACATCACCCTGGAGTGCAATGCAGGTTCTTTGCCTGCCATAGCAGCAGATCCGGAAAAACTGCGACAAGCTTTCCTGAACATAGTCCTCAACGGTCTTCAGGCCTCCGCCTATGGCGGTGCGGTTACCATTACCGTTCTCCGCAAAGAACCCGAACCCGGCAGTGCCGCCTGGATCGACCTGATCTTCTCGGATTCGGGACCGGGAATCTCACCGGAAATGAGAGAAAAAATTTTCGAGCCGTTTTTTACCACCAAGAAAGGCGGAACCGGTCTCGGCCTGGCTATCACCCGCAAGATAATAGAAGCGCACGGAGGTAGTATTACAGTGGAAAGCGCACCGGGAAAAGGCGCTGTTTTCCTTATTCGTCTGCCGGAAAAAACCGAGGGAGTACCGAAGAAAAATGAAAGAGAAAATACTGATAATTGATGACGACCCGTCACTGCGCCGCGTCCTGGAATACAACCTCCAGGAAGAAGGATACGAGGTAATTGTTGCCGAATCGGGCGGCGAGGGTCTGCGGATATTCGCCGATCACAACCCACCGCTGGTAATGACCGATCTGAAAATGCCCGGTATCGACGGTTTTCACGTATTGCGGGAAATCAAGATGCGTTCACCCGACACCCTCGTCTTGATTATTACCGCTTACGGGGCAGTGGATACGGCCGTGGAGGCGATGAAGCTCGGCGCTTATGATTACATCACGAAACCGTTCAACCGGGACGAATTGAAGCTTGTGGTGCGTAAAGCTCTCCAGGTTTCCAACCTTTCCCAGGAAAACAGACGACTTAAGGAACGTCTTTCGGAAAAGGTGAATTTCAAAAATATCGTGGGCATGTCCCAAGCGATGAAAAAAGTTTTCACCGTGGTTCAGAAGGTCGCGAACACTGATGCAACGGTTCTCATAACAGGCGAGTCCGGGACCGGCAAAGAACTGGTAGCCAAGGCAATCCACGCCTTGAGTTCTCGCAACTCGGCCCCTTTCGTACCCATTAATTGCGCGGCAATCCCCCGTGATCTCCTTGAAAGCGAACTTTTCGGCCATGTCAAGGGAGCTTTTACCGGCGCGATCAAAGATAAAACCGGAAAATTCATACAGTCGGACGGCGGTACGCTCTTTCTTGACGAAGTGGGAGACCTCCCGCTCGATTTGCAGCCAAAGCTGCTTCGAGCGCTACAGGAAAGGGTCGTGGAGCCGGTTGGGAGTACGGAATCTCTCTCACTGGACGCACGGGTCATAGCAGCGACAAATGCGGATCTGGAACAGGCAATACGAGAAGGAACCTTTCGTGAAGATCTATTTTACCGTCTTTCCGTTATCCCCATTCGCATACCACCCCTAAGGGAACGGAAAGACGACATTCCCCTTCTCCTCAAACACTTTGCCGCCAGGCACGGATTCGAAGCTATCGCATTTGACCGGGATGCTCTCGATTCCCTGTCAATGTATCATTGGCCGGGAAACGTTAGAGAACTGGAAAATACCGTGGAAAGACTGATCATCATGCATGATGGGGAGACGATCTCGCGGGAAGATCTGCCGGAAAAGATTCTGCTCGGTGAAAAAGAACTCACGAGCAAGGTCGTCAATATTCCGGATGACGGTTATTCGTTGGAGCAATTGGAGCGGGAGGTTATTGTCGAAGCATTGGAGCGCAATCAGTGGAACCAGACGAATGCCGCCGTTTTCCTGAAAATACCGCGCCATATACTTCTCTACCGGATAGAAAAGTATGGCATCGTGACACCGGGGAAAAAACGCTGAATTTTCCGTTCCCGGGTGACGGCTCGTAAACTACGATTTTCGCAATCCGGGAAAGGACGTCAACCTTCGCCAGGGTGTCGAAAAGCATGCATCTATACAGTGCCGCTGCTTCCTCGGGGTAAAAGGAGGAGAAAGACGTGTCTGGACCTTGCCGGGACATGGTTGTTCGGCAAAATGAGCACGGCTTTATTCATACATCACACCATGAGACAAGGCTCAAAAATATAGCCTTATCCACAATTTAGCCATTTTTCAACATAATTATCCACAGCTTGCCCCGTCCGCTGTGGATTTTCTCTTATCCATTTCGATTACGGCGTACGCCGAGTGGTTATGAATCGATTCAAAATTTTCCGCCGATACCGAAAACCAAGTCACGTTTTCCATCTTCATCAGCCGGAGTGCCGCTTCCCGAACCATATCCTCGACAAAACGGGGGTTCTCGAAGGCCTGCTCGGTCACATATTTTTCGTCCTCCCTTTTCAGCAGGGCATAGACCGGGCTGCTGCCGCATTCCTCGATCACGGCAACCAGGTCCTCTATCCAGACGAACTCCCGGTAGCGCACCTGCACTGCTATGATGCCGCGCTGGTTGTGAGCGCCGAAGCGGCTCAACTCCTTGCTGCAGGGACAGAGAGAGGTTACCGGAACCCGAATCTCCAGGACGAAGTCGAACTGTTCGGCAAGGGTGGCGAGAAAGCGGCAGGAATATTCCATCAGGCTCTCGGCTCCGGAGACCGGGGCGCGCTTTTCGATAAAATAGGGAAACTCCATCTCCAGGTGGGCGCGGGAAGCGCCGAGCTTGTCCTTGATCTTCTGGAGAGTGGTTTCCATCTTGTCGAGCGCCATCTCCTTGCGATGGGCATTCAGGATTTCCACGAACCGGCTCATGTGGGTCCCCTTGAAATGGTGGGGAAGATCCACGTACATGTTGACCCGTGCAACGGTATGCTGAAAAGCCTCGTTCTTGTCCATCACGACAATGGGATACGAAATATCCTTCACGCCGACCTTGTTGATGGCCAGGTTGCGGAAATCCCTGCTTTTCTGTACATCGCGCATGGCACCCTCGCTGACGCCCTTCATTTTCTCATCACGAGTCACTCGTCACACCTCACCACGTAGCGAACCGGATCTTTCACGCCCGCTTCCGCGAATCCCTTGAGCCGCAGACGGCAGGAGTCGCACCGGCCGCAGGCCAGGCCTTCAGGGGTCGGGTCGTAACAGGAATGGGTTTTGCCGTAATCGACCCCCAGCGCCAGGCCCCGGCGGATGATCTCCGCCTTGGTCAGATGAATGAGCGGCGTATGGATCCGGTACTTCCCGGCGCCTTCCACCGCGGCCTTGGTTGCGAGGTTCGCCAGGATTTCGAATGCGGCAATATACTCCGGACGGCAGTCCGGGTACCCGGAATAGTCAAGGGCATTCACCCCAATGAAAATATCGAAACAGCCGAGCACTTCCGCCCATCCCAGGGCAAAGGAAAGAAAAATCGTATTGCGCGCCGGGACATAGGTTACCGGGATATCGCTTCCCACACCCTCTTTCGGGACCTCGATGCCCGACGTCAGGGCGCTGCCGCCGATTTTCCGCAGGTCGATCTCCACCAGCATATGGTCCGCGGCCCCCACTTCCCGGGCATGTTTGCGGGCAACCGCCAGTTCCGCCTGGTGGCGCTGACCGTAGGCAAAGCTCATGGCAAACGGTTCGAACCCTTCGGCCCGGGCAATTGCCAGGCAGGTGGTTGAATCCAGGCCGCCGCTGTACAACACTACCGCTTTTTTCATGATGGAGTATCTCCCTCGCCGGCCGGTTTTTTCTTGCGCGGACGCCGGCGCCGCTTTTTCTTTTCACCACTCTCGTCCGATGCCGGCGCGGCTGCCTGCTCAGCAACTGACGCTGGCGCACCCGCGCCATTACCCTCCTGCTTGCGGCCGCCGGACGTTTTTCGTTTCGGACCGCGCTGCCTGGTTCTGCCCGATTTCCCTTTCGAGGCACCGGCATCCGCCGAGGGTCTCGGTTTGGGCTTGGCCCGCTTGTAATCCAGAACGTACAGATCGTCATCGGCCCATTCCACCGGTATCTTCTGTTTCGAGTACTCTTCGATGGCCTCCAGATGAAAAGCGCCGTTTTCATCGGCCAGGGATATGGCCTTTCCCTCGGCGCCGGCGCGTGCCGTGCGGCCGATACGGTGGACATAGTCCTCGGCATCCTGGGGAAGATCATAATTGATGACATGGGAAACGCCCTCGATATGAAGACCGCGGGAGGCAACATCGGTGGCAATGAGAATCGGCAGCTTGCCGTCCTTGAAATCGTCAAGGATGCGAAGCCTTTTTTTCTGATCAACGTCACCGGAAACGACCTTGCAGGGAAACTCGTTGGCATTGAGCCGGTCACGGAGGAATTCGGCCTCGCGTTTGGTATTGACGAAGATCATGGTCCGCTCCATTCCCTCTTTCCTCAAAAGCCCGAGCAGGAGCGGGAACTTCTCCTTGCTTGCCACGTGGTAAAGAACCTGTTCGACTCGTTCGGCGGTCATTTTCTCCGGGGTTGCCGACACCTTTTCCGGCAGATTCATGAATTCGTAGGCAAGCTCCATGACCCGTTGATTGAGGGTAGCGGAAAACATCAGGTTCTGACGCTTGTCAAAGGGGGGCAGGCGACGCAGGATAAAGCGAAGGTCGGCAATGAAGCCCATGTCGAACATGCGGTCAGCTTCGTCGATTACCAGCGCTTCGATCTGTTTCAGGCTGTACACTTTCTGCTTCAGGTAGTCGATGAGCCTGCCGGGCGTGCCGATGACGATATCGGCCCCCGCTTTCAGCGCATTGCGCTGCTTCTGGTAGTCGACCCCCCCATAGATTGCCTGAATGGAAAACCCGGCATGCTTGCCGAGAAGTTGGGCATCCGTCTCGATCTGAACCACCAGTTCCCGCGTCGGCGCGAGGATGAGAGCACGAGGATGATTTTCCTTCGACTGCCGGGAACGTGCAAGGAGTCGGGTGAACAGGGCAATGAGAAAGGCCGCCGTCTTACCGGTTCCGGTCTGGGCCTGACCGGCCACATCCTTTCCCGCAAGCGCAAGCGGCAATGTTTTTTCCTGAATGGGGGTACACTCGGAAAATCCGGCGTCGGCAATACCCCGCAGAACATCTTCCGGCAGGTTCAGTTCGGTAAATTTCATCTTTGGAAATCCTTTTTTTTCGCTATTTCAAATGGATATCTATATCATACCGGTTACCAAATGGCAAGCTGCGCACCGACTGCCCCTGCAACCGACGAACCTGCCATCACTCTATTTCAGGGGTATAAAACATGACTTTCATCCTGACCGGTTCCTGTGCTATGCTTATTAATTACCTGCCACTCCCGGCCGGTGTTTTTATTTAGTTTTCATCCAAAAACTCCAGAAAAACACTCATCAGGGTCGGTCCGGGGCTTTCACGGAGCCTCTCGTGCGGACCTGCTGCGGGATCGCAGGAAAATGCCTGTATCCGGGACGTCACCTCGTTTGCCGGTGATGTCCGGCACCCGATTGCGAGGGGCTTCGGGGAAGCTCCGGACCGGCCCCACGGGCACTTTCCGGATGGACACTATTTATACTACGATGACGAAGCGGACAGCACTCCGTTGTCATCGGAATTCATGAGCAGGGGACCGTAATGCAGTCATTCATCCAGATCGAATCACCAAACTACCTCAGGGCCGAAAACCTGGACAAACCGGCCGACTGGCAGGCTATTTTCGGCAATGACAACCCCATTGCCCTGGAAATCGGCTGCGGCATCGGCGATTTTATCGTCCTCACCGCGGCTGACCGTCCTGAAACGAATTTCATTGCCATCGACTTCTACAACAAGGGATGCTACAAGACCTGCCGCAGGCTCGATACCCGTGAATTGAAAAATGTGCGTGTCCTGCGTGAAGAAGCACGCCAGTTCATCACCGAACGGATCCCGAAAGGCTCGCTGGTGTCCGTCTACATAAACTGTCCCGACCCCTGGCCGAAAAAAAGGCACCGGAAACGCCGGCTGGTAAACCGGGCTTTCATGGAATTCCTCCGTGAATACCTTGCTCCCGGCGCCGACCTTTTCTTTGCCACCGATTTCGACGACTACGGCACCGATGTCGCCGACCTGATGACCGGCCTGGAAGGTTTCGAAAACCGTCTGTCACCCGATTTCTACCGACACGAGCTGGAAGGCTATCACCTTTCAAAATATATGAAGAAATTCATGGCCCAAGGAAAGAACATCTACTTCGTCCACTACCGGAAAACCAGGATCTAGAGTTCGGAGGCTGGAGATTGCCCTTGTAGCCGGGTCACCGCTCATGCTTGCCTGCACGTGCCCGACATTGAGCCATTTACCGACAACCTCGAACCCTGATCTCGTTCCTCGTTCCCGTGATTAGGAGACTATCCATGCACGACTATCTCACCGCCGACCTGCCCGGCACCGGCGGCATCATCAAGGAAACGCCCGAAGATTTCCTGGTAACGGAAATTCCCCTCTACTTCCCCTGCGGCGAGGGTGAACACACCTACGTTGAAATCGAAAAGCGCGGATTGACCACGCTCGATGCGATGCGTTGCATTGCCCGCGCCCTGGGGATTTCCGACCGGGACATGGGATACGCCGGCCTGAAAGATGCCCGCGGGATAACACGCCAGACCTTTTCCATTCCCCGGGTACCCCCGAAATCACTGCTGAACCTTTCCCTGCCGGGCATCACGGTACTGTCCGCGACTCTTCACCGCAACAAGTTGAAGCCGGGGCATCTCGCGGGAAACAGCTTTACCATCCGCATACGCGGCGTTGACCACAATGCCCGTGAAAAAGCGATTGCCATTCTCACGGTCCTCTCGGAACGAGGCGTCCCCAACTTTTTCGGCAGCCAGCGCTATGGCGGCCTCGGTAACAGTCACGTGATCGGCCGGGCTCTTCTGCAGCGGGACTTCTCGGGCGCAATCGATGCAATCATGGGAGACCCCGCCGTAATCCGCGATGAACGCTGGCGCAGTGCGGTGGAAGCCTACCACCGGGGAGACCTCGCCGCGAGTCGCGAACAGTTTCCCGGCCACTGCGGAACGGAGCGGGAAATCCTGAGCCGTCTCCTGAAAAGGCCCGAGGCCCCCGAGCGGGCACTCGATGCCGTCTCACCCCGCCTGAAAAAGCTCTATTTGTCGGCGTACCAGTCGTTCCTGTTCGACCGGGTGCTCGACCAGAGACTCCACCAGCTCGACACGCTTGAAAAGGGAGACCTGGCATACCGTCACGACAATGGCGCCTGCTTTGTCGTGGAAGACTGCGCGGCGGAAGCCGCCAGGGTGAAAACCTTCGCCATCTCACCAAGCGGCCCCCTGTTCGGCTGCAAGGTGAAACTCCCCGAGGGGAGGCCCCGGGAAATTGAAGAAAGCGTGCTGCGGGACGAAGGGATCTCGTTGCAGTCATTCAAGCTGGCAGGCAGACTCCGGATGGAAGGCGAACGCCGCCCGCTGCGGGTTCCCATGCAAAATCTCGCCACGGAACTGGATGCCGAGGGTCTGACTCTGTCTTTTTCTCTTCCACGGGGCGTCTACGCGACATCGGTATTGCGGGAAGTAATAAAATCGGGAACATAAAATACATTCCCGACCTGGACACACTTTTTCCCTCCTGGTGAAGCCACCCTTCGACAAGGAATTATTGCCCAGGGCCCCTCAGAAGCACTTTTCCGCCTTGACAACAGTAAAACAATATTCTATCTATGTAGATATGCTTTTTACCTATCTATTTTAAAGCTTTTTTCCCTTTCAACCATGAAATTGAATTTCAAAAAAACCTGTGCATTCGCCCACTTCTAAAACACGCCGGCAAAGAACAGCGCGGCACTGAATTATTACGCATTTAAGGATACCATCACCATAACGGCATGGCGGCATCTGAGACAATTCATGGATTCCAACGGGAAAAGATCCGTTGCTGTCCATGAAGATCCAGTGACCGTCCACCACGGGAAAGAAACATGGCCAAAAAAGAAAAATCCGACTACATCATTCAATCAGTTTCCCATGCCCTGGATCTGCTCGAACAATTTCACGACGAAGTCGACGAACTGGGAGTAACGGAACTGAGCAAGCGGCTGCAACTTCACAAGAACAACGTCTTTCGCCTGCTGGCGACGCTCGAGTCGCGAGGCTACATAGAACAGAACAAGGTTACGGAGAATTATCGCCTCGGCCTGAAAACCCTGGAACTCGGACAGACCTTCGTCAAGCAGATGGGACTGCTGCGGCAATCGCGGCCAATCCTCGAGACGGTTGTCCGGGAGTGTAACGAAACATCCTACGTGGCGATACTCAAGGACTTCAACATTATTTACCTGGACGTAGTGGAAACCGACCTGACCGTGCGCGTCGTTCCACGGGTGGGCTCACGTCTCCCTTCCTACTGCACCGCGGCGGGCAAGGTCCAGATAGCCCATCTGTCCGAAGAGGAAATCGAAGAACATTTCCCGTCAAGAGAATTGAAGCCCATGACCCCGAATACCATTACCGACCGGGAAAAATTGAAGGAACACCTGAAAGTCGTGGCGGAACAGGGCTATGCTATCGACGACGAAGAACTTGACGTGGGCGTTCGCTGCGTCAGTGCGCCGATCCGCGACTATACAAGGAGAATCGTCGGAGCGCTCAGCATTTCCGGCCCGGCCATGAGGCTTTCCCTCGAACGGCTCGACAAGGAACTCATCCCGCTTGCCATGCGAGCCGCGGACGAAATCTCCATGAAGCTCGGCTACCACAAGCAGTAACGCCGGCTTTCAACCGGATACCTCGGCCAACCTTTTCCACAGACGCTCCCATTCTCTTCTGACACGGTGCGCCGTTTCTTCCCGGAGGCCGCTGTTGTCGATTATCACATCGGCATAGGCGGCCTTTTCATGCAGGGGCATCTGGGCGGCTATCTTGCGCAGGGCCTCTTCCCTTGAAATGCCGTCACGCTTCATGAGCCGTTCGAGCTGAACCTCGCGACTCACGCTGACCACCCAGACCTCGTCGACCGTTGCAACAAGCCCCGCCTCGATCAACAACGGAACCTCGTAGAACACTGCGGGAGTACCCCGCTGCCGTTCCCGCTCGATCAATCGCGCAGCCCGCTCCGCAATGGCGGGATGGGTGATCTGTTCCAGGACTTTCCGGGCTGCGGCGTCGGCAAAGACGATCCTCCCCAAGGCCTTCCTGTCCAAAGAGCCGTCCGGCAGCACAACGCCATCGCCGAACACCTCGACAATCGCCCGGTACGCCGGCTCACCCGGCGCTACGACCTCCCGGGCAAGCAGGTCCGCATTAATCACAACGGCTCCGCACGACACGAGAATATCCGCCACGAAGCTCTTTCCCGAGGCAATGCCGCCGGTAAGCCCGACCGCCTTCATGAAACCCTCCGTTTCCGGCTCTTCATCACGAATTCAATCGCAATCCCTGCAAGCCCGCTTCCCTTGGCAACGCCGCATCATGCGGAACGGTCGGGACGTTCCACTTCCTGAAGACATTTCACAAAACGCACTAACACAATTCCGCTCTCAATTGACACGCCGGACACAAAGATCTTTTACACCGATGCACGCATTTTCAAGGTGAAAATCAAGTCCGCCGTGTAACCCGCGCCATGAAATAACGGAGATATTGTTTGTGCGTCCCTAACCACGGGGCACATGGTGATTGATAAGCCGCTCGCGGCCGATGGTTGTCGAGGTGCCGTGACCTGGATATACCCGCGTGCAGTCATTAAGGGTGAAAAGGTTTTGCCTGATGGAACGCTGCAATGCATGGAGCGAAGCGCCGGGAAGATCCACCCTGCCGACGGAACCGTTGAAAAGCGTATCACCGGTAAAAACGATCCCTTCGCTCCGGCACCAGAAACAGCAACCGCCAGGGGAGTGACCAGGCGTGTGGATTACCTGCAGGACATACCGGCCAAGGTGAATTCGCATGCCGTGTTCCAGGAAACGGTCCGGCTCGGGAGCGTTTTCCGCCGCCAGCCCGAAATCCGCCGCAGCGGTTGCCGCCGACGAGGAAAAATAGGTCTCCCGCTCATGGATGAGAAATTCGGCACCGGTCGCGTCATGGAGTTCCCTTACCGCGCCAACGTGATCGAAATGGCCATGGGTATTCAGGAGAAAGCGCAGCGACAGGCGCAGGAAGCACAATCGATCCAGTATCGCTCCCGCATCGCCGCCGGCGTCTATGATCGCTCCTTGGCCCGTTTGTTCACAGCCGAGCAGATAACAGTTGGCCTTCAAGGGACCGACCGGCATCGTTTCGAGAATCACGGAAACTCCATTTCCACAAAAACACGAAGACACCGAAGCAGACGAACTGATGCCTTTTCACGAATGCGTTTCTGTATTACTATTACCCGAACAACCATAAACCGCAGCACGTACAAGGAGAATGCAACCGCATGCCACATGCATGGGAAGGTATCGGAAAAAGCCCCATAACCCTCATCAAGGATGAATTGACCAGACGTTTTATCCAGTCAAGGGAAATCGAACCGAATTTCGTCAACTACTCCATTTTCGTCGATGTCGGGGAAGAAGAACAGGATCTGACCGTCGGTGTTCTGCATCGGGACAGCGGCCTCTTTTTCACGGTCGATCTGCAGATCGAATGTCCCGACGATACGGAGATTCGCGCCAACGTGGCTGAAATTGCCTATGATCTCTATTTACGCGAAAAACCGTTTTACGGGAGAATCCTCATCACCGAGGAAAGCACCTATTACCAGCTTTGTCACCTGTTCGGCCCCCGGGGTATCCTCGACGACATCATGGTCGCAACCCTCATCGACCAGGTCCAGGAAGAAGTCCTGGAAGTTCTTGATCTCCACGAAACCGAGGAATAAGGTCCTCAAAGCGCCGGAAGAAACGAGGCACCCTCAGCGCGTTCCCGCTGGAAAGCACGGAGTATTGTGCTCGTAAGCCAGAAAACACCTTACTTCTTGTGACCTTTCCCCGTTCCTTTCCCCATGCCTTTTCCTGCCTTTGCCTTACCGGCCGGGCCACCGGCAAGGACGAAATCACCTCTCTTCAGAGCGTGAAACTCCTTGGACCCCGGTTTAATGCCGAGTTTTTGGGCAATCACACCCCATCCTTTTCCCCGATTGGCCTGATAGACCGAAAGAACCCTGTCGTTCTGCATGCCGGTCATTTGCCCCAACTGAAAGACCATAAAGGCATCGGCAGGCTCGGCAACCGCCCCGACAACCGCCTGGACCCTGGGCACGGGAACGCCGAACTGGCTGCTGATCCGGGCGGAAAAACCGGGCAAGTCAACGCCGGCCTCGACATTCAGGTTATCGAGAAAAACATTGAGTCCGCCTCCGGCAAACGCAGGAACCGATACCAGCATCAGGCTCATTACCGCCAGCAAAAACTTTTTCATGGCCTTTTTCCTTTCAATAGCGGGATTATCAGAAAAACATCGACAAGTATAGCACCGGCAACGGGTTTACGTAAAATTATTATCTTTCCCGCTGCACACGGTGGTCAGCGTCCATGACCCGCAGAAAAGCGGCAAGACTCACCAGTGCTGCTCCTCCACCAAAAGCAAAACCGGCGGGATATCCGGTTGTTTCGACACAGGCGCCAAAAATCGTCGACCCCGACATCATCGCGAGATACACCGAGCTGTTGTACATTCCCATGGCAAGCCCCCGCTGCACGGGAGAAACAGACTCAGCGATAAGGGCACCGACAGCGGTAAAGCACAATGCCATGCCGATACCCAGCAGCACTGCGCATACCGACAGGGTCAGCGTATGACGGAACAGCCCGAGGGACGACAATCCGACGGCAAAAAACAGCATGCCGGCGGCGACAATGTAGCGACGGTCAAAGCGATCGACCGCCAGGCCGACCGGGATACGACCGAAGACATTGGTTAAGGCCTGGCCGGCGAAAACAAGTCCCACCTGAGCCGGGTCAAGCCCTTTGCCTGAAGCGTAGAGAGGCAAAAAGGAAAGAAAAATCCCGAACCCCATGGCCGTCCCCCAGGTAACCAGGAGGCAGGCTCCAAGGGTGCGGTTTCGAAGAAGGGAGCAGCTTGCAACCAGCAGCGCCCGGGGTTCTTGCCTCCGAGAACCCGAAGAGCGGGGCAGGCACACAAACGCCACCAATGCCACCAGAAAAAGAATGGCGCCTGATATGTAGAACACCGGGCGCAGACCAATTGTCTTTCCCAGGTAGCCGCCGGTTGCCGGTCCGAGAGTTATAGCCACATACATAGCCGTGCTGTACCAGCCGTATGCCTGCCCCAGCCGCTCCGCCGGAAACGTGCTGGGAACCTGGGAAAGCATGCTCGGGATGAAGGCGGCAAGGCCAACCCCGAACAGGAGGTACGCCGAAGCCATCTGTCCCGGCGTAGTACACATTGTTACCAGGAACGAAGAAAGCGAAGCCGCCAGAATTCCGCTTACCGC
Source organism: Geobacteraceae bacterium (assembly GCA_040773465.1). Taxonomy (GTDB): domain Bacteria; phylum Desulfobacterota; class Desulfuromonadia; order Geobacterales; family Geobacteraceae; genus RPRC01. Next base: position 52,500 of record JAXGWF010000012.1, on the reverse strand, counting down.
CAGGATGCGAGCCCCGAACCTGTCGGCAAGGAGTCCCGCGGGAATCGAAAGAACCCCCGTAGCCATCATGAATGCGCCGTTGATCAAGCCCACCTGGGCCGGGCTGGCGCCAAGGGAAACGGCAAACAGCGGCAGGACGGGGATCCTCAGGTAGGAACAGAAAAAGGTGGCAAAGGCAATGAAGCACAGGAGAATAAACAGGCTGTATCTATGGCGAGAGCCAAGCATGGGTTCACAATGCCCCTTGGGGAAGAATAGTGTTCAGCGGATTTTGGGGTGACCGGAAAGCGCCAGGTGGAAATACAACAACCTCATCGCATCCGGCATATTATCCGAATTCAGACACCTCTCGCAGACTTCATTTCCGCTGCCTCGAACCCGGTTTCCGTTATCGGGAAACGCACGTACAAACAGAAAAAGAGACCCTGCAAGTACTTCTTAGTATCGATTATACTTGTTGTTACCTGAATCGACATATCGCTCCCCGTCCCCCGCCGGCGCGAAGAGCTCGTCTATACCTTGCCTTTTCTTCCGTTGCCGGGCAAAATGGTAAAATCGCAATTTCGGACAAGAAAAGAAGAAACCACTCATGACGAGCCGATTTCCCTTTCGTAAAATTGAACCAGCTCTTTTCTCCGGCCTGCTGGACGACCCGGTTCTGCACCTCGCCATCAGACCTATGGGAAAAGGCATCCTGCTTGATTGCGGGAGGATCCAGCACCTGGCAAAACGTGTCCTGAAATCTCTTACCGCTCTCTTTATCAGCCATGCCCATATGGACCACTTCATGGGAATCGACACGTTCATTCGCGGCATCCATGTCTCACCGAAAACCGCCGACATCTTCGGACCTCCAGGAATGGCAACCAAAATAGCACATAAACTGGCCGGTTACGACTGGAACCTTGCGAATGAATCCTGGTGCAGCTTCCGGGTCCATGATGTTTACGACGATCGTATCGAATTATCCTTTTTTCCCGGCCCCGAAGGATTTATCCGTCGCAAAGGAGAAACGCGGCCGCGTCCCGACCGCATCATCTATTGTAATCAGCATATTATGGTGGAGTCGGAAACATGCGACCACAAGATTCCCTCCCTCATGTACAAAGTCTCCGAACTCCCCTCTTTTCAGGTGGATGAAAAAAAACTCCTTCAGGCGGGAATGGTTCGGGGAGACTGGCTGCGCACCCTGAAAAAACATTTCTACGGAAAAAACCGTGAAAACGAACCCCTCCGGGTTCTCCGGCGAAAGGGAACGGACACGATTGAAGAACTGGTGCAATACCCTGAAGTCCTGTACGAAAAGATCCGTGGAGAACGAAAGGAAGCAAGCATCGGCTACCTTACCGATATCGGCTTCACCAAGGAAAATCGCGAGAAGATAGAGAATCTGATGGAAGGGGTGACGCTCCTTGTATGTGAATGCTCATTCCTGAAAGAAGATGAGGAAAAGGCCCGCATCTCGGCCCACCTTTGCACCAGCGACGTAAATATCCTGATTGACCGCATCCGGCCGGCATTCTTTCTACCCATACACCTTTCCAAAAGCTACATTCATACGTGGGAGCGGCTTTATGAAGAACTGGAAATCCCTCCAGGTGTAACCCTCGTACAACTTCCGAAATATCTGACACCCCAGCCCCTGCTGCCCTGTGAAGCAAGAAAAATCATGCGTCCGGCATGACGCGCGCCACTCGCCCTACTCGAAGCGGAATATTCCGCGGGAAACGTGGGCGGGTTGGTCAAAAGGCCTCTAAAGAACTCATTTATCCAGCTAAACTTTCAAAATTCCCGAAGTCGCATCGATATAGGTCACCGGCTCACCATGGAACAGCCGATGGTCGCGAATCTTGCCCCTGAAAAAAATGGTGTCGTCTGCCTTGATGGAAATCGGCTCGTCCATCTTCTTGATACGAACCATGACTGTCCGCCCTACTTTGTCGCGTCCTTCACATCGGAAGATTCGAATTCTTTCCTGCACTTTAACGACATGAATTTCGAAGTCGTAATGGTTTCCCACCCTGCCGAAAAAACCTGATTTATGGTGCGGATGCTTTTTCCATCCCTTCTGCAGTTCGTCTTCGGCGTTGGCAATTGCCTTTTCGGCACCCTCTATGACTGCATCTCCTTCCGGTGTTCCGGCATGGCTTTCCCGGACAAGCTGAAGCATGGACTTGCTGGCTTGCAGCAGAGTATAGAGAACGGGATAGGTTGCGGCGATAATGCTTTGCCGAACCTCCTCGGTATACATCAGTTGTGTTGAGCCGCGCATATTTCCTCCTTAAAGCAGGTTACCATAAACATGGATATTACGTAACCCCAGGTTAATGAAATAGAATCGTGAGGCACGGAAAACACAAAGCAAAAAATCGTCAATCGAAAAAAAACCCCTGTAGATTTTCATGAAAAAAAACCTACAGGGGAAGAACCAAAAGGAGAAGCTTATAGCTTCGTAGCTGATTATAGCGTACTGGGAAAAATCAGCAAGCGTAATCTGTGGAATTCTGCGAGGATTTTTTCGTTCGTTGAGAGTCCCCCTCCTGACTACGGCCGGACCTGATTATCAAATTCGAACATTATCGAATTCTAGTGTTCCGCCTGCGGGGCGGTCGTCACGTGCGAAAAAAAATCATCAAGAAGGGAAAAGCTCGCGGAAACCTGTCGATAAAACTTGTGTAACGGCATTCGCAACGACAGGAAAATCCTCCAGGGTATTAACACTGGAAAAGAGAAGGTGGCCACTGTGACCGCTCACTTTTCTTCCCGGCAGCCTTACGTAAGTATCTCCGACAGCAGCCTGCCGCCTACACCGATATTCTCCCGCGGCATTTCATTAATGAGCACGATGAATTTTTCCTCGGGAATTCGGGTTACCTCACTCGCCATAGCGGTTAACCCCTTTACCAACGCTGCCTTATTTTCGGTTGTCATGGCACTGATATCTACGGTAATGACCGGCATAGCTTCTCCTTTTCTAAATACTGGTTATCTTTGCTTCCCAAAATCTCTTTCCGAATCGCTTCAATCCCCAGTTCCTCGACCACCTTACCAATCCGGCATTTCCTGTCAAGGGATCTGACCCAGGCAACAACTTTCTCCACCACCGCCAGGGCCTCGGCTCCCGTGGGCACGTTTTCCAGCAATCGCTCGGAAAAACGGGGCCGTGAACCGCCGTTACCGTCGATCATTACATGCCAGCCCGCGGGAGTTCCGATCAGTCCGAGGTCGCGGATGCAGACCTCCATGCAGTCATTCATGCAGCCGGAAACGGCCATTTTGAATTTCCACGGCACCTGCAAGCGATGATAGCGCCTGTCCATCTCCCTGCCGCTTGAGCGACGCAAGAAAGGCCGGGCCGTTTGCCAGGCCGACCGTGTAGACGAACAGGGCCACGCCGAGCACGTAGACGATTTCCGGCAACTTCAGATCAGGATGGAGTGAGCCGATGGCCAACCCCGTAAAGAGCACCGAAGCAACGCCAAGGCTGCTTCCCCCGATCTTGATCCTGCCGAGAGGATAGCCCACGGCGGCAACCAGGAAAAGAAGAAGGAGGGGATTTTCAGCACGTTCCGCCCTTCAGACTTTTCACGGAGTATACCGGAAACACGCTCCGCGGGAAATATCCCATGACCACAAGGAATTTTCGCGGCACGATTTTTCTTGCAAGAAAATTCAATAAGATGTAATAAGTTATATATATATTATTTTGCATAAAAAGGAGGAAACACCATGAACGTGCCGGAACGAATCGATATTTTTCTTGATACAAAAGTCTATGGCGTGGTTGGGGCATCCACCAATCGCGACAAATACGGCAACAAGGTGCTCCGCTGCTATCTCCAGAACGGTTACCGGGCCATCCCGGTCAATCCCAAGGAAAAAGAAATTGAGGGCATCCCCTGTGTTTGCTCCGTACTCGACCTTCCGGACGATGTTTCGAGCATCTCTGTCATCACCCCTCCCGCCGTTACCGAAAAGGTGGTGGAGATGGCCATTCAAAAAGGGATTCGGAACATCTGGATGCAACCCGGCGCGGAAAGCCCGGCCGCGGTGCAAAAATGCCTTGAAAACGATATCAACGTGATCGCCGACGGAAGCTGCGTCCTGGTGGTGCTGGGATATCACGAGCAATAGCAATCAATTGCTCGTCGGCAAACCCGCACCGGTTCACCCGATCGCCACATCCGCCTCCACCGCGAACCGCTTGATCTTGCGGGTCGTTGTCTTGGGGAATTCATCCTCACGGAGGGTGAACTTCTTCACCCGCTTGTAATCGGCCAGCCCCTTGCAGGCCGACAGCACCTCGCTCCGGATCAGCGCCTCCACGTCGGCTTCGGTCATGGGGCCGGTACCGCGACTCCGTTCATAGTCGTCGAGCGCCTCCTGCGCCGGATAGATAAGTGCGTGAACCTCCTCGGAAACCGCATCGATCTTGTGACCATACACCATGATCTCGGCGATGTACCTGCTTTTCAGAAGCTCTATTTCGACCTCTTCCGGATAGACGTTTTTCCCGTTGGGGGTAACGATCAGGTTTTTCACCCTGCCGCATATAAAGAGAAACCCATCCCCGTCAAGCCGACCCAGATCTCCCGTGTGGTACCAACCGTCCACCAGGGCTTCTTCCGTGGCAAGGGGATTTTTGAAATACCCCTGCATTACGTTCGGTCCTTTGACCAGAATTTCCCCGATCCCCTCTTCGTTTGCCCCCTCGATTCTGACCTCCACCCCGTCAAAAACGGGACCTACCGAACCCACCCTGGTCCTGCCGGGAGACTCGGCGGAGACAACCGGCGAAGTCTCCGTTACGCCGTATCCCTGGAATATCGTAAAGCCTATCCGCATCAGGCCCGAGGCTATTTCCGGATCGAGAGCGGCCCCCCCACTGATAAACATGGTGCCGCCGGCAAAATTCTTCTTTATCCGCGAAACCACCAGGCGACGCGCCAGGGGCATGGAAAAAAGCAGGTTCGAAATCGCCTTGCCCCTGATATTTTTCATGATCCGGTCGTAAAACAGGCGGTAAACCGCGGGAACGCCGGTAAAAAACGTGGGACGCACCTCGACCAGATTTTCACCCAGTTTCTTTAATGATTCCGCAAAGGAAACCATACCGCCGACAGAAAGGGGAAGGAGCAGAGCGCACACCTGTTCGAAGACATGATTGATGGGCAGAAACGAAAGGGTATGCATACTGCTGTCGACGTCGAATCGGGATGCGGCGGCCCGGATATTCGAAACGATGTTGCCGTGACTCAGGATTGCTCCCTTGGAGCGGCCGGTGGTTCCCGAAGTATAGAGAATTAGTGCCGTATCCGTCGGGGCATGGACGGGCTCCGGTGCTTTTTCGTCGCGGCATAACCCCTCGAATAAAAGAAGGCGGCCGCTCCGGGCCAAGCTCCTGCTGATGCTCCGCGGTGGGGAAAGGGGATCGTCGACTTCCTCCTTCCCGGAATTCCCGCTACCGTCTGTTCCGGCCAGTGAAGATACCTTCTGAACAAGGGAATTCAAACGAGCGGTCTGCTCAGGTGACAAGGGAAGTTGTCCCAGGAACCCTTTCAGTTCATTCCGCACCTCCCGCAGCAGTTCTTTTTCAGGCGTATCGGCAGCTTTTGCCTGGGGATGGTCATGAAGGAGAACAATCCGCTCCACTTCGGCAAGATCGTCAACCATCTCCAGGATCATATCGAGATGAGTCCAGTCGACAAAAAGCACCCGCGCCTCGGAATCGGCGAGTATATGACGCAATTCCGCACTCTTCAATTCCTTGTCGATGGGAACGACAACACCGCCGGTCCGCAGAATGCCGAAATAGGCGGCAACCCAGCGTGACGAAGAAGGCCCGATGATCGCCGCACGGTCACCCGGCACGAAACCGCCATTGTGCAGCCCTGATGAAATCCGTTCAACATGGGAAGAAAGAGCCCGGTAGGAAAGGTCTCGCCAGGTTCCCGCTTCTTTATGGCGAAGCGCTGTTTTCAGCGGATATCTGCGAACACTCTCCCGAAGAAGGCCGTCGATTGTACTCATTGCATGCGTGCTCCTCGTCAATTTCATATAGCGGTACATAGTACCCCAAGTCAAGGCGGCAGCGCATTCTTTTTTTCTTCAATTTTTCCGGGTCCGCGCTATACTCCAACACTAAGGCGCCAATCATTCATAGTTCATGATTATCACCATACTCTTCCGCGTAAACCTCGGCAATCATCCCGATTTTATCTCCCTTGGAGCTCCTGCCGTAGGAGGCATCGGCATCTATCTGGCAGACACGCAGCAGGAGTGGAAACAGCGGATGTTCCATCAACCTGCGCTGGTTTCTGGTCAACCTGAAATCATGGTCGAGATTCCAGGAAAAGTGAAACAGGTGATGCCTGACCAGCCACGAAACATCGGCAGCCAGATCGGCAAATCCCAATCGCGTCATGATGGCGGGAACCTGTTCCGCCCCGGCTTCGGCGTGGCCGACCGCCCGCCAGCGGGTCCCGTCGAAAAAGGTCTTTTCCGCCTTGCCGATATCGTGCAGCAGGGCTGCCCAGAAAACCCGCGGATCTTCATCGTCATCCACCGCTTCCATGGCCAGCATGGTATGGACAAAGGCATCACCTTCGGCATGAAACTCCTCGGGCTGCCGCACCCCCCGCAGTGCGGCAATCTCGGGCAGCATTTCATCGAAACGGCCCTCCGCGAACCACCGATGGACCAATTCCCGGCATTTCCTTGCTTTCACAGCGCTCTCCTTCTTCCATGACAAGTACGCGTAGCCTCCTTCAGTCATTCCGTTCCTGGAAAATTAAAAGAATAATAATGCCTTTACAGGATACCGGAGGGTGCTACCATTAAATAAGACAAGCTCCAAGGAGTGGATGTCTATGCATTTGAGGCCCCACGGACATCGGCGAAACCATGACTTTTGATTAAAGGAGGACACCATGCATTACGGCGAAAATCGGGTGTACAAAAAAATCGAAGTGATCGGGGTTTCCAAAAAAGGGATCGAAGAGGCCATCCAGTCGGCCATAACCAAGGCACACGAAACGCTCGAAAGAGTTTCCTGGTTCGAAGTCGAGGAAATCCATGGCCATGTAGGAGATGACGGACAGGTCAGCGAATATCAGGTAATCCTCAAGGTATCCTTCCAGCTCAAGTAGGGGCGGCCCCGTGTGGCCGCCCATAACAAGGTCGGTCCCAGCCGAGTGCACGGCTAAAGGGAACTGAAGCGACTGGCGGTAAACAGCTTCTTCCGCTCCATCCGGATGCCATGATCGCCATTGGCCGCGGCATGAAGGAGCAGCCGGAATATGGCTTCCACCTCGTCCGAAGCGCCGATTTCCGTCGCGATCTGTTCGACGGTCAGGGAGCTTCCACGGTTGGCACGCAAGTGGCCCAGTATAAGCCGCTGCAGGCGCAAAACCGCGCTTGCTGCCCGTTTTCCGGCCTCGACTCCCGGCTGATGGTAGGCATTGATTCCGATCATGGCCGCGTAAAATCCGACCGCGCGCTCGAACAGGGCAATCAGGGCGCCGACGGAACGGGCATCGACCCGCTCAAGGGTGACGGTGAGTGATTGCCGTCCGTTTTCGTACAGGGCCTGCCGTGTTCCCTGCAGAAAGCCGCTCAGGTAGTCTCCGCTGGTCGCGTCCGGTTCCACGAAGAGCGACGTTCCCGCGCGGTCGGACAGGACCTCGACGAAGGTGACGAAAAAATTGTCCACCCCGTCACGCAACTGCTGGACAAAGGCGTGCTGATCGGTGGACCCCTTGTTGCCGTAGACCGCAAGGCCCTGGTGAACCACGGCGCCGTTCAGGTCTTTCTCCTTGCCGAGCGACTCCATGACCAGTTGCTGGAGGTAGCGTCCGAACAGGAGCAACCGGTCCTTGTACGGCAGGATGACCATGTCCCGCGCCCCGGTACCGCCGGTGGCCCGGTACCAGGCAAGGGCCATCCGGGCCGCCGGATTCGTATGGTTGCTCGGCATGCGGGTCAGCGCGTCGCAACCGCGGGCCCCTTCCAGTAAGGCATCAATGTCGATCCCCAGAAGCGCGGCAGGCAGCAAGCCGACAACCGAAGTGACCGAAGTACGGCCACCCACCCAGTCCCACATGGGAAAACGGGCGATCCAGCCCTGCTCCAGGGCCAGGCGGTCGAGTTCGCTGTCCGTGCCGGTTATGGCCACGGCATGCCGCGCAAAGTCGAGCCCGGCCCGCTCATAGGCACAGGCTGCTTCGAGCATGCCATTGCGGGTTTCCTTCGTCCCGCCGCTCTTGGAAATCACCAGGGTCAGCGCCTCTCCCAGCTTATCGCCCAGTTCCGACAAAACCCGGTCCATCCCGTCGGGGTCGGTATTGTCGAAGAAATACGGTTTCATGGGATCACCGGCGGTCCCGAGCGCATCGGCAATGAACTGCGGTCCCAGGGCCGACCCGCCGATACCGATGAGCAGGAGCCGGGAAAATCGCCCTCCCCGTTGCGTGGCAATCTCGCCGTGGTGAACACGTTTCGCGAAATCCCTGATTGTCTCCACGGTTGTCTCGATTTCCCGGGTAATCTCCCGTGATGGGGCGAGATACGGTGTCCGCAGCCAATAGTGTCCAACCATTCTCTCCTCGTCCGGATTGGCAAGGGCGCCGCTCTCCAGGTCGGCCATGGCCTGGTAAGCTTTCAGCATGAACGGCTCCATGGCCTTGAAGTAGTCGTCAGGGAAATCCATCCTGCTGACGTCCAGCATCAGGCCGAGTTCCGGATAGCAGTTCAGGTTCTCTTTGTAGCGTTCCCACAGTGCTTGGTTGTCCATGGAATCCTCTCGTTGTTATTGATCTCGTGAGACCCGCCAGGTTTCAAAAATCCGGCAGGTCTACTACTAATTTTCAAGTTTAGAAGCCGCATCCTTGTCCAGCAGCCAGGTAAGCGTACCTTCCCCAGGAACGATCTTTCCCGCGGGATAATCAGCGCCGCCCGTCCCTTTGAGAACTTCCGCCACGATCCTCGCCTTGCCGGCGCCGGTCGCAAGGAACACCACGTGCCGGGCGTTGTTGATGACCGGCAGGGTCAGGGTAACCCGATGGCTCTTCAGTTTTTCCACGTACACGGCAACCGCTTTCCGCCCGACAAAGCCGTCCGGGACCCTACCGGGAAAAAGCGAGGCGGTGTGCCCGTCATTTCCCACGCCAAGGAGAATCAGGTCGAATACCGGCATCTCCATACCCGGAAAGAAACGTTCCAGCTCTTCCTCGTAACGCCGCGCCGCCTCGTCGGGAGGCAATTCGCCCGGAACCCGGTGAACAGTCGCGCCGGGAGTCGGCAACCGCGAAAGAAAGAGCTCGTCGGCCAGCCGGAAATTGCTCTCGGCATGGTCCGGGTGAACACAGCGTTCGTCGGCCCAGAATACGTGTACCGCTGACCAGTCCACGCCGCTGTTTGACGCCTCGCAAGCCAGGCGGTGGAAAAACGGTATCGGCGAAGTCCCGCCTGAAAGCGCCACGGTGAAACTGCCCCGGTCGGCCTGGGCAGTCCGCGCCGCATCCAGGAACAGCTCCGCCACCCTGGCGGCGGCTTCGTCAGCCGATGCGCAGATCTCGATGACGCGCCGGCCGCTCACAAGGGCCGCCATTGCCGCCCGTCCCGTTCCAGCAGCGCCCCGGCCGCCGCCGGACCCTCGGAGCCCGCTTCGTACAGGAAGGATTCGACGCGCGGTTGGCGCTTTTCCAAGGCCTTGATCAGCGGTGAAAGAACCGACCAGCTCAGGTCGACCCCGTCCTCGCGGACGAACAGCATCTGGTCGCCCTCCATGCAGTCCAGGAGTACCCGCTCGTAGGCGCTCAGGGAAACATCGCGCGGATAGGAAAAATCGAGGTTCACCGGCATGAGACACATGCGCGAACCGGGGTTTTTCGCCTGCATCTCCAGGTGGATACCCTCGTCGGGCTGAACGCGAAGCACCAGGGCATTGGCCTCTATCGCACCGCCCATGGTCCGGGAAAACATCATGTGCGGAACCGGCCTGAACTGGATGGCGATTTCGGTGGCGCGCCGTTTCAAGCGCTTCCCGGAACGGAGATAGAACGGGACACCGTTCCAGCGCCAGTTGTCTACCCAGACCTTCAGGGCCGCATAGGTCGGCACCCCGGAATCGGCGGCAACCCCGTTTTCCCGACGGTAGCCGCGAATGCCGCCCTCGGCCGATCCGGCGTACTGGCCGGTAACGATGCATGCATCGAGATTTTCCAGGGAAAACGGCCTGATCGACTGCAGAACTTTGGCTTTCTCGTCCCTGACCCGGGCGGCATTGAACAGCGACGGCGGTTCCATGGCCGTCAGGCTGAGCAACTGGAACATGTGATTCTGAAACATATCCCTCAGTACGCCGGCCTGCTCGTAATACCCGGCGCGACGCTCAATGCCGATCGTTTCCGCGGCGGTAATCTGAACGTGATCGATATAGCGCCGGTTCCAGATCGGCTCGAACAGGGAATTGGCGAACCGGAACATGAGAATATTCTGCACGGTTTCCTTGGCCAGGTAGTGGTCGATGCGGTACACCTGCTCTTCGCGGAAGGCATCGAGGAGAACGGCGTTGAGCCTTCTGGCCGAGGCGAGATCGTTGCCGAAGGGTTTCTCGATGACGAGCTTGACGGCGGCGCCGTTTCTTGAGGTCAGGCCGGCGTGGTGGAGCGTGCTGATAATGTCCTCGTAGGCCCCCGGCGGCGTGGCGATATAGAAGATCCGGTTGCCACCCGTACCGGAAGACTCTTCCAGAGGCGGCAACGCCGCGACCAGGTTCTCGCGGAAAGACTCCGGGTCCCGGTAGTCGATCGTTCGATAATGAAGGAGCGCCGAAAAGTTTTGCCAGCACGTTTCGTCGCATTCTTCAGGAAAGCTTTCCCGCAGCCCTTCAGCCATCAGCTCGCGGAACCGGATGGAATCCATCTCGGATCGCGCGACACCAAGGACGAAAAATCCGCTCGGCAGCAAACGCTGCCGGAAGAGGCGGTAAATGGCCGGTATCAGCTTGCGCCGGGTCAGATCTCCCGAAGCGCCGAAGATCACCAGGCCGGAACTCTTCGGGATCTCGATGCGACAACCGGGCGCAGGCGGCCCCGACGGCACTTTTTCCACGTGGAGGTCTCTAGCCATATATAACCCTTTTAACCTTCCTAGTAACTACATGGAAGTATGTTTCCATCTGAAACCTATCGTGAAGGGCCGGGCCCGCTACCGCGAGCCCTTGCCCGGCGTTGCCGGGCGGATCCCGCCGGCTCCGGCGGTATCGGCCCGCTTTTCTTCGCCGGTCCCGAGCACGGCATGGCCGCCGAACTCGTTGCGCAGCGCGGCCAGGACCTTGTCGCCAAAGCTGTCCCCCAACCGGGAACGGAACCGCTGAAAAAGCGAAGCCGCAATCACCGGGGCCGGCACGCCGCTGTCGATGGCCTGCTGCACGGCCCAGCGCCCTTCACCCGAATCCTCAACGTACCCCTGCAGCGATTCCAGGCCCGGATCCTCGCGAAATGCCGACTCGGCCAGTTCCAGCAACCAGGAACGGACCACGCTGCCCCGGTTCCAGAGATGAGATACCTCTGCAAGATCGAGGCTTGCGGCATACGGGGAGGCCTTGAGGATAGAGAAGCCTTCGCCATAGGCGGCCATCATGCCGTACTCGATGCCGTTGTGAACCATCTTTACGAAATGGCCGGCACCAGTTTCGCCGCAATAGAGGTAACCTTCTTCCGGGGCAAGCGTCCGGAAAACCGGTTCCAGGCGCTCGAACTCCCGGCGTTCTCCGCCAATCATGAGGCAGTAGCCTTCGGCGAGTCCCCAGATGCCGCCGCTGACACCCACATCCAGGTAACGGATACCTAGTGGCTCAAGCCGCGCCTTTCTATGCATATCGTCCTTATAGTAACTGTTTCCTCCTTCCAGGATACAGTCTCCGGGTGCGAGCAGGGTTGCCAGCCGTTCGATTGTATCATCAACCACCGACCCTGCCGGCAGCATGAGCCAGACCGTCCGGGGAAGCGAAAGCGCTGCAGCCATCTCTTCCAGGCTGTAGGCGGGCCGTGCGCCCTCGCCGGCAATCTCTTCCACTTTTCCCGGCGAACGGTTCCAGGCAATCACCTCGTGGCCGCCGCGGAGAAGTCGCCTGGCCATGTTCATTCCCATCCGCCCGAGACCCGCAATGGCGATTTGCATGAATCCACCTCCCATCCCTAACAGATTGTTCAAGGTTCGATAATAGTGAACCTCGAACGCATTTTCATGACCGGCGCTCAGCCTCCCCTGATGACAAGTGGAACTGCTGATCGGAAGACCGTTGCGCCATCCTGATCCGACTATGGAGAATCGGCAAAAAATCGAACAGGCCAAGAAGGGCAAAAGATGCCGGAACCCGAATTTGCCCTGGATTGTATCATGGAACAAGTATCTGGCAACCAGGAAAGACATGGTCGCCCCGATGTTCGCGTAGACCTGGCCATGAAAGCCGGGAATACCGCACCAACGGCGAACCCCAGGACCATGGTTTCGGGAAGTGCCGAACTTTTTCTTCGCCCCATGAACAATTGCTGTAAAGAGCCCGAGCAAATACCGGCCAACGGCGTGGCCGAAAGTCGGGCGGGTAATTCGGGCGCTCTCGGCGTTACGCAACTATCGGCATGCCGACAAACCACCGATGTTTATTTTACGCGTTTTCCGTGGTATAAAACTGCTGAAAAGGGGAGTGTTCCATTTTATCCGAATGTTCCGCAACCGGCGGACATGGATACGGACCGCATGCCGTTGTTCCCCGGGCAGGAACAGGATGATGCGGGCCACCTCTACCGGCAGCCTGATTCTGGATCATTTTTTGCGGAGTTGATCATGGACCCGGAAAGAAAACGCTTTCGCGCCTACCTTGCCGTTCTGCTTGCGGTGATACTGCTTGGAGCCGTCGGTTTTTCATATTTCGAAAACCGGTCATTCATGGACGCTCTCTATTTCGTTGTCGTGACCATAGCCACCGTCGGCTATGGTGATATCCATCCCACCACGACCCCTGGCAAGCTAACGGCGGTTCTGCTCATTGTTACCGGCGTGGGCACCTTTCTCGCAGTTGTGGCCAATGCTACGGACATTCTGCTCAGCAGGCACGAAAAGCGATTCAGGTTGCAGAAGCAGCATGTCCTCCTCGGCATTTTTTTCAGCGAAGCCGGCACTGAACTCTTGAGACGTTTCATCGGTTTCGACGAAAATATCAATCAGTTGCGGCAAACGATGACGTTCGAAGCTGAGTGGCCGGAAAAACAGTTTACCACCCTGTCGCAAATACTTGATGACTATTCCTATGATGTCGATTCAAACAAGGGAAATCTCGATGAGCTTCGCGATTTTCTCAAGGACAGGGGAACTATCCTGCTGCGGCTGCTGGAAAGCCCCTACCTGCTGGAACATGAATCGTTTACGGAACTTCTGCGTGCCGTCTTCCACCTGCGTGAAGAACTGCTGAATCGAAAAGACCTCGACAGCCTTCCGCAATCTGATTACCAGCATCTCTCCGGAGACATCAGGCGGGCCTACCGGCTTCTTGCCCGGCACTGGCTGGAATACCTCCGCCACCTGAAGGAGCTTTTCCCCTATCTTTTCTCCCTTGCCGTACGAATGAACCCCTTCGACCGCAATTCCTCGCCCGTGATTAAGTGATCACATTGACGGGCCGAAGCTATTATCCAGCCACTCGGTGTGAATCCTGAATTTTAAAGCCCCCACGAGCCGGTACTTTCAGGACGGTACCAGGCACTACCAACGCCTCAACCGATGGTGTTTTTCGATGTTTTCCGTCAAACAGCGATCCGGCGAAAAACAACAGGAGGATCGGGACAAGAAGCCAGCCGAGCAGGGCAACTCCCGGCCAGACGAGTTTGTCTTTTGTATCGCAGCGCCAGGGAATATCCCTCTTGAGAGCGCGAAGGTCGCGATAGATGAGATAGTGAAAGATCATCAGGAAGGGAAAAAAGAGGAACGAAAGAACGGGGCCGAAAAAGGGAACCGCCCCCACCACGACTGAAACCGCCCAGATGAGCAACAGTCGGAGCGCAACGTTCAGCCACTGGCCGCGCACGTACTCCCTGCTTTTCAGAAGAGCCTCCATGCCGTGCATTCCCTCTGCCGGAAGGATGAATTGGCCAAAGAAGAACCAGACCGTAAAAATGATGCCGGGAATGATAAAAAGCACGTACCCGCCGATAACAACGAAACCGTTCAAAAGGAAGACCCATGCGAGAGGCAGCATAACTTCCTTTCCACGGGAAAGGGCTCTTTCAAGCGGAAGAGTGTCGTCAACCAGGGCGCAGAGGAATCCGCCATAACACCAGAGAGCACAGATTAGTCCCGCAATAACGCCGAAGGGAATAAGAATGAACAGAACCGGACTGCCAAAGAGTCCGCTTGCGAGGAAAGACAGGACGGTCGTCACGACAACGGGAACAAAAACCGCCAGCAAGGTCAGGAGATAGAGGAGGATGAGAGGCGCGAAGCGATGCTGGAAAAGCTCCCAACTCTGGCGGAACAGTTCGCCGACCTCGGTGAGTGCGGCGGCAGGCGGCAAAAGTGGCGAATCCTGATCCTGCGCCCCTGCCGAGTCTGAATCTGGAGAAACAGGGGGAAAAGACGGTGGAACAGACAGCGCGGATGATCCTGACCCGGCACTACCAGGTTCGGCCTCATTATCGTCCCGACCGGGCGGAATCGGTTTTGTATAGAGAAAAACCTCTTTGCAGCGGGGACAGGTAACGCGGTGTGGGCCGTCGGGGACCTGTTCCGACGGCAATTGCCGTGCAAAGCCGCAGAACGGACAGGAAACGGTAAGCATGCTCATTGCCGCACCCTCCTCTGAATAACGGTAAAAGGGCCTCTTTCTTCTATTTACCATACACAGATAAGGATCGAAAGGAAAGCCTTCAAACCACCCTGTTCAAGCATCCGCCCCACTCAGCAGAATCCATTGACGCTCGACGCAACGAATCCGGAAGCATCAAGGGCGATAAAATTGTATTGACAGAAATATAAATAAATCTAAAATTGCAATATTCACTTACACGAAAACTTGCAGCCGAGATCCGCCGCAAAACGGGCGGATACGGGGGACCCGAAATTCGGGGCGAATTCCTTGCCAGGATAGGGCACTTCCAAGCCCGAGCCCGTCAGCTAACCTCGTAGGCTTTTGGGAGTGCGGCGAACTTGGCTAGTGAGCCGCGGGTTCAATGCCCGCGGCTTTTTTGCGTTCAGCTTTCACTCCGTGCTTTTTCACCAACGCCCGGGAGTCAGCCCATGAAACAGGACGCAACCGATTCCTGGTGGAAAGGAATCATCAAATCCCTCGGTCTCGTTTTCGGAGATATCGGTACCAGCCCCATTTATACCTTGACCGTGGTATTCGCCCTCACCCCACCGACTCCCGACAACATCCACGGTATCCTTTCCCTGGTCGTCTGGACCCTGATTACCCTCGTAACCGTCGAGTACTCCTGGCTCGCGATGAGCCTGGGTCGGAAAGGCGAAGGCGGCACGATCGTCCTCAAGGAAATTCTCGTCCGATTGCTCAAGCCGGGCCGCCAGATGGCCTTCGTTACCCTGCTTTCCTACCTGGGCGTGTCGCTGCTCCTGGGTGACGGAGTCATCACCCCGGCCATCAGCATCCTGTCCGCGGTTGAGGGTATGCACCTGATCCCGGGACTGGAGGGACTCAGCCAGGGAACCATCATCATGTTCGCCCTATTGATTGCCGTGCTCCTCTTCGTTTTCCAGTTCAAGGGCACGGACAAGGTCGCCGCCACCTTCGGGCCGTTGATGGTGCTCTGGTTCATCACCCTTTCGGTCTCGGGCATTGTCGCGATTGCCGATTGTCCCTCGATCGTCATGTCGATCAGCCCCCATTACGCCCTGATGTTCCTGCTGGAAAACGGGCTGCCGGGCTTCTTTATCCTGTCGGAGATCATCCTCTGCGCAACCGGCGGCGAAGCCCTCTATGCCGACATGGGCCACCTCGGGCGCCGGCCGATCCGGCGTGCCTGGTATTTCGTGCTTGGCGCCCTGTTGCTCAACTACCTGGGACAGGGCGCTTTCATCGCCATTCATCCGCAAACGAAAAGCATCCTGTTCGGCATGATCAAGTGGCAGGCACCACACCTGTATGTCCCGTTTCTCCTGCTGACGATAGCGGCAACCATCATTGCATCACAGGCCATGATCAGCGGGGTATTTTCCATCATCTACCAGGGCATCACCACCCGCATCATGCCGCTGCTGAGGGTGAAGTACACCTCCACCCGCCTCAAGTCGCAAATTTACATCGGCGCCATCAACTGGATGATCATGTTAGCGGTCTTTTTCATCATGATCCTGTTCAGAAAGTCGGAAAACCTGGCCGCGGCCTATGGCCTCGCGGTAACCGGCACCATGACCATCACCGGCATTATGATGATCATGATCTTTTCGCGTACCAGCAAGCGCTGGAAGGTTCCCTTTGCCGTGTTCGTCACCGCGCTCGACGTCACCTTCCTGCTCGCCTGCCTCAACAAGCTTCACCTCGGCGGCTACTGGTCACTTATCATCGCCGCGCTGCCACTGGCAACGATATTTGTCTGGACCCGCGGCCAGCGAGCACTTTACCGGGCACTGCGACCACTCGACCTGGAAACGTTCCTGTATAGTTACAAGCAGATTTACCAGGAGGGGCACAATATTCCCGGCACCGGTATCTTTTTCACCCGGGAAATCCAGGTCGTCCCCCCTTATGTCGTACACTGCATGTTTCGCAGCACTATCATCTACGAGCGGAACGTATTGATCTCCATCCTCCGCATCGAAGAACCGTTCGGCATAAAGACCCGTCTAATCGAAGGCATGGCCCCGGGGCTGGACGGTTTCGAGATACGTGCCGGCTACATGGAGGTCCTGGACCTTGAGAACGTGCTGAAAAAGAATGGTATCCGGGAAAAGGTCATTTTTTATGGCGTGGAAGACATATCTTCGCGGAACCCCATTTGGAAGATATTCAGCACCATCAAGAAGCAGACCCCGAACTTCGTACAGTTCTACAATCTGCCGGCCAGCAAGCTGCAAGGGGTGGTAACGCGGGTGGAAATGTAACGGGGAAGGATCAGGTGCCGGCGGATATCCGATCGAGGAAATCCTGGACGAACGGGGCAAAGGTTTCGTGCTCCAGCAGGAAGGCGTCGTGGCCGTACGACGATTCGATGAGATGGTATTCTACCGGTTTCTCCAGTTCTTTCAGAACCTCGACCAGTTCTTCGGTCTGTGCCGGAGGATAGAGCCAATCGGAGGTAAAGGCGTAGAACTGGATGGGCGCGGTTACGGGCGCAAGCGCATCGTGGAGCGACTCGCGGCCCCAGGCCACATCATAGAGGTCGAGAGCCTTGGCCAGGTAGAGAAAGGAGTTGGCGTCGAAACGATCGACGAAATTGTAGCCGTTGTAGGAAAGGTACCGCTCGATCTCGAACCTGCCGAAAAAATCGAAGAGTCCGTCCCGTGCCGAGAAACGCCGGCCGAACTTGCTCCACATGGATTCTTCCGACAGGAAGGTGATGTGGCCGATACCGCGCGCCAGAGCCAGGCCGTCTTTCGGATTTTTACGGTACTCGCCCTTTTTCCACATGGGATCGTTGAAGATGGCCCAGCGGGCAACGGCATTCATGGCAATGGCCATGGGAGACGGCCGTCCGCTCGTGGCAAGAACGACGGCCGAAGCAATCCGGTCCGGAAAACAGGTGGCCCATTCAAGGGCCTGCATTCCGCCCATGCTCCCGCCAAGTACCGTCAGGAGCTTTTCGATCCCCAGATAGTCCAGCAGAAGGCGTTGCGCCTTGACCATGTCGCGGACGGTGATGACCGGAAAGGAAAGATTGTACCGTTTTCCCGTTTTCGGGTTGACCGACGTCGGGCCGGTGGAACCGTAACACGAACCGATGATATTGGAGCAGATTACAAAATATTTGTCGGTATCGAGCAAGCGACCCGGTCCCACGATCGCATCCCACCACCCCACCTTCTGATCATCTTCGCCGTGCCTGCCGGCAACATGGGCGTTTCCGGTCCAGGCATGGGTGATCATCACTGCGTTGGAGCGATCGTTATTCAGCGTACCGTAGGTTTCGTAGGCAAGCGTTATCGGCCCGAGGATCCGGCCGCTTTCGAGGCGGAGATCGATATCGAAGGTAACGTATTCTGTTTTTACAATACCTACGGACATGGTTTACCTACGGGATCAGTGAACAGGGTTTTCACCGCGGAAACGAGGTATTTTGTCGGGTTGGAATCTCGTGGGATTGTGCCGCGGCATTTGTTCGTCCACTACGCAGGCAACCCTTCTGAACAGCAAAGCCTGGGCAATAAGATTCGTTTCCAGGTGGTATAGAAAAAGCCCCTTCTTTCGTGAGAAGGGGCTTCAAGGATGAGTTTCCGGCAAAGCACCCCTCTCATCTGTGCCATCCGGCAGGAATTAGCACCTGGCGCCTGGCATCGCGCCGGTTGCTGTGGTTTCACAGGGCCTATCCCTCCACCACTCTTGATAAGAAGGTCTTCTTTTTGCTTATGTGGAAAAAAAGGATACGAGAGCGCGGCAATTTTGTCAACGCAAATATGACCCGCGCGCCCGTTATCACCTGTTCCGTTGCCGGCTCAGGCAAGAGCTGGAGAAGCTTCCGCGACCCGGGCCACTACAGGCGAAAGGATCGACTTCATTTTTTTCAGGGCACCCTCTTCGATCTGGCGAACCCGTTCCCGTGAAATGGAGAAATGATCGGCAATCTCCTGAAGCGTCATCGGTTCCTCGGCCGACACGCGGTGCTCGATCACGTACTTTTCCTTTTCATTCAACCGGGTAAGGGCTTCGGCTATTTCCCGCTCCAGAAGCGCGGCCTCCTGGTTTTCGGCAAGGATATCCTCCTGGTTCATCCGATCGTCGGCAAGGGACTCCATGAGGGTATAACCTTCACCCTCGACCACTTCGGAATCAAGGGAACAATCGCCCCGCAGCCGCTGCTCCATCTCAAGAAATTCCGATTCCTTCACATCCAGGGAAAGAGAGGCGGCCGAAACGTCATCCTCGCCAAACATGTTCTTGATTGCATTCTTCGCTTGACTCAGCTTGAAGAACAGTTTTCGCTGGGCTTGCGTCGTGCCTATTTTCAAAAGACTCCAGGCGGAAATGATATAGTTCTGAATGTATGCCCGGATCCACCAAACGGCATATGAAATTAAGCGAAATCCTTTATATGGGTTGAATTTTCGGACGGCCATCATAAGCCCGACGTTGCCTTCCTGGATCAGGTCGAGCATCCGCATGCCATAGGCGCGATACTCGCCGGCTATCTTCACCACAAACCGCAGATTCGAAGTAACCAGCGTATGCGCGGCTTCCAGGTCCTTTTCTTCGTAAAATTTAACCGCAAGACTATACTCCTCTTCAGGGCTCAGAACCCGGAAGCACCTGATTTCAGCAAAATATTTGTTCAGGTTGTCGGACAGAACCGGTAAAGAAGCTGTCATAAACATTACCTCCTTCAAATGAAGCTCAATGCCTTGCTCCAAAATATATTAGCACTCTTCGCTAGTGAGTGCTAAAAATATAGCAAGAAAGATTTCTCAAGGCAACAGAAAATTGAATATTTGTCAATTGTTTCAGACATATCAACCCAAAAATAACATTTTTCCAAGCATTATCATTCGAAAGCCGCATGGCATGCCGGTTCAAGACCTTCAGGGAATCACGCAACTCTTAAATCAATTGAACTTTTCAGTTGCCCGGCATACCTTCATGATGTTTTTTGCCGACCCCTCAATCATGTGCTTGAAAAATTTACCGAAGAGCAAAATAACAACTTGTCATGCGACAGGGCTTTTTATCCATAGTAAATATTTATTTACCCCAATCGTTCACCACCAAGTTGGACAATTTCCCGAAAATAGAATTGTTTTCTCCTTGCAACACGGTATCGGTCCGGCAGCAAAAAAAGTAAGAGAGAGTGAAAAAGCCTTGCTCGCTTTAGTGTTCTGTGTTACACACAGTATCTAATGAAAAAGGCGTTGAACGGGCCTTTAAGGGAGGTTGCGCTCATGGAAATCACGATTCTTCCCCTTCCGGAAGAAAAGAAAAAAAAGAAGGTAGCTGACGAAACCACCCTAGGCTTCGGCAGAGTCTTTACCGACCGGATGTTGCTCATCGAGTGGAAAGCCGGAAAAGGATGGGTCGATGCCAGAATACAACCCTATGAACCCTTTGTTCTTGATCCATCCGCTCTCGTTTTTCACTATGCACAGGAAATTTTCGAAGGTCTGAAGGCTTATCGGTGGCCAGACGGTTCCATTGCCCTGTTCAGGCCGGAAGTCAACGCGCACCGCTTCAATCTTTCAGCCGAACGTCTTTGCATGCCAGAAATTCCGGAAGACCTTTTCCTCGAAGGAATCACCCAACTCGTCAAACTTGAAAAAGACTGGGTTCCCGGAACCGAAGGAACTTCACTCTATATACGTCCGGCAATCATTGCCGTCGAACCGGTTCTCGGAGTAAAATCATCCGAGCACTTCTATTTCTTCGTCATTCTTTCTCCGGTCGGCGCCTATTACGCGTCCGGATTCAACCCCGTCAAGATTCTCGTTGAGGACTATTACGTACGCGCCGTCCCCGGCGGCACCGGCGAAGCCAAGACCGGCGGCAACTACGCGTCTTCGCTCAAGGCGGCCCAGGTTGCCAAGAAAAAAGGCTTCGACCAGGTACTCTGGCTCGACGGCTGCCACAAAAAGTACATCGAAGAAGTGGGCTCAATGAACATGTTCTTCGTTTATGACAATGTGGTGGTCACCGCTCCCCTCACCGGCTCGATCCTGAAAGGCGTCACCCGCGATTCGGTCATAATGCTTGCCGAGACTCTTGGCTTCCGCGTCGAAGAAAGACAGATCGCCATCGACGAGCTGATTGACGATATCCGTGCCGGCAAAGTCGTAGAAGCCTTCGGCAGCGGCACGGCTGCGGTTATAACCCCGGTGGGTCAGCTCGGATACAAGAATGAAACACTCACCATCGGAGATGGTTGCGTAGGAAGCCTGACACAGAAGCTCTACGACACCCTGACCGGAATCCAGTACGGCAGGATCGCCGACTCCTTCGGCTGGGTACGCAAGATCGCCTGATTGCCATGAAACAGCAAATGAAACAAAACAGGCTATGCATATCCTGCCGCAGACACTGCAAGCAGCCCGGCGAAGTTGTCATTACCAACTGTCCACGCTACTATCCCGGTCCCAAGGTACGGAAAGAGAACTGGAAACAATTACTCCTCCAGTTCTGAAAAAAACCTGCAACAGCGCACGCCCAGAACAAAGCCCCCGTTTTAGCTAAAACAGGGGCTTTGTTCTGGGACCCGACTTATACGCTGGAACTATCCTCTATTCCCTCCGACATGAACAGATCTTTCGGCATAAAAACCATGTGGGCAGCACGCTTGTCAGAACATGAAACGAACCGGGTCATCAGCCCCTGAGTTTCGCGGCAATGAAACAGTGCGCCATCAACTTGAATCAGTGTTTTTTCCTGATGCCGGCAAAAACTGCTTATATGTGCCCACTGTCAAAGCTGGTCAATTCCCTTGATTTTTTTGTACGAGTATTGATAAATTCATTTTCTCGCCAATTTGCCTTGACCATCAGAGAAATAACAGTATCAATCAAAAAATAAAGCAATCGTTTTGTGCAGATTGACTCTCGAGCATACGCCCCCACTCTCAAGATCAAGTTACTGCTCGATCCGATCCATCCCGGGAGGTTTCTTGTTTCCTTTACCACTAACGTGCCTGGAAGAATACCTTTTGTGCGACGATCATCCCGGCTACCCGATGACCGGTTTCTTTCGACTCCGATTCTCGGGTTTTCTTGATCCCCCGGTGTTCCAGGCGGCACTGAACGCTACGGTGCAAAGACACCCGTTGCTCCGGGGAACCATTCGGAAAACGCCTTTCAGACACCCTGAATGGGTGGATCATCCTGAATGGCTGCCTGAAATCCAATGGCATGCAAAATCTATGGAAAACGGTTTCCCTCAAACCGATCATCTTGATCCGCAACAGGAACCCGCTTCCCGATTCTGGGTCATGGATCGTTCTGATGGCAACGACTTCATTGCGCAAGTCCACCACTGTTGCACTGACGCTCAAGGGATGAACATCTTCTTTGAAGACATTCTGATTTGTTATGCAGCCAAGAAAGATCGCCGGAACAATGATATCTGTTTACGTAATCTGGAGCCTCAACGCTTGCTAAGTCGTTGTTCGGCAACGAAGCTGAGGCGAAAATTCCTTAGAATGGTGAGAAATCGCTCTGTCGGGTTGCGCGGTGTATGCAGATTCCTGATGCGCTCTCCTGTACAATTGTCCGGAAAAAAGTATCTAGTTGGTTCAAACGAAACCGGTTTTCGTACTCCCAATCCCCATGCGTTCGAGTTTGATCCCGTCGAAACCGAAAACATTTTCGCTGCCGCACGGAAATTCAAGGTCAACGTGAACGAACTGTTAATTCGTGACTTGTTTCTTACCTGCTCATCATGGCGGCGGGAACGAGGCATTGGAAATAATGGGGATTGGTTGCGCTTCTCGATCCCGATCAGCCTGCGTACCGTAGCAGAGGAACGGATGCCGATGGCCAATTCCTTCAGCATGGTATTCCTCGATCGCCAGACAGCTGACATGGCCGATAAGATTCAGCTGCTTCGATCGATTTCTGACCAATTACAAAGATTCAAACAAAGTGAACAAGGGTACACCTTTTTACTGTCATTGGCTGTAACCAGGAATCTTCCGGGTGGCTTGGCACGAATGGTTCGAAAGGACACCTGTTACTCCACGAGTTGTTTCTCCAACATCGGCAGAATTCTCACGCGGACACCGTTGCCACGCACAGACGGAAAAATTGTCGCGGGCAACCTGGTCCTGGAATCTATTGACTTTGTAATCCCCGTTCGCCCTCACATGGATGTCGCCTTCTGTGCGGGTATCTATGCAGGTCGACTACGAATCCTCATGAATCGCGACCCACACACAATCTCAGAAGAACAAGGGAGGGGCCTGCTTGAAAAGTACGTCCTTCAGATTCGTAATACTGTTTCGTCTTCTCAACAATGACTTTTTTTAGACGCATACTTCACCGGATTTTTAGGAAGGAGGCGGCATTTTCCGTTGTGTTGCGTTGTTTGGTGAACAAAAAGATCGGGTCATTCATGCTTTTCAGGAGGGGAAAATTAGCGGCAAATGAAAAAGGATGCGCAACTCATCCGCCCCTTTCCCCAACTTGGGTCAGCCATACCCGAACGGAAAGATTTTGGTCTGACCTCGCCGCAAAGGGCACTCGCTATTTATGCACTCTCCCTCCAACATTTCCGGGCAGCCAAGGCAGGACCTGTTTCTCCGTTTTCTTCTTTCGGGTCCGTAGTAAGGGCTGTTTCCAGGCTTTCTGATGGGATCACGCCCCACCACCACCCAGCCGCTGGAGCGTCGGAACCCCTTGACTCGACCCCGCGCCAGCAACTCTCCAAGCACATAATCGGGAATTGTCTGCAATTCAGTCTCACCCGCAAGCATAACTTCGATCATCATCCCGACACCTCCCTGAAAATATTTCAGAAGAAAGCGCCAAAGCGGCAGGCATGGCACCAGTTAAAATTAACGGCTTCTATTTATACTGGTTAAATTAATTTTTGTCAATCTTTTGAAGGAGATTTTTCGCAAGCAGCCGCTAATGATGCTGTTATACTTGGTTACAGCACCAACCTTTCCGGCGATGACACGGATGCCTTTCAGAAAGGAATTCGAACCGTGGACGAATCTAGAGTACTGGAAGTCTTTTATGACTATATCTGTCCCTGGTGCTACCTTGGCACGGCGAACACGGACAGGCTGCAGAAAGAGTACGGGATCCGGATTCGCTGGACACTGTTCCCTCTGCACCCGAAGATACCGGAAGATGGCGTGGATCTTGTCGACCTGTTTCCCAATCGGCCGCTGGGAGCAATGAAGGGAAAACTCAAGGAGGCGGCCGTTCAGGCGGGACTACCCATAGCGCGCCGATCAAGAATCAGCAACAGCCGCAGAGCGCAGGAACTGGAAAAATGGGCCGTGTCCCAGGGAAAAGGGGAGCGATTCCGTACCACGACCTTCAGAATCTATTTTGCCGAAGGCCGGGACATCGCCAGGATTCCGGTTCTGGAAGAAATCGCCCATGAAGCGGGGCTCGATGATGAGCAGGTTCGCAGGGTGCTCGAAAACGGATTTTTTGCCCACGAGGTGGATGCTGATTGGCTGCGGGCGCGACAAATGGGAATCTCGGCAGTACCGTTCTATCTGTACGGCGAGGAACCGCTGGTTGGATATCAGCCCTACGAGGATTTTTTGAAGCTGATCGGCAGGCACTAAGAACAGGTTTTGCGAAGTTCCGCGCGTTATCCTTTTCGGGCCTTGGGATGGGCCTTGTCATACACCTCCATGAGACGGTCGATACTCACGTGGGTATACTTCTGGGTGGTGGAGAGCGAGGCGTGTCCGAGAAGTTCCTGGATGGAACGCAGGTCGGCGCCGCCTTCCAGGAGGTGCGTGGCAAAGGTGTGACGAAGCGTGTGGGGAGAAACCTTTTTCATGGTCGCAACGGAAAGGATATACTTGTCGACGATGCGGGCGACACTACGGCTGGTGAGCCTTCCCCCGCGCGCATTGACCAGAAACGGCGCCTCGCGGGGCGGGTTCTTCCTGGCAACCAGATAGTTGCCGATGGCGGAGCGGGCCGGGCCTCCGAGCGGAACAATCCGCTCCTTCCCCCCCTTGCCGAGCACCCGTACCAACCCCTCTTCGAGATCCACTGCCCCGACATCGAGTCGGGTCAACTCGCCGACCCGCAGACCGCTTGAGTAGAGCGTTTCCAGGATCACCCGGTCCCGCAGTGCCAGCAGCTCGTTGCCGGCCGGCGCGGTCACCAGGGCGGTTATCTCGTCGATATCCAGGTGATACGGAACGTTTTTTTCCTTCTTCGGCGTGCTCACCAACTCCGCCGGATTCTTGCGGATTTTCCCTTGGCGCACCAGGTACTTGAAGAAGGAGCGGATTGCGGCCAGCTTCCGACCGAGGGTACTTTTCGCATGGTCAACGCTCAGGCGAGCCAGGTAGCGGCGGACCATCAGGTGAGTAACCCCTTCCACCGGCACGACGGAGCCCGATTCACCGACCAGGAAGACCCGGAACATTTCCAGGTCGGTCCGATAGGCATCAAGGGTATGGGGTGAAACGTTACGCTCGATGGCAAGGTAACGGCAGAATTCCTCGATCTCCGGTTTCATGGT
This sequence comes from Geobacteraceae bacterium, assembly GCA_040773465.1. Lineage (GTDB taxonomy): Bacteria > Desulfobacterota > Desulfuromonadia > Geobacterales > Geobacteraceae > RPRC01. The sequence goes on along the minus strand of JAXGWF010000012.1, from coordinate 27,140 downwards.
TCTACCAGCCGTTGTAATGGATGCGCCCGGCGTCGAAACGATTAGCGGGCGGTTTTTCCTCGGCTGGATAGCCGAGGGGAACCAGGGCGAACGGTACGATGTGCTCCGGCAGGGCAAGCAACTCCCGTAGCGCACGAACACGCTCCTCACGGGGGTAGATGCCAACCCAGACGGCCCCGAGTCCCTTGTCCTCCACCGCGATCAGAATATTTTCCGTGGCGGCGGCACAGTCCTGCACCCAGTAGCCCCGGTGCAGGTCCCGCTCCCGGTCGCCACAGACCAGGATGGCAACCGGTGCCTCGGCAACCATCCCGGCATAGGGGTGGAACTTCGGAATTTCGTCCAGGATGGCACGCCGGTCGATAATCACGAACTGCCAGGGCTGTTCATTGCCTGCCGACGGAGCGCACATGGCCGCTTCCAGCAACTCGATGAGAAGCTGCTCGGGAACGGTCTGCGCCGTATACTTGCGGATACTCCTGCGATTGAGAATCGTTTTCATGTCGGCCTCCCTCGCTACGATTTCGCTTTCGCACCCTCCTTTATAATGCGGATGTAACGCTAATGCAATGTTCTTTGAACCAGGGAACCCGCGGAAAAAGGGCCGACAAACGCACGGGAATCACCATCAACGGTCCGCGACCCGGCCGTCTCCACATCAAAGGCCCAGAGCTTGCTTTCCGCCCGGAGCGAGGGCACATACATGGGCCAGACCGATGCCGGCAGGGCAACCACGCTGCCGTTCAGCTCCGGATACAGGACATAACGGAATTCGTGCCGTCCGGCGGGAAGCACGTCGATAAAGTAGGCCATCTTCTCGTCGTGCCGCTCCCGGTGGGCATACCAGTCCCAGTAACCGGAATGGGAAGCAAAGCGCGGGTCGTCCCGCGTATCGCGGACCTCGAACCCGGCCGGCAGCCGGTCCTCGATAACAACGAAATTCATATCCTGGCCGGCATCCACGGTAAGCCGCACCTCGACATCTTCCCCGGGAGCAACGGCCTCACCCGGTTTGAGCGGAAGATATTCCATGCGCCACCCGCCGCCGACCTGCCGCGGCCGCAGGCGATACATCTTGCGTTCGACGGCAAGACCGGGCGCCGGCTCGGCCGCTTCGGGAGGAACATAGTAGCCCAGCCGGGCGGAAAGATAGAGCGCCCCGGCGGTTCCCTCGCGGACAAGCCTCAGGCTGTTTTCACCCCGCCGCAGCTCTGCCGCCGGTATCGACACCGACGGACTGCCCTTGACAATTGCTCCCTTTTCCACGACGTAACGGTCCAGTTCCTTGCCGTTCAGGAACAGGCGAGCCTCATAGGAAGCATCAAGCTCGCCGGTAGCTGCCGCATAGTGTGCCAGGGCAGTAACCACGGCGGCCGTGCCGCGTGTGGTGTTCCACCAGCGCCCGGAACGTTTCCGCACCAGGAACTCCGCCAGGGAAGCCGCAAGCGGATCCTCGGGGGCGACCGCCAACTGGCATTCAAGGAGCTGGGCCGTTGTCTCGACCGCCGATCCCGACCAGCGCCACGAGTACCACCACGAAGAAGCATCGTCGTCCTTGAGCCAGGAGGCGGAACCTTCCCGCTTCACCTGCTGTTTCAGTTCTTTGAGAAGTCGCCCCGCCGCTTCTTTCCGGGAGCCGTTCAGCAGTGCCGCCACGTACTGCACCCGCTGGGAAGGCACCAGCTGACGCCACCCGGTTTCGATGCGCCGTTCCACGGCGGCGTCGTTCCGGCCCGCCACGGTATAGGCCCTGTAGAGCGCGGGGAGCGCCTCGAGCGGGGCTCTTCCCATCTGTTCCGCCAATGACCGGATACCCCGTTCATAGGAATCACCGCGCACCGGAACGCCCGCCGCTCGAGCACTGGCGAAGCCATACATGACATGAGCGGTCAGATAGGGATCAGTGGCGCCTTCTTTCCACCATCCCCAACCGCCATCATCGTGCTGGGAATCATAGAGTCGCCGCAACCCCTCATCGAGAACGCGGCCGAGTTTTTTCCCGACCTCCGGGGCCAAGGTAAAGTGGGACGATTTAAGCAGTGCCTTTACCTGAACGGCGGGAAGGAAACGGGACATGGTCTGTTCAACGCAGCCGTAAGGGAAATCGATCAACTCCTCCAGACTGTCGTTGAGGCTGGCGGTCAGGGCCGAAGCGAGGGAAAGCTCGAGTACCGCGCCCTGCGCCATGGCTTCAGCGGGAAGTGTCACCGTGGTCTTGCCTTCGCCCCCGCGAAGAACGATATTTCCTTGCGAAATCCGCTTGATGCCCCGCGTGAATACCGGAAGCGACAATTCCATGGCGTCACCGCGATCTCCCGCGCCGGCCTGCACTGCAAGAAGCGCCTCACCGGCCTTTTCGGCCGTAACGGGCATATCTTTTCGCAGCGTGCCGCCAGGACGCACGGCGCCGGCAAAACGGGCATTACCAGCCAGGGAAAGTCCCTCGGCTTCGAAGATGCCCGAAACCTGCCGTTCACTGTCGGTCATATTGGTGATAATCCCGGGAATTTCGATCCGATCTCCCACCGTGAGGAACCGGGGCGGTTGCAGCCGGGCCATGACATCGAGCCGGGCGATGAAGGTATCGCGGCCGGTCCCGAACTCGCTCCGGTCGGTAAAGCCGACCGCCGTCGCCCGCCAGGTGGTCAGGTTGTCGGGCAGCACGAATTCAGCGCGCGCCGTGCCGTCGCCGCCGGTTTCGAGAACCGGCAGCCAGAAAGCGGTGTCCTTGAAAACCTTGCGCATCTTGATCCCCTGCAGCGAGTCCTCGGGCGCCGCGGACCGTCCCGCCTTGGGAGCGCCGCCGAGGTAGACGCGCGGAAAGGAATTCAGGGTCAGCACCCGGTGCTCGCGGGTTCCCCGGAAAAACCGGTAAATATCCATGCCGCTCTCCGGGGCAATGGCGTAAATCGCCTCATCCACCACCGCCAGCGAAAGTTCCGCTTCCCTCGGCTGGGCATCGTTACCTTTTGCCGAAACCGAAAGCCGCACCGTTTCTCCCGGCTCGTAGATCTCCTTGTCCGTCGCAACCGTCAACGACAGCAGGTCGGGACGGGAGTCCAGCCGGAGGGTTTTCGTCCGGGAATAGAAGCGCCCCTTATGGATCATTACGGCGGAAACGAACACATAGGGAGCCATGTCTTCGGTAACCGGAATCTCTACCACCTCCACGGATCCGGCCTCGGAAACAACCCGGTGCGAGTAAATGTCGCGCCCCTCCACCGTCAGGAGAAGAGCGGCGCCGTCTGCCGGACTGGTAACGATAATCCGGGCGGTATCGCCGGGCCGATAACTTTTCTTGTCCAATTCGACCCCCAGCTCGCGGTAGGAGGTATCCCACGAATAGCCCTCCCGCCAGACCCATACCCATCCTTCACTCGTGGCTTTCAGACCCCGCTCGTCGCTGGCTGTCACCGTTACCCGCCAGTATCCCGGCCGCGGCAAGTTCTCGCTGAACGCGGCTCGGCCGGCCTTATCGGTATCAATTTCCCGTTCAGCAAGCTTTCGATAGGAAGTGGTGCGGCTTTTCCTGTCAAAAACCTGCTCCTCGACGGTGACGTGCACGCGGGTTGAAACCGGTTTACCCTCCCACGTCGTTGCGCTTACGGCGATTTCAGTCGGCCGGCCCGGGGAATTCAGATAGGAAGCGGGTCGAACCGACAGGGCGATCAGGGACGGCGTTACCGTAAAGGAAGCAGATGCCGACACTTCTCTTCCGGCATCGTCAGCCACATCGAACTCCACGGTATACCCCCGGGGCGACTGAAGCGGCTGGGTTGGGATCATGATCAGGGCCGCCCCGCGCGAATCGGTAACCGCCTCCCCTTCGCCGAGAAAATCGGCATAACCGCCGAACGGGTAGCCATAGCCGTCGTCATCGCCATCGGCACCGGCATGGTAGTAAGGCCGGGAATAGATCCGGTAGCGGATCGTCCCGCCGGCCACAGGAGCCCCGAAATAGTAGCGGGCGGAAACCGAAACCGGCGCCGGATCGCCGCCCACGGTGAATTTTTTCGCGGCGGCAACGGTAACCTCGAACTCGGGCTTGCGATATTCGAGAACCTTGAATGAAGCATGGAATACCTGGCCGCCCGCCTCGGCCCGGACGGAATAGTCACCAAGGGGTGGCTCGCCGGAAAGAACGAGCTCTCCAAAGAAAGAGCCGGCCGAAGAAACGGAATAATCCTTCTCCATGACGGTCTGACCGTTGCTGTCCGTTACCGAAACACGCACCGTATGCGTTCCGGGAAGTGCATACCCCTCACCGATCCTCTTTCGGAGCACGCCTTTGAAATAAACCGTCTGGCCGGGCCGATAGGCAGGCCGCTCGGTATAGAGATAGCCTTTCAGTTCTTCCGCGCTTCCCTGTTCTGCTGAAACGTTGAACAAGGCCAGATTGTCACCCGCGCGACCGATGAACCGGACCGGCCCGGAATGATCGGGCCGGAGCAGCAGACCGTGACGGTCTGTTTCGCCAACAACCGCCGACAGAGCAGAAGCTCCTCCTGATACCAACGCCTCGCGGATCTCGACGCCGGCAAAGGCACTGCCGTTGACCAGGTCGGAAGCAAAGAGAAGGGTTTGTCCTTGCGACGCCTTGGCCACGAGGCCAAGCCGGGTGACCAGGAACGTGGACCCGGCACCGGCGCCGGTGCCGGACGTTTCGACCAGGTAGAATCCGGGAGGAAGCGGCGCAAGCTTCACTGCGGCGTTGCGATAATACGTGGCCCCTCTCTTTTTCAGGGTAACGCTCCGTTCCAGCACGCGCTTGCGGCTATCGGACGGTACGGTTGCGGGGTTGCCGGGATCCACGGTTCCATCGAGAACCCTCGCTTCATCAACGGCATACACCGTCAGCCGTGCCCGCGTTACCCAGAGCCCCCGCAGCGATACCGGCACGCCGGCGCCGGGAAGAATGACCCGGCCGGAAGCGTCCAGGGAAAGTGAAGGAGGCCGAAGGTTCGCCTTGAGTAGCACCGTTTTCTTCTTTCCTTCCGGCACATCAACGGCCTTGGTTGAATTCATGAGCCGTTCGTCGTACGAATCGATTGAATATGAGCCGGGCGGAAGCTTGGCAAAGGTGCAAACGCCCTTGTTATTGGTCCTGGCATAGCGGTAGGCAAGATTGCCGGAAACGGATACCTCGGCTCGCGCCATGGGCCGGCCCGCCGCAACGAGACGCACGACCAGCGTGCCTCCCTTGCGGAGGACGATATCGCCAAGATCCTTGCGTTCCGCGACGGCCAGGGATAAGGAAACCTGCTTTTCCGGAACCCACGAGGCATGATCCACGGCAAGTTCGTACCAGCCGGCATCCAGGGAATCGACGGTGAAACGGCCCGACGAATCACTGCGCCCCCGGGCGTTACTCCCGAAGGATACCGTAATTCCCGGAAGTGGCATTCCGCCTCCATCGATGAGCCTCCCGGAAACACGCGCTTCCGGGTTGAGGGGAACAGTCAGCTTGACGGTTTTTCCCGCAACAATCACCGCCGTACCGGTTGCCGTCCCGAAACCCTGCCTAAGAACACGGTATCGGTAGGTCCCAGCGGGAAGGAGCGCGGAAAAAACACCTTCGACGCCGCTTGCGGTTCGATACGTCACCGGCGGTTTTCGGGGAAAGAACCGTCGCAGCTCTATCGAAGCCCTTTCCACGGGCTGGTTGGTCTCGGCAGAGAACACGGCCCCCTGGATCGTACCTGTGCCCGTTGCCGCCAGGGCCGGTACCGGTTGCAGGAAAATGACCATCGCTGCCAGGAACAGAAAACGGATGAAAATGTGTTTCACGGCTGCCCCCTCCTTGAGAAAATGTGCACGGTTCAAGGTTCAAAGTTTAAGGTTGAACAAATACTGCCGAAACGATCATTTTCGATGACGCTGCACGACCGTTCTCAGTGGATTCCTGATATCGCCCAGGAATCGAAGACATACAGCCGCACCGCGGCCGGATCGGGCTCACCGAGCCGTCGCAGCGCTTCGCGGTATGCCCACGAGGCGGTTTTCGCTTCCCCGGGCACAATGGCGACGCCGAAACGGTCGTTCTCCACGAAAAGCCCCTGCCTGGCGGGGTCTATCATGTCAGGGCAAGCAACCGGGCGAGGTTCTCCCGGAAACGTAATCAGAACCCGCGCTTGCAGGGCGGTCTTCCGGTCGATGCCGCCGGCCCGGGGGTCCAGGTGGAGCGCCTGCCGGACATTGGCCTCGATCTCCCCGCCGAGATCGGCGGTACGGGGACGAAACCCGCCCGAACAGGCTATCACCTTCCTGCCGGAGAAAAAGGTAACGAAACAGGCCCGCTGCACACCCCGCGACCAGGAAGGAGGCGACACCGGGGGAGCAAGGCCAAGCAGGAAGAGAAAAACCCCCTTGGCATATCCCGCAAGAGCCTGCTGTTTCCACGGATCGGTACGAAGCCTTTCCATTACCGTCATACCGGATGCGGTTGCTTCATCGGCAAAAGCGCACTTGACAGCGGGACCGGACACGAAAAAGGAAATCAACAGCACCAGCACGACCCCTGTTTTTTGAAGCAGCGAACCGCACACCGTAACGCATGTCTTCTCCGATACTCTCACGGCGCCGTCCCCCTGACTATCCTACTGGGAGGCGGATAGAAGTCCCGGGAAAGGACCTCTTCCCGAACGGCGCCATCCGTGATCATGCAGCGCCGGGTAACAACGGAAAACCCTTGCCGCCCCGCCTGAACCGTTTCCCGGGACTGCCCGGCAAACCCCGCAACCACCGCCTCAGGTTCGACGGGGATGATCTCCGAGGAAATATTCACGCGGAACGGCCTGCCGGACACCGACCAGAAACCGGCGGTGAGCCGCTTTTCTCCCACTTCAAGCTTCAACTGCAGCGGAACAGCATGGGGATTGCGCAGTTTCAGGTCCTTGCGCCAGGTAAGAATAGTGGCGTCGCGCCCCGGCGGCACGTAGCCGACACAGCGCGAGTGGGGATGACGCTCCACGATCTCCATCCCCGCCTCGAGCGCCGCATTGTAAATGGTTGTCGCCAACTGGCAAATGCCACCCCCAGGAATGTCGCTGAGCCCGCCACGGGCATTGATGATGGGCGCCGGAAGATAGCCCTTGCCGGTGTCGCGCGCCCCGACGTGATCATTGAAACTGAATATTCCGCCGGGAGATATGATAACACCGTTCAGGTCCTTGGCGGCGCGATCGGCATTGTTCGCCTGTTCCGGCGAGCGATTGACGAGTGAGGTTGAAAAACCTCCCCAAAGGTGCGAATAGGATATGCCGGCATCGCCGACGGAGGCACCGGAAAGGAATAGAAAAATGACCCACAGGAAAAGCGTCACGCTGATCTCCTTCCGGCATGACTCGGGCCAAAGACGCCAAAACGGCATGAGTGAACCTCCGAATACCCGGCGTGTGGTCTCACCAGTTTACCGGGAAACTATCATCTTGCAATTGTTCGACATTTGTTTTAAGGAATCCTTATCGCTAAAGCCGTTCAACCGGGCGGCGGATCTTCGATATACGGGAATGCCGCCACTGTCCCCGGCATCCTTCTCATCCGAATCTGCCAGAAGAATATAGTTTTTTTCAATGAAAAACTATATTTTTTCTCTATGTTGCACTCTCCGGCGCGGATGGGCTACACTTGAGGATGTATGGACGGTCGCGGACCGTCACCGGAGTTTTCATTGCAGGGAATTTTCATGACCAAGCGATACAACGCATTTTCAGATGAGCTCAAGCGGGTCTTCGGCTGCCGGGTGCACCGCATTTCGGTCGACGCGGGATTCAGCTGCCCCAACCGCGACGGCACACTCGGCACCGACGGCTGCATCTACTGCGGCGGCAGGGGCTCGGGAGCCCACGGCATCCTCAAGGGCGCGTCCATCAGGGAACAGATCGAAGCGGGCAAGGAGGTTATGACCCGCAAGTACAAGGCCAAACGCTTTCTTGCCTATTTCCAGGCGTACACCAACACCTATGCCCCCGCGGAAGCGCTCCGGCGGTTCTATGACGAGGCCCTGGCCGTCAGCGACGTGGCAGGTCTCATCGTCGGCACCCGCCCCGATTGCCTCCCGCCGGACACACTGGCACTGCTGGCGGAATACGCCCGGAACACCTATTTCTGGCTGGAACTGGGGCTCCAGTCGCCACTGGATCGGACGCTGGAGTATCTCGGCAGAGGCCACGATTTCGCGGCCTTCGAAAACGCCGTACGCGGCTGCAAGGAGAAAGGCATCAGGATCTGCGCTCACGTAATCCTGGGGCTGCCGGGAGAAAGTCGCGAAGAGATGCTGGCAACGGCCTGGGTACTGAACAGGCTGGGAATAGACGGGGTCAAGATCCACCTGCTGCATGTCATGAAGGATACCCCGCTGGCGGAACGCTATGATCGCGGCGAGGTGCGGATGCTCGACCGGGACGAATACGTGGGACTGGTCTGCGACTTCCTCGAACGGCTGCGGCCGGAGGTATCCATTCAGCGTCTGACGGGAGACGGCGGCCACGACCACCTGGTCGCGCCGCTCTGGTCGCTGCGGAAGTTCGAAGTTCTCAATGCTATCGATTATGAACTGGAACGTCGCGATTCGCGGCAGGGAAGCGCCTGCCGGTAACCGGCACGTCTCGGCTCCCTTTCAGGTCGCGCCGTGCAACACCTGCCCGACGATACCGCCAATTTCGTCCATCAGGTTCTCGTCTTTCACCAGGCAGCGCTGAACGCCACACTCCCGTGCTTGCCGGGCGCATGACTCGTCATCGCGGGCAGTCAGCAGGAGAAACGGCACCGCGCCGTTCACCTTCCGGATTTCCCGGATTAACTCGAGACCGTTCATGCCGGGCATGTTCATATCGCTCAGGACGAGAGCCGTTCCGGGATTGCCGAGGAACGCCGCCAGCCCCTCCCGGCCATTCTCCGCCGACGTCACGGCATAACCCTCTTCTTCAAGCAGGATCTCCAGCATTTCCGCCACAAAGGGATCATCATCGACAACAAGAATTAACGGTTTTTCCTCAGCCATGCATATCCTCCCCATTCCGGTTCCTGTCAATAAGCTTTGCAAGCCTTGCGCGGCGATCGAATCCGGACCCGGTTCCGTCCGTTGTTTTTCACCTCGTAGAGCGCCTTGTCCGCTTCCCGGCACAGGGTAACCGGGTCATGAAAATCGGGGAAGGATGCGATGCCGCAACTGAATGTCACGTAAAAGTCACCCAGATCCGATTCGTGACGCACCTGCTCGAAACTGCAGCGGATCTCGTCCATGACCTTGGAAGCCTGTTCCGCGGTGCTGTCCATGAGAATGACCGCGAACTCCTCGCCGCCGTAGCGTCCGACCACGTCGGTTTTTCTGAGCCGCTGCTGCAGGAGCCGGGACAGAATGACGATCACCCGGTCTCCGGCCAGATGACCGTAGGTATCATTGACCGCCTTGAAGGCATCGATATCGACCATGGCAAAGGACATAACACCGCCGCTTCGCCGTGCCCGCAGCACCGCCAGGTCGAGTTGCTCCTTGGTCTTGGTATGATTCAGAAGGCCGGTCAGGCTGTCACGTTCCATGAATGAACGGATAATCCGCATCCGCTCGGCACGGATGGTAACCGATGAAATAAGGTGTTCCGGCTTGATGGGCTTGGTAAGAAAATCGTCGGCACCGATGCGCATGGCGCGAAATTGCCGTTCCTTCCGCGTTTCCGCAGACAGGTAGACGATGGGAATGCTCACGTACGCCTCCATCTGGCGAATGATCATTGCCAGTTCGTCACCGTAGCAGCCCTCCATGTACATGTCCATGAGGATCAGTTCCGGATTGAACTCCACCAGGTGCTCCACCACTTTCATCGGATCGTTGACCACCCGGGTAAGCATGCCGTTTTCCTGGAGCGTCAGGGCATAGAACTGGGATAGTTCCGGGTCGTCGTCGATGATGAGGATCCGGTAGGGATCCGCTTCCCTGTCTTCGGTAAGCAGGTCCAGTTTTTCGATCAGCCGGCTGATGTGGAGCGGCTTGGTCAAATAGGCATCCCCCCCTGCCCGTACCGATTCGAGCCGCGCGGTGAAATCGTGCCGCTGGGATATGAAGACGACAGGAATATGCTTAGCCGTCGTCCGCTGGATATCGGCTATGATCTCCGCACCCGCGACTCCTCCTTCCGGGAACATGAGATCCATGACGATCGCCGCCGGAAGTTCCCTCGACACTTCGTTCAGCACAGCGGCAAGAGTCGAAAAACACCGGACATGGTAACCGAAACATTCAATCTGGACCGCCAGGTTCTGCAGCAGGTCGATATCGTCATCCACGAGAAATATCAGTTTTCTGTCCCGCTCCAGGCCGAGGGGGCACGCAGGCGTCGACTCCTCGAAGCGAATCCGGGCGCGCTCCTCCTCCTGCACATCGCCGAAGGTACCCTGCAGGTCATCCAGGGAAGCGGCAACAAGCTCCCACCGGCCCTGGGTGAAATCCAGGCTGTTTTCCAGCAAATCCCACAGGAGGGTTTCAGCCCGCCGGGCGGCCTCTCCCACCTCCGTAAGCCCGAAAGAAGGCGCGGAACCGGCAAGGGTGTGAAGCATGCCGTGCAGGGAGCGCATCTCGTCGCGGTTTGTTCTTTCTTCGAGAAGACGGCCCCACAGATTCTCGATCCGCCCGAGGTATTGGGGCAGGTTCCTCAGGTACTTTTCACGCACCAGGTGCAGCTTTTCCCTCGAAGATATCCGGGCGGTACCGTTCTCATCCTTCGAGAATACATCAGGCGACAACTCTTTTTGTTTCATGCTTTACTCACTCCCGATTACGGCTGACCGTTCAGCTCAGGCCACCAGGCTCTCGATTGTTTCGATGAGGGTGGTCTGGTCAAATGATCCCTTGACGATGTAGGCATTGGCTCCCACCAGGATCCCCCTTTTCTTGTCTTCTTCCCGCTCCCGCGACGTAACGATAATAATCGGAGTATGGCGATACCGGTCGTCCTGGCGCAGTTTTTCCGTAAGGCTGAAACCGTCCAGCCGCGGCATTTCGATATCCGTAACAATCACGTCAAAGATTTTCTCCCGAGCCCTTTCGAGGGCTTCGATGCCGTCCCCGGCAACAACGACCTGGTAGCCGTGGGCCTCGATAATATTCTTTTCGATCTCCCTGGTGCTGATGGAATCATCGACGACGAGAACCGTTCGATCCTTTCGATGTTCGACTGCCGGCATTTCGGGGTGAACAGCCTTCCTCTCGCGGGCGGCGGCAGACAATACCGGAACGGAAAGCAGGGGAACGACCAGGCTTTTTCCCCTTACCGTTGCGCCCGAAACGATCCTGATTTTTTTCAGATGGGACGGCAGCGGCTTGACAACAACACCCTCCTCATCAAGCACGGCATCGATCACCAGTCCGAGCTTTTCGTTGCCGCTGGTAACGATGGCAATCAATTGTTTTTGCCCTTGGTCCGTCCGGGATTCGGCAAGATTCAGCAAAGCCGCCAATCCCTCCACGGGGATCACCTCGTTGCGGAGCCGGACCGCGTTCTTGTTCACCACGGCAATGAGTTCTTCAGGGGAAACGGACACAACTTCCTCAACGGCATCGGCCAGGAAGGCAAACTGCCTGTCAGCCGCGGAAACGAACAGCAGTCGGAACAGCGCCAGGTTCAGGGGCAGTTTCAGGGAAAGGGTCGTCCCCGTGCCCTCCCTTGAATCGATGCGGATGCTCCCTTTCAGATCATCGACGATGTTTTTTCGGACCACGTCGAGGCCGACACCCCTCCCGGAGAATTCCGTCACGATATCGCTGGTGCTGAATCCTGGAAGAAACAGCAACTCCATCAGTTCCGCCTCAGACATGGCGGCGAGGGATTCCTCGTCCACGATGTTTTTCTGCAGGGCCTTGGCCCGGACCTTGTCGAGGGAAATCCCCCTCCCGTCATCCCGCACGAGTACGGTAACGCTATTGCCGTCGTACCATGCCGACAGGCGAATGGTCCCCGTGCCGCGCTTGCCCGCCCTGAGGCGCTCGTCCCTGCTTTCTATGCCGTGATCGATGGCGTTTCGTACCATATGGATCAGGGGATCACCGATCTTTTCCACAATCATCTTGTCGAGTTCGGTCTCTCCCCCTTCCACCGTGAATTCGATTTCCTTGCCGAGGGAACACGAAAGGTCGCGAACAGTCCGGGGAAACGTATCGAAGATGGTGGAAAGAGGCAGGGTCCGCATGGCAAGGGAACCCTGCAACAGTTCACGGGTAAGGCTCTCCTGGGAAAGCATCTCCTCTTTCAGGGAGGAATAGACCTGCGTCAGAATCCCATGAAGCCTCGTAACCGTTGTAAAATACGACGCGTGGCGATCAGGATCCTGATCGGTTTCATCGGCATGACGATCAAGCAGTGTGCCCGAAAGCACAATGGCCTCGCGAAGACACGGCAGAGAACCCTGCTGCCTGCTTCGTGCGGAAGATAACTCGCCCATCAGCTTGATGAGACCGTCAAGCTTGTCGATCGCGACCCGGATCGTGTCACCGGAGATCGGCTTCGGGACCTGGAGATCCCCCTCACCACCGCTTCGGGGCGCCATCTTGCCCTTTTTCTTCACCGCATCGTTTTTCAAGGCATCCCCATTGCCTGGAACGGATTTCAGGGCATCATCCGCCGGGAAAGCCCGTGACAATTCTCCGGCAGCGGCCCCTTGCAGTTTCTGACAGAGCTCATCATCGGAAGCCGGGGAATTTTCACCGCCGGCAATGCGTTCAAGCATGCCGCCAACCGCGTCTACTGCCCTGAATAAAAGCGAGGTTATCGTTGGTGAAAATTCTATTCTGCCGTTTTTCAGGGCATCGAAGACATCCTCCATCCCGTGGGCGACAGCCGTTACCGCCCCGAGTTTCATCATCCGAGACGCACCTTTGACGGTATGGGCGGATCGGCAGATTTCATCCAGAACCCCGCGGTGCCCGGGGTTCTGCTCCAGGGAAAGAAGCCCCCTGTTTATAACGGCGCAATGTTCCCGAGCCTCCTGGAGGAATCTGGCGAGAAGCTTTCCCCGATCAAGCGCCATACCGTTCCCCCTTTACCAAGTCAAGTTTGCGATGGCACAGGGTTTCCAGTTGCCGTGCCGAAAAAGCCAGCGGAAGACAACCAAGGCCATGGTTTGGAAAATCACCCTTGTCCAGTATCTTGAGAATCACCTCGTATTCCCGTCGGGCATGATCCGTTTCGACTCGCTCCAAGTGTGTTTCCGCCAGGAAAAAGTGCGCCGGCCAGCAAGACGGCCGGATATAAACCGCCTCGCGGAATCGCCGCAGGGCATCGTCATCGTTGCGCTGCAGGCGTGCTATCATGCCGAGCGAAAAGGCCGCATCAAGGCAGAACCTGTCGATCTCCAGGACCGTGCAATAAGACTCGCGCGCCTCCTCGAACCGGGAGAGATTCAAGAGGATAAACCCTTTCATGCAATGGGCATCGAGCGATACGGGAAAATCCGTAATGAGCATCTCGAGATTCCGCAGGGATTCCTCGTAGTTCCCCGCCTCGGCACGGCGACGAATAGCATCCAACGCTGCCGGGGCAGGCTTATCACCTGGGACGGAAGCTCTGAAATCACGACGAAGGCGCCGGCCATCCTCACCCGATGCCCCTTGAACCTTTCCATGGTTAGCCGGCGATTCCGGCAATCGAAACCTCTCCGGGGCAGACTGTTTTGAAGAATTCGGTTTCCCCGTCAGGGGATACCGGTAATTTCGGGAAGGATCGCGCGTCTCCCGGCATACTTCGGTCGGGAGATTCCGATAGAGAAACGCCCCATCCTTTACGGTGAGGGAAAGGAGGCCCCGGTTGTAGAAAAATGTCTCCGAAGGGCTTACAAACAGGTGCCCCCCCGGGTTCAGTATCCCGGCCAGGCGGCCGAATATCTTCCTCCTCACCTCATGAGAGAAATAGATGGAAACATTCCGATAGAAGATCACATCGATTTCCCGCAGTTCCGGCGGATAATCGTCGCTCAACAGGTTGAACGGATAAAACTCCACCAAGTTGCGAAGCCACTGACGGATCCTGAAATTTCCGTCGGCACATTGTTCGAAATACCTTTTTTGAAGATCATGCGGAAAATCGCGAAACGATCTCTTGCCGAACACCCCTTCCCCGGCAGCCGTAATTGCGGTGGCGTCAATATCGACACCGATGACGGAAATTCCGTCAAGCACGTCGCTGTCGAGTCTTTCCGCCAATGCGATGACGATGGAATAGGCTTCCTCTCCGGTCGAACATCCGGCGCTCAGTATCCTGATTTTCGCCGAAGGGCCTTTTGTTGCTCGCAGTTCCGGAACCAGACGTCCGGCAAGAAGAGCAAAATGTATGGGATCGCGATAAAAATAGGTTTCATTGATGGTGAGGAGGTCAACAAGGCGTCCGAACTCTTCACGCTCGGCACGGATCAATGACAGGTAGCGAAAGGGTGAATGGATTTTCCGGGCATTCATCCTGGCATGAATGCCCGCTTCCAGTAGTGCCGCCTTCTCATTTTCGAAGACCAGTCCACAGTTTTTCTCCAGAACGGAGCGAAAAGGGGCAAGATCCATGGCATCACCTCGCTCCGGCCGCGGCCGAACTCATCGGGATAAAGGTCCAGAGGCGCTTGACCAGTTCAGCGGCAATTTTTTCCAGCGGCAGGACATGATCGATAGAGCCGTTGTCTATTGCCGCTTTCGCCATGCCGAAAACTATCGAGCTGCTCGCGTCCTGGGCGATGGTCACGCCGCCGGCCTGACGTATCCGGGCCATGCCCAGCGAGCCGTCGCTTCCCATACCGGTGAGAATGACCCCGATACTTTTGGCGCCGTAGGTCCGGGCAACGGAGTTAAGCAGCAGGTCGCATGACGGGCGGTAAATATCGTTCGCCTGCCGTTCCGTCAAAAGAATCTTGCCATCCCGGCCAACCTGCATATTTCGCTCTGATGGCGCTATGTAGACGTTGCCCGGAGCAAGATCAGTCCCCTCGCCGGCGGTTTGTACCGGCAGGCGGGAATTAACGGCAAGCCAGTTCACCATCCCCTCGGTGAATCCCTCGGACATGTGCTGCGCGACCACCACCGCCGCCGGCAGATCCGGCGGCAGGGTGGAGAGGATTACCGTAAGAGCCCGCGGACCACCCGTGGAAGAAGCAATGGCAACCACGCCCCGGAGAGAAACACGCGGGGAGTGCAGACGTTCGTGACGAACCTGTAAACCGAGCGGTTTTCGGTCTTTACGGAGCAGGGAGTCGAGGCTGATCCCCGCAAGCGCTTTGACCCTTGCGGCAAGCGTCGAACCCGGATGATCGGCACGCGGTTTTTCCATAACCTCCAGGGCGCCTTTTGCCAGGGCAGCAAACGCGACATCGGCATCGTCGCGCGCCGTCAGGACCAGGATCGGCACCGGCCGGCGCGCCATGATCTGCTCAATGGCCGCAAGACCGCCCATAAGCGGCATCTCGATATCTATCGTCACCAGGTCCGGCTTGAGGTCCATAACCATCCTGAGAGCCTCGAGACCGTTTTCCGCCTCCCCGGCAACAACAATGTCGCTGTCGCGGGACAGCTGCCCGATTATCAGCCGACGGGCAACGGGACTGTCATCCACCACCAGGACGCTTATTTTTCCGGAAGAAAGAGGGGATGTCATGACAACCGGACCTCTTCGCCTGGTTCAGCAGACGACGCGGCGGCAGCGATCATCTCCTCGGCAAGGGTGAACGTCCCCACCAGCTTGCCCAGAGTCGCGGCCATTTCCGCCAGGTCCCTGCTTACCTTGCTGGTTTGCTGTATGGAACTGGAGCTGAACCGTACCCCCTCCTCGATATCCCGCAAAGCAATGACGACCTGGCTGCTCGCGGTCTGCTGTTGCTGGGTGGAGAGGGAAATCTGGCGCGCCGCTTCAGCGGTCGACTCCGCGCCGGAAACGAGATCGTTGAGAATTTCCGTGGTATGGGTGGAATACTCAAGCCCGTCCCGAATCCCCTTGGAGCTTTTTTCCGAGCCGATGACAAGCCGGTTTACAGCATCCAGCATCTCGGTGATTTTCCCTTCAATTTCTTCAGTAGATTCGAATACATTGTCCGCAAGGCGGCGGATCTCCAGGGCAACCACCCCGAATCGCTTGCCCGCTTCCCCGGCGCTGGCCGCCTCCAGGGCCGCGTTGAAGGCTATAAGCTTGGTCTGGTTGGCGATCGTGTTGATAATTTCCATGATCTTGGTAATTTCCTTGGATTTTTTCCCCAGTTCAATGATTTCCCGGATACCGGCCTCGTTATCCTCGTTGATTTCCCCCATCTTGGTGGTAAGCGTCTCAACCATTCCCGCGCCTTCCTGGGTATCGCGAAGCGTTGTCTCGGCAATACCCACCACGCCCTGGGTATGGCGTGCGATTTCAGTGGCAGTCGAAGAAAACTCCTCCATGGTCGACGAAATTTCGGAAACCGAGCTGGACAACTGGGTGGCGAAGCCCGCCTGTTGGTGAACCGATGACGTGATGGTTTCCGCGCAGGAATTGATTTCTCCCGTGGTCTTCGTCACCAGCGAAATGATCTGCTGCATCTTCTCCAGAAGCGTATTGAACTCCCCGGCCACCAGCCCGATCTCGTCATTCGCCCGCTGTTCGAAGCGCACCGTCAGGTCCGTCACCTCGTTCCCCCGGCCGGAAACCTCCCGCAACCGGTCAACCATCGTTCCCAGGGGCGCCATGAGCCGCTTCACGAGAAAAATCGAGATGAGGCCGAAAGCAAGGCCCACCAGGAGCGCGATAATGATGCTGCCGTGCTTGATCTTTTCATACCCGGAAAAATAGTCGCTTTTCTTGATGCCAACATAGAGGGCGCCGATGACCTCACCCCTGGCATTCCGGATCGGGTCATAGGCGGTAAAGTGGGGAACCCCCAGGATATCGGCTTCCCCCCGGAAGGGCTTTCCCTCGCTGAAGAGGGCCACGTGCGCCGGGCCCTTCAGAACGGTACCGATGGCGCGGGAACCGTCTTCGGTCATGATATTGGTGGAAACGCGCTTGTCGCCCATGAAGATCGTCGCCGTGCCACCGTAATATTCCCGTATCTTGTCCGGCAGTTCAAAATTGCCGTTGACGACGTAGTCGCCCGCCATCAGCTTCTCGTCCCTGATGCTGAACGTGTCCCCCTTGGAATGCAGCAGCTCCCAGAAGGTCCGCAAATGGGCATCCTGTACGCTCTTGGCCTGGCGCATGGCATCGAGACGAATCTGGATGAGGGAAAAGGCTATCGTAATCGCAATGGCGGCGGTCACAAGCAGGATGTTCAGTATGGTGACCTTGGTACGTATCTTCATGAAATATCTCCTTGTGCTCTCCACAGATTTCTAGAAGTCGCCAGCCGGTCCAGGTCGACGACCAGGCGAATCCCGTGCCTTCCGGGAATTCCCGCCCAAATGCCCCACCTGACGGCAAAGGGCTCGACAAGGGTTGGAAGCGGCTGGAGGTCATCCCAAGCCACCGTTGCGATATCCTCCGGCGATTCGATCATGAAGCTGCACTGCCCGGCTTCTCCCGTAATGGTGCAGATCTCGGGCCGGCGATAGGCAACCGGCCCGGTTTCATAGCCTATCGCCTCGTGGAACGGAATCGCCGGCGGGACGGACTCCTGGAGGTTACATTCCCGCAGCGTGGAAACCTGATCGGCATCAGCGGCAAAGCGGATGCCGCAGACGGAAAACAGCAGCAACCGCAGCTCCTTGGTCTCCAGTTCTTCTCTTTCAGCGGATGATATCATGCCGGTTACGAAGCCTCGACCCTGGCAAATATTTTTTCGAGGTCCAAAAGGGTTACATTCTTCCCACCGTACTCCAGTTGGCCGGCAACGAATTCACGCACGCCTGCATCAAGATTCGACGGTGCCGTCAGAATGGATCGCCGCGGCACATCGACTACATCCTCAACCTCTTCGATCAGAATTCCCGAGCGGACCGTGCCGCTGGTGGCAAGCAGCACAATCCCTTCGTCATCCGCTCCACGTGAAAGGCCGAGAATCCAGCGCAGATCCACTACGGATTCAATATCACCGCGCAGCACGATCAGTCCCAGGATACAAGACGGTGTTCCGGGAATCGGGCTGATCTCATCCACCGGAAGGATTTCCAGCACACTCGCACCGGCAAAGGCATAGCTTTCTCCCGAAAGGGAAAATATGACGATCTTGAGAACCGGCTCATCAACATCCGCAACCTTGCGATGCTCCTTGTGAAGCTTGATCTCGCTGAGGATACGCTCGCTTTTCGGCTGTTCCTGTTCTGAAGTCACAGATGGCTCCTAAGAAAAAAGGGGTTTCTTGTTGGTCAAACCATAAAAGCGGGGTCTCACGGAATGCGGGCAAACGGTTACGGAAAAGGCAGGATTTTAATGAGAAACCAAGCCTCAAGGTTTGTATCGGTCGGACCGCGGAAAACTTGAATCTTAAAGAACGGGTTTGCGGAACCGACGGATGGAAAGTGGCAGCTGGACGAAATAGGCTCGCACGGGAATCGCGCACAAGAAAACAATGAGTTGAATATCCGGATGGCTGTTACCGCGGCGAATAGCCGCACGGGAAGGAAAGGGGGCACTCACCGCACAGCGGCCTGGTTCGGCAGCGTTCCTTGCAGTGTTCAACAATGAGAGCATGATATTCGTTGTAAAGCTCCGGATCAGCCGGGAGGTTTGCCATGAAAAGGTCCCGCACCCGGTCATAGGATGCGGTTGCGGAAATAAGGTCGAGCCGGGAAAAGAGGCGTTTCGTGTAGGCATCTACGACAAAAGAAGGCTTGTGTCCCGCATAGAGAAGCATGGAATCACAGGTCTCGGGACCGATCCCGCGCACCCGGAGCAGTTCGGTCCGTACCGCGGCAAGGTCCCCGGCGAACAGGGCATCGAGCGACCCGCCATGATGCGTATAGAGCCAGTATATGAAATCCTTGAGCCGGGCGCTCTTGACATTGAAATAGCCGGCCGGGCGGATCAGTTCCGCCAACTGCTCCACGGAAATATCGCGCAATTCCGCCGGCGACAGCAGCCCCGCACTTTTCAGGTTGGCAATGGCTTTTTCCACGTTGGTCCAATTGGTGTTCTGGGTCAGTATGGCGCCCACGCAGACCTCGAAGGGCGTCTCTGCCGGCCACCAGTAGCGGGGACCGTAGCTGTCCAGGAGGATGTCGAAAATTTCGAGGAAACGGTTTTTCATATAAGGTGCGTTTCGTTTTTTCGGGGCAGACCCGTGTGTCTGCCTTTCGTTTGGGCGCACAGGAGTATGCTTCCCTACAAAAAATCGTAATCCCTTCAAATTCATTCCGCTTGCGGCACTGAATCGCCGATCAGCTTCCGCAGCCGGGCGGCGTCGGCCCGTTCCATCGGACGGCCGGTAATGCTGCTCTTTGGCCGCAGATGACGTTCGTAAGGTTCATAGACCGTACAGTCGATAACGACACCCCCGTCCTCCAGGTATAGATGGTAGTATTCGTGGAACTCGCTACCGTAGCGGATGCTTACCGTTTCCGGATCGTACGGGATATTGCGCTCATCCAGGAAGCGCTCCACCTCTTCCGGCGATTCGGCGAAGAGATGGATGTCGATGTCGCTCTGTTCCCGCACGGTTCCGGTCAGGACCGACCCCACCAGGTACGGGCGAAACGCTTCGAACAACTCCAGCCAGGCAAGGGCCTGAAGCCGCATCCGCAAAAGCCGCTCGGGCTGCGCTTCTCCCTCGTGCATTCTGACAAGTCGGGCAAGTTCCTCATGAATTTCCGCGTTGGAGGGAAGGTGCGAACCAAGCGAGAGAGCCTTGTCCGGGCCGAATGCCTTGGCTGCCTTGCGCTTGGCGTCGCGATACTCCTTGACGCCCTCCTCGTACATGATCCGGGCCGCCTCGCGGGCAATGCTGATGCGTATCTTGTCCTTGCCTTTCACCGGCACCTATCCCCCGTGTTCCAAAATTATCGGCGATGAATTATAATGGTCCCCCGGGAAAGCTCCCGCTCCAAGAAGTTTCTCAGCCAGCCCTTGAGCAGGATCCGACTCACCGGGAACAGGAAGAAGAGACCGATGAAATCGGTAAAGAAGCCGGGCGTAAGCAGCAGAATGCCGCCGGCCAGTATCATGGCGCCGTCCAGCAGCCTGGCTGCCGGAAGCCGCCCGGCGGCAAGTTCGTAGCGGATTTCTTCGATCGCTCTGAGCCCCTGTGATTTGGCCAGCCAGGCCCCTACCATGGAAATAACCAGCAACAGGCATATCGTGGGTACGGCGCCAATAACCTTGCCAACCTTGATCAGGAGCCAGATTTCAATTATCGGAACAATGGAAAACAGCAAAAAGAGACGAAAAAGCATCGGGTTCATTCCTTCGTCGGCGGCTATGGCGCTGCCGGCATTCAGTATTTTGCGGTCAAGGCACTGGCGCTGCCGGATTTCGGCGTAAAAACCGGGGTTGCGTACAGTAATTACGTTGACCAATAATACAATAAAATGCTTCCGAAACATATTGTCAAGGCAGTATCAATGACATGCATTCCGGCAAGGAGCACTTCACGCATAAAAAACAGAATATTTGATTCTCCTGCATTTGTCTGTTAGAAACAGGGCAAGAGGGCCGATATTTTAAAAATCCCCTCTGTTCAACCCGCTGGTGCAACGGCAAAACGTCCGGGAACACCACGCGAAAATCATTCCGGAGGAACCATCATGAAGAAACTGTTCGGCGCGATATTCCTGCTTTCCCTGCTGGCTCCCGCGGAGGGGCGCGGGGGCTGTTCAGACGCGGAAACCAGCGGCTTCAACTGCTATCGGTACGCCCTGCGCGGTATTCGCGAATCGACCTTGCCGGCGGTACTGAAATATGCGGAAAAAGCCCGGCAGGCCGCGGAAAAAGCCCTGGACAGCGCCGAGGAATGCATGTGCTACGGAGCGGAAGGCGCCTTCCGTTCCGCGTACCTCGCTTCAAGGGATGCAGTAAAAGCAACGACTGTCGATGAGAGCAAAAGGCGCCTGCAAAACGTGCTGCGTGCCGCCGAGGCCGGAACGGAAGCAGCTGAAAACTGCCGGTGAAGGGGGGGAGGAATCATGGACGGGCAGAAAAGGGTCGTGGCAATCATCGGAAGCTGTCGACGGGGAAGGACGGTTGATACCGCCGTTGAAGAAATTCTGGCCGCCGCCGCGGATTGCGGGGCTGCAGTAACCAGGATCTACCTGCGGGACCAAGCCATCGAGTTCTGTACCAATTGCCGTGCCTGCACGCAACGGGAAGGGATCCCCCGGGGTGCCTGCCCTCATGCCGACGATATGGACGGCATTCTCGACGAGATTGAGCGGACGGACGCTCTGGTTCTGGCTTCGCCGGTCAATTTCGGAACGGTAACGGCCTTCATGAAGAAGTTTCTGGAACGGTTGATCTGTTATGTTTTCTGGCCGTGGGGAGCCGCTGCCCCGAAAGCCAGGAACAGTCGTAACGACAAGCGGGCCGTGATAGTAGTCTCCTCTGCCGCACCGGCCCTCCTGACCCGGCTGATGACCGGAACAACGGGAATCCTGAAAAAGGCTGCCGGACTTCTCGGCGCCAAAACCGTCGGCGTTCTTGTCATCGGCTGCGCAGCCCTCGCAGAGCGGCGCGACATCTCCGCCGGCGTCCGGAAAAAAGCCCGGCGCCTCGGGAAAAGACTGGTATCGTAACAGAGAATAGCGACCGACTACAAAGAACAGGGAATACGGCCCGCGCCCCTACTTGCCGGCTATTTCCTTCAGACGCTGCATATTATGAACAACGACCCGGCTTCCCTTGACATCGATAACCTTCTCATCCTTCAGTTTTTTCAATGCCCGGGAAAGGGTCTCGCTGACCGTGCTGAGGTGAGAGGCGAGTTCGCCTTTCTTGATCTCGAGATCGAGGTAGGTCTTGCCCTGAAAGGTGGTGGATTTCTTGGCGGCGAGTTCGATCAGGTACCCAGCCAGGCGGCTCGGCACCTCGGCGAAAGTCAACTCTTCGATCTGGCGTGCAAAGCGCCGCACCGAGAGCGACAGGGTGACGATGAGATTCAGGGCAAAACGGGGATTCCGCTCCAGCAGACCCATGAAGTCATCCCGGGGAAAATACAGGGCCTCGACCTTCTCCAGGGCCCGCGCCTCGGCGGGGTAGCGACCGTCACCAAAGAAGGCCGCCTCGGCAAACGTTTCGTTTGCATAGGCGAAGTGAAGCACCTTTTCCTTGCCGTCCGACGATATCTTCGACAGCTTTACCGAACCGGCGGCAAGCAGAAAGAAGCCGTCGGCGGATTCACCTTCTGAAAAGAGTATCGCGCCCTTTGCGTAGGAGCGCTTGGTGGCGATAGCCGCCACTTCCGCCAGGTTCTCCTCGTTCAACCCCGAGAAGATCAGCGATTTCTTCAATATTTTCTGGTATTCCATGAACCCCATGCCTTCGTGTCTGTTTTTGCCGTGCCCCCGGACGGCGAAACACCTCAGATCCTGAACAGGATTCCGCCCCACGAAAGACCGCCGCCGAACCCCATGATGAGGACCAGGTTTCCTTCCCTGATGACGCCGCCGCGAAGGTTCTCGTCAAGGGCAAGGCCCACGGACGCAGCCGCGGTATTGCCGTACCGGTCCAGGTTGAGGAGGATCTTCTCCGCCGGGATCCCGGTCTTTTTCGTTATCACGTCAATGATCCGGCTGTTGGCCTGATGCGGAATGATGAAATCCAATTCATGCGGAGAGATGCCCGCCTTTTCCGTCACCCCGGCGATGAGCTTGGGAATCACGTCGGTGGCGAAGGTATAGACGCTCCTGCCCGCCATCTTGAAGGTATTTTCGCGCAACGCGATCGTTTCCGTCGTAATCGGCTTACGGGAACCTGACGAAGGAACCTGGATCAACTCCCAGCGATTGCCGTCGCTGGCTATGCGTGTCGTCAGAATGCCCTGAGGCTCAGGGGAAGCTTCCAGGATCAACGCGCCGGCCCCGTCGCCGAAAAGAGGGCAGGTTGTCTTGTCCTGCATATCGAGAATTTTCGAGTAGCAATCCGCGCCAATGACCAGAACCCTGCGATACTTTCCCGACTTGATGAAATTATCGGCCGCCTCGACGGCAAAAACGAAACCGCTGCAGACGGCATTCATATCAAAAGCGAAGGCATTGGCCGCGCCGATATTCCTCTGCACCATGCAGGCTGTCGGCGGCAGGATCATGTCCGGTGTAGACGTTGAAACGATAACACAATCGAGATCAAGCGGATCGATCTTTCCCGACTCCAATGCCCGGAGCGCCGCGGCAGTCGCCAGATCCGACGTGGCTTCGTCGGCGGCGGCAAAGCGTCGTTCGCGGATTCCCGTGCGGGAAAATATCCAGGAATCCGCATCCTCGACCAGATATTCAAAGAACGAGTTTTTCACCACCCTGTCCGGAACCCGACCACCGGTGGCCACAACCTTTGCATACAGCATGATGTTTCTCCGTACTCGTGCAGGTAAAAAACAAGGCCCCTTGGGAGGGGCCCTTGTTTTTGTATTGCTTTATCCCACAGAACAAAGCTTTTTGTCAATTCAATAGTGACCGGACATCGCTGTCCCATGACGGATTTTTCAGTGCGATGCCGACTTCCTCTCGTTCGAATCCTCCTTCGCCCCCCCGCCGAACAAAGCATCCGCGACACTGTAAATCCACATGCACAGAAAAATGCCTCCCAGGGAAACAGCGCCGGGCACACGCCCTTGCAACCGCTGCGCGAGAACAGCCGCATCTATTTTCCCGGACAGCCTTGCCACTTCAAGGACATCCTGAATCGACAGGAGCATCAGGATGACAAAAAGCACCAGGACTATCGTTACCAGGCCCAAAAGCACCCCGCCCTTCACCAACCGTCCCCGGTATATCTGCCCCAACCCCGGCAGCACCAGGGCGGAAAGAAGGGCAGCCTTGACATTATTTTTCATGCGGTATTTCTCCCATGCAACCTGATGCCGCTCCGGCAGGTAACGACCGGGCGCCATGCCGCCCGGAGCAAGCTGAATGTGCAAAAATCACCTTCTTCCGGCGAATCAAGCGCAATAAAAACTTGCGTAATTTATTCATTTTGCTACTATCATGGACCAGTATGAGAATTTATGAATCTACAAAAAAACGAAGAGAAGCCCTTTCCGCCCTGCTGACCGACCCGAACGAAGAAGTGCGCATTGCCGCCGCGGAAGCGTTGGAGCACCTCGAAGGAATCGGCAGCATACCCGAAATCCTCGAAGCCTTGAAAAAAGGCGATCTGGGAACCAAGCTCAATGCCATCTACGCGCTCGGCAGAATCGGCGGAGAGCAGGTAATCGCTCCCCTTCTCTATTGCGCGTCGCGACCGGAAGTGGATATCAAATCGGTCGCTATCGAAGTTCTTGGAAACCTCGGCCACCCCAAGGCGCTCCCGATCCTCATGGAGCGGCTGAACGATTCGGATCGAACCATTCAGGCCAAGGCCATCGCCGCACTGAAACATTTTAAAAACCCGTCCATCGTTCCCGCGCTCATTCCCTTTCTCGACGCCGGTGACGGCCTGCTCGACGCGGAAGCCGCCATCACCCTGGGACACGTCGCCGACGGGACCCTGGAAGCGAAACTTCTTGAATTGTTGGCTTCACCGTATCCGCGCACTCGTGAAGCGGTCGCCCAGGCACTGGGTATCCTGCGGATCACATGAGAAAGTATCGACTTACGTCGATATTCTTCACCAGTGGATCAACCAGTGCAACAATGGATGCATAACGTTTACCGTCACAGTCCGACAGGCTCAACAACCTCGGATTTTCCAGGGCGGTACCATCGGCGTCGATGATTATCTTCACCGAGGCTTCTTTGCTTTCCAGGGGGTGAGGCCTGACAACGAGCGCAATCTCGTTGGTATCCAGTCTGACCAGGGTTCCCACCGGATACTCCCCCATCATTTCCTCGAATTTGTCCACCAAATCAGCGCTCAGGGATGTTCCCGAAATCCGCCGCAGCACATCCAGTGCCGCCTTCGGGAGAACCGGCGAATTGTAGACACGGAGCGTCGTGATGGCGTCGTAACAGTCGGCAACCGCAAGGATATCCGTCATGAGGTCAAATTCCCTGCTTCTCGCCCATTCCGGGTATCCGGTCCGATTGTAGCGAATATGATGCCCAAGCACCGCATCTACCACCCGCGAATGGATATCCTCCATCTTCTGCACAATCTCCGCGCCTTTTTCCGCGTGTTTCTTCATTTCCTCGTATTCTTCACCGGAAAGCTTCCCCGGCTTGTTGAGGATCGATTTTTCAATTCGTATCTTGCCGATATCGTGGAGCAGTCCGGCGGTGTTCGTATCTCGGAGCATTTCCCGATCCATGCCGAGATAGGCGGCCAGGGAAACGGCCAGGATGCCCACGTTGACTGAATGGTTGAAGGTATAGTTGTCGTAATCCTTGATCATGGCCAGGCCGAGCAGTGTGGTATGGTCCTTGATCGCCAGGGAAACCATGTTGTCGACGACCTCATAGATCCGGTCGCTGGCGGGAATCCGACCGTTTTCAATGTCCTTCATGGTCCCGCGAACGGCATTTAAGGCATCGTGGTAGGTGCGGGCAGGGGAAAGAGACTGTTCATCTTCGCCATCGCCGTCGACAATTTCTTCGATTCCTTGACGAATAGTGACAATCCCTTTACGTGCCAGTTCTTCGAAAATCTGATCGGCGGCAAGATTCTTTCTGGCAAGAAGCGAAGCAAACTGGAACAAGTCGTCGGTGGTAACCCCCTGCACGATGGTAAAGGCATGGAGCTCCTTGCCGATCAGTCGCTCGGCAAGTTCGGCGACCGAAGAATTCGGCGTAACGAACAGGTTGCCCTCCAGGAAAAAAACTCCTTCCACGACACCAAGCCGAATTTCTTTCTTCACCTCGAACATGCCGTCGAATAGCGCGGCAAGCTCCTCCAGCGGCTGACGCACGGCTGGATGGGCCTGGGGATAAAAAGTTACCGTTTTTATGGACGCGGTAAGAAGCATTGCCGCCCGCTGTGCATTCTGATGTGTTATCTCACTCATGCCTTGTATTCACCTCGTCTTCCATGGTTTCCAGAACCGCGGAAGAGGCCCGTCCGATCGGTCCGCTCCGCAACGCGGTTTTTTGGAGGAATTCACGGGCGCGCTCCCCACCAAGGCGGCCGATCGTCCCCAGGGCAAGGATCTTGAGTTCTTGCCAACGGCGAGGGGCGAAAATGATTGTTTTCTCCACCAAACGAAAAAGATCATCAAGGGCAGCGGGATCGCCAATCCGCTCGACGGCAAGAAGTGTCTCTTTTTTCAAGGTGGCAAGTTTCCCGGTGAAGTCCCGTTTCATCACCAGGTCGAGAAGGGGCTGCAGGGCGCCTTGGTTTCTGGTCAAGCCAAGCCAGAGAATGGCTTGCCGCCGGACGGCGCGGTTGCCGTCGCCAAGAAGATCCAGGAGAGTGTCGGTCGCTTCTTTACCGCCGATTGCCGCAAGTGATCTGATCGCTTCGAAGCGCACCCGGGTATCCATATGGTAGGCGGTCATGACAAGCCCCTTAACAGCACTCCTGCTGCCCATTTCCCCCAAGACCGCGGCAGCGTTTCGAGCCACCTGCCAGTCGTCGTCCTTGAGAAACGTCAACAACCGGGGAATCGCGGACGGTCCAATGCGAAGCATGGCTGTGGTGAGCGCTTTCCGGGCAGCCTGGCAGTCGGAAACGGCAAGTCGCGGAATAACGGCTTCCACGGCTTCGTTCCCCATATGATGGAGAACAAGATAAACGATCTCCTTCTGGTTGTATGATTCTTCTTCCAGGCGATCCAAAAGGTGAGCGAGCATCGCTCCTCCGGCCAGCTCCTGAAATGCCTCCATGGATGTTTCGCGGCGCAATGCGCTCCGGCTCTCGTCGGCATTCTGGTTCAAAAGGCCTATGAGAATGGGAAACAGGGTGTCGAAGTCTCCATCTTCCTTCAACACGTATCCTTTGCTTGCCAGCAATCGAGCCATTTGGATATACCGGGAGTCATCGTTCTCTTTTTCCATGAGGGCAAGCAGTTCTTTTACCGAAAGATTGCCGAGCTCTTTGAATGGAATTCCCCCGAATGCGGCACCTGCTTCGTTCTCACCGTGCCCTTCGCCGGGACCGGCCCCTTGCCCGCCACCGCTCTCCTCACCGGCTGAG